>JBKBMT010000034.1:0-32523 GCA_046295655.1 Gemmobacter sp. | reverse complement strand
TTGTGGGTGATGAGCACCACGCCCATGCCGAATTCGTCCACCATCGCCTTCAGCAAGGCAAGGATCTGCGCCTGGACGCTGACATCAAGCGCCGTCGTCGGCTCGTCGGCGATCAGCAGGTCGGGGCGGCCGATCAGCGCCATGGCGATCAGGACCCGCTGCCGCATCCCGCCCGAGAACTGGTGCGGATAGTCGTCGAGCCGGGCCGCAGCATCGGGGATGCCGACCTTTTCCAGCATCCGCAGCGCCAGCGCCCGCGCGCCCCGCCGTCCGCCGGGGGGCGGCAGGATCGCGGGGTCGCGCCGGGCGGCGGCCAGCGCCACGTCCACAAGCTGGGTGCCGATGCGGAAGACGGGGTTCAGGTTGGTGGTCGGATCCTGGAAGATCATGCCGATCCGGTGCCCGCGCAGCGCCTGCATCTGCGCCTCGGTGAGCGGCAGCAGATCCTGCCCGTCGAAGCGGATCTCGCCGCGCAGATACCGTGCCGGGGGCGAGGGGACGAGGCGCGACACCGACAGGCCGGTCAGCGACTTGCCGCAGCCGGTCTCGCCCACCAGCCCCCAGATCTCGCGCCGTTCCACGGCCAGGTCGATGCCGTTCAGCACATGCGCCTCGCCGTCGAAGCTGCGCATGCTCAGGTGCAGGTCGCGGATCTCGAGCAGTGCCATCTCAGCGCCGCGCCCGCGGGTCGAGCACGTCGCGCAGCCCGTCGCCGAGGAGGTTGAAGCCGAAGATGGCAAGGAACATCGCCAGCCCCGGAAACACCGCCGTCCACCAGAAATCGGGCATGTAGCTGCGCGAGATGGACAGCAGCGTGCCCCATTCCGGCGTCGGCGGGCGCACCCCGATGCCGATGAACCCCAGACTCGCCACGGTCAGGATGGCGAAACCCATGTCGAGCGACATCTTGACGACCACGGGCGAGACGATGTTGGGCAGGATGTGCCGGAACAGGATCCGCGCCGGGCTGGCGCCGATGGCGCGGGCGGCGGTGACGAAGACCTCTTCCTTCTTGGCCAGCACCTCGCCCCGCACCAGTCGGGCAAAGCCGGGCCACCAGGCCAGCGAGATGGCGATCACCATGTTGACGATCCCCGGTCCCAGCGCCGCCGCCACAGCCATGGCGAGGATCAGGCCCGGCACGGTCAGCTTCAGGTCGGTCAGCCGCATCAGGATCTCGTCGGTCCAGCCGCCGGCGAAACCGGCGATGGCGCCGATCACCACGCCCACGACGGCGGCGATCACCACCACCCCCAGCCCGGCCAGCACCGAGACCCGCGTGCCGGCCAGCACCAGGCTGAGCACGTCCTGCCCCAGTTCGTTGGTGCCGAAGGGATGGGCAAGGCCGGGCGGTCTGAAGCGGTTGCCGGTGTCCACCCCGCCCGCGACATGTTCGGGAAACGGCGCGAGGGCCGGGCCGAACAGGGCGAAGAACAGCACCGTCAGCACCATCGCGGCGCCCAGCATCGACAGGCCCGACTGGCGGAACCGGAACCATCCGCGCCGCCAGGCAAGGCTGCGGGCAGTTTCCTGCGGGGCGGGGATGTCGGTCATGTGTAGCGCACCTTGGGATTGATCACGCCATAGAGGATGTCCACCAGAAGGTTCATCAGCACGAACAGCAGCCCGATGGTCAGCGCCACCCCGATCACCGGCATGAAGTCCTGCGACACGATGGACCGGGTGGCGTAGAGCCCGATGCCGGGCCAGTCGAACACGGTTTCCACCAGCACCGTCCCGCCCAGCAGCCAGCCGAAATAGAGCCCGATCACCGTCAGCGTGGCCGAGACCGCGTTCCTGGCCACATACTTGAACACGATCAGCCGCGGTGACAGGCCGACCGCCCGGGCGGTGGTGACATAGTCCTGTTGCAGCACCTCGATCGTCGAGGCGCGCATCATCCGCATGATGGTGGCCAGCGGCGACAGCGACATGGCGATGGCCGGCAGGCAGAGATGACGCAGCGCGGTCGCGAACGCCTCGCCGTCGCGGGCGATCAGCGCATCGAGGGTCAGGAAGCCGGTGACGAAGGGCGGCGGGTCGAGGATGATCGGAAACCGCCCGCCCAGCGGCAGCCAGATCAGCCACATGGCGAAGAGGAGTTGCAGCAGCAGCCCGAGGAAGAACCGCGGCATCGAGATCGCGCCGAGCGCGATGACACGCGAGGCATAGTCGGGCCAGCGGTTGCGCCAGACCGCCGCGCCCAGCCCGGCCGGGATGCCGATGACCACCGCCAGCAGCATCGAGGCCAGAACCAGTTCCAGCGTCGCCGGCAGATAGGTGGCCAGGTCGTCGGCCACCGCCCGGCGGGTGAAGATCGACCTGCCCAGATCACCCTGCAGCAGCCCGCCGGCGTAGCGCAGGTACTGCTCGACGATGGGCCGGTCCATGCCGAATTCGGCCGCATAGGCCGCGATCTCGGCCGGCGTCGCGTTCGGCCCGGCGGCCAGCGCCACCGGGTCGCCTGGCAAGAGCCGGGCGATGGCGAACATCATCACCGAAAGGCCGAACAGGACCGGCACCAGCATCAGCAGACGCCGCAGGATGAAGCGCAGCATGGCGATCCCCGGAGATGCCCCGGCGCGGCGAGCGGCCGCGCCGGGGGTTGCACCTCAGCCCAAGGACAGGCGGTGGCATTCGACCGCGTTCGAGGCGACCGGGACGAAGGTGAAGTCGCGCACGTTGTCGCGCAGCCCCAGCTTGCGCCGCTCCAGCACGCCGAAGATGTCGGGCGCATCGGCAACCACCTTGCGCTGGAACTCGCCGTAGATGCCGATCCGGCGCGCCTCGTCGGTCTCGGTCCGTCCGGCCTCGATCAGCGCATCGACCTCGGGGTTGTTGTAGACCGCGTTCTGCCAGCCGCCGTTGCGCGAGGAATGATAGGCCGCGAAGGCGATGTTGTCCGGGTCGCCGTAGTTCGCGGTCTGGTAGACCGGGAACAGGTCGGGGAAGGTCTCGGGCGACTGGCAGGCGGCGACCATGTCGGGCCAGAGCATCGGCTGGATGTCGAGATCGATGTTCAGCGCCTTGAGGCTGTCGAGCATGATGAGTGCCCAGCGGCGCTGCTGTTCCAGCCCCGAGACATGCACCATCTTCAGCGTGATGCCGCCCTGGGGATGGGCGGTCCGGGCCAGGTAGGCGCGGGCCTTCTCCAGATCCATCCGCGGCACGTCGAGGTTCGGGTCGTGGCCGAGGATGCCGTCGGGCAGCGGGCCGGTCATCAGGTCGGCATAGCCCGCCGCCTCGACGATGGCCTGATAGTTGGTGGCGTAGGAGACCGCCTTGCGCATGTTGAGGTCGGCCATCGGCCCGTGTTCGGTGTTCATCTTGATCGAGAAGGTCCGGTATTCCGGCTCGATCACCCGCACCACGCCGGGCCGGCCCTCCAGCGCGTCCATGTCCTCGGAGGTGAGGTCCACGGCGATATGCACCTCGCCCCGCTGAAGCATCAGGCGCTGGCTCGCGGTCTCGCGCACGATCTGCCAGATCACCCCGGTCAGGTTGCCCGCGCCCGGCTGCCAGACGGTTTCGGGGCGCACCAGTTCGTAAAGCGTGCCCGGCTCGGCCCGGCGCACCGAGAAGGGTCCGGACCCGGCGGTGTTGGCCATCAGCCAGGCCTGCCCGTCATCCTCGCCCAGGTTGGCCTCGACCTGCGCCCTGTTCACGACGAAGATCCAGGGCAGCACCGCAAGAAAGGCGGCGAAGGGTGCGGCAAGGTCGAAGCGCACGGTCTGCGCGTCCACCGCCGTGACCGAGCCGGGGGTGACGATGCCGCGGATCATCCAGCTGTTGCCCTTGGCCAGCCGCAGCGCCCGTTCGAAGGAATAGACCACATCCTCGGCGGTCACCGGATCGCCGTTGTGGAACCGCGCAGCCGGGTTGAGCCGGAAGGTATAGCTGCGCCCGTCGGCGCCGATCTCCCAGCTTTCGGCCAGCGCGGGGGCGGCTTCGGGCGGATTGCCGGCCACCCGCACCAGCGGGTCATAGACGTTGCGCATGAAGAAGCTGGCGGAATAGCCGGTCGCCACATGGGGGTCGAAGTTGGGTATGTCCTGGCCGGCCGAGATGATCAGGATGTTGCGGCCCTGCGCGGCGGCGATGCGCGGGAAGGTCATGGCCGCAAGGCCGGCCCCGGCGAGGCCGAGAAGGCCGCGGCGGGAAACGGGAAGGGTCGGTGTCGTCATGGCTTCGCTCTCCTGTCGGTGGGTCATTTTGCCCAGACGAGCGCCTGGGGCGTGTCGGCCGGGGTAGTGCGGTGTCCGTAGTCGCGGGCGGCATGGTCGGGGGTGACGAACCCCAGCGCGATGTCGCGGGCGATGGCGCGCGGGTCGCGTTCGGCCGGGTCGCCATAGCCCGAGCCGCCGGCCAGCGTCAGTTCGACGATCTGGTGCGTTCCGGTCAGCTCGACCAGCTCGCCCGTGCCGCAGTCGTGCAGGACATGCCCGGCGGGATCGAGGATGCGCCCCCGCGCCCCGCCTCCGGGTCTGCCGCCGAACAGGCCGGGGATCGGGTTGTCCACCCCCTCGGGATAGACCGAGACCAGCGTCGGCTGCCCGTCCTCGACCCGCTTGCGGAAGCGCACGCGCTGGCCCAGCCCGCCGCGGTGCCGCCCGGGGCCGCCGGTGTCGGGCAGGAAGGTCTTTTCCAGCACCAGGATCGGCGCCCGGCTTTCCATCAGCTCGATCGAGGTATTGGCGGCCGACGTCGGCCACAGGAGCGCCGAATGGCCGTCGCCCCGGGCCGATCCGCCCTGTCCGCCGCCGCAGAACAGCATGTCGGAATAGAAACTGCCGGCGGCATCGCGGCCGTAGATGGTGGCGGCAACCGCGAGCCCGGTGAAGGCCTGCACCTGATCGGGCGCGGCCCTGGCCAGCGCGGCAAAGATGTTCGGCGCAAGATACCAGCCCGTCCTGGTGCGCAGGTTGACCGAGGCCGGATAGGTCGGGTTCAGGATCGAGCCTTCGGGCGCCGTCACCTCGAAGGGACGGTAGCAGCCGGCATTGCCGCGCACCGTGGGCGTCAGCATGCATTTCAGCGGATAGGTGGCGTGGGCGGCGGTGTAGTTGAGCGTCGAGTTCAGTCCCCCCTGCGCCAGCTGCGGCGGGGCGCCGGCGAAGTCGATCACGATCCGTTCGCCCGCGACGCGCACCTTGACCGGATAGGTCATCGGCGTGCCGAGCGGGTTGTTGGTGATCGTCGCCGTATAGTCGCCGTCGGGGATCGCCCGGATCGCCTGCCGCATCGCCCCTTCGGACAGGCCCTGCACCACCTCGGCCAGGGCGCCCAGATCCTCCATCCCGTAGTCGTCCATGAAGGCCAGAAGCCGCCCGGCCCCGATGGCATTGGCGGCGACGAAGGAATGGATGTCGCCGATCACCTGCTCGCCGCCGCGCACGTTCTGCGCGATCAGGCGGAACAGGGTCTCGTTTGGCCGGCCCTCCTCGAACAGCTTCATGGGGGGGATCTGGATCCCCTCCTCGTAGATCTCGCGGGCCTTGAGCGAATCCTTGGTGCCGCCGATGTCGGACACATGCCCCACCGTCCCCATCAGCCCGACAAGCCGCCCGTCGCGGAAACAGGGGGTGACGACGGCGATGTCGAACAGGTGGCCGGCGCAGAGCCAGGGGTCGTTGGTAACCAGCACGTCGCCGGGTTTCAGCGTCTCGGCCGGGTAGCGGGCCAGCAGCGCCTTGACTGCGCGCGGCAGGGTCAGGTTGAAGACCGGCATGGCGCGGGGGCTGTGGGCCAGGGTCTCGCCGTCCTTGTCCAGAAGTTCGCAGGCGAAGTCCTGGCTTTCGGCGATGACCAGCGAAAAGGCGGTGCGGCAGACGGTGTGCCACATCTCCTCGACCACGTTGACCAGGCGCGACCACATGATTTCCAGCCCGATCGGGTCGGACTGGATCGCGGCGACGGCTGCGACGCGGTCCATGCCGGCGGCGACCAGCGTGCGCGCGGCCTTCATCGCGCCGACCGCGATCACCAGGTTCAGGCCCTCGTCGACGCGGATCCGGTCGCGCGGCCCGATCACGGTCGTCGCCTCGCGTTCCTCGACGATGGCGGGGCCGGGGATCTCGTCCCCCGGGCGCAGGGCATAGCGGTCCCAGACCGCGGTGTCGTGCTGCCCGTCGTCGAACCAGCAGGTCCGGCGGCCCTTGATCCGGGCGGCGGGATCGGCGCCGCCGGCGGCGCCCGCAAGCGACAGCCGCGGCACCGGGCCCGAGACCCGCAGGCGGAAGTTCACCGCCTCGAAGCGGGCGCCGTCGAAGGGCCGGGCGTAGCGCGCGGCATAGGCGGCGACAAAGGCCTCGCGCACGGCGGGCAGGGTCGCCGGGCCGATCTCGCCCTCGGGCAGCGGCACGGCGATGTCGTGCATCTGACCCACGAGCCGCATGTCGGCGCTGCGTTCGACGGTCATCGCCGCATCGGCCACCCCGGCGGCGGCAAGGGCGCCGCGGCACTCGGCCTCGAGATCCGCGAGCAGGCGGTTGACCGCGGCGGCGTCGAAGCCCTCGGCCAGTTCCACCCGCAGCGAGCGGACCGATTCATGCGACAGGGGGGCGGCCAGGAACCCCAGCGCCGAGGCGGCGCCCGAGGCCGGGGGAATGATGACCTCGGCAATGCCCATCACCCGGGCGACATCGGCGGCATGGGCGGGACCGGCGCCGCCGAAACCGACCATGGCATAGTTGCGCGGGTCGTTGCCGCGTTCGACCAGATGGACCCGGGCGGCGGCGGCCATGCTTTCCACCACCACCTTGTGGATCCCCAGCGCCGCGGCCTCGACGCTCAGGCCCAGCGGGTCGGCGACCCGGGCGATGGCGGCGCGGGCGGCGTCGATGTCCAGCGCCATCCGCCCGCCCAGGAAGAAGCCGGGATCGTAATAGCCCAGCACCAGGTTCGCGTCGGTCACCGTGGGCTGGGTGCCGCCGAGGCCATAACAGGCCGGGCCGGGTTCCGAGCCCGCCGAATGCGGCCCGACCTTCAGCAGCCCCACCTCGTCCAGCGCCGCGATCGACCCGCCGCCGGCGCCGATCTCGATCATCTCGATCACCGGGGCCTTGATCGGCAGGCCCGAGCCCTTGGTGAAGCGGTGGACGCGCGCGGCCTCCATCATCGGCGCGATCTCGACGCGGCCATCCTCGATCATGCAGGCCTTGGCGGTTGTGCCGCCCATGTCGAAGGAGATCACGTCGGCCTTGCCCGCGCCGGCGCCGAACAGCGCCGTGGCCAGCCCCCCGCCGGCCGGACCCGATTCCAGCAGACGGATGGGCAGCCGCCGGGCGACATCGAGCGAGACCAGCCCGCCGGCCGAATGCATCAGCCGAAGCGGGCCGGCAAAGCCACGGTCGCGCAGTGCCTGTTCCAGCCTGCCCAGGTAGCGGTGCATCAGCGGCTGCACATAGGCATTGGCGCAGGTGGTCACCGTGCGCTGGTATTCGCCCATCTCGGCCACCACCTCGTGGCTGACCGAGACCGCCAGATCGGGAAACGCCTCGCGGATGATCGCCGCGGCGCGGATCTCGTGCGCCGGGTTGGCATAGGCGTGCAGGAAGGCGACCGCCACCGCCTCGCAGCCGGCCGAGACCAGCGCCTGCGCCGCCCGGCGCAGGGCCTCCTCGTCCAGCGGCCGCACGACGCCGCCCCGGGCGTCGATCCGCTCGGGCACCGTCAGGCGCAGGTCGCGCGGCACCAGCGGATCGGGAAAGGCCACGAACAGGTCGTAGATGTCGTAGCGCTGTTCGGTTCCCATCTCGAGGATGTCGCGGAACCCGTCGGTGGTGATCAGGCCGAGGGCCGCCCCCTTGCGTTCGATGATCGCATTGGTGACCAGCGTGGTGCCATGCACCATCTCGGCCACCGCGCCGTGGCCGATGCCGCGCTGCGCCAGCAGCTCGTCGAGCCCGGCAAGGGCTGCCTCGGATGGATCGTGCGGGGTGGTCAGGCGCTTGTGCAGCATGACCGACCCTTCGGCGGCGTCATAGAGCACGAAATCGGTGAAGGTGCCGCCGATGTCGAAGCCGACGCGCCAGCGGTTCAGGGTCATGCGATTGCTCCGTCGATTTCGGGTTCGGGGGCGCGGAAATCGGCGTCGCCGGTGATCCGGGCGATCTCGGCTGCCTCGCGCAACAGGTCCTGCCGGATCAGGCGCCGTTCCTCGGGGCCGACAACGGCGCCGGGAAAGACGATGCAGAGGCTGACCAGCTCTCCCTGCACCGGGTCGCCCACAGCCACCGCAAGCGCATCCACGCCGGCAAGGGCGGCATCCGACGACTCCTCGAATCCCTGCTGTCGGACCACGGCGAGCCGGTCCAGCAGCTCGGGGACCGTCTGCGGGGCGCGTGGCGAGGCCGGCGGCAGACCCCCGGCGAACAGCGCCGCGACCGCGGCATCGGGCATCCGGGCCAGAAGCGTGCGCCCCGTCGCGGCGGCATGGGCGGGCAGCCTGCGGCCGATGCTGGTCACGACCCGCAGTGCGTTGCTGCCCGGGCGGTAGGTCACGGCCAGCACCTCGCGCCCGTCGCGGACCGAGACATAGCCGGTATGGCCGCAGCCGGCGACGATGCGCGTGACCGCCTCGGAGGCGAGGCCGAGCAGCAGCGAGGAGGAGCGGAATGCCGCGGTGATGGTCAGGAACAGCCGGCCCGGCCGGTGCCGCTTGCTGTCGCCGATGGTCTCCAGCAACCCGGCCTCGCGCATTGCCTTGAGCAGACGCGAGGCATTGGCCTTGGGCATGCCCAGCCGTGTCGCGACATCGGTCACGGTCAGCTCGGTGCAATCCGAGCCGAAACAGCGAAGGACCTGGGCTGCATTGTCCAGAACGGCCATCACAAGTTGCAGAGTATGGAACCGCAGTTGCTTCTTTTGGAACTATCGGCTACGAATCGGGTCCGGATCAAGCGGAAAGTTGCGCCATGACGCCCGAGACGCAGATTCTGGACTGGCTGGCCCGGCACGAGGGGGCGATGACCGATCTGCTGCGCGCGCTGGTCGATGTCGATTCCGGCACCGCCGACAAGGCGGGGGTGGATGCCGCCGGCGCGGTGCTGATCCGGTTCTGGCGCGAACACGGGCTGGATGTCTCGGTGCAGCCGGTCGCGGTCCACGGCGACATCATCCGGGCCGATCTGCCCGGTCCCGCCCACGCCGACCCGCGCCCGGTGCTGCTGCTCGGCCACCGCGACACGGTCTTTCCGCCGGGCGAGGCGGCGCGCCGGCCGTTCCGGGTGGAGAACGGGCGAGGCTACGGGCCGGGGGTCGCCGACATGAAGGCGGGGCTGGTCATCGAGGCCTTCGTGATGGCCGCCTTCGCGGCCTGCGGGGCGCCCCTTGCGCTGCGGATGCTGACCACCAGCGACGAGGAGATCGCCTCGCCCTCCTGCGCGCCGGCCATCTCCGCCGCGGCGCGGGCAGCGCGGGCGGTGTTCAACGCCGAACCGAGCCGTCGCAGGTCGGGTGCCGCCGCCGGCAACCGGGCCACGCAGGTCGTCACCCGGGGCCGCAAGGGCGGCGTGTTCCTGCGGCTGGAGGCCACCGGCAAGGCCGCCCATTCCGGCGCGCATTACGACCGCGGCCGGTCGGCGATCCTGGATCTGGCGCAGAAGGTTGCGCCGCTGCACGCGCTCACCGACCTTGCGGCCGGCGTGTCGGTCAATGTCGGGCTGATCGGCGGCGGGCAGACGGTGAACACGATCGCCCCGCATGCCTGGGCCGAGATCGACCTGCGCTATGTCGAACCGGCCCAGCGGGACGAGATGATCGGCCGGATCCGCGCCATCGCCCTGGCGCCGGCGGTCGAGGGGGTGACGGCCGAGCTGACCGTCTCGGGCGAGTTCCTGCCGCTGGTGCAGACGCCCGAGGGGCAGCATCTGCTGGATCTCTACACCGCCGCTGCCGCCCGGCTGGGCGTCGAGGTGACGGCCGAGTTCACCGGCGGATGCGCCGACAGCGGCCTGACCGCGGCGGCGGGATGTCCGACGCTGTGCAGCATCGGGCCCTGCGGCGGCGGCGGGCACACGCCCGAGGAATGGGTCGAGATGGACAGCATCCTGCCGGCGGCGCAGACGCTGGCGCTGACCCTGCTCGCGCTGGCGCGGGACGAGGCGGGCCGGTCCGCGCCTTCGTCCGGGCCGGCTTGACGACAGCGCCCGCCGGGCGCAAGGCTCGGATCCGGTGCGCCCGCTCGCCTGATGATCCCGCCGCGCCGCAGACCCGCCGCACAGGAGACAGATTCATGGACCCCACCATCTTCACCGGCACGATCCCGGCCCTCATGACCCCCTGCCGCGCCGATCGCAGCCCGGATTTCGACCGGCTGGTGTCGAAGGCCGAGGAACTGGCGGCGCTCGGCATGTCGGCCTTCGTCTATTGCGGTTCGATGGGGGACTGGCCCCTGCTGACCACCGAACAGCGGATGGAAGGGGTGGAGCGGCTGGTGACGGCGGGGCTGAAGGTGGTGGTGGGAACCGGCGCGCTGAACACCGCCACCGCGGCGGCGCTGGCCGCCCATGCCCAGCGGGCGGGGGCGCAGGGCCTGATGGTGATTCCGCGGCTGCTGTCCCGCGGCACCGTGGTCGCGGCGCAGGAGGCGCATTTCCGCGCCGTCCTCTCGGCCGCCCCGGACCTGCCGGCGGTGATCTACAACAGTCCCTATTACGGCTATTCGACCCGGGCCGACCTGTTCTTCCGCGTCCGGGCCGATCATCCGAACCTGGTCGGGTTCAAGGAGTTCGGCGGCAATGCCGACCTGTCCTATGCAGCCGAGGCGATCACCGGCGCCGAGCCGGGCCTGAAGCTGATGATCGGGGTCGATACGGCGGTCTATCACGGCTATCTCAACTGCAACGCCGACGGGGCCATCACCGGCATCGGCAACGTGCTGCCGCGCGAGGTGCTGCATCTGACGGCGCTGTGCGAGGCGGCGCGCAAGGGCGACGCCGAGGCGCGGCGGCTGGCGCAGGAGCTTGACAGCGCGATGCAGGTTCTGGCGGCGGTCGATGCCGGGCCGGATCTGGTGCTCTACTTCAAGCACATGCTGGCGGTGCGGGGCGATGCGGCCTTCCGGCTGAACTTCAACCCCTCCGATGCGCTGACGCCCAGCCAGCAGGGATTCATCGAAGCCCAGCTGGCGCAGTTCGACGCCTGGTATGCCGACTGGTCGCGCCAGCCCGCGGCGCGGAAATTCGCCGCCTGACCCCGCCCCGGACGGTTCGAGGATGGTGATGAGCGTGCACAGCTTCTTCTGCCTCGACGGGCATACCTGCGGCAATCCGGTGCGGCTGGTGGCGGGCGGCGGCCCGCCGCTGGAGGGCGCGACCATGCTGGAGCGGCGGGGGCATTTCCTGCGCGATTTCGACTGGATCCGCACCGGGCTGATGTTCGAACCCCGCGGGCACGACATGATGTCCGGCGCGATCCTCTATCCGCCGACGCGCCCGGATTGCGACGTGGGGGTGCTGTTCATCGAGACCTCGGGCTGCCTGCCGATGTGCGGCCACGGGACCATCGGAACCGTGACCATGGGCATCGAGCACGGTCTGATCCGCCCGCGGGCACCCGGCCGGCTGGCGATCGACGCGCCGGCGGGCCGGGTCGAGATCGCCTATGTGCAGGACGGCCGGTTCGTCGAGGAGGTGCGGCTGACCAACGTGCCTGCCTTCCTGCATGCCGAGGGGCTGACCGCCCGGGTCGAGGGCCTGGGCGAGGTGGTGGTGGACGTGGCCTACGGCGGCAATTTCTATGCCATCGTCGAGCCGCAGAAGGCCTTCCGCGACATGGCCGACCACACGGCGGGGGACCTGATCGGCTGGTCGCCGAAGCTGCGCGCGGCGCTGAACGCGAAATACGACTTCGTCCACCCCGAGCATCCCGAGATCCGGGGCCTCAGCCATATCCTGTGGACGGGGCGGCCCACGGTGCCGGGCGCCCATGCACGAAATGCGGTGTTCTATGGCGACAAGGCGATCGACCGCAGCCCCTGCGGCACCGGAACCTCGGCGCGGATGGCGCAGCTTGCGGCGAAGGGGCGGCTGGCAGTGGGCGATGCATTCCACCACGAATCGATCATCGGGTCGGTGTTCAAGGGCCGGGTCGAGGCCGCGACCGAGGTCGCCGGCCGCCCGGCCATCGTGCCGTCGGTGGCCGGCTGGGCGCGGATGACCGGGATCAACACGATCTTCATCGACGACCGCGACCCGTTCGCGCATGGCTTCGTCGTGGTCTGACCGGCAGCCGGTCAGGACATCCGGTCGCGCGCCACCCGGCCGCCCAGCATCACCATCCGCACGCTCCGCAGCGGCTGTTCGAACAGCCCGAGGTCGGCCAGCGGATCGCCGGCGACCAGGATCATGTCGGCCAGCGCGCCGGGCGCGATGCGGCCCAGCCGACCCTCCATCTGCACGATCACGGCATTGATCGCGGTGGCCGAGCGCAACACCTCGAGCGGCCGCTGGACCTGACCGCGCAGCACCAGCTCGCGCCCCTGGGCCTCGAGCGCCGGCGCGCCGTGCAGGTCGCAGCCGAGCCCCAGCCGGACCCCCGCCGCGGCGCAGGTCTCGATGGCCTCGAGCGTGCGTCGGTTCACCGCCCGCACCTTTTCCGTCGCCGAGGCCGGCAGGCCGAGCGCCGATGCCTGCGCGCCGATCAGTTCGCCGGCCGACAGGGTGGGCACGACGAATGCCCCGGCGGCGGCGATGGTCGCGGCGGTCGCGGCGCCGATCAGGCTGCCGTGCTCGATGGTGCGCACGCCCAGGCGCACTGCGCGCGCCGCGCCGTCGTCGGTATGGCAATGGGCCATCACATAGCGCCCGCGCCGCGCGGCTTCCTCGACCGCGACGGCAATCTCGGCATCGCAGAAATGCGGCATCTCGAGCGGCGCAAGATCGGTCGAGACGCCGCCCGACAGGAAGATCTTGATCTGCGTCGCGCCCTGGCGCAGTTCCTCGCGCACCGCGGCGCGGATCGCCTCGGGGCCGTCCACCGCCCGGGCGATCACCCCCGAATAGGCGCCGCAGCCGCAGAGGTCGTGTTCGCCCCGCCGGCGCATGTCGCCGTGCCCGCCGGTCTGGGTCAGCGCCCGGCCGGGGTAGAAGAACCGCGGCCCGTCGATCAGCCCCGCCGCCAGCGCCTGCGCGAGCCCGACATCGCCGCCGCCGGCATCGCGGATCGTGGTGAAGCCGCGGTCCAGCGCACCCGACAGCAGCCGCGCGGCATGGGCCGCCAGCAGGGCCGGGTGCATCCGGTCGGTGCCGAAGAAGTCGTAGCCCGGGGTGTTGGCGTGGAAATGCGCGTCGATCAGCCCGGGCATCAGGAACAGCCCGCGCGCGTCGATCCGCCGGGCCTCGCCCCGGTAGGGTTCGTTCACCGCGACGATCCGCTCGCCCTCGACCGTGACCGAGCCGCCGTCCCGGGCCTCGTCGGCCAGCCCGTCCCAGAGCCGGGCATGTTCGATCACCGTCACCGTCATGGCAGGTTCCCCAGTTCGTGCAGCAGCGCCGCGCCGGTGCGGATGCCCTTGTGGAACAGCTCGAGGTCCAGGTTCTCGTTCGGCGCATGGTTGCGCTCGTCGGCGTTGGCATAGGGCGTGACGAAGGCCGGCACACCCAGCACCTTGGTCCAGACGTAATCCGGCAGGCTGCCCCCGACGGCGGGATAGAGCAGCGGCTCCTCGCCGCGGGCGGCCCGGATCGCCGCGATCACCGGGGCGGCGAAGGGGCTGTCGAGCGGCGTGCGCGAGGGCAGCATGCCGCCGCGCTCGATCACCTCGACCTCGGGCGCATGGGCGGCGACATGGGCGCGGACGCAGGCCATGGCATGGGCCGGGGTCATCGCCTCGACCAGCCGGATGTCGCATTTCGCCACCGCCTCGCAGGGCAGCACGGTCTTGGACCCCGGCCCGCCATAGCCGCCGTGCAGGCCGTTGACGGTGAGCGTCGGATGGAACATCAGCCGTTCGTGGAACCCGCGATCCTCGGGCGCATCGAGCCGCGACAGACCCATCTCGGCCAGATAGCCCGGCACGTCCACCGGCAGGGCGGCGACCGCCGCAAGGTCTGCCGCCGAGGGCGCAAGGACCGGATCGTGCAGCCCGGCGATGGTGATGCGCCCGTCCGCCGCCTTCATCGAGGCCAGGAGATGCACCAGCGTCCAGACCGCATTCGGCATGGTGCCGCCGTGGTTGCCGGAATGGGCATCCGTCCGACCCGTCCGCGCCACGAGGTCGAAGTTCACCACGCCGCGCACGCCGAAGGTGACGACCGACCGCCCCGAGGGGTGCAGCGGCCCGTCGGCGGTGACCACCAGATCGGCGCGCAGCCGGTCGCGGTTGGCGGCGACGAAGTCGGCGATCCGGGGGCTGCCGATTTCCTCTTCGCCCTCCAGCAGCACGGTGACGTTGCAGGGCAGCCGGCCGTGCACTGCCAGATGCGCCTCGATCGCCAGAAGCTGCGCCAGGTGCTGGCCCTTGTTGTCGCCGACCCCGCGGGCATACATCCGCCCGCCGCGCACGGTCGGCTCGAACGGCGGGCTCTGCCACAGTTCCAGCGGGTCCGGCGGCTGAACGTCGTAGTGGCCATACAGCAGAACCGTGGGCCGGCCCGGCGCCTCGTGCCGATGGCCAAGCACCATCGGGTGCCCGGCGGTCGGCACCGCCTCGGTCGAAAAGCCGAGCGCGGTCAGCTTTCCGACCAGGATCGCCGCGACCTCGCGGATGCCGATGTCATGGGCGCTGATCGAGGGGTGCCGCACATAGTCGGCCAGCCGGCGCACATGGTCGTCGCGGCGGGCGTCGATATGGGCGAGGACGGGATCCAGGGTCATGTCCGCTCCAGCAGCAGGGCGCCCGCGGGATGCACCTCGGCGCGCCATCCGGGGGCGACGAGCGTGGTCGTGTCAAGCTGCGTCACGATGGCCGGTCCGTCGAAGGTCGCGCCGGCTGCCAGCGCGGCGCGGTCGAAGACCGGGACCTCGGCGCGCCCGCCGGGCAAGGTGACCGGCACGCGCTGCGCCGGCGCGGGCAGGGGGCCCGGGGCAAGCACCGGCGTCTCGACCGCCCTCTTGGCCCCGGTGGCCTCGATGCGCAGGGTCACAAGCTCGACCGGCGCCGCCAGGGTGAAGCCGTAGAGCGACCGGTGCGCGTCGGCGAAGCCCGTCTCCAGCGCCGCGCGGCTGTCCGCCCATGGCACGGGCAGCTCCGACCCCTGCCCGCGATAGCGCATCAGCGCCACCGGGGCGGTCCGGCGGGCGGCCTCGGGCACGCCTTCGGCCGCGAACCAGTCGGCGGCCTGACGCGCCAGTGCGGCCAGGACCGGGGCGGCGGCCGCCGGGTCGGCAGGACCGGCGGCGGGCAACGCCTGGCTGAATTCGGCCTTCAGGTCGGCGGCCAGCAGCCCGTCGGCGCAGAGGATCCCCGGCGCCGGCGGCACCAGCACCCGCCGGATGCCCAGGAGATCGGCCAGCGCGCAGCCGTGCAGCGGCCCGGCCCCGCCGAACGGCACCAGCGTGAACCCGCGGGGATCGTGGCCGCGTTCGACCGAGACCACCCGCATCGCGCCCACCATGCGGTTGTCGGCGATGGCGAGGATCCCGCGCGCCACCTCCTCGACCGGCAGGGCTAGCGGGCCTGCCACCCGGTCGGCGATCGCACGACGGGCGGCGGCGGCATCGAGCGCCATGCGCCCGCCCAGCAGCCGCGCCGGAAGATGCCCCAGCACCACATGGGCGTCGGTGACCGTCGGCTCCTCGCCGCCGTGGCCATAGGCGGCCGGACCGGGGCGGGCGCCGGCGCTTTCGGGACCGACCGTCAGCGCGCCGTCCCGCAGCCGCGCCAGCGACCCGCCTCCGGCGCCGATCGTCACCATGTCGATCATCGGCAGCGGCAGCGGCCAGTCGCCGATGGTGCCATGCTGGGTCAGGCCGATCCGCCCGCCGGCGACCAGCGCGATATCGGCCGAGGTGCCGCCGATATCGACCGTTATGATGTCGCCGATCCCGCAGGCCGCCGCCGCCCGGACCGCGCCGACCACCCCCGCCGCAGGCCCGGAAAGCGCGGTCAGCGCTGGCGCGGCGCGGATCTTCGCCGCCCCCGCGACGCCGCCGTTCGACTGCATCAGCAGAAGCGGCCCCGGCACCCCCTCGGCCGCCAGCCGGGTCTCGAGCCGCTCGACATAGCGTGCCACGCCGGGCATCACCACCGCGTTCAGAACCGCCGCGAGGCTTCGTTCGTATTCCCGCACCACCGGCAGGACATCGACCGAGGCCGTCACCGCCACCCCGGGCAGGGCGGCGCGCAGTATCTCGGCCACCCGCCGCTCGTGCGCCGGGTTGGCGAAGGCATGCAGCAGGCAGACCGCCACCGCCTCGACCGCCATGCCGCGCAGGGCATCCGCCGCCGCGGCCACGCTGTCCTCGTCCAGCGGCCGGCCCACCGCCCCGCCGGGCAGGATGCGTTCGTCCACCTCGACCACCCGAGCGGCCGGGACCGGGCGCGCAGGCTTGACCCAGTTGAACAGGTTCGCCTTGCGCGGAATGTCCTGCCGGCCGATCGCCAGCACATGGCGGAAGCCGCGGGTCGTCACCAGCGCGGCCTTCGCGCCCTTGCCTTCGAGGATCATGTTGGTGGCGACCGTGGTTCCGTGCAGCGCCTGCAGGATCTCGGCCGGGGTGCGCCCCGCCTCGGCAAGCGCCAGCCGCAGGCCATCCAGAAACGCCGCCGAGGGATCGTCGGGCCGCGACGGGGTCTTGGCCCGCCAGGTCCGGCCGGTGCCGTTCTCGACCAGCGCGACATCGGTGAAGGTGCCGCCGATGTCCACCGCGACCGTCAGGCCGCCGCCGAAGGGATCAGGGCGCGTCACGGTAGTCTCCCCTGTGGAACATCCTGACCGGCGGCCGGCAGGCACGCAGGGCTGCGGTCCCCGCCGCATCCAGCCGGCCATCCGTCACGGCGACACCGTATTCGGCCGCGGCGGCCTCGGCCGTGACGAAGCCGCCCAGCACATCCTCCAGCACGGCGGCGGGGTCCCGGTCGTGCGGGTGGCCCCAGCCGCCGCCGCCGCCGGTCTCGATCCGCACCACGTCGCCCCGGGTCAGCATGTTGCCGTCGGACAGGGGCTTGAGTTCGCGCGCGTCCGGGCGTCCGGGGTTGACGACGATCCGGCCGCGCCGCCCCGACTTGCCGCCGTGGATGCCCCAGGGCGGATTGTCCACCCCGTCGATGCGGATCGCGAGCATCGCGCTCTCGGCCAGGATCTCGTATTCGCGCAGGATGCCGACGCCGCCGCGATACTGCCCCGGTCCGCCGCTGTCGGGCACGATGCCGTAGTTGACGAACCGCACCGGATAGCCGAGTTCGGTGAATTCCACCGGATAGTTCTCCTGCGCGACGAAATAGACCGCGTCGATCCCGTCGGCGAAGGCCCGCGCGCCATAGCCGACCCCGATCCCGTCGGCCAGAAGAAAGGGCCTGCCGCCCGCCGTGCCGCGGATCAGCGCCACCACATAGGCCGCCTGGGCCGCCGGCGCCTGCCCCCCCGCCACATTGACCAGACCGCCGAGCGCGGCGAGCACCCGCATCATCGTCAGCCCGCGCATCCCCAGCGGCGCGGGCCAGCGGGGTTGCAGAAGGCTGCCCTCGCGCAGCCGCACGGCATCGAGCGCCAGCGGGCCGCCGGCATTGCACACCTGCCCGGGATCGCCGCCGAGATAGAACAGCCCCAGCGCCATGCCGGGGATCGAACGGTTCATCAAGAGATTGACCGGACCCGGCGCCTGATCGTCGGTTTCGGTCGCGTCGAACACGAACCGGTCCTCTCCGTCAGCCCCCTTCTCGCGCGTCAGCGCGAAACGCAGATGGAACGGGCCGTTGCCGTGCCCGTCGCTGTCGATCGCGTCGGTGAAGCGATGGGTGCCGTAGTCGAAGGTCTCGGCCAGCCGGCGCCGGACCAGGGTGCGGGTCCGGTTCAGAAGCTGGGCGAAGGCATCCGACACCACATCCGCCCCGAACCGCGTCACGATCTCGGCCACCCGTGCGGCACCGAGCTGGACCGAGGCCATCAGTGCCGCCATGTCGCCCCGGCTCTGGTCCGGGTCGCGCGAATTGCGGTGAAAGATTGCCAGCGCCGCCTCGTTCACCTGTCCGGCATCGATCAGCCGGGTCGGCGGCACGATGATGCCCTCCTGCCAGATCTCCACCGCATCGGGACTGATCGAGCCCGGCCGCATGCCGCCTATGTCGGCGAAATGCGCCCAGGCCATGACGAAGGCGCAGAGCCTGTCGCCGGCAAAGACCGGCATCAGCAGCACCTGGTCGTTGGAATGGCTGACTGCGCCGTAGCTGCCGTAGCAGTCGTTGTACCAGTAGAGATCGCCGGGCTGCATGGCGGCGATCGGGAAATGTTCGAATACCGGGGTGGTGATGTCGCCGAAGATCGGCACCATCGAACCCACGGCCATGACCCCGTGTTCGTCGAACAGCGCGGTATAGAAATCCTTCTTTTCCCGGATGAAGGCCGAGATCGCCGTGCGCTCGATCAGCGCCTCCATCTCGGCCTGCGCGGCCTGGATCGCGCCCTGGATGATCTCGAGCGTGATCGGATCGCAGCGCAGCCCTGGCATCGGCCTTGTCTCGACGTTCATGGCGCCCTCATGCGGTGTGGTCGTGAAGGTGACAGTGGACGACGCGGCCCCCGACCCGCCGCGGCCCCGGCGCCTCGGCCGCGCAGCGCGGCATCGCCATCGGGCAGCGGTCGCGGAAGGTGCAGCCGGAGGGCGGGTTGCGCGCATCCGGGGCACCGCGGCCGATGGGCAGCGGCGCGTGGCTTTGCTCGGGGTGGGGGACCGGGACGGCGGCGACCAGTGCGCGGGTATAGGGGTGCAGCGGGTCGCGCACGATGTCCTCGGTCGGGCCGTCCTCGACGATCCGGCCCAGATACATGACGATCGTGCGCTCGCAGACATAGCGCACGAGGGCAAGATCGTGGCTGATGTAGATCGCGGTCAGCCCGAGCCGCTCGCGCACCTCGCGAAAGACGTTCAGGACACCGGCGCGCACCGACACGTCCAGCATCGACACCGGCTCGTCGGCGACGACGAACACCGGGTCGAGGATCAGCGCCCGCGCCATCACGATGCGCTGCAACTGCCCGCCCGACAGCTGGTGCGGATAACGGTCGAGGAACTGGTCCGGTTCGGGCAGGCGCACGAGTTCCAGAACGCGACGGATCCGCGCGTCGCGATCGGCCGCCGGAACGCCCGCGTTCTCGAGCGGTTCGGTCAGCGCGTCGCGGATGGTGAAGCGGGGGTTCAGCGCCTCGAACGGATTCTGGAAGATCATCTGGGCGCGGGTGCGGAACCGGCGCAGCGCGGGGCCCTTGAGGGTGGTGATGTCGGTTCCCTCGAACTCGATCCGGCCCCCGGTCGGGTCGTCGAGTTTCAGCAGCAGGCGGCCGGTCGAGGTCTTGCCGCAGCCGGATTCGCCGAGGATGCCCACGCTTTCGCCCGGCGCGAGGTCGAAGCTGATCCCGTCCACCGCCTTGACCACCTGCGACCCCTTGCGCAGCGCCGCCGCGATGCCGCCGACGCGATAGTGCAGCTCGGCGCGCGCGACCCGGATCAGGGGGCCGGTCATGCGACGCCTCCCGCGGTCCAGGTCTCTGCCCGCCCGGCCAGGGCGCGCAGGTCCGCTGCCTCGGCCCGGCGGTGGCAGGCGGCCAGATGATCGGGGCCGACGCCGGCCAGCGCCGGATCCTCGGCCGTGCAGCCCGGCAGGGCGAACGGACAGCGCGGGGCGAAGCGGCAGCCGGGCGGCGGCGCGGCCAGGTTCGGCGGCGCCCCATCGATCGGGGTCAGCACCCCGGCGGCGCCGGCAAGGTCGGGAAAGGCGTTGCGCAGTCCCATGGTGTAGGGATGGGCAGGCTCGGTCAGGGTGGCGGCCATCGGCCCGGATTCAGCCACCCGTCCCGCATACATGACCACCACTCGATCGCAGACATAGGCGACCACCGATATGTCGTGCGTGACGAGGATCACCGACAGCCCCAGCCGGGTCTGAAGCTCCTTCAGCTGGTCGAGGATCTGCCGCTGCACGATCACGTCCAGCGCCGTCACCGGCTCGTCCGCGATCACCAGCCGCGGGTTCAGCGCCAGGGCCAGCGCGATCGCCACCCGCTGCCGCATCCCGCCCGAGAACTGGTGCGGATAGTCGCCCAGCCGCCCGGTCTCGATGCCGACCCAGTCGAACAGCTCTTCCGCCCGCGCGCGGGCGGCCGTCCGGCTCATGCCGCCGCGCGCGGTCAGCACCTCGGCGATCTGGCTGCCGACGGTGTAGACCGGGTCGAGCGAGTTCATCGCCGACTGGGGAATGAAGGCGATGTCGCGCCAGCGCAGCGCGTTCATCTGCCGCTCGGGCAGGGCCATCAGGTCGCGGCCGTCGAACAGCGCCTGCCCGCCCGCGATCCGCGCATTGTCGGCCAGAACCCGGGTCAGCGCCCGGGCGAGCGTGGTCTTGCCGCAGCCGGACTCGCCGACCAGGCCCACGATCTCGCCCCGGTTCAGGTCGAAAGAGGCGCGGTCAACCGCCATCACCTCGGCCCGGCCGACACGGTAGGCCACCGACAGGTCGCGGATCGACAGCAGCGGTCCGGTCATCGGTCAAGCTTGGGGAACAGGATCTTCTCGTAGCCGCGGGTGATGAAGAACCCGGCCGAGACGATCAGGATGATGAGCAGGCCCGGCGGCACGAACCAGTACCACGCGCCCTTGGACAGCGCCTGCGACGCGAAGGCATCCTGCAGCATGAAGCCCCAGCTGATCGACTTCGGGTCGCCGAATCCGAGGAAGCTGATCGAGGCTTCGGTGAGGATCGCCCAGCCGATGGCGATGGAGCCGTAGAGGAACGACAGCGGCAGCACGTTGGGCAGGATGTGGCGGCGGATGATCTTGAAATCCGACGATCCGGCGACGCGCGCGGCCTCGACATAGGTGCGGGTGCGCAGCGTCAGCACCTGGCTGCGGATCACCCGGCCGGTGTCGCGCCACAGGACCAGCGCCATGGCGATGACCACGTTCCAGATCGAGGGTTCCAGAAACGCCGCCAGCACGATCACGAAGGGCAGGAACGGGATGCCGAAGGCGATATCGGCCGCGCGCATCAGGATCGTGTCGACCCAGCCGCCGAAATAGCCCGCCACGACGCCGACGATGGTGCCGATCAGCGCCACCATGAAGGCCGCCGTCAGCCCGATCAGCAGCGCCGACCGGGCGCCCCAGACGAGCTGGCTGAACAGGTCGCGGCCGAGCGCCGTGGTGCCCATCAGGAACCCGTCCTCGCCCGGCCGCCGGTCGGCCGCCAGCTGGTAGTCGGGGGTGAACAGGATCTCGGTCGGGTCGTAGGGCGCGATCCAGGGTGCGCCCGCGGCAATCGCCACGAATGCCGCATAGACGCAGAGGCCGAAGATCGCCAGCGGATCGTGCAGCGGCAGCCGCATGGCGCCGAACGTGCGGCGCGCGAGGCCGGGCCGCGGCGCGGCCGGGGCAGAGGACAGCGCCCCGTCAGGCACGGCGCACCCGCGGGTCGAGGACGGCATAGAGCAGGTCCGCGATCAGGTTCATCAGCACCACCACCACGGCGATCATCAGGAAGGCCCCCTGTGCCAGCGGATAGTCCGAGGCCGAGACCGCGCGGACCAGTTCACGGCCCAGACCGGGCCACGAGAATACGGTTTCCACCACCACATTGCCCTGGATCTGGTAGCCGACCGCGATAGCGAAGGAGGTCATCACCGGCAGGAGCGCGTTGCGCGCCGCGTGGCGGATGACGACGCGAAAGGGCGAAAGGCCCTTGATCCGCGCCATGGTGACGAAATCCTCCTTCATCACCTCCAGCATGTTCGACCGCATCAGCAGCAGCGGCAGGCCCTGGGAATAGATGGCCAGCGTCAGCACCGGCAGCGTCATGTGCCACCAGAAATCCCGCGAGCTGTAGAGCGCCCAGTAGGTCGGATAGTCCGCGCCGGGCGGACGGGTGCCGCCGGCGGGAAACCAGCCGAGCGCGAAGCTGAACGCGGCCAGCAGGATCATCCCCAGCCAGAATTCCGGCATCGCCCGGGTGGTCAGCACCAGCGGCACCGCGATCTGTTCCACGGTGCCGCCGCGCACCCATGCGAGCCAGGCGCCGGCCAGGATGCCGAAGGCATAGGCCACCAGAAGCGAGGTGAAGGTGAGGATCAGGGTGTTGGGCAAGAGGGCCAGCACCCGCTCGGCCACCGGGGTGCGGTAGAAGAAGCTTTCGCCCAGATCGCCCTGCAGGAGATTGCCGAGATAGATGAAGTATTGCTGCCACAGCGGCTTGTCGAGGCCGAAGCGCTGGAGCAGCGCGTCCTGCTGTTCGGGCGTGAAGTTCGGGTCGATGTAGGCCGCCAGCGGGTTGCCGGGCATCAGCCTGAACAGCAGGAACAGGATCGTCACCACCGCCCAGAGGACGAAAAGCGTCTGGAGGACGCGGGATCCGAGGGCGGTGGCCGTTCTCATCGCAGGGTCAGTTCAGCGTCTCGGACCGGCCTTCGGGATAGTGCAGCCGGCCGTTGACCACGCGATAGCCCGCTTCCTCGAGGATCCGCTTCGCGACCTCGATGCCGGTCTCCATCTGCCCCGTCGCCTCGTTGTGCCAGAAGGCGAGGGCGGGCGAGACGACCGAGTTCGAGGGCACCGCAAAGCCGCGGAACGCCGCGCCGACGATCAGCCGCCGGTCCACCGCCATCGACAACGCCTTGCGGAAGGCCGGGTCGTCGAAGGGCGGGCGGCGATGGTTGAACGCGACATAGCGGAAACCGATGTCCACCGTCGAGACGACCTGCAGGTTCGGGTCGGCCTCGGCCGCGGCCCGGAGCACCGAGGGATCGCCGGGGAAGTCGGACAGGAAGTTGATCTCGCCCGAGCGCAGCATCCCCAGCGCCGCCTCGACGTTCGGCACGATCCGCAGGATCCAGCGGTCCGCCTTGGGCGCAGCCCAGTGGGCGTCGTTGCGGCTCAGCACCACTTCCTCGTTCTGGGTCCAGGAGGTGAAGCGGTAGGGGCCGGACCCGATCGGGGTGGGCTCCTGGATCGATTCGGCGTTCTGGTCCTTGCCCTTCAGATCCTCGATGATCGGCTCCCAGACGTGTTTCGGGATCAGGTTGATCTTGGCGAGGCTCGCGGTCAGGAACGCCGCCGAGGGTGCGGACAGCCGGAAGGTGACGGTGTTGCCCTCGGTCGTGATCTCTTCGATCGTGCGGACGAAGGGCGCATACATCGGGCTTTCGCCGGAACCGGCGGCCTCGAAGCTGAACTTCACGTCCTCGACGGTGACGGGCTGACCGTCATGCCAGGTCATGCCGTCGCGCAGGGTGACGCGGATCGTCGTGTCGTCGATCCATTCGTGATCCGACGCCGCCCAGGGCGTCGGCAGCCCGTCCGGCCCGATCCGCATCAGCCGGTCCCACAGGAGTTCGGTGATCCAGCTGTCGGTGCCGCCCGAGATGTAGAGCGGGTTGATGGCGCGCACGTTGTCCGAAGCGTTCAGGATGATGTCGCGCACCGATCCGGCCGGTTCCATCTGGATGTAGCTCCAGGTGTTGCGGATACCGATGCCGCCCTGTTCCACCACCGTCTCGGGCTTCCAGACCGCGGCCGAGAAGGCATAGGTGGACTGCGGGTGCACCAGCATCATGTTCGGCTGGTCGGCGGCCAGGATCTCCTGTGCCTTGCGCACCAGCGCCTGACGCGCCTCGGCGTCCAGCGTCACGCGCTGTTCCTCGATCACGGCGGTGTAGTCCGGGTTCTCGTAGCCGATGAAGTTGAAGCCGCGTTCGGCGGTCGAGGGGTGGAACAGGTTGTAGATGATCTCGTCGGGGTCGGACCGTTCGGGGCGCCCGACCATCTGCCAGGCTGTCGTGTCCCAGGTGTCGCGGTTGAACCAGACGACATCGGACATCTGTTCCCAGGGCATGACCTGCACGTTCACGTCGAGCCCCAGCTTGCGCCATTCCTGGGCGATGATCTGGACGAACTGGTATTCCGCCGGCTGGGCCGCCTGGGGCCGGGTGATCAGGTTGATGGTGCGGATCGGATCGGCGAGCGCGGGCGCCGCCCCGACCATCAGCGCCGCCAGAGCGGCGCCGCGGAACAACGATTTCATGGCGTTTCCTCCTGTTGTTGCTGGCGGGGCGCGTCAGGCGACCCGCATCTCGGCGGCGGTCTTGCCCGCCTGCATCTTGGCGGGGGTCGGGAAGGCCTTCTTGGAGTGGGCGAGACCCATCGACACCAGCATCTCGGCGTGTTTCAGCGCCGCGCGGCCGGCGTTCACCACCGGAACGCCGACCGCCGCGCCCACCTCGTCGCCCATGTCGAGAAAGCTCATGGTCATGCAGCCGAACAGCAGGCTGTCGGCGCGATCATCCTTCACGCAGGCCGCAGCGACCTCGATCAGCCGGGCCTTGGTGCGGGGCGGATCCTTCATCAGGTCGAGCACCGGAATGCCGGTCGGCCGGACGCCGGCAAGCTTGGCCCGCACCCCGGCCTTGACCGCCAGCAGTTCCTGCCCGGCGATCAGGCTCTCGAAGATCGTCAGCACGCCGAACCGGTGGCCGAGGCCGGCCGCCGTCAGCATCGCCGCCTCGCAGGGGCCGACCACCGGCATCGACACCAGCTCGCGCGCGGCTTCCAGGCCCGGATCGCCGAAGCAGCCGATGATCGCCGCGTCATAGCCGTCGCGCTCGCACTGCATGATCAGGTCGAGCGTCGGCGGCACGGCCATGAATTCCTCGTAGGCCGATTCGATCGAGGCCGGGCCGTGGGGCACGTCGATCACCCGCACCTCGGTTCCCGGGAAGGCCCAGGCGTTGAGCAACCCCTCGCGCCGCTGCATCTCGGCCAGGCCCATCGGGCCTTTCGACATCGGCCCCGGCACCACATAGGCAATCCGCATCGCAACCCCCTGTCGATTGTAGTTGTTTCACTGAACAAAACAGTGTTTCTTTCTTCGAGTGTAGAGGATGACGTTCCGTCATGGCAAGCACGACGTGAAGATCGGGGGGCCGCAGACGATGCAGGACAGGAAAGACTACACGATAGCGGCAGTCGATCGTGCCCTGCTGGTTCTCGAGGCACTGGCGGAACAGCCGCGGCAGGGGGTGACTGCGCTGGCCCGGCGACTCGGGCTGACCAAGACCATCGTCTTTCGCCTTCTCGCAACGCTCGAGGCGCGGGGCTTCGTGGTGCGCGAGGGCGAGTCGGCTGTCTGGTCGCTGGGGCACCGGATCGGGGTTCTGGGGGAACGGGCGGGGCAGCAGAACATGTTGCTGGCCGCCGCCCGGCCGGTGATGGAACGGCTGCGCGAGGAGACGGCCGAGAACGTGAACCTGATCGTTCGCGAGGGGCAGCAGTCGCTGGTGCTGGCCACGCTGGCCGGACGCCACGCGATCCGCATCTTTGCGCTGGCCGGGCGCTACGGGCCGCTGCATGCCGGGGGCGGGTCGATGGTGATGCTGGCCCATGCGCCCCATTCGGTGCGCAACGCGGTGGTGTCCGGCCCGCTCGAACGGTTCACCGCGGATACGATCACCGAGCCCGCCGCGCTTCTGTCCCGGATCGAGGCGATCCGCGCCCAGGACTGGAACATCGCGGTCAACGACCTGGACGAAGGTGCCTTCTCGGTGGCCGCGCCGATCCGCGATTCGCACCGCGAGGTGATCGCCGCCATCTCGGTTGCCGGGGCGGTGGTGCGGCTCGATGACGACCGGCGTGCGCGCTACCTCGCTCTGGTCCGCGACGCGGCGGCCGAGATCTCGGCCAAGCTCGGGATCGGCAGCGCCTGAGCCGCCACTTGTCGAATCGCGGCGCCGGTGTCAGCGTTCCCCGGGAATAACTGAAACCACGTTTCGGCAGATAAAACAGGGAGCGAGGGAATGGGGGTCGAAGGCAGGATACTCGATGCGGTGACGATGGAGGCGCCCTGGGCGCTGGTCGAAAGCTTCGCGACCTACAAGCGCGAGCATCCCCGCGACGTGAACCGTGGCATGGACGAGGTGGTGGAACGGCTGGCCCGCCACGGTGTCCCGGCGACGGTGCACGAACCGGCGCTCTATCTCTCGCTGCCGGGCGCGGCGCGGGTCGAGGCGGCCGGCCGCAGGATGCGGGCCAAGCCGCCCGCCTATTCCGCCGATGCCCGCGGCGGCGTCACCGCCCGACTGGTCCATATCGCCGCGAACAGCGTCGATTCGATCGACGACATCTTCGACCGGCGGTTCGACACCTCGGGCAATGCCGCCGCGCGGGCCAGGGGCGCCATCGTGATCTCGGAAGGCTTTGCCAGCCCGCTGATGGTCAGCCAGTTCGAGGCGATGGGCGCGGTCGGCGTGATCGCGATCAACCCCGGCGCGGACATCCACTGGGGCATCTGCACCACGATCTGGGGCACGCCCGATCTGGACGACCTGCCGCGCAAGCCCGCGATCCCCGCCGTGGCGGTGAGCAAGCCCGATGGCGAGGCGCTGAAGGCGCTGGCCGACACGGGGACCGAGGTGACGATCCATGCCGAGATGGAGGAAGGCTGGTTCCCCTCGAAACTGGTCGATGTGACCATCCCCGGCACGGAGGAGCCGGAGAAGTTCGTGCTGCTGCACGGTCATCTCGACAGCTGGGACGTGGGCGTGGGCGACAATGCGGTGGGCGACGCCGCGATGCTGGAGATTGCGCGCGTGCTCTGGGAGAACCGGCAGCACCTGCGCCGGTCGGTGCGCATCTGCTGGTGGCCGGGCCATTCCACCGGGCGGTATGCCGGATCGACCTGGTTCGCCGACCGGTTCGCGATCGAACTGGAAGAGAACTGCGTCGCCCAGATCAACTGCGACAGCCCGGGCTGCCGCTGGGCCACCGAATTCACCGGCCTCAGCCGGATGAGCGAGACCGACACCCTGGTTAAGGAGGTGATCCGCGAGGTCGCGGGCAAGGTCGCGGTCGGCGAGCGGCCGCATCAGGCGGGCGACTACTCGTTCAACAACATCGGGATCTCGAGCTTCTTCATGCTCTCGTCCACGATGCCGGACAGCCTGCGCGAGGAGAAGGGCTACTATCCCGTCGGCGGCTGCGGGGCGAACATCGCCTGGCACACCGAAAACGACACCATCGAGATTGCCGACCGCGAGATCCTGCACCGCGACATCAAGGTCTATCTGCTTGCCGTCCTGCGGGTCGCCAACGCCGAGATCCTGCCATTCGACTGGCGGCTTACGGCGCGCGAGTTCCTCGACACGATCGCCGGCTATCAGAAGAAGGCGGGGTCCCTGTTCGACCTGTCGCCGTCGCGCATCGCGGCCGAGGCGCTGCTGGACGCGCTGGAGCGGTTCCATGCCGGCATCGCGGCGGGAAAGGTCGCGCCGGCGCGCGCGAACGCGGTGATCGAGGGGCTCGCCCGGATCCTGGTGCCGGTCAACTACACCCGCGGCCCGCGGTTCACCCACGAACCGGCGCTGACCATCCCCGCCCTGCCGACGATCCATCCGGCGACCGAGCTCGACCGGATGGGCGACCGGCTGGGCTTTGCCCGGGTGCAGCTGATGCGCGGGCAGAACCGGCTGGTCTCGGCCCTGCGGGGGGCGGTGCGGCTGATCGAAGCCGGCTGATGCGCGCGGCCTTCTACGACCGGACCGGGCCGGCACGCGAGGTGCTGCAGCTGGGCGACCTGCCCGATCCCGTGCCCGGGCCGGGCGAGGTGCTGGTGCGGATACTGGCCTCGGGCATCAATCCGGCGGACGTCAAGCGCCGGGCGGGCTGGCGCGGGATGGGCCTCGACCATCCGCGGGTGATCCCCCATTGCGACGGCGCGGGGGTGATCGAGGCGGCGGGCGAGGGGGTCGATCCCGCCCGGATCGGCCAGCGCGTCTGGCTGTGGAACGCCCAGGGCGGCTATGGCACCGCCGGCCGCGCCTTCGGCACGGCGGCGGAACGGATCGCGATCGCGGCCGGACAGGCGGTGCCGCTGCCCGAGGGCTTCGGTTTCGAGGAGGGCGCCTGTCTGGGGGTTCCGGCGATGACGGCGCACCGCTGCGTGTTCGCCGACGGCCCGGTTGCGGGGCAGACGCTGCTGGTGCAGGGGGGTGCCGGCGCGGTCGGGCATCTGGCCGTGCAGATGGCGCGGATCGGCGGGGCAAGGGTGCTGGCCACCACTGGCAGTCCCGAGGGTGCCGCCCATGCCGCCGCGGCGGGCGCCGAGACGATCGACCGGCGATGCGGGGACGTTGCGGCGCGGGTGCGCGAACTGACAGGCGGCGCCGGGGTGGATCGGGTGATCGAGGTGGATTTCGCCGCGAACATGGCGGTCGATGCCGAGGTTCTGCAGCCGAACGGCTGGGTGGCGAGCTATTCGTCGAACACCTCTGCCACACCCGCGCTGCCCTATCATGCCTTTCAGGGCAAGGGGTTGAACCTGCGCTTCGTGCAGGGGTTCAACCTGCCCCCGGCGGCGCGGGCGGCAGCGATCGGCTTTGTGCAGAGCCATGCCGCGGCGCTGACGGTCGCGGTCGGCGCGCGCTTTCCGCTGGACCGGATCGCCGCCGCCCATGAACGGGTCGAAGGCGGCGGGATCGGCCAGACCGTGGTGCTGCCCGCAGGCTGAGCGGGCGCGCCGCGGAGTGGACCTGTCCGCCGCATTGGTCTAGGACCGGGCCGGGGGTGGAACGGGCAATGCACCTGGGACTGGTCGGATACGGAAACATCGGCGCTGCGCTGCTGGGCCATTTGCGGGATGGCGCGGTTCCCGCGCGGGTCACGGTGCTGGTCCGGCCGGGGCGCGGCGCAGCCGTGGCGGCGGACCTGGTGCCGGCCTGGCAGGACCGCGCCGAGGTGGTCGAGGATCCGCAGGCGCTGATCGCGGCGCGGCCCGAGCTGGTCGTGGAGAGCGCGGGCCACGCGGCGGTGCGCGATGCCGCGGTGCCGGCGCTTGCGGCCGGGATCGATGTGGTGGTGGTCTCGGTCGGGGCGCTTGCCGATCCCGCGCTGGCGGCGGCCCTGCGCGCGGCCGCAGGCGCGGGCGGGGCGCGCATGATCCTGCCGGCCGGCGCGATCGGCGGTATCGACCTGCTGGCGGCGCTGGCCACCGCCGGGCCGGTCGAGGTGGACTACGTCGGCACCAAGCCGCCGGCGGCCTGGCGCGGCACCGCGGCCGGGATGGTGCTGGATCTGGACCGGATCGACGCGCCCGCGACCTTCTTCACCGGCACCGCGCGCGAGGCGGCGCTGGCCTATCCGAAGAATGCGAATGTGGCCGCGACGCTGGCGCTTGCCGGGCCGGGATTCGACGCCACCCGCGTCCGCCTTGTCGCCGATCCGGCGGCGCCCGGGAACCTGCACGCCTTCGAGGTGCGGTCCGAGACGGCGCGCTTCTCGATGCGGATCGAGAACCGCCCCTCGGCCGGCAATGCCCGCACCAGCGCGGCGACCATCCATTCGCTGCTGCGCGAGATCCGCAACCGGATCGGCCCCGTGGCGATCTGAACCGCGCGCGGGACGGCCGGTTCAGCCGTCCGGTCGCGCGGCCGCCCGCCTTCCGCCCAGCCAGAGACCGACACCGGCACCGGCAAGGCTGAGCGCGGTGAGCGTCAGGCGGATCCGGTCCAGAAGCGGCGGAAGCGCGGTGCAGGTTTCCGGCGGACAGGCCGTGTTCGCCGCCAGATGAAGCCCCTGCATCGCGGCCAGCCCGGCCGCGACGATGCCGAGGCCGAGCGTCACGCCGTGCCGCGGCAACGTCCGCCGCGCCAGAGCGACCGCGAAGACGACGCCGGCAAACCAGAAGAACCCCAGAAGATACAGCCCCATCCGCCCATCCCTCTCCGACCCGCCCAGTCTAGCACCGCGCGGCGGCTATCGCTTGACCGAGGTCAAGCGCTGGCCCATCCTTGCCGGCGCCCGTCCTGCGGCAAGGCCGAGGCAGGGTCGCCGCGACGGCGCTGCCCGCCAGAGAGGATTGTCCGGACCATGACGATGCTTTCCCAGACAAGGACGCACGCCATGAATGCCGATCATCTGGCGACCGCCCGGCAGTCGCTCCTCTTTTCGCAGCTGCCCGATGCGGTGTCGGACAAGCTGCTGGCCGAGACGCGGCTGCGCCGGTTCGACCGCGGCGCGACGATCTTCCTGCAGGGCGAACGGGCGACGGCGATCTACATCGTCGCCGAGGGCTGGGTAAAGCTCTACCGGATCGCGCCGAGCGGGGCCGAGGCGGTGGTCGGCGTGTTCACGAGGGGCCGCAGCTTTGGCGAGGCGGTGGCGCTGCGCAATGCGACCTATCCGGTCGCGGCCGAGGCGGTGACGGATTGCGCGCTGATCCGGGTCGATGCGGCGTCGCTCCTGCGCGAGATCCGCGACTTTCCCGAGGTGGCAATCGCCATCCTGTCGGCGGCCTTTGCCCATCTGCACGCGCTGGTCGGACAGGTGGAGGCGCTGAAGGCCCAGACCGGGGCGCAAAGGGTGGCCGAGTTCCTGCTGGACCTGGCCGATTGCCGCAAGGGTGTCTGCAAGGTGGTGCTGCCCTACGACAAGGGGCTGATTGCGGGCCGGCTGGGGATGAAACCCGAAAGCCTGAGCCGTGCCTTCGGCAAGCTGCGCCAGTACGGGGTGACGATCCGCCAGAATGTCGCCGAGATCGAGGATGTGGGCCGGCTGATGGATTATGTGCTGTCCGATCCCGCCGATGCCTGGTCGAAAGAGAAATGAGCCGACTTGCCGCCGTTCTTGCCGCGATCGACGCGGCCAATGCCGCGGATCCGGGGCAGGAGGACGGCCGGCCCGCGGCGCTGGTCTATGGCCTGCGCATGAGCGCGGAACTGGCCCGGCTGGTGCCGGAGGCGTCGGAGGTCCTGCGGATCGCGGCGCGGGGTCAGCATGTCGAACGCTGGCTGCTGCCCCGGTCTGCCGTCCCCGAGGGGCGGCAGGGTTATCATGCCTGGCGCCGGGAGCAGGGCCGCCGCCATGCCGACCGGGTGGCCGGGATGATGGCCGCGGCCGGCTATCCGGCCGCCGATTGTGCGCGGGTCGGGATGCTCTTGCGCAAGGAGGGTCTCAAGCGCGACGCCGAGGTGCAGGCGCTGGAGGACGTGGCCTGTTTCGTGTTCCTGCGCTGGTATTTCGCAGGCTTTGCCGAGGGTCGCGACGATCTGGCCGGGATCGTCGCCAAGACCGCCGCCAAGATGTCGGCCGGGGCGCGGGCGCGGGTGCTGGCGGAGTTCGACCTGTCGCCGCCGCTGGCCGAGGCGGTGCGCGCCGCCGGCTGAGCCGGGCTCAGCCGAGGACCGCCAGCACCGCGAGCATCAGGCAGAAGCCAGCGGCCGTCAGGTCGAACCCCTGACGCCAGCGCGGCGCCGCTGCCAGACCCAGATACCGATGCAGGATCAGCCGGGCCTTCCACAGCGCAAGGCCCAGGATCGCCGGGGCCAGCGCGCGATGGTCGGGCAGTCGCGTCACGGCGCCACCGGCCAGCGACAGCGCGCACAACAGTGCCGAGGCGCGGATCAGCGGATCGCGGGTCATCGGACCAGGTAGATCACCGGGAACAGCAGCACCCAGACCAGATCGACCATGTGCCAGAAGGCGGCGCCGGTTTCGGTTGCCCGCGGACTGCGCAGCACGGCGACCAGGCCGAGCAGCAGGATGCCGGCCACCACATGGGCCGCGTGAAAGCCTGTGAGCAGGTAGTAGAACGTGAAGAAGATGTGGCTTTCCCAGCCAATGCCCTGCGCGGCCTTGTCGGCATATTCCACCGTCTTGATTGCAAGGAACAGGACGCCAAGCGCCATCGCCCCGGCCAGCAGGGCCTGCTTGCGCCGGATCGCGCCGGTCGCCGCGGCACGCATGGCCAGCGCGGCCAGAAGGCCCGAGGTGACGAGCACGACCGTGTTCAGAGCCGCCCCGGCCCGGTGCAGATGCGCCTGCGCCTCGGCAAAGCCCGTGGGATCGGTCAGCCGCATCGCCAGAAAGGCCGTCAGCCCGGCGCCGAAGACCAGAAGCTCGGACACGATCAGCACCCACATCATGGGCTCGCCCGGCAACTCGTCCAGCAGATCGCTCACGCCCCCACCATCTGGCGATAGATCTGCGGCAGGGCGGCGGTCAGCCGGTCGGGATGGGGGATCAGGGCAAAGCCGCCCTGGCCGAAGATGCGCGGAAACCAGGACTTGCCGTCGCGGTCCACGGCGATGCCGAACACCGCATGGCCGGCCCGGCGGGCCTCGCGGATGGCCATGTGGCTGTCCTCGATCCCGTGCCGGCCCTCGTAATGATCCAGATCGTTGGGCTTGCCGTCGGTGATGACCAGAAGCAGCCGCCGCTTGCGGGCCTCGCGCGCCAGTTCGCGCGAGGCGTGGCGGACGGCGGCGCCGAGGCGCCGAAGCATGAGATGCCCGTCCTCACGGCCTTGTCGCGTGCCTTCCACGGGCAGCGCCTGCTCGACGAGGGGCGGGTGGCCAGCGGCAGCGAGATCGCGCGGCGCGAGGGGTTGCACCC
>JBKBMT010000033.1:0-33125 GCA_046295655.1 Gemmobacter sp. | reverse complement strand
CTCTTCCGAGATGCCGGGCCGCCGCTGCGGTGTCGAGCCAAGGGCTGGCAGTCTCCGAGGCTGCCGGCTCATGCGGCATCGCGGGCCTCCTCCGGTTCGACGACAGCGAGCGCCGGATGGCGGCCGGCAAGGGCGCGCGCCCCGACCCCGCCCGCGCCTTCCGCCAGATGCTGCGCCGCGATGGCGAGGTGATCCGCCTGCCGACCCGCCAGCGGCGGACGCGCCAGCGGCGGGTGCTGCTGCTGATCGACGTCTCGGGCAGCATGAAGGCGGGGACGGATGGTGCGCTGCGGCTTGCCCATGCGCTGGTGCAGGCGGGCGAGCGGGCGGAATGCTTCACCCTGGGCACCCGGCTGACCCGGGTCACCCGGGCGCTGCGCCACCGCGACAGGACGCAGGCCCTGACACTTGCATCGGGGCTCGTGGCCGACTGGGATGGGGGCACCCGGCTGGGCGAGGCGCTGGCGGTGTTCCTGTCGGTGCCGCGCTTTGCCTCCTTCGCTCGCGGGGCGCTTGTGGTGATGGTGTCGGACGGGCTGGAACGCGGCGGGCCCGAGGCGCTCGCCGCCGCCATGGCCCGGCTGCGCGGACTTGCCTGGGGGGTCCTGTGGCTCAGCCCGCTGGCCGCCGATCCGGCCTACCGGCCCGAGACCGACGCGATGCGGGCGATCCTGCCGCTGCTGGACCGGCTGGGCGACGGATCCTCGCCGCCGGCGATCGCGGGCGAGATCCTGGGCTTTGCGCAGGGACGGCGATGACCATGCGGCACGGCGGCGGACCCCATCCATGCGCGTGATCGACAGCCATTTCCATGTCTGGCGTCAGGCCGACCTGCCCTGGCTGTCGGGGCCGATGCAGCCGCGCATCTTCGGGCCCTACGACCCGATCCGGCGCGACTATCCGATGTCGGAGTACCTGTCGGACATCGCCGGACTGGGGGTGAGGAAGTCGGTCTATGTCCAGGCCAACTGGGCGCCCGGCGCCGGCCTCGCCGAGGCGGAATGGATCGAACGGGTGGCGCTGGAAACCGGCTGGCCGATGGCGACGGTCGCCCATGCGGACATGACGGTGGAGGATGTGCGACCGGCGCTCGACCGGCTGGCGCGCTGCCCGCGGGTCCGCGGCATCCGGCAGCAGTTCCACTGGCACGACAACCCACAGTATCGCTTCGCTGCCCGGCCGGACCTCGCCGCCGATCCATTGGTGCAGAAAAACATAGGCAGGCTGGCCGATTACGGCTGGTCCTTCGACCTTCAGGTGTTCACCGGGCAGATGCCGCATGCCCTGGCGCTGCTGGATGCCTGCCCGAAGGTGAACTTCATCCTGCAACATGCCGGAATGCTTGAGGATACGTCGGATGCAGGCCGCGGGGCGTGGCGCAGGGCGATGGCCGATCTCGCGGCCCGTCCCAACGCCTTTGTCAAGCTTTCGGGCTTCGGCACCTTCGTGCATCGGGTGGACCGCGACCTGATCGCCTGGCTCTGGTCCGAGACGCTGGCACTGTTCGGTGCCGACCGCTGTCTCTGGGGGTCGAACTTCCCCATCGAGAAGCTCTGGACCGATTACGCAAGCCTGCTGGATGCCCACCGCGCTGCGGCGGGGGGCCTGTCCGAGGCCGACCGGAACAAGGTTTTTCACGACACGGCAGCCCGGGTCTACCGGCTGTAAGGGAGGGACGCATGGCACTGGAAATCCGGATTCTCGACTATGGCGACATCGAGCTGGAAAGCTCGTTTCTCGTGCTGGGGCGCGATTGCGGGCGGACGCGGCGGGTGCCGGTCTACGGCTTCCTGATTCTCGGCGGGCAGTATCCTGTCGTGGTGGACACGGGATACCGCGACAATGCGATCATGGGCTCGCTGGGGATGCGGGGTCTGCAGTTCCACGAGAACATGATCGAGCGGCAGCTCGCCAACCACGGCGTCAAGGTGGGCGACGTGCGCTATATCCTGCACACGCATCTGCACATCGACCATGCCGGCAAGGACGACGTGTTCCCGATGAACACCACCGTCGTCATCAACCGGCGCGAGCTGGAATATTCGGTCTCGGGGCTGATGCATCCGCAGTATCCCAAGCCCGACATCATCCACCTGGTCGAGCGTCTGCACACCCCCGGCGCGCTGCGGCTGGAGGATCTGGAGCTGTCGGGGATGATCGAACTGATGCCGGGGCTCCGGCTGGAGGCGGCAGGCGCCCATACCGAGGGCTCGATGAACGTGCATGTCGATACCGCCGACGGGCTGGCGATCCTGTGCGGCGACGTGATCTACGACTTCAACGACCAGATCATCGAGCCGATGCGGTCCTTCGGCCCCGAGGAATACCAGGTCACCGGCAACCACGGCGGTTCAAAGCGGGGCGAGAAGGCGGCGATCCGCAAGCTCATGTATTCCGGCGCGAAATACATCCTGCCGGTGCACGACAAGCCGGCGGTGGTGCAGGGTGGCCAGGTGGTCGGCCGGGCCGACATGGCGATACCCGGCCCGATCAGCCAGTCGGTGCCGCGGCGCAGCTGGTTCCCGGCGTGAGGGCCGCGTCATGGCCCATGCCGCGCTCGACCCCGTCTTCCGCCGCCTGATCGACGAACACGCCCCGGTGCGCCAGATCGGATCGGGATTCCAGTTCACCGAGGGTCCGATCTGGCACCCGACCGAACATTACCTGCTGTTTTCTGACATGCCCGGCGACGTGCGCCGACGCTGGGACCGGTCGGGCGTGCGCGAGGTCATGCGCCCCTCGAACAAGGGCAACGGCATGACCTACGATGCGGACCTGAACCTGCTGGTCTGCGAACATTCGACAAGTTCGGTCGCCCGCTTCCGCCCCGATGGCACCCGCGAGGTGCTTGCCAGCCATTTCGAGGGGCGCGAGCTGAACAGCCCCAACGACATCTGCGTCAAGTCCGACGGTTCGACCTGGTTCACCGATCCGTGGTATGGGCGGATGCCGGTCTATGGCGTGGAACGTCCGCGGGAGCTCGGCTGGCAGGGGGTGTTCCGAATCCCCGCCGGTGCCCGCCCCGGCGCCGAGCCGGAGCTGATGGTGGACCGCTACACCTTCACCCAGCCGAACGGCCTGTGCTTCTGCCCGGACGAGAGCCGGCTTTATGTCAACGACACCGAACAGGCCAACATCCGGGTCTATGACGTGGGCCGCGACGGAAGCCTGTCGAACGGCCGCATCTTCGCCAGCGGGCTGCGCGACAGCCTGTTGCCCGGGGTGCCGGACGGAATGAAATGCGATGCCGAGGGCAATGTCTGGTGCTGCGCGCCGGGCGGGCTGTGGGTCTATGCGCCGGACGGGCGGCGCATCGGCAAGGTCTCGATCCCCGAACTGCCGGCCAACCTGCACTGGGGCGGCGAGGACTGGCGCACGCTGTTCGTCTGCGCCTCGACCTCGGTCTATGCGATCCCGGTCAAGGTCGGCCCGCGGCCCGAGCCCTTCATGCGGGCGCGGCCGACAGCGAAGGCTGCCCCCGCGGGGGAAGACGGGCTGCGGCTGGATGCCGCGCGCTGCGCCCTGATCATCCAGGACATGCAGAACGACGTGGTGATGGAGGGCGGGGCCTTTGCCTCGTCCGGCAGCCCGCAACACTGCCGCGACCAGAATGCGATCGAGCACATCCGGCGCCTGGCGGACCGCTGCCGCGCGCTGGGGGTGCCGGTGATCCATGTCTGGTTCGTCCGGCGGGCCGATGCCCGCGACATGACGCTCAATGCGCCGCTGTTCGAGGGCTGCGTCGATGCCAACGCCCTGGTGGAGGGCACCTGGGGCGCGGAACCCGTGCCCGGACTCGAGGCTCAGCCGGGCGACCATGTGGTGCGAAAGGCGCGGATGAGCGCCTGGGAGGGCACGCCGCTCGAGCGGATCCTGAAGGCCGAAGGGCGCGACATCATCATCGAGACCGGCGCATGGACCAACATGTCGATCGAGCACACCGCACGCACCGGGGCCGACAAGGGCTATGTCATGGTCATCCCCGAGGACGGATGCAGCACGATGAACGCCGACTGGCACCGGGCGAGCATTGACTATGCGATGCAGAACGTGGCGCTGGTCACGACGACCGACGCCGTGATCGCGGCGCTGGGCTGAACGGCGGGGAAAGGGGCAGGGCATGGGACGGCTTGCGGGGAAGCGCGCGTTCCTGACGGCGGCAGGGGCCGGGATCGGGCGGGCGACGGCGCTTGCCTTCGTGCGCGAGGGCGCCGACGTGATCGCGACCGACATCGACGCCCCGGCGCTGGAACGGCTGGCGGGGGCCGCGCGCGGCGCCGGGGGGCGGATCGTCACCGCGCATCTCGACGTCCGCGATGCGGCTGCGGTCGCCGCTGCGGCCCGGGCGGCGGGCGGGGTGGATGTGCTGTTCAACGCTGCCGGCTTCGTCCATCATGGCTCGATCCTCGACTGCGACGAGGATGCCTGGGCCTTCTCGGTCGATCTCAACCTTGGCGGCATGTATCGCGTCACCCGCGCCTTCCTGCCCGGCATGATCGCCCGCGGCGGCGGTTCTGTGATCAACGTCGCCTCGGCGGCAAGCTCGGTGAAGGGCGCGCCGAACCGGTTCGTCTATGCCACCACCAAGGCCGGCGTGATCGGCATGACCAAGGCGCTGGCGGCAGATCATGTGGGGCAGGGCATCCGGGCCAATGCGATCTGCCCCGGCACGGTGGACACGCCGAGCCTGCAAGCGCGGATCGACGCCCAGCCCGACCCCGAGGCGGCGCGGCGCGCCTTTGTCGCCCGCCAGCCGATGGGCCGGCTGGGCACGGCCGAGGAGATCGCGCATCTGGCGGTGTATCTGGCCTCGGACGAAAGCGCCTTTACCACCGGGGCGATCCATCTGATCGACGGCGGCTGGTCGAACAACTGAAGGAGTAGGGACATGAAACTGTTGCGCTGGGGGCCGCCCGGGGCGGAACGGCCGGGGATGCTGGATCCGGAGGGGGTGGCGCGCGACCTGACCGGACTGGTGCCCGACATCGCCGGGGCGGTGCTGTCGGATCAGGGTCTGGCGATGCTGCGCGCGCTGGATGCCGCGGCCCTGCCGCGGGTGCCCGACGGCGCCCGGCTGGGCCCCTGCGTCGGGGGCACGGGAAAGTTCGTCTGCATCGGGCTGAACTATTCCGACCACGCGGCCGAGACCGGGGCCACCGTGCCGCCCGAGCCGATCATCTTCATGAAGGCAACCAGCGCGATCTGCGGTCCCGACGATCCGATCGTCATCCCGCGCGGGTCGGAAAAGACCGACTGGGAGGTGGAGCTGGCCGTGATCATCGGCACGCGGGCCAAATACGTCCCGGAGGCCGCGGCGCTGAACCATGTCGCGGGCTATGCCGTCGCCAACGACGTGAGCGAAAGGGCATTCCAGACCGAGCGGGCCGGTCAGTGGACCAAGGGAAAGAGCTGTGACAGCTTCGGTCAGCTCGGCCCCTGGCTTGTCACGCGGGACGAGGTGGCCGATCCGCAGGATCTGGCGATGTGGCTGAAGGTGAACGGCCAGACGATGCAGGACGGATCGACCCGCACGATGGTCTATGGCGTGGCGCATCTGGTCAGCTATCTCAGCCAGTTCATGACGCTGCATCCGGGCGACGTGATCTCCACCGGCACGCCGCCGGGGGTAGGGATGGGGATGAAGCCGCCGCGCTACTTGCGGCCGGGCGATGTCGTGGAACTCGGGATCGCCGGGCTCGGCCGGCAGCGGCAGGACGTGGTGGCGGACGCATGAACAGCTATGACCTGAACGGACAGGTGGCCGTCGTCACCGGCGGGGCGCAGGGCATCGGGCTGGCCGTGGCGCGGCGGCTGCACGCTTCGGGCGCCCATGTCGTGCTTTGGGACATGGACGGCGATCTGGCCGCCGCCTCGGCCCGGGATCTGGGCGACAGGGCCGAGGCCGCGGCGCTGGACGTCACCGACTGGCCGGCGGTTCGGGCGGCGTCCGATGCGGTTGCCGCCCGGCACGGACGGATCGACGTTCTGGTGGCCTCGGCCGGGATCGCGGGGTCGAACGGCCCGGTGACCGACTATCCGGTTGACGAGTTCCACCGCATCGTCGCGGTGAACCTGCACGGGGTGTTCCACTGCTGCAAGGCGGTCCTGCCGCACATGGCGGCGCGCGGATATGGCCGGATCGTCAACATCGCCTCGGTCGCCGGGAAGGAAGGCAACCCCAATGCCGGGGCCTATTCCGCCAGCAAGGCCGGGGTGATCGCGCTGACCAAGACGCTGGGCAAGGAGCATGCGGGCACCGACATCGCGGTGAACTGCGTGACGCCGGCCGCTGCCCGGACCCGGATCTTCGACCAGATGAGCCAGAGCCACATCGACTTCATGCTGTCGAAGATCCCGCGCGGGCGGTTCCTCGAGGTGGACGAGGCCGCGAACATGATCGCCTGGCTCTGCACCGCCGAAAACAGCTTCACCACCGGCGGCGTGTTCGACCTGTCGGGCGGTCGGGCGACCTACTGAGGCTTGCGCTGCGGACGCGGCGGCCGTATCTCGGCGCGGCAGGGTGATTAGCTCAGCTGGTAGAGCGCCTCGTTTACACCGAGGATGTCGGGAGTTCGAGTCTCTCATCACCCACCACCCGCCAGCAGCGGGACGGTGCGCCGGTCAGCCCGATGCCGGACCGAGATGGCGGTCGAGGATGGCGTCCACCATCTCTGCCGCCACATCCGCCACCTGCCGCCGCGGTATTCCTGCGATGTCCAGCAGCGCGACCAGCGCCTCGATCCCCGTCGCGGCCGAAAGCTGCGCCACCAGCCGCCGCGCCCGCGCTTCGTCTTCGAGGCCGCCGAAGTCCGACAGGGCGCGGCGAAAGTAGGCGACCCGCCGGGCGCCCCGTCTGGGGGTGTTGCCCTCGGCCGCCTCTGCCGCCGGTCCGATGAAGCGTCGGAAGCTTGCCTCGTTCTCGAGTGTCAGGCGAAGCATGTAGGCGGCAATCGCGGCAAGGCGGCCGCGCAGATCCTGCGTGCCGGCAACCACGGCCTCGTAGGGTGCCACCTCGACAGACAGGGCCGCTTCCATCGCCAGAACCTGCGGATCGGGAAAATACCGGTAGGCGGTCGCGCGCGAGATGCCCATCTCGGCCGCCGCTGCGGCGACCGTCACGGGCTTGCCGGCCGCGGTCAGGCGCCGCGCACCTTCGATGATCGCCTCGCGGGTGCGGGCGCGCTGGTTGCTGCGGGAATCCTCGGCCGGCAGGGGGTCGTCACTCATGACACTCATTTCTCATATTGAGACAATCGTCTCATTTTGATACTGAAGTCTCACACGGCGAATCGCTGCCGTCAACCATTTGCAAGAGGAACCCATGACCGTCCCCGTTTCCCGAACCTATGATGTCTTCGGCATGCTGCTGAAGTTCCGTGTCCTGCCCGACGACGTCGAGGGCAAGTTCTGCATCGTCGAGGCGATCGTCCCGCCCGGACTTGGCGCCCCGCCGAACGCCCATGCCGGCGAATCGGAGTGCTTTCTGGTGCTCGAGGGCACGTTCGAGTTCCGCATCGGGGACCGGACGGTGCAGGGTTCGCCCGGCAGCTGGATCGTCGTGCCCGAGGGCGCGCCGCACAGCTTCGTCTGCACCGGTTCGTCGCCGGGGCGGCTGGCGATCACCAATGCGCCGGGCCGGATGCATGTCGATTTCTTCACCGGCGTGGGGCACCCGCTGCCCGACGAGGTAGAGACGCCGCAACCGCCGGCCGGACCGCCGGACATGGCGGTGGTGATGCGGGTCGCGCGCGATGCGGGCCTTGTCCTGCTGCCGCCGGTCTGAGGTGAAACCATGCATTACGCGACCACCGGAGCCTGGTCCCCGCCGGCCCCCGCCATTCCCCGCATCGCTCGCATCCAGCTCGTTATGGCGGTGCTGTGGCTGATGGTCGGTCTCTTGATCGGCATCGTCATGGCGGCCAGCGGCGACTTCACCCTGCGCAGCGTGCATACCCATGTGCAGCTTCTGGGCTGGGTAAGCCTGTGCCTGACCGGGCTGGTCTATGCAGTGCTGCCCGACGTGGCGGCCACCGCGTCGGCACGCTGGCATGTGGCGCTGCACAACCTCGGCCTGCCCGTGATGTGCGCGTCCCTAGCGGCCTATCAGCTTGGTTCTGCCGCCGCCGAACCGTTCATCGCGCTGGGCTCGATGCTTGCGCTTGCCGGGCTCGGGTTCTTCACGGCGGCGGTCCTGCGCGCGATCAGGTGAACTCCGCCAGCACGCTGCGGTCATACACGCCCTTCGGTGACCACTACAGCCGCATGGCCCAGTACGCCCGCCAGCAGCTTGCCGAGCTTGGCATCGCGGCCGAGGTGCGCAGCAACGACTTTGCCGGATGGGTCCGGCGGATCTGGACCGATCGCGACTGGGACATCAACCTGTCGGCGATCACCAATGCCTCGGACCCGACCATCGGCGTGCAGCGCGCCTACTGGTCCGAGAACATCCGCCCCGGCACGCCCTTCACCAACTCGACGCACTACTCCTCGCCCGAACTCGACGCGCTTTTCGTCGCTGCCTCGCGCGAGAACGATGCCGAGGAACGGCGCCGCCAGTTCCACGAGATCCAGCGCATCCTGGCGACCGAACTGCCGGTGATCGCGCTGGTGGCGATCGACCAGTTCACCGTCGCGAACACCCGGGTGCGCGACTATGCGGTGACGGCCGATGGGGTCTATTCGGGCTTCGCCCAGGTCTGGCTCGCGTCGTGAGCGGGGGCCCCGGCACCACGGCCCGGCACGGCCGGTACCTGCTGCGCCGTCTGGGGCAGGCGGTGGTGGTGCTGGGGATCGTGCTGCTGCTGCAGTTCGCGCTTCTGCACCTTGCCCCCGGCGACATCGCCGACGTGATCGCGGGCGAGGTGCAGTCGGCCGATCCCGCCTTCATCGAGCAGTTGCGCCGCGACCTCGGGCTCGACCGGCCGCTGCCGGTGCAGTTCCTGATCTACGTCGGGCGTCTGCTGGCGCTGGACTTCGGCATGAGCCATGCGTTCAACGTGCCGGTCCTCACGCTGATCGTCGAACGCCTGCCGGCAACGCTGCTGCTGATGTTCACCGCCATCGGCCTTGCGTTCGTCGCCGGTGCGGCGCTCGGCATCGTCGCGGCGGCCTTTCGCGGCCGCTGGCCGGATGTGGCGGTGACCATCGCGGCGCTGCTATTCTATGCAACGCCGGTGTTTCTGGTCGGGATCGTGCTGATCCTGATCTTCACCGTCTGGCTGCGCGTCCTGCCGATGAGCGGGATGTATGTGACCTGGGTGCAGCACACATGGTGGAGCTTCACCGTCGATGTCGCGCGGCATCTGATCATGCCGGCGGTATCGCTGGCACTGTTCTACGTGGCGATCTACACGCGGCTGATGCGCGCGACGATGCTGGAGATCCTGAACCAGGACTACGTGCGCACCGCCTGGGCCAAGGGGCTGTCGCCGGCGCGGGTGCTGCTGCGCCACGCGGCGCGCAACGCGCTTCTGCCCATGATCACGATGCTGGGACTTCAGGTCGGTTCGCTGCTGGGCGGCGCGGTGCTGGTCGAAACGGTGTTCGGCTGGCCCGGCATCGGGCGGCTCGCCTTCGAGGCGGTGTTCCGCCGCGACATTCCGCTGGTCCTCGGCATCCTGTTCCTGTCGTCGGTCCTGGTCCTCGCAATCAACCTGCTGGTCGATCTGATCTACACGCGGCTCGACCCGCGAATCGTGCTGAGATAGCCCGTGCGGATCCTCTGGCGCCGTTTGCTGGCCTCTCCCTCGGCGGTGATCGGAATGGCGATCCTGCTGGCGGTGGCGCTGATGTCGGTCGCGGCGCCGATCCTATATCCGGCGGGTCCCTGGGCGATGGTCGGTCGGCCCTTCGCCTGGCCGGGCGAGATCGCGGGTGCGCCGCTGGGCACCGATGCGCTGGGGCGCGACATCGCCGCGGGCATCTTCCACGGTGCCCGGATCTCGCTGCTGATAGGGCTGGCCGCCACCGCCGCGGCGCTGGTGGTCGGGGTGACGGTCGGGGCGGTGGCGGGGTACTTCGGCGGCTGGACCGACGATGCGCTGATGCGGCTGACCGATGCCTTCCAGACCATTCCGCCCTTCCTTCTGGCGATCGTTATCGTTGTCATCGTCAACCCCTCGGTCGCGACCATCATCCTCGCCATCGCCGCCATATCGTGGCCGGCCATCGCGCGGCTGGTTCGGGCCGAGTTCCTGCGGCTGCGCGAGGCGGATTTCGTCGCCTCATGCCGGATGATCGGCATGGGCGACGGCCGGATCATCCTGGGCCAGATCCTGCCGAACGCGATCGCGCCGGTCGTCGTCACCGCCTCGATCCTGACCGCGACCGCAATCCTGACCGAAGCCGGTCTCAGCTTTCTCGGCCTCGGTGATCCGAACGTCATATCCTGGGGCACGATGATCGGCATGGGCCGGTCGGATTTTCGCACCGCCTGGTATCTGGTGGCGATTCCGGGCCTCGCGGTGGTGCTGACGGTCCTTGCGCTGAACCTTCTGGGCGACGGGCTGAACGATGCGCTGAACACCCGGCTGCACAGGCGCACATGAGCGGGCCGCTGCTGTCCATAAGGGGGCTCACCGTGGGCGTCGCCGGAGGCCCGGCGCTGGTTCGGGGGCTGGATCTTGCCATCGGGCGGGGCGAGGTTCTGGCCGTGGTGGGCGGATCCGGCTGTGGCAAGTCGATGACGGCGCTGGCCGTGATGGGTCTGCTGCCGGACGGGATCTCGGTGCGCGAAGGGCAGATCGCGCTTGACGGCACCGATCTGACCGGGCTTTCGGCGCGGCGCCTCCGCGCGTTTCGCGGGCGGCGGATCGCGATGATCTTCCAGGAGCCGATGACCTCGCTCAATCCGGTCCCGACCGTTGGCGAACAGATCGCCGAAGTGGTCCGCCGGCACGAGGGGGTGTCGTGGAAGGCCGCGCGGGCGCGGGCGGTGGAGATGCTGGCGCGGGTGCGCCTGCCCGATCCGGCCGTGCGGGTCGATGCCTTTCCGCACCAGTTGTCCGGCGGGCAGCGGCAGCGGGTGATGATTGCCTCGGCGCTGGCCTGCGGGCCGGATCTGATTGTTGCGGACGAACCGACCACGGCGCTCGACGTGACGATCCAGGCCGAGATCCTTCAACTTCTGGACGATCTGCGCCGGGACCGGGGCGTGGCGCTGATGCTGATAACCCACGATCTGGGGGTCGTGCAGGCGATGGCGGACCGCGTCGCCGTCATGTATGCGGGGCGCAAGATCGAGGAGGGACGGGTGGCCGAAGTTCTGGCCGCCCCCCTGCATCCCTATACCCGGCTGCTGATGGCCGCGCGGCCCGATGCAGCCGCCGGTCGCACACGCCGGCTGGTCGAGATCCCGGGAAGCGTGCCGGCCCCCGCTGAGATGCCGCAGGGCTGCGCCTTCGCCCCGCGCTGCCCGCACAGCGGACCCGATTGCCTGCCGGCACCGCCGGCCTGGCGCGAAGGGGGGGCAGGGCATGGCCGTGCCTGCGTGCTCGATGGCTGATCCCGCCCCGGTCCTGGAACTCGTCGATCTGGTCTGCATCCACGGCAGCGGCGCCGATGCGCTGCGCGCGGTCGATGGTGTCACCCTGTCCATCCCACCGGGGCGGACGCTCGGGCTGGTGGGCGAATCGGGTTGCGGAAAGTCCACGCTGGCGCGGGCGGTGGCCGGCCTCATGGCCCCCTCGGCAGGGGCGGTCCGCATCGACGGCCGCGACTGGCCGGTGGCGCGGCTGGCCGACCGCCGCGCAAGGGCGCGTCGGGTGCAGATGGTGTTCCAGGATCCGTTCGGCTCGCTCAATCCAAGGTTGTCGGTCGCGCAGATCGTGGGCGAGCCGCTTGTGGTGCACCGGATGCCCGACGTGGACCGCAAGGTATCGGCCCTGCTGGATCGGGTGGGCCTGACCGAGGCGCAGGGGCGCAGATATCCGCACGAACTGTCCGGCGGGCAGCGCCAGCGCGTCGCGATCGCCCGGGCGCTGGCGCTCGACCCGCGGATCCTCGTCTGCGACGAACCGGTGTCGGCGCTTGACGTCTCGATCCAGGCGCAGGTGCTCAACCTGCTGTCCGACCTGCAGCGCGACCTGGGGCTGGCCTATCTGTTCATCAGCCACGACCTGTCGGTGATCCGCTATGTCGCCGACCGCATCGCGGTCATGTATCGCGGCCGGATCGTCGAGGAAGGAGCCTCGGATGCGGTCTGGACCGCGCCGGCGCATCCCTATACCCGCGCCCTGATCGCGGCGATCCCCGGCGCTGACCGGCTGGCGGATCTGCCCCGGGCGGTGCCTCCGGGGGCCGAGCGGCCGGGCGCCTGCCGGTTCCGGCACCGATGCCCGCTCGTGCAGGAGATCTGCGATACCGAACCCGGGCTTGCCGCTGTCGGGCCCGACCACCGGGCGGCATGCCATCTGGCCCCGCGCGCCTGACGCGGTCAGGGCGCGTCGGGCAGGTCCAGCCCGTCGCCGTCCGATGCGGCGGACACCACCCGGCCGCCGGCCAGCGCTGCCAGGGCCGCAGCGTCCCGCGCCCAGCCGTCGCCGGGCACCGCAGCGATTTCGGGCGGAGGGTTCAGCCCGGCCATGCGGCTCCGCACATCCCAGCGAAGCCAGGCGGCATGGGCGGCATGCAGGTCGGCGCAGCGCAGCGCGGCGAAGAAGCGCCGCGCCAGATGGTCGGCGTCGAGCATCGGTTCGATCCGGCGGGCGGCAGCGGCCCGGGTATCGAACCGGGGCCAGAACATCTGGTCGTCCCGCAGGGCGTGCCACAGCCGCACCAGATGCGTGCCGTAGGGGCAGGGCGCGAGGTCGGGGATCAGCCGCGAGGTCCAGGTCTCGGCCTCGGTCTCCGACAGCAGGGCCAGTTCCCCGACCCGCAGCCGGCCGATCCGGTCAGGCCGGGCCCGGGCCAGCTCGACCCCGACCGCTGCGCCCAGCCCGCGCCCGCGCAGCGAGACGCGGTCGAGCCCGAGTGCATCCAGCACCGCGCCGACGTCGCGTGCGAGGGCCGCCGGGTCGAAACTGCTGCGGGCAGGCGGATCGCTGTTGCCGTGGCCCGGCAGGTCGAGAGCGAGGCAGGCGCGTAAGGGCGGACTCCGCGCCAGTTCCACCTCGCCGGCCGAACCCGCCCCGTGCAGAAGGACGACCGGTGCGGCGGGACCCTCGCGCCGATGGATCAGGACGTGGCGGTCGCCGGTCAGCCGGACGTATGCGCGCGGACCCGAGGCGGCCCCGGTGCGGGACGGGGCGGGCGGCGTTGCCGCGCCGGCATGGGACAGGGTGAAGTCGGCCAGGCGGCGCCACAACCCCGCCCGGTCTCCGACCGCCGTGCGCAGAAACGTGACGCCGGGCAGGCCGTCGGGCAGCCGGTCGAGATGATCGAACAGCTGGTCGCCGGCATCGGCTCCGATCAGCGCCGGACAGCTGAGCCCGCGCAGTGCCGCCGCGCCGTCCCAGGCGAACACGCCCGGATAGACGGCGCGATAGCTTTCCCCCGATCGCAGCAGTTCCATCAGTTGCCAGGTCTGGATCAGCTCCGGCGGCGGCAGATCAAGCGCGCGGCGGCGGGCCAGCCGATGGTCCGACCGGGGAAAGAACATCCAGCCGTCGCGGAACCGCGACCAGGCGCAGACCAGATGCGCACCATCGGTCGCGGGGCGGAAGCGCGGCAACTGATGCGGTAGGATCGTTGCGCGCTCGGCCGCGGTGAAGGCCGGCAGCCCATCTGCCGCAAGGCTCGTTGCGCGCCCCGGGTGGCGGCGGGCGAAGTCGGCGGCGATTGCGGCGCCGGTGTGCTGTCCGATCAGTCCGGCGCGGGCGATCCCCAGGGCGTCCATCAGCCCGGACAGCCAGTCGGCAAGCCGCGCCATGTCCCATCTGCGTCCCGGCAGCGGGTCAGACAGCCCGAACCCGGGGCTGTCCGGCGCAATGGCGGTGACACCCGGCAGAAGCCGCAGCATGGGCTCCATCGTCGCCGAGGACTGCGGCGTCTGGTGCAGGACCAGCACGGCCGGGCCGCTTCCCGTCTGGCGCAGGTGGGTCTGGCGCCCGGCGACGGTCACGAAACGGCGCAGGATCGGCGCGGGGCTGTCGGACATCGGGGCTCTGCACAGGCCGGAGCCCGGATCATGCGTCTGCCGACCGGTCTTGCGCAAGGCGAACCTCTGGCCGGTGCCCGAAATCGGTGCGACGTTCCTGCGACCTGTGCGACGGTTGCCCATTCGCGCGACGGCCTGCGCCGCTGATCGACCGAGGCTTGCGCCGGTGGCTGACCGGGCGGCAGAAGAAGGCCGAAGATTCGGCACAGAGGTCCGGCATGGAAATCCGCCCCGACGATCCGATGCGGCGCGAGGTCGGTCACGTGATCGCCCGCCATCTGGCCCTGATGCGCCAGGTCACGCCGCCCGAAAGCATCCATGCCCTGCCGGCCGAGGGCCTTGCCGGGCGCGAGACGGCATTCTTCACATTGCGCGGGGAGGATGGCACCATCCTGGGCATGGGCGCGATCAAGACCATCGAACCCGGTCATGGCGAGATAAAGTCGATGCATGTGGTCGAGGAGGCGCGGGGACGCGGTCTGTCCAGGTTGCTGCTGGACCATCTGTTGCAGGTCGCGCGTGACAGGGGACTGCGCCGCGTCAGCCTCGAGACCGGGGCGCAGGCGGCCTTCCGGCCCGCGGTCGCGCTTTACGAATCTGCCGGCTTTGCCCGTTGCGGCCCGTTCACCGGCTATGTCGAGGATGCCAACAGCATCTTCATGACGCTCCGCCTGGACTGAAACCTTGCGCCCCGTCGCGCCCTGCCGCAAAAGGCCGGGGTCGGCCCCGTAGCTCAACCGGATAGAGCACTCGCCTTCTAAGCGAATGGTTGCAGGTTCGAGTCCTGCCGGGGCCGCCATATGCCGGCCGTGTCGATACCCTTGCCTGGGGCGGCTGTGGCTTGTGGTGACGATGAAAGGCCCGGCTGTCGCGCTGTTCGTGGCCGGTCGGATCGAACCGTTCCTCGGCATCCGGGTGTGACGATTTGCGCGGCGCCGCCGGACAGGCAAATCGACGGCGGCCGGGATCTGCGCTGCCGGCGCTGGTGTCAGGGTCGGGCGCGCGCGGCGGTCGGGGCAAGTGTGGCGAGGCGCTCCGAAAGCTTCTCCCGTGCCCGGCGCGCATAATACGAAAGGGTCGCGCGGCGCACGTCGAGGGCCGTGTGCGCCGCCATGTGCGTCCCGGAGGCATGATGCCTTTCGAACAGGCTCCGCAGCCAGCTTCCCTCGGGCGGAAGCTTCTGCTTGGTGATCCCGCGCCGGCGGAAGATCTCGTTGTAGAGATGCAGCGCAGATGCGTTCCGACAGGCGGCCTCGGCCTCTCTGGCGCGGGAGGGAAGCATCAGCATCGGGACCACGTCGCGCCAGTGTATCGGATAGAAGGTCGTGGCCGGCAGGACCGAAACGCCGTCAACTGCCGCCTCGCCCAGGCAGAGACGGGTCATCAGATGCGGCCCGGCGTTGCCCCATCTCACATCCTTGCCGAGGGCAAGCGCCTCGCGCGCGGCGATCGTCGGAAGCGGGTGACGAGGCGGCGCGTAGATGACCGCGCTGTTGACCCGGCCCGGGGACTCCATGCCGACGACGGCGCCTTCGCCCGAGGCGGGAAGCCGACCGAGACAGAGAACATCGGTATCGACCCACCAGCCGCCGCGATCCCTGAGCAGGGCGTACCGAAACAGGTTTGCGAAGGCCGAGACGCTGCCCCTGCCGAAGCCGTCACGGTAGAAGAACACCTCCGACTCCGGCAGGATCTCGCCGGCATCACGCCACATCGCGCCCGGCGGCAACACCAGCGTTCGGTCGTAGGAATAGACATGAAGATCGTGACCGAAGGGTGCAAAGGAGGCAAGACATGCCATCTCCCACGCCGAAAGCGGCCCGCCATACCAGAAGGTCTGAACCGTGTTCGCCGTCGACCCGGATCCCATGCCGATGCCCCCCTGAACCTTGCGACCGCGAACAGCCGGAGTTTAGGGATGGTGTGTGACGACCGTGTAACCGCTCGACGTGGGTTGCGACGACGGGCGGAAACCTGCTGAAGACGGGTGTGCAGCGACCGCAGCCGCGGGTTCGCGGGCAGGAGGGCCTCACCACAGGAAGGAGCCGGCAGCGATGACGGTTTTCCGCTGTCGCGCGGTCGCCTTGCGGCATCCATCTCGTTGCGGCGCTTGTCGCGCGGATTCCCGGAGGCTGATGCGCACCCCGTGCGGCAGATGCGAGGCGGCGCGAGAACCGCCGGGCGCCCCCGGTCCACCCCGGCAGCGCAGGACTTCGTCGGACGCCCCTTGCGCGTTCCGGGCCGTGGCGTGACCCTGCAACGATCGATCGCGGGAAACCGTCGTCCGGCAGCCCTTCTGCAGATCGTGTCTGCCGGAACTCATGCCTTCGCTGCCTTTCCCGGACCGGGGCGTGCTGCTAGGAACGCGGCATGACAGATCCGATCCTGCAACGCAGCCTGCCGCAAATGCCCTGGATGCAGCCCGCAACGGCTCGGCTGCCGGGCATGCAGCCGCTTGCGTCCGGGGACTGGCTGCGGGTCGATGAGGCCCATGCGGGCCAGATGGCCGAGCGCGACCGGCTCATCGCGACCCTGCCCGATGCGGTTCACGCGCTGCTGCCCGAGGCGCTGCCGGCGGCGCGGGAACTGCTGGAACTGGTGCTCGACACCTGCCGGTTGCTGCCGGGTTATGCGGTCGGCGATGGCGTCGTGCGGCGGGCGGACGGGGTCGCGGTCGCGCTCGATGCGGACGCGCCGCTGCTGACGCTCGGCCGGCTCGTGCAGGAAGACTTCTGCCTGCACCTGCCGGACGGGCGGGGCGAGCACGCGCTGGTGGGCGCGATCCTGTGCTTTCCGGCCAGCTGGACCCTGTCGGAAAAGCTCGGCCGTCCGCTGACCGGAATCCATGCGCCGGTCGATGTCTATGACGCGGATCTGGCGCCCCGCGTGCAACGGCTGTTCGATGCGCTTCGGCCCGGACGGGGGCTATGGCGGGCCAACGCACTGCTTTATGCCGAACCCGATCTGTTCCAGCCCCGTCGGGAAACCGACCGGCGCCCGAAACCTGCCGAGCGGCATTATCTGCGCAGCGAGCGCCAGTGTCTGATACGCCTGCCCGAGACTGGTGCGGTGGTGTTCTCGATCCACACGACCGTGGTCCATGTCCGCGACGTGCCCCCCGAGGCGCTGGCGGCGTTCCGGGCGTTGCACCCGTGACCGGCAGTCAGATCGCGACGCCGATCCGGTCCAAGATGCCGTAGGCCAGCACCGCCTGGACGAGGCCGGTGATTGCCAGCGCATTGGCGGTCATGCGCAGGTCGGCGCCCCGCAACGTGTTCCAGGTCAGCAGCGCCGCGCCGACGGGTGCGGCGGCAAGAACCAGGGTTGCGCTCATCGTGCCGACGGCAAGGCGCATCGCGACCGTGTCGGAGGCGACCGCGCCGGGGCTGTCGTAGAGCGCCTGACGCAGCCGCGCCGAATCGAGCTGGGTCGGATGGGGGATGTTGTCCGTTTCGCTTGCCGGTTCGGCTTCCCCATCCGGCGCAGTGACCGGCCGGGTCGGTGCAACCATCTGGCGGGGAACATGGATGGTGCTGCGCCCCCAGGCCGCCAGGGTCTGGTTGCGTTGCAGGCGGTTGTGTTCTTCCTGCACGATCTCTTCCTCGCGCATGCGGAACAGCAGCCGGTCGATCTCGCGGTCGTGCACGCTGCGGCGTTGCGCCGGCGACACGAGATCCGAAGGTGCGGGGTGTGCGAGCAGATCGACAAGTTCCTCGATCTTCTCGGCCGTCACCGGCCCGGTCCATTCGTGCCAGATCGGTTGCGCGCCACCGCCGTGGGGCAGCAGCCGACCGAGCAGCAGCCGGAGCACGGTTTCGTACCGGCCGGCCAGCGGATGGGGACCGTCGCCCGTTCCGGGCCCCGCGGCGATCGCAAGGCACGCGGTGGGCTCGGCGGCCATGTCCTCGGTCCAGCCAAGCGCGATGCGGTCGCCGTCCACGTCGAACAGGACCAGATCCTGCGAGTGCCAGTGAAGCGTGTTCCTTCTCCCCCCCAGTCCCGAGATGCCGGACTGGAGCGCCGACACGAGATGCGCGAAGTTCGGGAACGGCTGCTGCCCGAACAGGACGAAGGCGCTGGTGCTGCTGGTCTTGGCCGACATCGGACACCTCACCGGGTGAGACTGTTGCCGATTTTCCCGAGTTCCGTGACGGGAATTGGCGCGGATTGTGTCGAAAACGTGGAATCGATCAACCGGAGCGGGATGCGCGGGATCCCGCCTGCCGGTCGCCCGCCCGATTGTCCGCGGCCCGGCACCGATGCCCCGGCCGGCAGGCGAAGGGCGGACATGCGAGGGGCGCCCGAAGGCGCCCCTGGCGGTATCGGACTGCCGCCGTTCAGCAGCTGTAGTACATCTGGTATTCGACCGGATGCGGCGTGTGCTCGTAGTTGTAGACCTCTTCCCATTTCAGGGCCATGTAGCCGTCGATCTGGTCCTTGGTGAACACGTCGCCCGCCAGCAGGAAGTCGTGGTCCTTGGCCAGTTCCTCGAGCGCCTCGCGCAGGCTGCCGCAGACGGTCGGGATCTCGGCCAGCTCCTCGGGCGGCAGGTCGTAGAGATCCTTGTCCGAGGCCGGGCCCGGGTCGATCTTGTTGCGGATCCCGTCGATGCCGGCCATCAGGAGCGCGGCGAAGGCCAGGTAGGGGTTGGCCGACGGATCGGGGAAGCGGGCCTCGACGCGCTTGGCCTTCGGGCTTTCGGTCCACGGGATGCGCACGCAGCCCGACCGGTTGCGGGCCGAATAGGCGCGCAGCACCGGGGCTTCGAAGCCCGGGATCAGGCGTTTGTAGCTGTTGGTGCCGGGGTTGGTGAAGGCGTTGAGCGCCTTGGCGTGCTTGAGGATGCCGCCGATGAACCACAGCGCCTCCTGGCTGAGGTCGGCATACTTGTCGCCTGCGAACAAGGGCTTGCCGCCCTTCCAGATCGACATGTTGACATGCATGCCGCTGCCGTTGTCGCCCTTCATCGGTTTCGGCATGAAGGTGACCGTCTTGCCGTAGGCATGGGCCACGTTGTGGATGACATACTTGTATTTCTGGATGTTGTCCGCCTGCGCGGTCAGCGTTCCGAAGATCAGGCCCAGTTCGTGCTGGCAGGTGGCGACCTCGTGGTGGTGCTTGTCCACCTTCATGCCCATGCGCTTCATGGTCGACAGCATCTCGGACCGGATGTCCTGGCCCTCATCCATCGGGTTCACGGGGAAGTAGCCGCCCTTGTGGCCGGGGCGATGGGCAAGGTTGCCGGTCTCGAACTCCGCGTCGGTGTTCCAGGCGGCCTTCTCGGCGTCGATCTGATAGGCGACCTTGGCCGGCGTGACCGAATAGCGCACGTCGTCGAAGATGAAGAATTCGGCCTCGGGGCCGAAATAGGCGACATCGCCGATGCCGGTCGATTTCAGATAGGCCTCGGCCTTCACCGCCGTTCCGCGCGGATCGCGGGCATAGGGTTCGCCGGTGTCGGGCTCGACCACGTTGCAGTGCAGGCAGAGCGTCTTTTCGGCGTAGAACGGATCGATGTAGGCAGAGCTGGTATCGGGCAGCAGCTTCATGTCGGACTGGTCGATCGACTTCCACCCCGCGATCGAGGATCCGTCGAACATGAAGCCTTCCTCGATGAAGTCCTCGTCGACCAGATCGGCCATCACGGTGACGTGCTGCAACTTCCCGCGCGGATCGGTGAAGCGGATGTCGACATACTCGACGTCCTCCTCCTTGATCAGCTTGAGAACATCCTTGGTGCTCATGTGCCTTTCCTTGCCAGTTGTGCGTTGCGGTTCCGGGATCACACCGCGTCGTCGCCGGTCTCGCCGGTCCGGATGCGGATGACCTGTTCGACGGAGGTGACGAAGATCTTGCCGTCGCCGATCTTGTCGGTGCGAGCAGCGGCGATGATCGCCTCTATGGCCGCCTCGACCATGTCGTCGGTCAGCACGACCTCGATCTTGACCTTGGGCAGGAAGTCCACGACGTATTCGGCGCCGCGATAGAGTTCGGTATGACCCTTCTGACGGCCGAAGCCCTTGACCTCGATGACGCTTAGGCCCTGGATGCCGACATCCTGGAGCGCCTCCTTCACCTCGTCCAGCTTGAAGGGCTTGATGATCGCCTCGATCTTCTTCACGGCGCGAAAACCCCCTGCACCCTCTCTCCGGCCTGATCAGCACTTTCGCGGTGCGGGGACAATCGGATACGGTCGGTGCCGCCGCAGGGCGACGGTGGATAAGGTCGTTATGCACAAAAATTGCGCAGATAGCCCGCATGATGGGCGACATGGAAAGTCGTGCGGCCGCGGAATGCCCGAAGCGGTGACATCTGCCCAAATGCGCGCCATCGAAAGGGCGGCGATTGATGGCGGGGCGGTGTCCGGGGCGATGCTGATGGAACGAGCCGGAGCAGGCGTCGTAGCGGCGATCCAAGGGCGCTGGCCCGACCTCGCGGCGCTGCCGCGGCGCGCAGTGGTCCTGTGCGGGCCGGGCAACAACGGCGGCGACGGGTTTGTCGTGGCACGACTGCTGAGGGAGATCGGCTGGACTGTCGGCGTGCTTTTCCTCGGCCGGCCCGGGCGGCAGCCGCCGGACGCCGCGTTGCAGCGGGATCGCTGGCTGGGCCAGGACCGGATCCTTCATTCGTCCCCCATGTTCGACACCGCGTTCGCGGAGGCGATTCAGGCCGCGATGCGCGAAGGGAGCGATCGGCACGTCGTGGTCGTCGATGCATTGTTCGGCACCGGACTGACGCGCGCACCGCTGGAGGCCTATCGGCTGATCCGGGACCTGCACGTTTCCGCGCGCGCATTGCAGGAATGCGGCGTGGACGTCCGGCGCGTGGCGGTGGACGTGCCCACCGGGCTGCACGCAGATACCGGGTCGGTGCTGGATGCCGTCGTGGACGGCAAGCCATGGGCCTTCCCCTTTGCCGCCGATCTGACCGTCACCTTCCACGCCGCGAAGACCGGCCTGCTGCGCGGCGACGGGCCCCGCCTGTGCGGCGGGCTGGTGGTGGCCGACATCGGGCTCGGCCCCTGGGATCCTCACCGCCATGACGCCTGACTCCCGGCTGCTGATCGACCGGCTGCGCAAGCGCGAGGGGCAGCACAAATACGCCCATGGCCATGCACTCATCCTGTCCGGCGGGCCGGGGCAGGGGGGAGCGGCGCGGCTCGCGGCGCGGGGCGCCCTGCGGATCGGGGCCGGGCTGGTGACGCTGGGCTGCCCGTTGCCGGCGCTGGCCGAGAACTCGGCGCGGATGGACACGGTGATGCTGCGCGCGGTGCACGACGGGGCGGCGCTGGCGCGGGTGCTGGAGGACCGGCGCTACAACGCGCTGTGTCTCGGTCCGGGGATGGGATTCGAGCGGGCGCGCGACCTCGTTCCGGTGGCGTTGCGGTCGGGCCGCGGGGTGGTGGTGGATGCCGACGCGCTGTCGGCCTATGGCGCGGATCCCGCGGCGCTGTTTGCCTTCTGCTCGTCGCAGACCGTGCTGACGCCGCACGGCGGCGAATTCGCGCGGCTGTTCCCCGATCTGTCGCCCAAGCTGCCGTCGCCGCCCGCAAAGGTCGAAGCGGCGCGGCGGGCGGCCGAACGCGCCGGGGCAGTGGTGCTCTACAAGGGACACGAGACGGTGATCGCGGCGCCGGACGGGCGGGTGGCGGTGTCGGATGCGACCGGCCCACGGGCGGCGCCGTGGCTCGCCACCGCGGGGTCGGGCGACGTGCTGGCGGGGTTCATCACCGGCCTGCTTGCGCGGGGCTTCGAGGCCATGGAGGCGGCGGAATGCGCGACCTTCCTGCACCTCGAGGCGGCGCGCAGCTTCGGACCGGGGCTGATCGCCGAGGACCTGCCCGAGGAGCTGCCGCGCGTCTTCCGGGCCCTCGGGCTCTGACCTCTGCGGCGCCGCTGCCGCGGCACGCCTTCATCTCGGGTGCGCGCCCGCGCGCACCCTCGGGGCGCCTGCGGCGCGGGTCAGCGGCGCAGGATCGTGCTGCCGGCGTATTCGGCCGTGTCGCCCAGCAGCTCCTCGATGCGGATCAGCTGGTTGTATTTCGCCAGACGATCCGACCGGGCCAGGCTGCCGGTCTTGATCTGGCCGCAGTTGGTGGCGACCGCGAGATCGGCGATGGTCGCATCCTCGGTCTCGCCCGACCGATGGCTCATGACGGACGTGTATCCGGCCCGGTCCGCCATGCGCACCGCATCGAGCGTCTCGGTCAGCGTTCCGATCTGGTTGACCTTGACGAGCAGCGAATTCGCGCAGCCCTGGGCGATGCCCTCGGCCAGCCGGGCGGGATTGGTGACGAACAGGTCGTCGCCGACCAGCTGGCAGCGATCGCCCAGCAGCGTGGTCAGCTTCGCCCATCCGTCCCAGTCGTCCTCGGCCATGCCGTCCTCGATCGACAGGATCGGATAGTCGGCGACCAGCCCCATCAGGAAGGTCGCGTTCTCGTCCCGGGTCATCGCCGTGCCCTCGCCTTCCATGACATATTTCCCGCCACGGAAGTATTCGGTCGCGGCGCAGTCGAGCGCGAGCCAGATGTCGCGGCCGGGCTCGAAGCCCGCCTTGCGGGTCGCCTCCATGATGAAATCGAGCGCGGCGCGGGTCGAGGCGAGGTCGGGGGCGAAGCCGCCTTCGTCGCCGACGCCGGTGTTGTGGCCGGCGGCCTTGAGTTCCTTCCGGAGCACATGGAACACTTCGGCACCCCAGCGCACCGCCTCGCGGATCGAGCCGGCGGCGACCGGCATGATCATGAACTCCTGGATGTCGATCGGGTTGTCGGCGTGCTGGCCGCCGTTGATGATGTTCATCATCGGCACCGGCAGGATGCGCGCCCCGGTGCCGCCGACATAGCGGAACAGGGGCTGGCCGGTGAAGTCGGCCGCCGCCTTCGCACAGGCCAGGCTGACCCCGAGGATCGCGTTCGCGCCCAGCCGTGCCTTGTTCGGGGTTCCGTCCATCTCGACCAGCATCCGGTCGATCGCCACCTGTTCGGTGACGTCGAAACCCGACAGCGCCTCGGCGATCTCGCCGTTGACCGCATCGCAGGCCTCGGTCACGCCCTTGCCGAAGAAGCGCGCCGGATCGCCGTCGCGCCGCTCGACCGCCTCGTGCGCCCCGGTCGAGGCGCCCGAGGGCACTGCGGCACGGCCCATCCTGCCATCCTCGAGCGTCACATCGACCTCGACGGTCGGGTTGCCGCGGGAATCGAGGATCTCGCGCGCGTGGATGTCGATGATCGTGCTCATTGGCCTGTCCCCCGGCTTGTGTTCGCGCGCGTTCTAGCGGCTGCGGCCTGACATGGAAAGCGTGCGTTCCCGGAAGAAGGTGTAAAGCCCCGCGGCGGCGATCAGCGCCGCGCCGGCCAGCATCCAGCCGTCCAGACGTTCGCCGAAGATCGCCATGCCCGCCCCGAGGCCGAAGACGATCCGGGAATAGCGGAACGGTGCGATGAACGAGACCTCGCCGATCCGGTTCGCCGAGATCAGGCAGAAATAGGCGGCAAGCCCGAGCGCCAGCCCGCCGGAGAGCAGCAGCCAGTCGGCCGCGGAGGGCCGGACCGGCGAGCCGGTGAAGGACAGCAGAACCAGCCCCGCCGGGATGGTGGCGGCAAACCCCCAGGTGGCAAGCTGCGGCCAGCCCACCGTCATCGGCACGCGCCGGGTCGCCACGTCGCGCAGCGCAAGACCGAGCACGCCCAGCATGGCGAAGATCACGTTGGGGTCGAAATCGGCCCCGCCGGGGCGGACGATCACCAGCATGCCGAGGAACCCGACCCCGATCGCCGACCAGCGGCGCCAGCCGACCTTCTCGGCCAGGAACAGCGCAGCGCCCATGGTCGCGATCAGCGGCACGGTCTGGAGAATGGCGGTCGCCATCGACAGCGGGATGAGCGCCAGCGCGGCCACGAAGCCCATGGTCCCGAACATCTCGCCGGCGTTGCGCGCAAGGATGGCCGGGTGGAACAGCATCGGCGACAGCAGCGGCAGGCCGCGCGCCAGCGCGACCGAGCCGAAGATCAGCACGCCGCCGGCGCCGATCATCGCCAGCACCTGACCGACCGGAACCGAGGCCGCCAGCAGCTTGATCGCGGCGTCCTCGAGTGCGAACAGGGCCATGGCGCCGACCATGAAGCCGGCCCCGCGCAGATTGTCGGTCATCCTGTCGCCCTCTGCCGCACCGGCCCGCCATAGCGCGACCGAAGGACGCAGGAAACCGGTCCGGCTGCATCGCAAGGCACGGTTGCGTCCGGCGCATGGCAGCAGCTTGACCGCGGCGATGCCGTCCCGCACCCTTGTCGGCATCGGTGCGGCGGCACGCCGGGTCGGCATGGATCGCCGCGTCGCGGGCGGGCCGGCCCGCAAAGACAGAGGGGTCGCCGGAGAGGATGCTGCCGATATCGCTTGCCGCGCTTGCCGTCGGTGCGGGATGCGGCTGGCTTGTCGCCGCGCATCTGCAGCCGCGCCTCGCCTGGGGGCTGGCCGTGGTGTTCCTGTTCGGCGCAGGGGTGCTGATCCTCGCAGCGCGGTCGGCAGCGGAGTATCCGGCAGGGTTGGGCCTTGTAGCCCTCGCGGTCCTGGTCGCGCTGCCGGCGGGGCTCGGGATTGCGCTGGGCGCGCTGATCGCCCGTTCCCGGCGGCGGCGTCGTAGCTGACGGGATGGCTGCACGATCTGCCGCCACGGATGCAGCCCCCGCAGCGCCCTTGCGCGGCACACCGCCGGTCGCTACGGCTGTCACCCATGACACGACGCGGCGACCTGCTTCCCGAGATTCCGCCCGCCGGCGCGGTACTTTCCGACCGCGAGGTGCTGGCCGCTCTGATTGCCTTTCCGACCGTCAGCCGCGAGACCAACCTGCCGCTGGTGGACTGGGTAGAGCGCTATCTGGCGGGTCACGGGATCGTCGCGTCGCGGGTGCCCTCGCCCTGCGGCGCGAAGGCGCATCTGTTCGCGCAGGTGGGGCCGAAGGTGCCCGGGGGCGTCCTGCTGTCGGGGCATACCGACGTGGTGCCGGTGGACGGGCAGGCCTGGACGACCGCCCCATGGGTGCTGACCGAACGCGACGGTCGCCTGTACGGCCGCGGCACCTGCGACATGAAGGGGTTCGACGCGCTCGCCGTCGCGGCGCTGGTGCGGGCGGCCCGCGCCCCGCTGCGGCGGCCCCTGCAGCTTGCCCTGAGCTTCGACGAGGAGCTGGGCTGCATGGCGGTGGCCGATCTGGCCGAGGCGATGCTGGGCCTGCCGCGCGCGGCGGCGGCAATCGTCGGCGAGCCGACCATGATGCGCGTCGTCACCGGCCACAAGGGCGGAGCGGGGTTCCGCATCCATGCCCGCGGGTTCGAGGTGCATTCCTCGCTGCTGCCGCAGGGCGTCAGCGCGATCATGGAAGCCGCGCGGCTGATCGGCTGGGTGAACGAGCGTAATGCCGAATTGCAGGCGCTGCCGCCCGGTCCGCTGGCCGTCCCGTTCGATCCGCCCTTCACCACGCTGCATGTCGGCATGATCGAGGGCGGCACCGCGCACAACATCACCGCCGCCGATTGCCGTTTCGTGCTCGAGGTGCGCACCGTTCCGGGTGACGATCCGGCCGACTGGGTGACCCGTATCGGGGCCGAGGCGGCCCGCATCACCGCCGGCATGGTCGCAGTCCGGCCGGGCACGGGGATCGCGGTCGATCACTTCTTCACCGTTCCCGCGCTGGCCCCCGAGACCCAGGGCGCGGCCGAGGCGCTGGCCCGGCGGCTGACCGGCGACAACGGCAGCCACGTGGTCAGCTACGGCACCGAGGCAGGGCAGTTCCAGAGCCGCGGCTGGTCCACCGTAGTCTGCGGACCGGGCGACATCGCCCAGGCGCATCAGGCGGACGAATACCTGACCGTCGCGCAGTTCGAGGCCGGGCGGGTCTTCATGGACGGGATCATCGCGGAGCTTTGCGCGTGAACCACGGCATCCCCGAGGGAAGCCTGCGGTTTGCCGATCCGCTACCCGAAGCGGCCGATCTTGCGGTGATCGGCGGGGGGGTGATCGGGGTCTGCACCGCGCTTCATGCCGCGCGGGCGGGGCTGCGGGTGGTCCTGTGCGAGAAGGGGCGTGTCGCCGGCGAGCAATCCGGGCGCAACTGGGGCTGGATCCGCCAGCAGGGCCGAGACGATGCCGAACTGCCGCTGGTGGTCGAGGCGCTGCGGCTGTGGGAAGGCCATGCCCAGTCCTGCGGGGCCGCCGCGCTGGGCTTCCGGCGCACCGGCGTCGCCTATGCCGCGCGGACCCCGGCCGACATGGAGCGCTTCGCCCGCTGGCTGCCGATCGCCGCGGCCTCGGGGGTGGACAGCCGGCTCTTGTCGCGGGCGGAACTGGCGGCCATGCTTCCCGCCCCGGCGCAGTGGCAGGGTGCGCTCTGGACCGCGTCCGACGCCCGGGCCGAACCGTTCCTTGCCGTTCCCGAACTCGCGCGGCTGGCACAGGCCGAGGGCGCGACGATCCGCGAGGGCTGCGCGGTGCGCGGGCTCGACCTGTCCGCGGGGCAGGTAGCCGGGGTCGAGACGGAGGCCGGCAAGGTGCGGGCCGCGCGGGTGGTGCTGGCGGGCGGCGCCTGGTCGCGGCTGTTCCTGGCGCGGCATCGGGTGGACCTGCCGCAGCTGTCGGTCCTGGCCTCCGTGGCCGCCACCGGACCGCTGCCCGCGGTGTTCGACGGCGCCCTCAGCGCCGGCGCCTATGCGTTCCGCAGGCGGGACGACGGCGGCTATACGCTGGCGCCGAACGACACCCACGACTTCTTCATCGGCCGCGACGCCTTTGCCTCGCTGCGTCCGTTCCTGAAGATCCTTCGCCGCGACTGGCGCAGCACGCGTCTGCGGCCTGCCGCGCCGTCGGGGTACCCCGACGCCTGGACCACGCCGCGCCGCTGGCTGGGCGAAAGCCCGTTCGAGCGGCTGCGGGTGCTCGACCCTGCCGCGGACCGCAGCGCGATCGAGGCCGCCCGGGCCGGGTTCCGCCGCGACTTCCCGCAGCTCGGCGAGATACCAATCGCCCGGGTCTGGGCCGGGATGATCGACACGATGCCCGATGTGGTGCCGGTGATCGACGCCGTGCCGGACTTGCCCGGCCTGTGGGTCGCCACCGGGATGAGCGGACACGGCTTCGGCATCGGGCCGGCGGTGGGTCGGGTCGTGGCCGATCTTGTGCAGGGCCGGCCGGCAGGGCACGACCTGACCCGGTTCCGCCTGTCGCGCTTCTCGGACGGCACGCCGATCGACCTCGGCACCGCGCTCTGAGCACCGGTTCCCCGTCCGGTGCCGTCGCCGGCATCTGCCCGTCCGCCGGTCCGTCGGCGGCTTTCCGGGGCGCGCCGGGGCCGGGCCGGGGCTTGCGGCCGGCGCGAGGCCGGGGCACCATCGCCGGCAACCGGAAAGGACGTTTCATGCCCGTCAAGAACCGCTTCGCCGAACTGCTGCCCGAGATCACCGCCTGGCGGCGCGATTTCCACCGTCACCCCGAGATCATGTACGAGGTCCACCGCACGGCCGGGATCGTGGCCGAGAAGCTGCGTGACTTCGGCTGCGACGAGGTGGTGACAGGGATCGGCCGCACCGGCGTGGTCGGCGTCATCCGGGGCCGGTCGAACGCTTCGGGGCGCACCATCGGCTTGCGGGCGGATATGGACGCGCTGCCGATCGACGAGGCGACCGGCGCGGAACACGCAAGCACCGTGCCCGGCGCGATGCATGCCTGCGGCCATGACGGCCATACCGCGATGCTGCTCGGCGCGGCGAAGTATCTGGCCGAAACCCGCAACTTCGACGGCACGGTGGTGGTGATCTTCCAGCCGGCCGAGGAAGGCGGGGCAGGCGGTCAGGCGATGGTCCAGGACGGCATGATGGACCGGTTCGGCGTGGACGAGGTCTATGGCCTGCACAACTATCCGAGCCTTCCCGTGGGGGCCTTCGCGATCCGGCCCGGGCCGCTGCTGGCCTCGGCCGACGAGTTCGAGATCGTGGTGACGGGCAAGGGCGGTCATGCCGCGATGCCGCACAAGTCGATCGACACCACGCTTGTTGCCTGCCAGATCGTCGTCGCGCTGCAATCGATCGCCGCGCGCAATGCCGATCCGCTCGGCGCCGTGGTGGTGACCGTGGGCACCTTCGAGACCGACAGCCGCGCCAGCAACGTGATCGCCCACAAGGTGCGGATGCGTGGAACGGTGCGGGCGCTCGACCCCGCGCTGCGCGACATGGCCGAGGAACGCATCCGGGCCATGGTGCCTGCCCTGGCGCAGGGGTTCGGCGCCGAGGCCGAGGTGATGTACGAACGCGGTTATCCGGTCACGCTGAACCATGCCGAACATACCGAACACGCCGCCCGCGCGGCCGAGGCGGTTGCCGGCACGGTGGACCGGTCGATCGCGCCGCTGATGGGGGCCGAGGATTTCAGCTACATGCTCGAGGCGCGGCCCGGCGCCTTCATCTTCCTCGGCAACGGCGACACCGCCTATTGCCACCATCCTGCCTACGACTTCAACGACGAGGCGATCCCGGCCGGATGCAGCTTCTTCGCGACCCTGGTCGAACAGCGCCTGCCCGTCGCCTGAGAAAGGACCGTCCCATGCCCGTCAAGAACCGCTTTGCCGAACTGCTGCCCGAGATCACCGCCTGGAGGCGCGACTTCCACCAGCACCCCGAGATCCTGTTCGAGGTGCACCGGACCGCCGGGATCGTCGCCGGGAAGCTGCGCGAATTCGGCTGCGACGAGGTGGTGACGGGGATCGGCCGCACCGGGGTGGTCGCGGTCATCCGGGGCCGCAGCGACAGCGCGGGCCGGGTGATCGGGCTGCGCGCCGACATGGACGCGCTGCCGATCACCGAGGCAACCGGCGCGCCGCATGCCTCGCGCACCCCGGGCGCGATGCATGCCTGCGGTCATGACGGCCACACCGCGATGCTGCTGGGGGCGGCGAAATACCTTTCCGAGACGCGCAACTTCGACGGCACCGCGGTGGTGATCTTCCAGCCGGCCGAGGAGGGCGGGGGCGGCGGGCGCGAGATGTGCGCCGACGGGATGATGGACCGCTGGGGGGTGCAGGAGGTCTATGGCCTGCACAACATGCCCGGCATTCCGGTGGGCCAGTTCGCGATCCGGCCCGGCCCTTTCTTCGCCGCCACCGACCAGTTCCGGATCATCGTCGAGGGCCGCGGCGGCCATGCCGCCAAGCCGCACGAGACGATCGACACCACGGTTGTCGCCGCGCAGCTGGTGACGGCGCTGCAGACAATCGCGGCGCGGATGACCGACCCGCTCAAGAACGTCGTGGTCTCGGTGACCTCGTTCCGCACCGCGTCCGAGGCGTTCAATGTCATTCCCCAGACGGTCGAGCTTAAGGGCACGGTGCGCACGCTCGAGCAGGCGGTGCGCGAGCAGACCGAGGCGCGGATCCGCGCCGTCTGCGCGCATCTGCCGGCCGCCTTTGGTGCGACGGCTACCGTGGAGTGGATCCGCGGATATCCGGTGATGGTGAATCACGACACCGAGACACGCCATGCCGCCGCCGTCGCCGCCGCCGTCTCGGGGCGCGAGGTGCTCGACGTGCCGCCGCTGATGGGGGGCGAGGATTTCGCCTACATGCTCGAGGAACGGCCGGGCGCCTATATCCTCGTCGGCAACGGCGATACCGCGTCGGTGCATCATCCGGCCTACGATTTCGACGACAACGTGATCCCCTACGGCGCCTCCTGGCTGGCCGGCATGGTCGAGGCGCGGATGCCTGCCACCTGAGACCCCCGTGCCGGGCGCCGCAGGCGCCCGGCCGGGCCCAAGGCCCGGATGCGCCGCGGGGCGGCGCTGCCGGGGTGCGGGAGCCCCCCTCAGCGTTCAGGGTCGGCTCGGCGATCCAACGCGCGGATCAGCAGTTCCAGCGCATGATCGCGCGACATCCGCCGCACCGCGGCCCGCCCCCGCGCGCCGAAGTCCCGGGTCTCGCTCCATGTTCCCTGCGGTCCGGCAAGTGCGAAACAGACCCTGCCCTCGGGCTTGAACTCGGATCCGCCGGGCCCCGCGATCCCGGTGATTGCGACGGCATGGCTTGCGCCGATGCGGGCCCGCGCGCCGTCGGCCATCTCGCGCGCGACCTCTTCGGACACCGCACCATGGGCGGCAAGCGTCGCCCCGCGCACCCCGAGGAGCTCCGACTTCGCCGCATTGGAATAGGTCACGAGGCCGCCCAGGAATGCCGCCGACGACCCCGGAACGGCGGTCAGCGCAGCGGCGACCATCCCTCCGGTGCAGCTTTCGGCGGTCGCAAGACGGGCACCCTGGTGCCGCGCCAGCCGCAGGATCCGGGCTGCCCGACTCACATCACCATCCCGTGGGCCAGGGCGGCCGCGGCAAGGGTCGCAAGCCCCGCGAACAACCCGGCCCACAGATCGTCCAGCATCACCCCCGCCGCGTCGCCCCGCCGATCCGCCCGGCCGACCAGCCAGGGTTTCCAGACATCGAACAGCCGGAAGAGGATGAAGGCCGCAACCGGTGCCGGCCAGGGCAGCCAGCCCTGCCAGCCCTGCCACCAGAAGGCTGCGGCCGGGAACAGGAGCGCCAGCCACTGGCCCGCCACCTCGTCGATCACGATCTCCGACGGGTCCTTGTCGGCCTGTCCCGCCACCGCCCGGTCCACCGCCCAGAATCCGAGCGCCGTGACCGCGGCCGTGGCCGCGACCAGCGCGGGGAAGCCCGCAAACCGCAGGATCGCAAGACCCGTCAGCACAGCCGCAAGGGATCCCCAGGTGCCGGGCGCCGGGCGCAGGAGCCCGACATAGCCGAAGGTGACCAGCGCGCGGATCACGGCCTCACCAGTGTCGCGGTGGCCATGGCCGCAATCCCCTCCTCGCGCCCCGTGAACCCCAGGCGTTCCGATGTCGTGGCCTTCACCGACACCCGCGCCGGGTCGAGGCCCAAGACGATCGCCAGCGCCGACTGCATCGCCGCCGCGTGGGGGCCGATCTTCGGGCGCTCGCAGATCAGCGTCACGTCGGCATGGGTCAGGCGAAAGCCGCGCTCCCGCGCCAGCCCCGCCGCATGGGCCAGGAAGATGCGGCTGTCGGCGCCCTTCCACTGCGGGTCCGACGGCGGGAAATGCCGGCCGATGTCGCCCTCCGCCAGCGCTCCGTAGATCGCGTCGGTCAGGGCATGCATCCCCACGTCGGCATCCGAATGGCCCTGAAGGCCGCGGTCGTGCGGCACCGGGACGCCGCAGAGCATGACGTGATCGCCGGGACCGAAGCGGTGCACGTCGAAGCCGTTTCCGGTGCGGATGTCCATGTCGCCCCTTGCCCTCAGGATCCGTTCGGCCCGGTCCAGATCGCCCGGCCATGTGATCTTCAGATTGTCCTCGTCGCCCGGCACGATGGCAACCGAAAGGCCGGCGTCAAGCGCCACCGCCACGTCGTCCGCGGCCTCGCCGGAATGCGCCGCATGGGCCGCCGCGATGGCCGCCAGCCGGAATGCCTGGGGTGTCTGGGCCCGGAACAGCCCGTCGCGATCGCGGATCGCCGTCACCACACCGTCCGCGCCCGACCACAGCGCATCGGTCACCGGAAGCGCCGGCGCCGCGCCGTCGTGCCGGTCCAGCGCCGCGATCAGCCGCTGCACCAGCGTCGGGTCAAGATGCGGCCTTGCCCCGTCGTGGATCAGCACCGCATCGGCAGTGCCGGCAACCGCAGCAAGCCCGGCCCTGACCGACGCGCTGCGGGTAGCGCCGCCCGCGACGATCTCGCAGGCCGGCCCGGGCAGGGCCGCGGCGCGGTCCATGTCGTCGGGATGCAGGACCAGCACGATCCGGTCCATGCCCGCGGCTGCGAAGGCCGCCACCGAATGGGCCAGTACCGGCCGGCCGGCCAGCATCTGCCACTGTTTCGGCAGGTCGCCGCCCGTCCGTGTCCCGCGCCCGGCGGCTACGATGATCGCTGCGCTGCGCATGGCCCCCAGCCCGAAGTTCCGTCGATGCTCTAGGACAGCCGGCGCGCGCTGTCCATCGTGCGGGCGACAGGACACTCATGATGAAATGTTGTGCGGATCACGACTTGATTGCCTGCTTCCCGAGCATGTATCGGTTTCGTCAGTGCCCCGCGTCGGCATCGGTTGCCGCCGGCCGTCGACGTGCCTAGTTGACGGGCAGTTGCAGGCAGGGCAGCCGCCCAGGGAATGAGCCTTTCGTGACCGCGCTTTTGCCGATCCTTCTGGATGACTGCCGCATCGATCCGCCCGTGCTGCTGGCGCCGATGGCGGGGATCACGGACCTGCCGTTCCGCCGGCTGGTCTCGGGCTTCGGGGCCGGCCTGGTCGTGTCGGAGATGATCGCAAGCCAGGAGGTCGTGCAGGGCCGGCCGCTGGCGCGGGCGCGGGCCGAGCTGGGGCTTGGCGAGACGGCGACGGCGGTTCAGCTTGCCGGCCGCGATCCGCACTGGATGGCCGAGGCGGCGCGCTATCTCGAAGCGCAGGGCGCGCGGATCATCGACATCAACATGGGCTGCCCTGCAAAGCGCGTCACGGCCGCGGGCGGCAACGGCGCCTGCGGTTCGGCCCTGATGCGCGAGCCGGACCATGCGTTGCGGCTGATCGAGGCGGTGGCAGCCGCGGTTGCGGTCCCCGTGACGCTCAAGATGCGGCTCGGGTGGGACCATGACAACCTCAATGCTGCGGAAATTGCGCGGCGGGCCGAGGCCGCGGGGGTGCGGATGATCACCGTGCACGGCCGGACCCGGTGCCAGTTCTACACCGGCCGCGCGGACTGGGGCGCGATCGGTGCCGTGGTGGCGGCCACGGCCCTGCCGGTCGTTGCCAACGGCGACATCACCGATGTCGCATCGGCCCGGGCGGCGCTTGCCGCCTCGGGTGCGGCCGGGGTCATGATCGGGCGCGGCGCGCAGGGCCGCCCGTGGTTGCCGGCCCGGATCGCCGCAGCCCTGACCGGTGCGCCGGGACCTGCCGAGCCGCGCGGCACGGCGCTGGCCGAACTGGTCTGCGCCCATCACCGCGCAATGCTGTCCTTCTACGG
>JBKBMT010000032.1:0-33623 GCA_046295655.1 Gemmobacter sp. | reverse complement strand
CCGCACGGGTGCCGCCGGCGCAAGGGCGGCGGCTCCGGGCCGCGGCGCCGGCCGCTTCGACCGGCTCGGCGCCTGCGCCACGGCCGGCACGGCAATGCCCGCCGCCATCGCCGCGATCAGCCAGCGTCGGGTCGGTCGAAGGAATCTGTCGTTCATGCCCGTCAGCCTAGCCGCCGCCCGGCGGTCCGGGCAAGGGTGCAGCCGGATCACGCGCCCAGTCGCCACGGGCACGGATCTGGGTCGAGGACAGCGGGCTCAGCGGCATCTCGACCAGACACCAGGCCGGGGCGGTGCTGCACCCCAGCCGCCAGCTTTGCGCGGCCGGCAGTCGCGCAGCAGCAAACCGGCGCGCGGCCAATGACCGACGCGCGGCCATGCGGCTGCCCGGCCGCGCCACAACCCCGACCGGCACGGTCTGCATGATCCGCTGCCACCGGTCCCAGCGGTGCAATCCGGCCAGATTGTCCGACCCCATGAGCCAGACGAACCGGACTCCCGGATAGAGCGCGCGCAACCGCTCCAGTGTCGCCGCCGTATGCCTCGTGCCGATCCGCGCCTCGATATCGGTGACGGTCACGCGGGGATCGGTCACCAGCGCGCGGGCGGCTTCGATCCGGCGCGCCAGCGGTGCCGGCCCTTCGGCCTTCAGCGGGTTTCCGGGCGTCACCAACCACCAGACACGATCCAGCCCGAACCGCGCCAGTGCCGCGCGGGTCAGGCGGAGGTGGCCCTCATGCGGCGGATCGAACGACCCGCCGAGCAATCCGACAACCAGTCCCGGCACCGCGACCGGCAGGCCCGCACGCTGCAAAGATGCTCTCCCGCCGCGCCGATCGCGGCCGGACATGCATGGAAAACCGGCCGCGCCTTGTCCAGCCCCGGCGCAGGTTCAACGCAGGACGTGAACCCCGCAGCGCGCATGCCGCACCACCCGTGCGGCGGTGGACCCCAGGAAATAGTCCTGCAGCCCGGGCCGGTGCGAGGCAATCACCACGCAGTCGAACCCCTCGTCTTCGGTCAGATCGAGAATGGTCTGGGCCGGATGGCCGACTTTCACCATCACCGAGACGTCCTGCTGCCCGGCGAATTCCTCGGCCAGCTGCGCCTCGATCTCGCGGCGATTCTGATCCTGCTGATCCTGCGGCAGATACTGGGCAACATAGGACGGGATCGCCTCGATGACGGTCAGCACGCGGATCTTTCCACCCGGGGACAGCAACGCACGCGCTGCCTGCATGGACCGCGAGGCGACGGCACCATGATCGGGCGCCAGCGGCACGAGAATGTTGGAATACATGGCCTTCCTCCTGTTCACAGCGCCCCGACGCTGCCCGATGCCCGGCCCCCGCGCCTTGATCTGGATCACGTCCCCGTCAGCAGACGGGCGCGCCCGGACTAGGCCTGCTGCAGTGGATCGAGACGCGCCAGAACCTCCGCAACCAGCGCCTCGGCCTCGCGGCCGGCCTGCGCGCCGGCGCCGGGCAGCTCCTGCGCGCCAAGGCCGAGCCCCAGCGATTCGGCAAACGCCACCCGGTTGCCCAGTCGCGCCGCCGCGACCTCGGCCAGATCGCCCGCCGCCTCGGCCACCTCCGCCGCCAGCCGGGTTCCGGCCTTGGCGCGGTTCAGCACGATCAATGCCGCGCGCCGCTCGCGGGCGCAGAGATCCAGAACCCCCTCGGTCGCCCACAGATCGACATGGCTCGACGCGACCGGCACCAGCACCAGATCGGCCGCGCGCAACGCCGGGCGCAGATCGGCATCGACCTTCGGGGGCGTATCGACGATCACGACGTCATTCTCGCGCGCAAGCTTCTCGCATTCATAGGAAACGCCCCAGGCAGACGCGGTCGAGAACTCCATCCCGGCGGCCCCAAGCCGGTCCCGCCGCGCCATGAACCAACGGCCCAGACTGCCCTGCGGATCGGTATCGAGCAGTGCAACCCGCAGCCCCTGCCGGATCAGCCCGACACCCAGCGTCACGGCCAGCGTCGTCTTGCCGCTGCCGCCCTTCTGCTGCGCCACCGTGACCACACCTGCCGCCATCCTGTCCCCCTTCATGCCTGGTCCGCACCGGCCCGGCCGCGCCCCCGGCCGTCATGCCGCAGTGCAGCATGACACATCGGCGCGGCAGATGCACGGGCGCGTTTCGCACCGCCGCCCGGCGGGCGCGTCAGGCCAGCAGGCCCATGTGCTGGTTGGCGATCATCGCCGCATGGGTGCGGTTCTTCGCGGCGAGCTTGTTGCAGATCGCGCGCATATGGGTCTTGACCGTGACCTCGCTCAGCGACATCTGCCGCGCGATCTCCTTGTTCGACATCCCCTGACACAGCCGCATCAGCACTCGCCCCTCCTGCGGAGACAGGTGCCGCAGCCCATCGGGCAGTTCGTCCGGGTCCTCGGCCATATAGCTGACCGGCAGATATGTCTTGCCGCCCGCGACGTGGCGCAGCGCATGAATGAGCGAGCGTGCCGGCAGTGTCTTGGGAATGAATCCGCGGGCACCGAGCTTCAGCGCATCCTCGACGAAGGCGCGCCGCACATTCCCGGAAAAGATGACGACCGCGCCGCCGCCATTTGCCGCTATCGCCCGCTCGACCCCGGCCAGCCCGCCCATGCCGGGCATCATCACGTCCAGCAGCACAAGATCAAAGCCCCCTCGCGCGGCGATTGCCTCCAGGGTTTCGGGCAGCGACTCAGCCATCGAAACCGCGATGCCGGACTCCGCGGCGAGAAAATGCGCCAGCGTCTCACGAACCAGCAGATGGTCATCGGCAATCAGAAGGGTCAGATCGGACATTCCATCACCTGCACCGGGACCGCATCATCGGGACGGGTGGCCAAGGCGGCCTGCCCCGCCGGCATCATATCGCGCCATGCGACAGGAATCGCAACGCCCGACGCATTGCCCTTCCAACGTATGATTGCATGCGGACCGCCCCGACCGCATCATCGCAGGGATACCTGTCCCGGAGTCCGACGATCCAATGGACCACGACCGCGAACCGCCTTCGGCCCGGCCGGTGAACCGGCACCGGCGCCGGATGATCGCAGCGGGCGTCGCCGCGCTTGCAGCCTCGGCGCTCTCACGGCCCCTGTCCGCAGCAAGCGCGCTTTCCGGCGCACCGCTACCTGCCCCGGTCGGACCGGTCGTGCTTCGGATCGAAGGCGCCATCGAGCTTCGCAACACGCCGGATGCCGCCACGTTCGACGATGCGATGCTGCTTGACCTGCCGCAGGTCGGCTTCACCACCAGCACGATCTGGACGCCCCAGCCCGAACATTTCAGCGGCCCCCCGCTCGGCGTGGTGCTGGACTGCGTGGCCGCACGCGGCACGCGTCTCATCGCGATCGCGGCCAACGAGTACCGCGCCGAGATCGCGTACGATGAGGTGGACGAGATGGCGCCGATCCTCGCGATCCGCCGTAACGGACAGCCCTTCGGCCTGCGCCAGCGCGGCCCGATCTGGCTTGTGTTTCCCTTCGACTCCGAGCCCCGCTATCGGAACGAGCGCATCTATTCGCAAAGCGTGTGGCAACTCACGACCCTGTCCGTGCTTGACGGTTGAGAAGGGTGGTGCAGGTCGACTCCGCTCTCCTCCCGCCTGCCAGCCGCCGCCGGCGGCTGGTGTCGCTTGTGCTTCTGGGCGCCCTCGCCGTGACGGTCGCGGGCCTGATCGGCTATGCGCGCCACCTGAACCGGGAAGTGGACCTGGCCAGCGAGGCACAGGCCGACAACCTGACCTGGTTCACCGCACAGATCGAAGTGGAACTGCTGCGCGTCGAGACAGCGCTGCTTCGGCTCGACGACGACGACACGGCGGCGCGGCAGGCGTTCGACATCTTCTACAGCCGCGTTTCCGGCCTCGAACGGGTGATCGACGGCAGTGTCGCAGCCGAACGCGAAGCCCTGCAGCCGATCCTCGACACGGTGTCCTACCGCACACGCCGGATCGCCGAGCTGTTCGACGATCCGGCGATGACGCCCGAAAGGCTGCGGGCAGAAGGCCTGGCCGAGATAACGGCACTCAGGCCGGTCGCGCGCGACTTCGCGCTGCAGGCGCTGGCGACATTCATCAAGCGGGCCGAGGCCTACCGGCTCCAGAACCGCGAGACGGTCCGCCGCTTCTCGGTGGTGGCGATCCTGCTGGTGCTGTTGCTTTCGGCAATCCTTCTGGTCATCGCCGATCTCTACCGGGACATGCTGGTGCGCAATGCGGCGATCGGTCGGGCGACGTCGAACCTGCGCAAGACGCTGGGTGCGGCGCGGGACGCCGCTGTCGTGACCGATGGTGCCGGCCGGATCCGCGAATGGAACACCGCCGCCGCGGCGATCTTCGGACATCCCGCCGAGACCGCGATCGGCCAGAACCTTTCGGACCTGATCTTCACGCCCGACGATCCCATGCCGGGCGACGAAGGCGGGCCGACCGTGCTGCGGGCCCGCCATGCTGCGGGGGCAGAGATCCCCGTCGAGGTGACCATCGCCCGCGACCGCGACGCAGACGGCGCACCCATCGACATCGTGTTCCTGCGCGACATCCGCGACCAGGTCGCGCTGGAATCGAGCCTGCGGCGCGCCCGCGACAGCGCAGAGCGCAACGCCGAGGCGCGGGCGCGCTTCCTTGCGGTCATGAGCCACGAGATGCGCACCCCGCTTCAGGGTCTTCTGGCGGCGCTTGACCTGATGAACCGCGGCCCCCTGTCTCCGGGTCAGCGCCGCCACCTGCAGCTTGCCCTGTCCAGCGGCCAGACGGCGCTGGACCAGGTCGAGGACCTGCTGGAACTGACCCGGCAGGAACGCGACACGCCGGCCGAAATGCCGACCGACTTCGACCCTGGCGCGATTGCACGCACGATCGTCGGACAGTCGCGCCCCCTGGCGGCCGAAAGGGGCAACCGGATCCTGCTCGACCCGGCAAGCCCGACCATCGGCTTCTACTCCGGGCCGCGGCGCAGCTTCGAACGGGCGCTGGGCAATCTCGTGTCGAATGCCGTGAAGTTCACCCGTAACGGCGAGATCGAGGTGCGTCTGCGCGGCACGCCGCTGCCCGACGGCGGCCTTCACCTGACCGTCAGCGTCTCGGATACCGGCGCCGGCATCGACCCGCGCGACCATGCCCGCGTCTTCGAGGATTTCGAGACGCTCGGTCCGACCCGTCCCGGCGGGGCGTCGGGCACCGGACTGGGCCTCGGCATCGTTTCCCGCGCCGTGGCCGACCTCGGGGGCGCGATCGAACTCGACAGCGCGCCGGGCCGGGGCAGCCGGTTCACTTTCACCGCGCGGCTGGGCCCCTCGACCGGGCGCATCGGCCTGTCGCGCGACACGCAGCCCGCAGCAGCGGCGCAACCGCTCACGGTGCTGCTGGCCGAGGATACGGCGGTGAACCAGCTACTGCTGCGCGAGATGCTGGAACGTATGGGGCACCGGGTCAGCATCGCGCGCGACGGGCTGGAGGCTGTGGCCATCGCCGGCGAACGGGCCTTCGACGCGCTGGTGATGGACATTTCCATGCCCGGCCTCGACGGGCTGGAAGCCAGCCGTCGCATCCGCCAAGCCGAGGGCCCTTCGTCGCGTGCCCCGGTGCTCGGCCTGACCGCCCATGCACTGCCCGAGGACCGGGCGCGGCTGCGCGAGGGCGGGATCGAACGGGTGGTGACAAAGCCGGTCCGCTTCGACGCGCTGGAGGCATCGCTCGAGGAACTCACCCGGCCGCCGAACGACCCGCTGATCGACCGGCAGGTTCTGGAGGACAGCCTGACGCTGCTGCCGCCGGCCGCGCATCTGAACCTGATCGAGCGCTTCCGCACCGATACCGCCGCAATGCTCGACCTTGCAGCCCGGGGCGAGGCCGACGCGCCCGCACGGCACAGCGCAATCGGCGCCTCGGCGATCATGGGTGCACGCCGGCTGCACCGGATGCTGACCGAATGGGACCCGACCGACCGCGCGAGCATCGGCGCCCTGCGCTGTGCACTCGCCCACAGCTGTGTCGCGCTCGCCGCCGAGGTGCGGGCTGCCGCCTCAGCCGCCGATGCCGCCACCCCGCAGATACGCCAGAAGGGCACGGGTTGATCCGTCGCGCAGGCTGTCGTCCGAACCCGGCCCGAGCAGCGGAAGAAGCGAGGTCGCCAGATCCTTGCCCAGTTCCACGCCCCACTGGTCGAAACTGTTGATCCCGAGGATCGTGCCCTCGACGAACACCCGGTGCTCATACAGTGCGATCAGCAGCCCCAGGACGAAGGGCGTGAGCTGTCGGTAAGCGATCGTCACCGAGGGACGGTTGCCCGGAAAAACCCGGTGCCGCGCCTGTCGTTCCAGATCGGCGCCCGCAAGCCCCCTTGCCGCCAGCAGCGCCCTCGCCTCGTCCAGCGTCCGTCCGCGCATCAGCGCCTCGGACTGTGCAAGGCAGTTGGCCACCAGAAGCCGGTGATGGTGAGCGAGATGCGGCTCGTGCCCGCGCGCGGCGACGAGGAACTCGCAGGGTACCACCCGGGTGCCCTGGTGGATCGCCTGCATGAAGGCGTGCTGACCATTCGTTCCCGGCTCGCCCCAGACGACCGGCACCGATTCCTGCGGCAGGTCCGACCCGTCGATGCGCACCCGCTTGCCGTTCGATTCCATCTCGAGCTGCTGAAGGTAGGCGGGAAACCGGGCCAGCCGCTGGTCGTAGGGCAGGACCGCACGGGTGGCATGGCCGCAGATCTGGCCGTGCCAGAGCCCGACCACAGCATGCAGCAGCGGCAGGTTCCGCCGCGCCGGCGCCCCGTAAAGCGCCGGGTTCAGGTCGATCCCGGGCAGGACGTCGAGCAGCCGGGCCCGCTGGTCCGGAACGATCTCGTCCAGCGCGGCACTGGCAGGATGGAAGCTTTCGGTCTCGATCCCGTTGGCAAAGACGATCTGGTGGCTGGGCAGCAGCAGGTGGACATAGACCACTTCGCGGCAGCCGAGATCGACGAGGATCGAGTGGTCATTGACCATGTGGCCGGCCTCGACCAGCACCTCGGACTCATTGAACAGATCGCGCGCAGCAGCCCCGCGCAGAAGCATCCGGTGCCGGGGCGACACGAGGAGGTCGCGCACCGGACGACCGCTGCCCCAGGCCGAGGCGCGGATGCGGATCGGGCGCAGATGCGGCATCGCAAAGAGCCGGGCGCCGGACATCCGGCGATGTCCTGTCCAGAGCACTTCCTGCGCGCCGCAGTCGGCAGTCTGGATCGGGTCTCCGGGCCGGATCGATTCGACGGGGCGTTCGCCGTCCGGGGTGGCGATCATCGTGCCGGGTGTGAAGCAGATCACGCCCCCGGCGCGGGTATCGGCCGGGGCATCCGCCGGTGGGCGGTCAAGTGCGGTCTCGACGATCCACAGATCCTGGCCGGGGGGCGGCAGGTCGCCCAGGAACATCACCAGCCGGGCCCGGGTTCCGGGCACCGAGACCACCGTTGCGGCATAGCGTCCGCGCCCGTCGGTAACGACGAAGCCCTGTTCGCCCGCAGCCGCGAAACCCAGCCGTTCGCCGACCGGTTCGGGCGGCGCCTCGACCGCGTGGCCGACCAGCCGCCGCACCATGCGCGCCGCGCGGCGCCGCAGCTCGGCCACGTCGGCCGCGCCTTCCAGCAGCAAGGCCTGCGCCTGCGCCGTGTCCACCCGCACCGCCTCTCCGGTCCATCGCCATCCCGCGCCCACGGCGACAAGATCGAGGTCCGGCACCGGAACGCCGTCGGCCTCGGTCTGCGCCCAGGAGATGACGAAGACGCCCTGCCCGAGCCTCTCCATGCCTGTCACTGCCTGCTCTTGTTGGGGCGGTCGCCGCCCGTTCTGATTGCCGGAAGGTTAACAGCGACCCGATTCGCTGCCTATTGCACAGGTGCAACAGCGGCTTAGAAACGGACCTTCAGACGAAGCGAGCCCAGCGTCTGGCCTGTGGGCTGCTGTTCGAACTCGCGGCCCAGGCGTGTCAGACCGTAGAAGATCTCGGTCCGCTCGCCCTGCCAGTGGACGCCCAGCCGGACCCGGCTGCGCTGCTTGCGCAGCGTCGCCGGACCGCCCGAGGGCAGCCAGACCGAACTTGCGACCTGCGCCATGTCGGCACCGGCGACGAAACTCAGCCCGCCGGGCACGCGTCCGTCGATCCCGCGATAGCGCTGGCCGGTGGTCACGTCGCGCAGCAGCAGCCCGCCCGACCCGAAGCCGCCGATCGTCAGGTCCGCGCCGGCCCGGACCAGCGTCTCGACCCCCACCTGCGCCTCGACGAAGGGGCGCAGACTGGCCCCCGACGACAGGGCCATGGGCAGGCCGATCTCGCCCGAGACCATGCCGTGCACCCTGTTCCCGATCTGGTTGCCCAGGACGCGCGGCTCGGGCAGATCGAAGGCCTTGTGCACCGCGCGCTGGAACCGGCCGATGCCGGTCTGCGGACCGACCACCACCAGATCGCCGCCCAGCCGCGCCTCGGCCGCGCCAAGTGCGAAATGGGTATGCAGCCCGAACCAGAGCGACCCGGCATAGCGGCGGTCGTTCGGGTCGGGGTTCGACAGGCGGCCGGGCTGGATCACCTCGGCGCGCAGCCGCCATTCGCGGATCCGCATCGGTCGGTCGGGAAGCTGCCCGGTCCATTCGGGGCCGGCCAGCCGGCTGACCGTATAGGCGCCGGACCGCCAGCGGTCCTTGCCGTCGCCGATCGCGTCATTGGTGAACAGCCGGCCGTGGCCGAGGATCTCCTGTGCCGCGACGGGTGTTGCAGGAGCGATCAGCGCAGCGCAGAGCGCTGCGGGCAAAAGGGCATGGACGGCGCGCGCCATTCCGGTCTCCGTATCACAGCCCCCCAGCCGTGAGACGCTTCTAACCCGAGGGCGGAGCGGGCGCCAGTGCCGCCATGCAACAGTCAGCGCCGGCCTTGCGGCAGGGCCGCAACAGCTCAGGCCGTGGCCGGGCGGAATCGGCCGGCCGGTCGGCGCGCCCGGCGCGGCGCGTCATAGCGCGACAGTCCGAGATCGCCGGCCTCGATCTCGGGCGTGCGGCCCGAGACGAGATCGGCCAGAACCCGGCCCGACCCGGTGGCCATGGTCCACCCGAGCGTCCCGTGCCCGGTGTTCAGCCACAGCCCGGGCACCCCGGAGGCACCGACCACCGGCGTTCCGTCGGGGGTCATCGGGCGCAGCCCGCACCAGAAACTTGCCGCCGCCAGATCACCGGCCCCGCCGAAAAGCTCGGAGACCGATTTCTCCAGCGTCGCGCGGCGACGGGGGTTGAGCGACAGGTCGAACCCGGCGATCTCGGCCAGCCCGCCGACGCGGATCCGGTCGCCCAGACGGGTGATCGCCACCTTGAAGGTCTCGTCCATCACGGTCGAGACCGGCGCGCGGGCCGCATCCACGACCGGCGCGGTGATGGAATAGCCCTTGACCGGATAGACCGGCAACCGCAGCCCGAACTCGCGCAGCAGCGCCGGCGAATGGCTGCCCAGCGCAAGCACCACCGCATCGGCCGCGACGACGCCGGCGCCGGTCAGGACCCCGGTCGCGCGGTGCCCGTCGGTCAGGATCCGGTCGATGGCGGTGCCCCAGCGAAAGGTCACGCCCAGCGCCGACGCAAGATCGGCAAGGCGGTTGGTGAACAAGAAGCAGTCGCCCGTCTCGTCGCCGGGCAGCCGCAGGCCGCCGGCGATCCGGTCGGCGGCACCGGCAAGCCCCGGCTCGGCGGCAAGGCAGCCCGCGCGGTCCAGCACCTCGAACGGCACGCCATCGGCCCGCAGCACGGCGATGTCCTTCTCGGCCGCCGCGACCTGGGCCTCGGTGCGGAACAGCTGCAACGTGCCCTGCTGGCGGTCGTCATAGGCGATGCCGGTCTCGGCGCGCAGGTCGGCCAGCCGGTCGCGGCTGTATTCCGCAAGCCGCACCATCCGCGCCTTGTTGCGCTTGTAGGCCGGGGTGGTGCAGTTCGACAGCATGCGGAACAGCCAGTCGATCCGCGCCAGATCCAGCTTCGGCTGCAGGACAAGCGGTGCATGGCGCTGGAACATCCATTTCAGGGCCTTGAGCGGGATGCCCGGCGCGGCCCAGGGGGCCGAGTAGCCCGGGCTTACCTCGCCGGCATTGGCGAACGAAGTCTCCAGCGCCGGCCCGTCCTGCCGGTCGATCACCGTGACCTCGTGGCCGGCACGGGCAAGATAGAAGGCCGAAGTCACCCCGATCACCCCGGCACCCAGCACGACAACCCGCATGGCACGATCCTTCCTGACGATCCGATCCGTTCGCCCGGAAGAAATAGCGGATCCTCCGATGAATGTTCTGGCAAAGACCGTGGCCCTGCGTCACGATGTTGAAATATTCTCCTGCTCTTGTTTGCGATTTTCGAAGAATCTTTGATGCAAAGCGAATCTGTCGGAAGACTGTGCCGCGGCACTGTCGGTTTGACGTCGCCCGCTTCCGACGGCAATCTCTGGCCATGAGCACCGACTGCCTGTTCTGCCGCATCGCGGCCGGTTCCGTTCCCGCGCATATCGTGCACGAGGACGACGACACGCTGGCCTTTCTCGATCTCTTTCCGATCCGGCCCGGTCACGCGCTGGTCATCCCGCGCGCCCATCACGTCTGGTTCGAGGACATGCCCGAACCTGTGGCCGCGCGGGTCATGACGGTGTCGCAGCAGATAGCGCGCGCCATGAAGGCCGAATACGGGGTCGGGCGGGTCGCGCTGTTCTTCACCGGGATCCACGTGCCGCATGCGCATGCCCATCTGGTACCGATGCACCACCCGCATGACGTGACCTCGGCCGCCTACATGGCCGAGGGGCCGGACAGCTATACCCAGCCGCCCCGGCTCGACGAGTCCGAAATGTCCGATCACGCCGCCCGGATCAGGGCGCGGCTCCCTGGCCGGATCCCGACCGGAAGTTGAGCGAAAGCGGGGCGTTCTGCCCGATATGTCGGCAAGTCTGCGGCAGTCTCGCGCAGATTGCGATCTTGCTGACGCATTCGTGCTTGGCGCGCGTCGTCCTGTCATGAAATAGTGTCATGACCAGCCGTAGATCAGAGCACCGGACCAGGGAGGCCGCCATGCATCCGCTTGCCCTTCGCATGCCCGTCACGCTTGCCGACGCAATGATCTTCTCGACGGGTCTGGGAATTGCCGCCTGGCAGGCCCAGATCGATCTGGCGATGCGGATGGCCTGCGCTTCGGCCCGCATGGGCGGAATGGGCGGGCTGCCCTTCGTCCGCCCGCTGTGCGCGCGGAGCGCCGCCGAGGCGGCGGAGGCTGCTGCGGAAGTGCTGCGCAAGCCGCGAGGCCGGACCGGGGGACCGATCCGACGGCCCGAGCCGGTCAACACTTCGGCGCGGCCGCTGGCAATTCCTGCCGAATGACCGCAACCGCGGCGCCCCGAGGGGCGCCGCAGAGTGCCGGGCTCAGCGGATCTCCGACGTCGGCCGCGGCGTTGTCGCGGTTTCCGGCGGCAGGACGGGCAGCGTGATCGGCGGCAGCGTGCCGGTCAGGCTGTGCAGGAAGGCGACCAGCTGATCGGTCTCCTGGTCGGTCAGTTCCGCGCCGATCTGCGATTCGGCCATGATCTGCACCGCAACCTTCAGATCCCAGACCTTGCCGGAATGGAAATAAGGCGCCGTCAGCGCGATGTTCCGAAGCGGCGAGGCACGGAACACATATTCGTCCGCCACCGTCTCGGTGACGGCGAAACGGCCCTTGTCGTCGCGGGGCAGGATCTCGGCCCCCGGCTTTTCGATCAGGCCGAAGGGATAGTATCCGTGCCCGCCGACGTTGACGCCGGAATGGCAGGTCGCACAGCCCTTGTCCATGAACAGCGCAAGCCCCGCCTTCTGATCGTCGTCGAGCGCCAGATCGTCGCCGTTCAGCCAGGCGTCGAACGGCGCAGGCGTCAGAAGCGTCGCCTCGAATGCCTCGATCGCCATGGCCATGTTGTCGAAATTCACGGGCTCGGCCTCGCCGGGGAAGGCCGCGGTGAACCATTCCACATACTGCGGCATCGACCGCAGCGTTGCCTCGACATTCTCGGGCGTGTTCGCCATCTCGACCCCGGCCTGCACCGGGCCCTTCGCCTGGGCTTTCAGATCCTCCGCGCGGCCGTCCCAGAACTGCGCCTCGTTCAGCACCGCATTCAGCACCGTCGGCGCGTTGCGCGGCCCCTTCTGCCAGCCATGGCCGATCGACACCTCCAGATTGTCGTCGCCGCCGGTGGTCAGGTTGTGGCAGGAATAGCACGAGAACACCCCCGAGGCCGACAGCCGGGGGTCGAAGAACAGCGCCTTGCCCAGCTCGATCTTCTCGGGCGTCACCCGGTTGTCCTTGAGCGCGGGAATGGTCGAGGGAAGCGGCGCGAACATGCTTTTCGCCACGTCGCGCAGTTCGTCGGCCGAAGCCGCACCCGCAAGGGCCGTGGTCGCGCAGAGGATGCCAGCAACAAGTCGCATCGGTAATCTCCCGTGGGTTGGCGCGTTTCCACCGCCAGACTGTGCAGGCCCCGGCGTTCGAGGCGTTGATTTGGATCAATTCTAAGATGCGGTCGCCTGCGTCGTGCAGCCGCACCCGGCGACCGGCAGGCCATGCCACAAGCCTTCCCGAACCGCACCATGCGGGTCTGGCCGACAGGCAGGCGCCGCGGCGGAAGCGCCGGGTCCGGCCAGCCACCACCGGGCCAGTTCCGGTGCCCGTGCGAAATCGGTTGACCGGTGACCCGACGGGCACATCATGCTTTGCGCTTCTGGTCCGGCCGCCGGACCGAGCTATCGGCGGCCGGAGTTCCCCGGCGAGGAACTGGGGAAGCATGCCGGGCGGTTTCAGGATGTGGACGCGACTCGCAGCGTCGCGCTGTTCGGAATCTGCGTGGTCAATGTCCCGTTCATTGCCGCGCCCCTTGCAGACCTGCCGGCCAAGCCCGGGGAACGCTCGATCCCGTCGCGCAATACGCCGTCGAGATCCTGTTCCAGGGCAAGTTCTTCTTTCTGTTCTCGTTCGTCTTCGGCTGGGGTTTCGGGGCCAGCTGGCGGTGGCGGAACGCGCCGGCCTTGCGGCCTGTCGTTCGGGGTTCCTCACCCCGGCAAACCCGGTTTCGAGCGGGTGTCGCGCAACCTGCCCCGGCTCGCCGTGGCCGGACTGGCCGGATCGACGGTCAGCGCGCTGGCAGGGGCCGGCGCGCTGGGCGAGGGGCCTGGCGCGCTGTTGGGCTACGGGCTGCTCGGATTGGCCGGGCCGGCGCTGGCCGTGGTCTATCTGGTGCTGACGATCCGGGCGTCGAGATCGGGGCTGCTGCCGTCCTCGGTCGGTGCAGTGGGGCGCATGTCGCTGACCGCCTATGTCCTTCAGGGCGTTCTGGCAGGACTGGTCTTCGCAGGCTAGGGCATGGTGCTGCACGGCCGTCCCGGCGCGGCCGCGATGCTCCTCGTCGCCCTTCTGATCGTCGTGGCGCTAAATCTGGCCTGCATGGCGTGGCTGCGCCTTGTCGGGCCCAGAGGGCCGCTCGAACGGCTGCTGCGGCGCCTGGCCGGCGCGCTCAGCGGACCTTCAGCGTCGCCAGTCCGATGAGCGCGAGGATCAGGCTGATGATCCAGAACCGGATCACGATCTGCGGCTCGGCCCAGCCCTTCTTCTCGAAATGGTGGTGGATCGGGGCCATCAGGAACACCCGCTTGCCGGTGCGCTTGAAGTAGAGCACCTGGATGATGACGCTCAGCGCCTCGACCACGAACAGCCCGCCGACGATCGCCAGCACGATCTCGTGCTTGGTGCAGACCGCGATCGCCCCCAGCGCCCCGCCAAGCGCAAGGCTGCCCGTGTCGCCCATGAACACCGCCGCAGGCGGGGCATTGTACCACAGGAACCCGAGCCCCCCGCCGATCAGCGCAGCGCAGAAGATCAGCAGTTCGCCCGTGCCCGGCACGAAATGCACCCCCAGGTAACCGGTCAGCACCGCGTTGCCGACGACATAGGCAATCGCGCCCAGCGTGCCCGCCGCGATCATCACCGGCATGATCGCGAGCCCGTCCAGACCGTCGGTCAGGTTGACCGCGTTGGCGGCACCCACGATCACGATCATGGCGAAGGGCACGAAGAGGATGCCGAGGTTGATCAGCACATCCTTGAACACGGGCACGGCAAGCTGGCCGGTCAGGGTGTCGGGGTGGAACACCGCCGCCGCCCAGCCCGCCGCCGCCGCGACCACCAGACCGATCCCGAAGCGGAGCCTGCCCGAGACACCCCTGGAATTGTTCTTCGACACCTTGGCATAGTCGTCGGCAAAACCGATCAGGCCGAAGGCCAGCGTCACCCCCAGCACGATCCAGACATAGGGGTTGTCGAGCCGCGCCCAGAGCAGGGTCGAGACGGTCAGCGCCGTCAGGATCAGAAGTCCGCCCATGGTCGGCGTGCCGGCCTTGGCGAAATGCCCCGCCGGCCCGTCGGACCGGATCGGCTGGCCCTTCTTCTGCTTGAGCCGCAGGAAATTGATCAGCGGCCGGCCGAACACGAAACCGAACAGGAGCGCGGTGAAGAACGCCGCGCCCGCCCGGAAGGTGATGTAGCGGAACAGGTTGAAGATGTCGCCGCCGGTCGAGAACTGGGTCAGTTCGTAAAGCATTCAGCCGTCTCCCTCGGGCCGGGCGCCGCCCTGCATCAACCGGCGCAGCGCTTCCACCACCAGGCTCACGCGGATCCCCTTGGACCCCTTCACAAGAACCACATCGCCGGCATCGACCAGCGTATGCGCCCGGGCCGCAAGCTCCGCGGCCGTGTCCACCCGTTCCCCGCGCTGGCGCGGCGGCAGCGCGGCCCAGAGCGCGGCCGACAGCGGCCCGACGCAGTGCACGACGGTGGCGCTGGCAAGCCCGGGATCGGACGCAAGGGCAGCGTGCATCGAAGGCCCGTCGGGGCCGAGTTCCAGCATGTCGCCCAGAACCGCGATCCGCCGCCCCTTCTCGATCCGGCCGACCCCGTCGCGCGGGGTTGCGGCAGCCAGCACCGCGAAGGCGGCCGCCATCGATGCCGGGTTGGCATTGAACGCATCGTCGATCAGATCGAAGCCCTGCGCCTCGTCCACCGGATCGAGCCGGATGCGTTCGCGACGGCCGCGGCCGGGCGGCGGCGTCCAGGCGCCCAGATCGCAACTTGCCACCGCGAGATCGAGGCCCAGCGCCTCGGCGGCGGCCAGGACCGCAAGACCGTTGCGGGCGAAATGCCGCCCCGGGGCGGCGACCTTGAACAGCACCGGACCGGCCGGCGTCTCGGCCCGCGCAACGGTGGCGTCGCCGGCAAGCCGCGCCTCGACCAGACGCCAGTCTCCCGCGGCCCCCTCGCCGAAGGCGATCACCCGCGCGCCCGCCGCCAGTGCCCGCTCCTGCAGGATCGCGGCGGTGGGAACGTCCGACGGCAGCACCGCAATGCCCCCCGGTTCCAGCCCGTCGCAGATCGACGCCTTCTCGCGTGCGATCGCCTCGATACTGTCGAAGGCTTCCAGATGGGCGGGGGCGATCATGGTGATCAGCGCCAGATGGGGCCGGGCAAGGCGCGACAGCTGCGCGATCTCGCCCGGGCGGTTCATGCCGATCTCGATCACCGCGAATTCGGTCTCCCGCGGCATCCGGGCCAGGGTCAGCGGCACGCCCCAGTGGTTGTTGAAGCTGGCCTCGGCGGCATGCACCCGGCCCTGTCCGCCCAGCACGGCGCGCAGCATCTCCTTGGTGGAGGTCTTGCCGACCGATCCCGTCACCCCGACCACCCGCGCCCGGCTGCGGGCCCGCGCCGCCGCCGCCAGCGCGCCAAGCGCGTCGAGCACGTCCGCCGCGACCAGCAGCGGCGCATCCGCAGCAAGGCCTGCGGGCCGGCGCGACACCAGCGCCGCCGCCGCCCCCCGCGCCAGCGCATCGGCCACGAAATCGTGTCCGTCCCGCACCGCGGACAGCGCCACGAACAGATCGCCCGGGGTCAGCGTGCGGCTGTCGATCGACACCCCGGAGGCGACCCAGTCGCGGCCCTCCGGTCGCCCGCAGGTCGCCGCCGCGGCCTCGGCCGCTGTCCACAGCGCGCTCATGCCGGCCCGTCCAGCGCCGCGACGGCGATGCTGGCCTGTTCGGCATCGTCGAAGGGATAGATCTGGCCCGCGATCTCCTGCCCGGTCTCGTGGCCCTTGCCGCAGATCAGCGCCGCGTCGCCCGGCTGCAGCGCATCGACGGCGCGCAGGATCGCCTCGGCCCGGTCGCCGACCTCGTTCGCCTCCGGGCAGCCCTGCATCACCGCGGCACGGATCGCGGCCGGATCCTCGCTGCGCGGATTGTCGTCCGTGACATAGACGACATCGGCATGCGCGGCCGCGGCAGCACCCATAAGCGGCCGCTTGCCCCGGTCGCGGTCGCCGCCGGCGCCGATCACCGCGACGATCCGGCCCATCACATGCGGGCGCAGCGCCTGCAGCGCGGTCGCGACCGCATCGGGGGTATGGGCGTAATCGACATAGACCGATGCACCGTTGCGTCGCCGCGCCACAAGCTGCATCCGCCCCCGGACGCCGTTCAGCCGGGGCAGAGCCTCGAACACCTGCCCTGCGTCGCTGCCGGTCGCGATGGCAAGCCCGGCCGCGACCGCCACGTTCAGCGCCTGGAACCCGCCGACGAGATCAAGCCGGACCTGCACCGGCTGCCCGCGCCAGGACAGCCGGACCTCCTGCCCCGCCGGATCGAACCGCTGTGCCAGAAGCCGCAGGTCGGCGCGCTCGTCCCGGCCTACGGTCAGCACCCGCGCCTCCTGCGCGGCGGCAAGGTCGGCCAGTTCCGGGCCGCGCGGGTCGTCGAGGTTCACCACCGCCGCGGCGCCAGGCGACAGGAGCGCATCGAACAGGCGCGCCTTGGCGGCGAAATAGGCCTGCATCGTGCCGTGATAGTCGAGGTGATCCTGGGTCAGGTTGGTGAAGCCCGCCGCCGCCAGCCGCAGCCCGTCCAGCCGCCGCTGGTCAAGCCCGTGGCTCGACGCCTCCATCGCGGCATGGGTGATGCCGGCCGCCGCCGCCTCTGCCATCATCCGGTGCAGGCTGAGCGTATCGGGCGTGGTATGGGCGGTCGGCGCCTCCCACGCGCCCTCGACGCCGGTCGTGCCGACGTTGATCGCGGCATGGCCAAGCACCGTCCAGATCTGGCGGGTGAAGCTTGCGACGCTGGTCTTGCCGTTCGTCCCCGTCACGGCCACCACCACCTCGGGCTGGGCATCGAACCACAGCGCGCAGGCCCGCGCGAGCCCCTCGCGCGCGTCCTCGACCACCACCAGCGCGGCATCCGAAGCTGCCAGATCCGCGGCCGCGATCCGCGCGCCCTCGGCATCGGTCAGGATCGCCGACGCGCCCATGCGCAAGGCATAGGTGATGAATTCGCCGCCATGGATCCGGCTGCCCGGCAGGGCGGCGAACAGATACCCCGGCCTGACCTGACGACTGTCGAGCGCAAGGCCGGTCACGCGCGCCTCGCGCCCGCCCCGGGCCGACAGCCCGAGTTCCGCCAGTGACACCTGCCTGTCCATGATTCCCCGCGTGCCGCCTAGCCGCGCACGGCTGTTATCTTGGTCGGGGGGTGCTTTTCAACCGGCGCCGGGCGCATTCCCATCAACGGCGCGATCCGGCGCACGATCTCGGCCGTCACCGGCACGGCCGTCCAGCCGGCGGTGCGCCGCGGCTCGGTGCCCGAGGTATCGACCGGTTCGTCCAGCGACACGACCACGACATACCGCGGATCGTCGATCGGGAAGGCGCCGGCGAAGGTCGCCATCACCTTGTCCTTGTAGTATCCGCCGCCGGCCCGCCGGGCCTTGTCGGCGGTTCCGGTCTTGCCGCCCACACGATAGCCCGCGACATCGGCGAAACGCGCGGTGCCCTCGGTCACCACCCGCCGCAGCATGTCGCGCATCGCATCCGACGTGCCGGCGGTCATCACCCGTTCGGCCGGCGCCTCCCCCTCGCGGCGCAGGAGCGTCGGCGTCACCTTCCAGCCGCCATTGACCAGCGCGGCATAACCGACCGCGAGATGCAGCGGGCTTGCCGACAGGCCGTGCCCGTAGGATACCGTCGCGGCCGAGATGTCGGACCAGCGTTTCGGCAGCAGCGGACGCGAGGTCGGCGCCTCGACCATCTCGAGCTGAACCGGGTCGAGAAAACCCAGCGCCTTCAGGAAGGCCTGCTGGCGCGTCGGTCCGATCTGCGCCACCAGCCGCGCGGTCCCCACGTTCGAGCTTTTCACGATCACGTCCGCGACCGAAAGCTGCGGTCCGTAGTTGCGGAAGTCGCGGATGCGGAACCGGCCCAGCTGCATCGGACTCGTCGTGTTGACCATGGTCGCGGGCGAGACGATGCCGGCCTCGAGCGCCTGCGCCACCGGAAAGACCTTCATCACCGAGCCGAGTTCATAGACACCCTGCAATGCGCGGTTGAAGATCGGACTGTCCGCCGGATCGCCCTGGACCGGAGGCCGAGGCCGGTCGTTCGGGTCGAAATCGGGCAGCGAGACCATGGCGATGATCTCGCCCGTCCGGGCCTCCATCACGATGGCGGAGGCGCCCTTGGCGTCCAGCAGCTTCATCCCGCCTTCCAGAACCTCGGTCACCGCCGCCTGCACGGCCAGATCGAGCGACAGGGTCAGCGGCTGGCCAAGCTGATCGGGGTCGCGCAGCCTGGCATCCAGCGCCCGCTCGATCCCGGCAGTGCCGATCACCTCGGCCGAATGCACGCCCTCGTCGCCGAACTGGGTGCCGCCCAGCACATGCGCCGCCTGCCGGCCGTTCGGATAAAGCCGCATCTCGCGCGGGCCGAACAGAAGCCCGGGCTCGCCGATCTCGTGCACCGCCTGCACCTGTTCCGGGCTCAGCTTGCGCCGTAGCCAGACGAACCGCCGCCCGTCGGTGAACTGGGCCAGCAGCCGTGCCTCGTCCAGCTCGGGGAACAGCCGCGCAAGCTCGCGCGCCGCCCTCGCCGGGTCGATCAGGTCGCGCGGATGGGCATAGAGCGCATGGGTGACAAGGTTGGTGGCCAGAAGCCGCCCGTTGCGGTCCACGATGTCGGCCCGCTGCGCCTGGATCTGCGCGGCGACCCCGGCCGACCGCGGCTCGGCCGGTTCGGACCCGGCCAGCATCGCCATGCGCATCCCGATCACCAGGAACGCCGAGGCAAAGCCGACGGCCAGCACCATCAGCCGCAGGCCGGCCCGGGCACGGGCGCGGTCGCGCATCGCCTCGTTGCGCAGGCGGATGTTCTCGGCCTCGATCACGTCGGGGTTCTCGCCCCGTGCCCGGGCCGGCAGGATGCGGGCAAGCGGTCGCAGCGGCGTGCGCGTCATGGCAGGTCGTCCCCGTCGTCGAAATGTGCGGCATCCACGGCCCCTTCGATCCCGGGCAGCCGCGGCATGGGCAGGTGGCGCGTCTCGGTGAACTGTTCGGGCAGCATCGGCAGAAGGCCCAGACGGTCGAAATTCGCCGTGGCAAGCTCGGCCAGCCGGTCGGGACGGTTCAGATAGGCCCATTCGGCATTCTGCACCGCAAGCGCCTCGCGCAGCCGCGCGATCTCGCGGTTCACCCGGGCCGCTTCCCGCAGGGCGGCCTGGGTTGCGTAGTTCTCCCTGTAGGCCCAGAAGCCGGAGGCGAGGACGGCAAGCCCGGCAAGGATCATCAGAAAGGATCGCATCTCAGCGGCTCCTCGTGCGGCGTGTGTCGGCGGGAAGGCGCGGGACGCCCAGTGCTGCCGGGTCGGGCGGAACCGCCGGTGCCCCGGTGCGCCGGCCGATCCGCAGCAATGCCGAACGCGCCCGCGGATTGGCGGCGATCTCGGCTTCGTCCGGGGCGACCGGCCGACGGGTGACGGGGATGAACCGGGCCGGCGTCTCGGCACCTGCGGGGGCGTGTCGGCTGCCCTGCCCCCGGCCTTCGGCCAGCGCGAAGAAACGCTTCACGATCCGGTCCTCGAGCGAATGGAAGCTCACAACGGCAAGCAGGCCGCCCGGCTTCAGCGCCCGTTCCGCAGCGGCAAGACCGGCCACAAGCTGGTCGAACTCGCCGTTCACCGCGATCCGCAGCGCCTGGAAGCTGCGGGTGGCCGGGTGGCTCTGCCCGGGCTTCGGCCGGGGCAGACAGGCCGCCACCACCTCGGCCAGCCGCGCCGTTCCCTCGATCGGCCGGGCAGCGACGATCGCGCGGGCGATGCGCCGCGCGGCGCGCTCCTCGCCATAATGATACAGGACATCGGCAAGCCAGCCCTCGGGCGCGCCGTTCACCAGATCGGCCGCGCTTGTTCCTTCCGATCCCATCCGCATGTCCAACGGACCGTCCCGCAGGAAGGAGAACCCCCGTTCCGGCCGGTCGAGCTGCATCGAGCTGACCCCGAGATCCAGCACCACCCCGTCGAGCGGCTCGCCCGCAAGCCTGTCGAGATCCGAGAACGTGCCTTCGACCAGTTCCAGCCGCGCACCGAAGTCGCCGCGCCAGGCTTCGGCCGATGCAAGCGCGGTCGGGTCGCGATCGATGCCGATCACCCGGTCGGCTCCGGCACGCAGAAGCCCCCTCGCATAGCCGCCGGCGCCAAAGGTTCCGTCGAGCCAGACGCCGCGCACCGGTGCACAGAGCCGCAGCAGCGGATCGAGCAGCACCGGGACGTGATGCGCGGCGGCCACCCGTCAGCCCTCGGCGTCAGCCGCCGGCCCTCCGGCCCGCGGCAGCAGCGTCAGGACATTGGCCTTGCCCTGAAGCCGGGCCTTGGCGGCATCGAGCTTGGCCAGTTTCTCGGCCTCGAAGCCCTCGACCGTGAAGATGCGGAAGGTCTGGAGCGCACCGGCAAAGATCGCCTCGCCGCCCTCGGGGGCAAGGCCGATCCGCTCGCGCAGCAGCGGGCCGAGGATGATCCGCCCGTCGCTGTCGATCTCGGCCTCGTCGGACCCTGCGATCACGAACAGTTCCAGCAGTTCGCGGTCGTCGCTGCCCTCGGGCAGCTGTGCCACGCGGCGCAGGATCTCGTGGAAGGCGGGAAGCGGATAGCATTCCAGATAGTTCCGCCGCGGATCGCCATAGACGATGCGCAGGCGCCGGCGTTCGCCTTCGGGTCGGGACGGGTCGGCCGCATCCAGCGCCTTGCGGAAGTCCGCCGGGATGGAGACGCGCCCCTTCCCGTCGATCTTCTGCCTGTGCTGGCCGGAGAAAAACACCGCCCGCCGTCCTTTCCGCCCTCGCCTTGTCCGCGCCTCCGGAAACGGAAACGGCGGATCGGGTTGCTGCCTGTGCCCGATCCGCCGCCGTCTGTCCCGTCGCCGGGCTGTCCGAGTGCGCGCGCCACCTGGGGGGATGCTGCTCGCGGGCGCCCCGGATCTCTTTCGTCCTCGGATGGAGAAGCCTGTAGAAACCTGCCTCGGTGCGTTTCGGGGTCTTTCGTCTGCCCCTCTTGCTGCTCTCCTCGTCGGATGGAGATTGTGTGCCATGGAACCACATGGTTCGCAATGGATTCGTTTGGGGAAAAACCTGGAGAAAATCGCCCGCCACGGCTTCGCGACGACCCGACCGACTGGAAGAAGCGCAAATGTCGGTGCAGATACGGCGTGATCCACCATATGTAGTTCCTGCCGCGCGCATGGCGGGTTGCTGCGTCAGAAAAGAAAACCTCTCAGTCCGGCGAAACTGATGCAGCTTCGCAACGATCAAAACAGGAACGAACCATCCGACGGCGTCGAATCACGGCGAATCACGCCGCAGTGAGGGGGCGGAACCGGATGCATGGGGCAGTCGTTCGGGGAATCTGCGCCAGGACCCCGGCGGCAACCCATCCGATTCCATGACGGCCCCTAGTCAGGCCATCCCGCCCGCGACCAGACGTTGTGCAAGGCGCGCGTAGGCCTCGGCCTCGGGTCCCTCGCCGGCGGCGACCGGGATGCCGCAATCGCCGGCCAGCCGGGTTGCCAGGCTGATCGGCAATTCGCCCAGGAACGGCAACCCCAGCGTCTCGGCCTCTGCCCGAACGCCGCCGTGACCGAAGATCTGCGTCTCGTGACCGCAGTTCGGGCAACAGAAGGTGGACATGTTCTCGATCAGGCCCAGGACCGGTGTCTTGAGCGTGCGGAACATCGCCAGCGCCTTGCGCGCGTCCAGAAGCGCCACATCCTGCGGCGTCGAAACCACGATCGCCCCGGTCAGCCTTGACCGCTGGCACAGCGTCAGCTGCACATCGCCGGTGCCCGGCGGCAGATCGACGATCAGCACGTCAAGCTCGCCCCATGCCACCTGCGTCAGCATCTGCTGCAGCGCCCCCATCAGCATCGGACCGCGCCAGATGACCGCATCGCCTTCCTTCAGCATCAGTCCGATGGACATCATGGTGACGCCGTGCGCCCTGAGGGGCAGGATGGTCTTGCCGTCGGGTGAGGCCGGGCGCTGGCTGACGCCCATCATGCGCGGCTGGCTGGGCCCGTATATGTCGGCGTCGAGCAGTCCGACACGGCGGCCCTGGCGCGCCAGCGCCACCGCCAGATTCGACGAGACGGTGGATTTTCCGACCCCGCCCTTGCCGCTGGCCACCGCAAGGATGCGCGCGACGCCGGGAACTTCGGCCGGGCCCGCCTGCGCCGTGGGGTGCCGGCCGATCTTCAGGTCCGGCGGCGGTTTCGAAGCCACGGGGGCAGTGGTGACGATCTGCACCCGCCCCACGCCCGGAGCGGCGCGCAGCGCGGCCTCTGCTGCCTGGCGCACGGGCTCGAACGCCCCGGCCGCCTCGGGCCCCGGCAGTTCCAGCACGAACCGGACAAGGTCGCCCTCGACCGCAAGCGCGCGCACCAGATCGCGCGACACCAGATCCCCGCCGCCGGGCACGGCGATGCCCGAAAGCACCTTCAGCACCGAGTCGCGATCCACCGCCATCTTCTCCTCCGTCCGTCGGCCCGCCCCCGCCGATCCTGTGCCAACAGATCGTGCGAGAGCCGGCGACGGGCAAGCCCAATTCGCCGAACGCCCCATTTTTCGGCGTTCGCGGCTCTTAACGCTGCGTAAATTGTCCATGAAAGGCATGCGCTTGCCGCAAAGCAGCATTGTAAACTGCGCCTATTGTGCAGACGCAGAAAGAGCGCCATCTTCATCCCGACGAACCGGGAAACGGCGGCAGACAGGATCGAAGACATGGGCCTCGCATCGACCATCACTGGACGGATCGACCGCGCGAGCCATCTGTCTCTCGTCGCGCGGCTGCGGGCGGCTCTGCACAGGCGACGGGTCTATCGCCGGACGCTGGCAGAACTGAACGCGCTGACGACCCGGGAACTGGCCGATCTGGGGCTGACGCGGTCGATGCTGACCCGCGTTGCGCTGGAAGCGGCCTACGGCCGGAAGGCCGGCGAGTAAAGGTTTTGCGGGGCCCCCTCCTCCTCCCTGGGGCCCGGCACTTCGCGGCGGCGGGATTTCCTCCTCCCTTCCCGTCGCCGCGCTTCTCTTCGGGCCGCAAGGCCCGGGCGTGTTACGAAAGGCCCCTCCTCCTCCCTGGGCCGATCGTGACCGGCGGCGGTGCCCTCCTCCTCCCTGGCACCGCCGCCCCCTTTTCCTTCCGTTCCGCCGCCGGGCCTTGAACGGGGGGCCATCCCCTGACACTGATGGATCCGATGTCGCCGACGGCCTGCACCGATGATCCTGCCCGAACTTCCCGATGTCGCGATCACCCTGCGCCGGTCGCCCCGCGCACGACGGATCAGCCTGCGGATCTCGGGGCTTGACGGAAAGGTGACGCTGACGCTGCCGCGCCGCGCCCGCGAGGCCGACGCGCTGGCCTTCGCGCGTGCGCGCAGCGACTGGATTCGCGATGCACTGGGCCGGATCCCGGCGCAGGTCCGGGTGGAACACGGCGTGGTGCTGCCGGTCGAGGGGCGGCTTTTGCGGATCGAGCCCGCTGCCGGGCTGCGCACCCCGCGGATCGGCGAGACGGCGTTGCTGATACCCGGCCCGGCCGATACGGCCGGCCGGCGCGCCGCGATCTTCCTGCGTCACCTTGCGCGCGAGCGCCTGGTCTCGGCCTGCGACCGCCATGCCGCGCGCCTCGGGCGCATTCCGGGGCCGATCCGGCTGCGCGACACACGCTCGCGCTGGGGCTCGTGCAGCGCCGACGGCGCCTTGATGTTCAGCTGGCGGCTTGCGATGGCGCCACCCGAGGTGCTGGACTATGTCGCGGCCCACGAGGTTGCGCATCTGGAACAGATGAACCATTCGCCCGCCTTCTGGGCGGTGGTCGCCCGCCTGGTGCCGGGCTACGCGGGGCCGCGGCAGTGGCTTCGGCGCCATGGTGCGGGGCTGCACGGGTTCCGCTTCGGGGATTGACGCGCAGCCGGCCCGCGGGACAATGCGCCATGGTCCTGCGCGCGCGCCCCTCCGACGCCACCCTGTCCACCCACGACCGGATGTATCGCATCCTGCGCAGCCGGGTGATGCACGGCGAACTGCCGCCCGGGCAGCCGCTGACCCTGCGCGGGCTTGCCGCCGAATTCGGCACGTCGGTGACCCCCGCGCGCGAGGCGGTGCAGCGGCTGGTTGCCGAGGGCGCCCTGACCCTGTCCTCGTCGGGCCGGGTCGCCACCCCCGAACTCACGCCGGACCGGATCGAGGAACTGGCGGCGATCCGCGCGCTTCTGGAACCCGAGATGGCATCCCGGGCGCTGCCGCGTGCCCATTTCGCCCTGATCGACAGGCTGACCGCGATCAATGCGCTGAACGCAGAGGCGGTGGTCAAGCAGGATGCGGTGGCCTATGTCCGCACCAATCTGGAATTTCACCGCACGCTTTACCTGCGCGCGCAGGCGCCTGCGATGCTGGCGATCTGCGAGACGGTCTGGCTGCAACTGGGTCCGACCATGCGTGCCCTCTACTCCCGGCTGCGTCGCAACCAGCCGCCACAACACCACCGGATGATCCTTGCCGCGCTGCGCGCCGGCGACGAACCGGCCCTGCGCCTTGCGGTGCGGACCGATGTCACCCAGGGCCTGAGGCACCTGGCCGGATAGGGATGCGGCCGCGGCTCGGGCCGCCGCCGCGCGGCGGCTTCAGAAATGCAACGCCCGGCCGTAGGCGTCGAGCACCGCCTCGTGCATCATCTCGCTGAGCGTCGGAAGCGGGAAAACCGTCTCCATCAGCTCCGCCTCGGTCGTCTCCAGCGTGCGGCCGACGACATAGCCCTGGATCAGCTCGGTCACTTCCGCGCCGACCATGTGGGCACCCAGCAGCTCGCCGGTCTTTGCGTCGAAGACCGTCTTGATCATGCCCTCGGGCTCGCCCAGCGCGATGGCCTTTCCGTTGCCGATGAAGGGGAAGCGACCGACCTTCACCTGGTGCCCGGCCTCCTTCGCCTTCGCCTCGGTCAGACCGACCGATGCCACCTGCGGATGGCAGTAGGTGCAGCCGGCGATGGAATTGGGCTTGATCGGATGCGGATGCCCGCCGGCGATCAATTCGGCCACCATCACCCCCTCGTGGCTGGCCTTGTGCGCAAGCCAGGGCGCGCCTGCCACGTCGCCGATGGCATAGAGGCCGGGCACGCCGGTGCGGCAGTATTCGTCGGTGACGACATGGGTGCGGTCGATCTTCACCCCCAGCGCCTCGAGCCCGAGGTTCTCGACATTGCCGACGATCCCGACGGCCGAGATCACGGTGTCGAAATCCCGCGTCTCGGTCTTGCCCCCGGTCTCGATATGGGCCGTCACCTTGCCCTTCGCCCGGTCCAGCTTCTTTACCGTGGCCTTCTCGAGGATGGTCATGCCCTGCTTGACGAACTGCTTCTTGGCAAAGGCGCTGATCTCGGCGTCCTCGACCGGCAGGATCCGGTCCATCACCTCGACCACGGTCGTCTTCGCGCCCAGCGTGTTGAAGAACGAGGCAAACTCGATACCGATGGCGCCCGAGCCGATCACCAGCAGATCCTTCGGCATCCGTTTCGGCACCAGCGCGTGCCTGTAGGTCCAGACCAGATCGCCGTCGGCCTCGAGCCCCGGCAGCTCGCGCGCCCGGGCGCCGGTAGCCAGGACGACCGCCTTGGCCGTCAGCACCTCTTCGCCCTTGTCGGTCCTGACGGCGACGGCGGTGGGGCCTGTCAGCCGCGCCTCGCCCATGACCACGGTGATCTTGTTCTTCTTCATCAGATGGCCGATGCCGCCCGACAGCTGCCCCGCCACCTTGCGCGACCGCTGCACGACCGCATCGAGGTCATAGCCGATCCCGTCGGCCTTGAGCCCGAATTCCCTGGCCCGGTGCATCAGGTGGAACACCTCGGCCGAGCGCAGCATCGCCTTGGTCGGAATACAACCCCAGTTCAGGCAGATGCCGCCCAGATGCTCGCGTTCGACGATGGCCACGGACAGGCCCAGCTGGGCGCCCCGGATGGCGGCGACATAGCCGCCCGGACCGGCCCCGATCACGACCATGTCGAAACTTCTGGCGGCCATCTCTTTCCTCCCCTGAAAAGTGGTTCGGTATTAAACCGTCAACGCCAACCCGGCAATCGCGCGCCGGAATTGCCGTCATGCGACAGGCGCATGCCTATGCCTGTTCCTGCATGGCCCGCACCACGGCGCCATAGCCGCCGGCATCCAGGAACGCCTGTTCCTCCGGCGTTGCGGAGCGGCCCAGCGCGGCGTTGCGGAAGGGAAAGCGCCCGAAGCGGCGGATGATCTCCTCGTGCGCGCGGGCATGCAGCAGGTTCTCGGCGCCGGTCTCGGGCATCCGGGTGCCGATCAGGCGCACCGCCTCGGCCTGGTCCGCCGGATCCTCCGAATGTTCGAAAGGCAGATAGAAGAACTGCCGCTCGGGCTCGGGCGCCTCCATGTCCCAGCCCTCGGCGACAGCACGGCGCGCGGCGGCAAGGGCACGGCCGTCGGTCGCGAATGCCTTCGCCTGCCCGCGCCACATGTTGCGGGGAAACTGGTCGGTCAGCACCAGATAGGCAAGCGTCGCCGCCGGACCTGCAACCCAGTGGTCCAGCCCGCCCTCGGCCGCCGCCTGCCACAGATCGCCGAACCGCTCGCGGATCTCGGCATCCAGCGCCTCGCCCCCGTTGTACCAGCCTTCGGGGCCGACCTCGTCGAGCCAGAAGTCAAGCACTTCCACCGGATCGCTCATTGCCACCTCCCTGCTGCGCCGAGCCTGACAGGTCGGCGCCAGCCGCGCAACGCTCATTCCGCCGCCGGCTCGCCGGCCGATTGCGCGCCTTCCAGCACCGCCTCGACCGCCACCACCGACGCGCTCGGCGCCATCACGGCGAAGTTCCCGGTATCGACCGGCGCGGCGCGGCGCGACATCCGCCACAGCGCATAAAGCGCGAGCAACCCCAGAAGCGCCGCGATGAACAGGAAGAACCCGCCCGGCCCGATCACCGACATCATCCAGCCCGTCACCAGCGGACCCGCGATGGCCCCGAGCCCGTTGATGAACAGCAGCCCGGCCGATCCGGCGGCCATGCTTTCCCGGGGCAGGAAATCGTTGGTGTGGGCGATCAGCAGCGAATAGAGCGGGTTGACCACCCCGCCCAGCACGAAGGCCAGCACCACGAACATCGGAAAGCTGGTCGCGAACAGTCCGGCGAACAGCATCGCCGCCGACCCCAGCGCGGCCAGTCCCAGGATGAGCCGCCGCCGGTCCATCCGGTCCGAAAGCCAGCCCACGGGATATTGCAGCAGGAGGCCGCCGACATACATGATCCCGACGAAGATCGATATCTCGGCGACGGTCAGCCCCACCAGGCTGCCCCAGACCGCACCCATCCCGAACATCGCCGAATAGATGCCGCCGGTCATCAGCATCCCCGCGCAGCCAAGGGGCGAGGCCCGCAGCAGTTCGCGGAAGGGCAGCCGCCGCGTCTCGGCGAAGGCCGGCGCGGTGCCGGCCTTCAGCAGGATCGGGGTGAAGGCCAGGCTGACCAGCACCGAAGGGATGACGAACAGCAGGAATCCCGAGGGATCGCCCGCGTTCAGCAGAGCCTGGGCGGCGATGATGCCGATCATCTGCACGATCATGTAGGCCGACAGCGCCTGTCCGCGGGTCTCGTTGGTGGCAGAATCGTTCAGCCAGCTTTCCGCCGTCACATAGACGCCGGCAAAGCAGAACCCGATCACCACCCGCATCGCCGTCCAGACGATCCAGTCGGGGATCGTCGCGTAGAGGATGAGGACCGCAGATATGAGCGAGCCCAGCGCCGCGAATACCCGGACATGGCCCACCCGGCGGATCATCCCCGGCGCCAGCCGCGACCCGCCCAGGAAGCCAACGAAATAGGCCGACATGACCAGCGACATCTGGTAGGTCGAAAAACCCTCGATGGCGCCGCGGATGCCGAGCAGCGAGGCCTGAACCCCGTTGCCGACCATCAGCAGCATCACCCCAAGCAGGAGCGGCCAGGTATTTCCCAGAACCCCGATCACGACCGCCCTCCCGTGCTGCCTGCGCGCGTCAGTCTGCCCGCCGCCGGACGGGTGCGCTTCTTCCTGCGCGACATCTCAGCCGCCGTCCCCGTCGGCCGGAAACAGAAGCGAGGCGTCGCCGTAGGAGAAGAAGCGGTAGTCCGCGGCCACTGCATGCGCATAGATCCGGCGGATCCGGTCCAGCCCCATCAGCGCCGCGACCAGCATCATCAGGGTCGAGCGGGGCAGATGGAAGTTGGTCATCAGCCCGTCGGTGACCCGGAACCGGTAGCCCGGATGGATGAAGATGTCGGTCTTGCCCTCCCAGGCGCGCAGGGTGCCGTCCGGCGCGGCCGCGCTTTCGATCAGCCGCAGCGCCGTCGTGCCCACCGGAATGATCCGCCCGCCAGACCGGCGCGTCGCATTGATCTCTGTCGCCGCCTCGGCGGGGATCAATCCCCATTCGGCATGCATGCGGTGTCGGGTCACGTCCTCGACCTTGACCGGCAGGAAGGTGCCGGCACCGACATGCAGCGTCACCCGGGTCGTCGCGATCCCGCGCGCCGCGAGCGCCGCCATCAGCGGCGCATCGAAATGCAGCGAGGCGGTGGGGGCCGCGACCGCCCCGGGTCTGCGGGCAAAGACGGTCTGGTAGTCCTCGCGGTCCCGGGCGTCGGGCGGGCGGCGGGCGGCGATATAGGGTGGTAGCGGCATCGTGCCGGCCTCGGACAGCGCGGCATCGAAGTCCGCGCCGGTAAGGTTGAAGGACAGGGTGGCCGCCTCGGCGTCGCGGGCGACAAGCCGCGCCTCCAGCCCCGCCGCGAACCGGATCGTCTCGCCCGCCCGCAGCTTGCGCGCCGGGCGCAGAAGCGCGCGCCAGTCCCCGCCCGGCAGCGGCTCGAGCAGCGTCACCTCGATCCGGGCCACGCCGCCGCCATCGGCGCTGTCGCGGTGCCGGCTGCCGGTCAGCCGGGCCGGGATCACCTGCGTGTCGTTCAGCACCAGCCGGTCGCCCGGTCGCAGCAGACCGGGCAGGTCGAACACATGCCGGTCGAGGATCGCATCGCCCCGGGCCACCAGCAGCCGCGCAGCGCTGCGCGGGCGCACCGGCCGGGTGGCGATCAGCCGCTCGGGCAGGTCGAAGTCGAAATCGTCCAGCTTCATCGGTCAGGCACGTAGGGGTCGGGGCGGCGGGCGGGCGGGGCATCGAAGCCGTCAGCCGACCCCCGCGCTGCCGCGTCGCCGGGGGCAGGGCCGCGGAATACCTCGCGCAGGAAGCCGGGGGCAAGCCCCGACAGCGGGTTCACCGTGACCCGCGGCGCCGCCGCGGTGCCGCGCACGCGGAAGGTGAAGCCGATCAGCCCCTCGCCCGGGCGCGAAACCACCTGCCCGATGCTGTTGACGATGTAGAGGGGCGAGACCACACCGCGCAGATCCAGCGCTCCGCTGTCGTGCAGATACCGGCCTTCGACCGTGACCCCGAACGAGGCGCCGGTCGCCCGCGCGTTCCTGATCGTGACGCCCTCGGGGGTCAGCCGCACATCGGCCACCGCCTCGGTGAACAGGATGCCGCCGCCCGACAGCTGGTCCAGCAGGCCCACCACCGAGATCGCGCTGAGGATCTCGGCGAGCGCCGGCAGATCGCGCACCCGGATCCGGTCCAGTTCGACCCGGCCCGCCCAGCCGCCGGGTGTGCCGTCCGGGGCGAGGGTCAGGTCCAGACCGCCGCCGATCCCGCGCGAGAAGATCCCCGCTGCCGCCAGCGCGGCACCGGCATCGCTGCCGGTGACGCGCACCGCGGTGCCCCCGGCGGTCGGTGCCAGCACACCCTCGACCGGGGCCTGCCCGTTGACGCGACCCGAAAACCGCCCGCTCGGCCCGTCGCGGCCGGTCCTGATCGTTCCGCGGAATCCGGTCAGCGCGATCCCTTCGGACACCGTCACCCGGTCCAGGGCGACCAGCATCTCGCTGCCCGCGCCGCCGCCCGCGGTCCCGCCCGACCCGCGGCCGCCGCTTCCGGTCATGCGCCGCAGATCGGCGGTGCCGGCACTGACGCTAACCCGTGCCGGCCGCCCGCCCCCCTGTGGCTCGATCCGGGCCGCGGCACGCAGCCAGTCGCCAAGCCGCAGTTCGGCCAGGTCGATCGCCTGCACCCCGCCCCCGGCGCCCAGCACCACCCGGCCGCGCACCCCGAGGCCGGGCCCCTGCAACCCCAGCGACTCGACCGTCGGCGGCTGGCCGATCTGGCCCGACACATCCAGTAGGCCCGGCGCGGCGGCGGGTTTCGTCCAGCCTGCCTCGTCGATCCGCAGGCCAACCCCGCGCAGATCCGATTGCAGGGCATACCGTGCTGCGGCTCCGCGCGGCAGATCGATGCGGAATGCCGCCTGCCCCGCCCCCGTCACGGCGCCGGGCCCGAGGCCCGACAGGAACTCGGCAGCGAACTCCGGGCCGAGTTGCAGCGTTCCGGCAACGGCACCGGGCTCGGGCGCGGGGCCGAGGGCCTGCGCCCAGACCGCATCGAACGGCACCGCGCCCAGCATTCCGGCACCCGAAATCTCGATGCCCGCCGGATCGGCCACCAGTTCCAGCCGGTCTGCGGCGATGACCCTTCCGGGCGCCATGCGTGCGGACCGGACATCGCGCAGGCTCCCGGTGGCGCGGAAGACGACCTCGTGCGGCGCGACGCGCTGCTTGAGCGGAAGCGTGACCTCGGTCTCCAGCGCGGCCCGCCCCTCGGCCAGCGCGACATCCACCCCGGCGCGCGATATGAAGCCGAAGGGCGGCTGATCGAGAAACGACAGTGCCGCGGTGATGCTGCTTTCGGTCGAGATGCGCAGCTCCGCCGTGGCCGGGCGCTCGGTCACGTCGGCCACCCGGAACAGCGACCGGCCCAGCATGATCGGTCCGCCTTCGGGCGGGATCACCTCGCCGCTTTCGAGGACGAGCGTGTAGGTCCGGTTCTCGATCGAGGAATAGCCGTTGCCGCGCAGGATCGGCGGCAGGGTCGGCATGAACCGCAGATCGGTGTCGGCGAATTCCCAGCCGAGCGCGATGCGCGGCTCCTGCCCCGGATCCAGCCGCAGCCCGCCATTGACGTTGAACAGCACCCCCTGCTGGACGTTCGAGCCCAGCCAGTCGCGGACCCGCGGCGCCAGCGCGACCGGCCAGAGCGCGAGAAGCCGGTCGTGCGCAATGGCATCGAGCGCCAGATCGACCGCGACCCGCCAGCCGTCGGCGCCCGCCGCGACGCGGCCCGAGACCGCAAGCCGCCGGCCGTCCTCGCGCAGCGACAATTCGCCGATGCGCAGGGTGAACGGATCAAGCTCCAGCCGCAGGTCCAGCGCCCCCTCGCCGAAGCGCACCGGTTCCGCGAACAGGCCTTCGGGATCAACCCGCACATCGCTCAGCGCCACCTGCGCCGTCATGGCGTCCAGCCGGCCCGTGCCGAGCCCCTCCAGATCGGCGTGACCGCTGGCCAGCAGCCGCAGCGTCGGCCCGTCGATCCGCAGCGCCGACAGGATCAGCCGGTCCGCGCCGGGGTCCAGCCGGAACCCCATGCCGGCACTGTCGAATTCCACCGGCGGGATGTCTGGCACCGGCTGCAGAGCGCCGCCGGACAGTTCCAGTCGCCCCTCAAGCGCGGCAAGACCGCCCTCCGCATCGAAGGCCGCCCGCAACTGGCCCGAGATCGGCGCATCGAGCACGCCCAGCCAGGCCAGCAGCGGCGATTGCGCCGCCAGATCGCCCGCCGCCACTTCCTCGATCCGGGCCGCGACCGTGCTGACGCCACGGCCGAGGGGGGTGGTGATACGCAGCTGGGCCTGGGCCGGTGTCGTGGCGCCGCCGACCACGGTGAAGGCAAGATCCAGCGCAACGTCGTCGGCCCGCTGGACCAGCACCACGCGGCCGTCCCCCACCGTCCAGTCCTTGCCGGCCCGCCGGTCCTGAAGCACCAGCGTCATCGCCTGCGCCTCGATCCGGTCGAGGTCGGCCAGAAGCGGCAGCGCGAAGATCTCGTCGATGCCCTCCAGCAGTTCGCCGAACGACCGGGGGGCGGTGGCAACCGCGGTCTCGGGACCGAAGGCCAGGTCGAGCGTCCCGTCCGTCGCCCGGCGCAAGAGCGCCTGGGCCCCGACGACCCGCAGCCTTGTCAGCCGCGGAATACCGCGCAGCGCCGCCCAGGGCTCGAACCGCGCCTCCGACTGCGGCAGAAGCGCCAGCAGCCGGCCCTCGCGGTCGAAAAGCCGCAGATCGTCCAGCAGCAGGCTTGGCGTCCCGTCGCCGGCCAGCGACAGCCGCACCGCGCCGATGGTCACGCCCCCCTGCCCGGCCATCGCCCGGTTCAGCCGCGCCTCGGTCTCGGCCAGCGCCCAGACCGGCAGGCCCACCGACCGACCCGCGGACAGCGCCGCGATGCCGCCGATCACGGCGTAGATCAGCGACAGCGCCAGCACGCCGATCGCCAGCGCCCGGAGCAGCCGCCGGCGCACCGGGTGCTGCGTGCGCTGGCGGCGCCGGGGCCGCCGGGCCTTGTCTGCGCCGCCGCCGGAGGCGCCCTTGCGCCCGCGGATGGCCTGTGCCTCGCCCATGCAATCGTCCGCCTGCCTCGCCGCCCTTTATTCTTGCGCGGATGCCGCTACAACGCAAAAGGCAGTGAAACAGATCGCGAGGAAGCCATGCCAGCCCAAGGCGATACCGCCCCCGATTTCACCCTGCCCCGCGACGGTGGCGGCGAGATCACCCTGTCCGCGCTGCGCCCCGGCAAGGTGGTGGTCTATTTCTACCCCAAGGACGACACGTCGGGATGCACCACCGAGGCAAAGGATTTCACTGCGCTTGCGTCCGAGTTCGCCAAGGCGGGCGTGACCGTCATCGGCATCTCGAAGGACAGCGTGAAGTCGCACGACAGGTTCGTGGCCAAGCATGGGCTCGGCGTGATCCTGGCCTCGGACGAGGGCGGCACGACCTGCGAGGACTGGGGCGTCTGGGCCGAGAAATCCATGTACGGAAAGAAGTATTTCGGCATCGAACGGTCCACCTTCCTGATCGACGGCGAGGGGCGGGTGGCCCGCGCATGGACCAAGGTGAAGGTGCCGGGCCATGCCGAGGAAGTGCTGGCCGCGGCCCGGGCGCTGTGACCGAAAGCCTCTCGGCCATGGCGGTGTCGGTGCTGGCGGCCGCCGACCCGCGGCACAAGTGCGCGCTGTCCCGCGACCACGCCGCGCGCTGGT
>JBKBMT010000031.1:16132-33670 GCA_046295655.1 Gemmobacter sp. | reverse complement strand
GAAGAGACGGTGCAGCCGCCAGAACCCCGCCCGCGCGCCGTAGTCGTAGAGCGATTCCATGTTCCAGTGACGCATTCCCGGCCAGGGCTGCGCACCGGGGATGTCGGACAGGAACGCCTCGGAGGCGGCATCGCCGTGCAGGATGCAGTTCTCGCCCCCCTCCTCGTAGTTCAGCACCAGGCTGATCGCCACCCGTGCGCCGCCCGGCCAGTTCGCATCGGGCGGGCTGGCGCCATGGCCTGACAGGTTGCGCGGATAGCGGTTCATCGTGACCTCCGGTTCATTTGCTTCTATCGCGAAAAGATCCCGCCGACTTTCATGGAAACCGGAAAGGTGTTTCCATGCGGCGAGGTGTTCGCCCGACCCGCAGCCGCGGGGCATGATGACACGGACGATGCAGGAGGGTTCGATGCCAGGCTACCTGACCACCCACGTTCTCGACACGGCACGGGGCTGTCCCGCGGCGGGGCTCAGGATCGTCCTTCACCGACTTGCGGGCGGTGAGCGCCAGCGCATCGCCGAGGCTGTCACCAATGCCGACGGACGCACCGACAGGCCGATCCTTCCGGGCGAGGGTTTCGCCACCGGCATCTACGAGCTTGTCTTCTTCGCCGGGGACTATCTGCGGCACAGCGGTCAGGCCGGGGCCGAGCCGCTGTTTCTGGACGAGGTTCCGATCCGGTTCGGCATCTCCGACCCCGCGGCGCATTACCATGTGCCCCTCCTTCTGTCGCCCTTCGGCTATTCGACCTATCGCGGCAGTTGAGACCGACATCGGCCGCTTCACCGGCAGAGGCAGTTCGGGCAGCTCGTCGCCCGGCGCTTCGTTGTCCTGATCCTGCACCCTGTGACGGCCGCCGGCGGCGACACGACCGCCCGGCGCGGCATGGGCGCCGTTTCCCTGCACCCCCACTGCGGCTTCGCGCGCCGATCCGGCGATGCGTTGACCCTGCGGGGTCAGATCCGTGGCGCATTCCGGGCTCCGCCGGCGCCAGCGAGTGTTGCGCTGAATCACCTGCGGTTCACTGCTCCGCCTGGCGGTGACCCGACACCCCGTCGATGCCCGTCAGGCGTTCCGCCAGCTCGGCCCGGATCCGCGCCGCCATGAAATCCGCAAACAGCCGCGTCTTGGGGTCGCGCAGGCGGCGATGCGGTGTCAGCGACGATATCTGGACCGGCAGGGGTGGCGTGGCGGTGGCCACGGGCACCAGCGCACCGCTGCGAAGATGGTCGGCCACCTCGAACACCGGCTTCAGGATGATGCCGCGGCCGTCCAGCGCCCAGCCGGTCAGCACGTCGCCATCGTCCGATTCGAACGGTCCCGAGATCTCGAACCGCTGCGGCCCCTCCGTTGTCTGGAGCGTCCACTGGAATTCGCGCGCGCCGGGAAAGCGAAGGTTCAGGCAGTCGTGCCGGTCGCGCACCAGTGCCGCGCCGTCCTCCGGCATCCCGCGGCGCGCGACATAGGCCGGCGAAGCGCAGAGTATCCGCGGGCAGTCTGCGATGACCCGGACCTTCAGCGCGCTGTCCTCCAGAAAGCCGAGGTGAAAGGCCACGTCCAACCCTTCTCCCGGAATGTCGATCACCCGGTCGGACAGCCGCAGCCTCACGTCGATCAGGGGCCATTCGTCCTTGAACGCCGGCACATGCGGTGCGATCACCCGCCGGCCGATTCCAAGGGGCGCGGCCACGAACAGGGTGCCGCGGGGGTTGCGCGCCGCGTCGGTGACTTCGGCCTCTGCCTCGTCGATCGCATCGAGGATCTTGCGCGCCCCGTCGTAGAAGATGCGTCCGTTCTCGGTCGGCTGAAGCGTCCGAGTGGTCCGGTTGAACAGCCGCACCCCCAGATGTTTCTCCAGTTCTGCCACCCGGGACGAGGCGACCGCGGGCGATGTGCGCTGATCCCGCGCCGCCGCGCTCATGCTGCCAAGCTCGAACACGCGGACGAACATGCGGATGTTGGCGACGTAGGACATCGGGCAGAGGGCTATTTTCCCTGATGGGCATAAAGTCCTGTGACATTCGAAGGATTATCAGAAAGGTGCGCTCCGGTATAGCTTCTGCTGCAACAGGAGGACCGCGATGTACGACCTTTACGTTTTCGGAGCCTGGGTCGAGTTCGCCGTGCGCTGGCTGCACGTCATCACGGCGATCGCCTGGATCGGATCGTCGTTCTATTTCGTGGCGCTCGATCTGGGCCTGCGCCGGACGCCCGACCTGCCGCCGGGTGCGCACGGCGAGGAATGGCAGGTGCACGGCGGCGGCTTCTATCACATCCAGAAGTACCTGATCGCTCCCGAACGGCTGCCGGAGCACCTGACCTGGTTCAAATGGGAAAGCTATGCCACCTGGCTGTCCGGCTTTGCCCTGCTGGCGCTGGTCTATTACCTGGGGGCAGAGTTCTATCTGGTCGATCCGAACGTGCTGGACATCCCGGTCTGGGTCGCGATCCTGATCTCGGTCGGCTCGCTGGCATTCGGCTGGATCGCCTACAACCTGCTCTGCCGCACCTTCGTCAACGCCGACCAGACGGTTCTGATGGTAGCCCTGTTTGCCGTTCTGGTCGGCATGTCATGGTTCTATACCCAGGTCTTTTCGGGCCGGGCCGCGCTTCTGCACCTTGGCGCCTTCACCGCCACCATCATGTCGGGCAACGTCTTTCTGATCATCATCCCGAACCAGAAGATCGTGGTCGCCGACCTGAAGGCGGGGCGGTCGCCCGACCCAAGATACGGCAAGATCGCCAAGCAGCGCAGCACGCACAACAACTATCTGACGCTGCCGGTCCTGTTCCTGATGCTCTCGAACCACTACCCGCTGGCCTTTGCCAGCGACTACAACTGGATCATCGCCAGCCTCGTCTTCCTGATGGGGGTGTCGATCCGGCACTACTTCAACTCGATGCACGCCCGTCAGGGCCAGCCCACCTGGACCTGGGGCATCACGGCGATCCTGTTCGTGGCGATCATGTGGCTGTCCACCGCGCCGATGCGGCAGGCGGCCGAAGGTGCCGCGCTGGGCGGGGCAGCAGCCCGTTTCGCCAATGCCGAGGGGTTCGAGGATGTGACCTCGATCGTGCTCGGCCGCTGTTCCATGTGCCATGCCAAGGAACCGGGCTGGGAGGGGATCGTCGTGCCGCCCAAGGGCGTGACCCTCGACACGCCCGAGGCCGTGGCGCGGCACGCGCGCCAGATCTACCTGCAATCCGGCCTGACGCACGCGATGCCCCCGGCAAACCTGAGCTACATGGAACCCGACGAGCGCGCTGCGATCGTCGCATGGTTCCGGGCTGCCGCCGGCGGCTGATCAGCCGTCGAGGCAGTCCGCGATCGTTTCCGCCAGCTGCCGAAGCAGGGTTTCGTAAAGCATCGGTCCCGGTTCCAGCGAGGATCCCGAGGGGTCCAGGGGGGCGCCCATGCGGACCGGCGTGCCTTCCAGCACCGCGTCCACAAGCCGCCGGTCGTGCTGTGCCTCCGGGAAGGCGCAGACCACATCACCCCCGCGCAGGCCATCGCGCAGTGCAGAAAGCCGCGCCGCCCCCGGGGCAGAGGCATCGCCCAAAGCCAGCGAGCCGGCGACCTGCAACCCGTAACGGGCGGCGAAATAGCCGTAGGCATCGTGGAACACCACGAATGCCCGGTCCGACAATGGCGCAAGGCGCGCGGCCAGATCGGCGTCAAGGGCGGCAAGCCGCTGCGCGGCCGCAGCAGCATTTGCCGTATAGACCCGGGCGTTCGCCGGGTCGTGTTCGATCAGTTCCTCGGAAATCAGCGACAGCCACGCGGCGGCATTGTCGGGGTCGAGCCATGCGTGGGGGTCGGTCCCTTCGTGCGCATGGTCGTCGTCATGGTCATGTCGATGCGCGTGTCCGTGGTCGTGTCCGTGCGAGTGCGAGTGCGAGTGCGAATGTCCTGCCGCGCCATGCGCGTGATCGTCGTCGTCCCCGTCCCCATAGCTTCGGACCGTGCTGCCTTCGGCGCCGAGAAGCCTGATGACGTGCCCCTTGGTTGCAAGACTGCCCAGCGCCCGGTCGAGCCAAGGGGTCAGTTCCGGCCCTATCCAGAAGATCAGCCCGGCATCCTGCAGGGCAGCGGCCTGGCTGGGGCGCAGCTGGAACGAATGCGGATCGGCGCCTCGATCCAGCAGCAGCACAGGTTCCGCGACCTCGCCCATGACCTGCGCGACCAGCGAATGGATGGCGGGAACATCCGTGATAACCTTGGGCGGATCGGCCTGGACAACGAGCGGTGCCGCGGCTGCGGCCAGGGCGGCGGCAAGAAGGGTCTGACTCATCGGTTTTCCCGTGTTGTTGTTCGCGACGGAGCGGTGTATCTATGTTATATCATAACGAGTCAACCTCGATGAATCGCGAGCTTTCGGCATTTCTCCATCACAACCACCGCGATTGCGCGCGCAGCGCGCTGATCCGTGCCGAGGCGATGGCGGCCGAGCGCGGGTTGCGGCTGACCCCGGTCCGGCGCCGCACGCTCGAGATCCTTCTGGAGGATCACCGCGCCCTTGGCGCCTACGAAGTGCTTGACCGGCTGGCGGCCGACGGCTTCGGCCGGCAGCCGCCGGTGGTCTACCGGGCGCTGGAATTCCTGGTCGATCACGGCCTTGCCCACCGTATCGAGCGTCTCAACGCCTTTGCGGCGTGCACGCACCCGGCATCCGAACACCAGCCCGCCTTCCTGATCTGCACCGGCTGCAACCGCATTGCCGAGGCGCCGGCCGATGCGATTCGCCGTGCCTTCGACACTGTTGGGGCCGAGGCCGGTTTCGCCATTGCCGCAACCAGTCTCGAGGCGACCGGAACCTGCGGAACCTGCCGCGGGGGCCGGTCGTGACGCCGCTGATCGAGGCGCGGGGGCTTTCGCTGCGCCGCGGCAGCACCCTGGTGCTCGACGGGGTCGATTTCCATATCGACGCCGGCGAGATCGTGACCTTGGTCGGCCCGAACGGATCGGGGAAATCCTCGCTCCTGCGCGGTCTGCTGGGCATCCTTCCCGCCGCCCGCGGGTCGGTCTGGCGCCGGCCCGGGCTCCGGATCGGCTATGTTCCGCAAAAGCTTGCGATCGACCGTAATCTGCCCCTGACAGTGCGCCGCTTCCTGTCGCTGCCAACGCCGGTGCCGACCGCCCGTGCCATGGCCGCACTGGCCCGTGCCGGCCTCGCTGCCGATCTTGCGGACGGCCAGCTGACCGATCTTTCCGGCGGCCAGTTCCAGCGCGCGCTGCTGGCGCGCGCGCTGCTGCCCGAACCGGAACTCCTGATTCTCGACGAGCCTACCCAGGGGCTTGATCAGCCCGGCGAGGCCGCATTCTACCGGCTGATCGAGGACATCCGGCACCGGACCGGCACCGCGGTGCTGATGGTCAGCCACGATCTCCACGTCGTGATGGCCGCCTCGGACCGGGTCATCTGCCTGAACGGCCATGTCTGCTGCGAGGGAACGCCACAGGTCGTCTCGAACGCGCCGGAGTATCGCGCGCTGTTCGGCCTGGGCACGCAGGGTGCGCTGGCGCTCTACCGGCATCATCACGATCATGTCCACGATCACGGCGGCGGGCACGAGGATCACCACCACCACCGCCATGAAGCGCCGCATGCGGCCAAGGGGACGCCCGCGGATGCTTGACGATTTCCTGACCCGCGCCGCGCTGGCCGGTCTTGGGGTCGCGGTGGCGGCCGGACCGCTGGGCAGCTTCGTGGTCTGGCGCCGGATGGCCTATTTCGGCGATGCGACCTCTCATGCCGCGATCCTGGGTGTCGCACTGGCCCTTGCGCTGGCCCTGCCCGTGACGCTGGGCACGATGCTGGTGGCGCTGGCGATGGCCGGCACGGTGTCGGCCCTGTCGGGCCGGGGCTGGGCGATGGACACGACGCTGGGCGTTCTGGCCCATTCGGCGCTTGCCTTCGGCCTTGTTGCGGTATCGTTCGTCCCCGGCGTCAGGGTCGACCTGCAATCATTCCTGTTCGGAGACATCCTTGCGGTCACGCGGACCGATCTTGCCGTGATCTGGGTGGGAGCGGCGGCTGTGCTGGTGCTGCTTGGCTGGCGCTGGTCGGCGCTGCTGACGGCGACCCTCGACGAGGATCTGGCCCATGCCGCAGGCATCGATCCGGGCCGGGAACGCCTGGTGCTGACCGTTGCGCTTGCGCTGGTTGTTGCGGTGGCGCTCAAGGTGGTCGGTGCGCTTCTGATCGCGGCCATGCTGATCATCCCGGCCGCGGCCGCGCGCAACCTTGCGCGCACGCCCGAGGCCATGGCCGCCGGTGCCGTGGTCATCGGCGCCCTGGCCGCGCTGGGCGGGCTGGGTGCCTCGATGCATCTCGACACGCCGGCGGGCCCGTCGATCATCGCCGTTGCGGCAGTGATGTTTGCCGGGTTGCTGATTGTGGCTTCGGTGCGCCGGGGGCCTGCACGCTAGGTCGCGAACGTCCCGGACGGCACCGCAACCGATGCGGCCGGCTGCCCGCGGACGGATCGCGTCAAGATCATCGTGCTAACGCGGACCCAACCGCACGGTGACGGCGCCAAGCGCCGCAATCTCCACCCGGCACGAATCGCCGGGATCGAGCCGGCCGACACCGGCCGGGGTTCCGGTGTAGATCAGATCCCCGGGCTCCAGTCGGACCAGCACGGACAGTTCGGCGATGATCTCGGGCACCGACCAGATCATGTCCGACAGATCGGCCAGCTGCCGGATCTCGTCGTTGACGAAACAGGCGATGCGACCCGACTCGATGTGGCCGATCTGCTCCACCGGAACCAGCGGCCCGCAGACGGCCGAATTGTCGAAGGCCTTGCCCATGTCCCAGGGGCGCCGCTTGTCCTTGGCCTCGGCCTGAAGATCCCGGCGGGTCAGGTCGTTGCCGGGCGCATAGCCCCAGACGTGACCAAGCGCCTCGTCGGCGCGAATCGCGATGCCGCCCCGACCGATGGCCACCACCAGCTCGGCCTCGTGATGCAGGTCGTTGGTGGCCGGCGGCCAGGGAATCGTCGCGCCGTCGCCGACGATCGCATCCGCGGGCTTGGTGAAGAAGAACGGCGGCTCCCGCGTGTCGGCCCCCATTTCCCGAGCATGTTCGGCATAGTTCCGGCCCACGCAGAAGATGCGGCGCACCGGAAAGCGCGCATCACTGCCGCGCACCTCGACCGACGACACGGGCGGCAACGGTATCACATAGGCGGTCATGTCGTTACGGCCCGAGGGTGAAACACTGGATTGCGCGAGCCTGGAGCCGCCGGCAGGCAAGATCCGCCTGATCCCGGCCCAGACCGGCAAAATTCGCATCGAAGCCACCGCCCCGCTGCACCACCTTGCGCAGCGCGCCGTCAAGCACCCGCGGCTCGGCAAGCGCGGTCTGGAACAGGATGCGCTCGGCAGCGCCGCGGCTGGGGAAACGGCCCAGCGTGATCGACCAGTGTCGGCCGCCCGAGGTCGAGATCCGGGTGACGATCTCGGGTGCAGCGGCCGCGGGCTGGGGACCGGCGGGCTCACCGAAATGCGCTGCGGTCATCACGATCTGGCCGGGCCTCGGCTGTGGCCGGCGCGTGCCGGCGGAGTCGTCTCGCAGCGCGGGCACCACCAGCGCAGCCGCAAGGCGCACTTCGGGCGGCATGGTTTCGGGATCGTCGCCGGCTTCGGCCAGGTTCATGCGCAGCGCGTCGTCCTCGGGCAGTTCGGCGAGGTCGATGACCTGGAACGGTATTTCGACCGCGGCGGTCTGCTCGGGCTCGGGCGCAGCCTGCTGCGGGCGCACGGGGGGCGCCGCCGCGGCAAGCCGGGGCAGTTCTATGGCAGCAGGTTCGGGCGTTGCCTCTCCTTGCGGCTGGACCGGTGCCTCGACAAGCGCGACCGGCGCAACCTCGGGTCTCGGTTCCGGGGCGGCCGTCTGGCGCGGCGGATCGTCCGGCGCGGCCTGTGCCAGTTCGGCGACCATCGTTGCAATGTCGGCCGTCAGCGCGATCAGCACGTCGGGCTCCGGCGTCGCTGCCTCGGGCCGGGGCACCGGACGCGGTGAGCGCGCCACCGCCGTCACGAGCCGGATCGTCTTGGCCGCGCTGCGCCCGTCGCCGTTGCCTTGCGTGGCCGCACCGGGCGCCGAGGCGACCTCATCCAGCGACACCGCCGCCGGCCGGCGGACCGTGGCCCGGGCCGGCGCATTGCCGAAGCCGATCTCCATCAGTTCGGCCATGCGAGCATTGCGCTGTGCAGTCGAGGTTCCGCCGAAGACGGTGGCGATGATCCGCTTGTTGCCGCGCTCGGCCGAGGCGGTCAGGTTGAACCCGGCAGCCCGGGTATAGCCGGTCTTGATCCCGTCGGCACCCCGGTAGCTTTCGAGGAACCGGCGGTTGGTGTTGGCCACCCGGGCGACCCCCGCATCCTCGGTCAGCCGCGAGAACAGGCCATAGTACTCGGGGAAGTCGTAGAACAGCCGGCGCCCCAGCAGGTTCATGTCGCGGGCGGTCGAAAGATGTCCCGGCGCGGTCAGGCCATGCGCGTTCTTGAAGGTGGACCGCGACATGCCCAGCGCCTTTGCCGTGCGGTCCATCCGCGCGGTGAACGCGGCCTCGGACCCCGAGATCGCCTCGCCGATCGCCGTGGCGGCATCGTTCGCGGACTTGATCGCCGCCGCGCGGATCAGGTGGCGCATCGAGATCCTCTGACCCGGCCGCAAGCCAAGTTTCGATGGTGGTTCGGCCGCGGCCTTGGCCGAGACCGTCACCATCGTATCAAGCGAGATTTCGCCGCGCCGGATCGCGTCGAAGGCGATATAGAGCGTCAGCATCTTGGTCAGTGACGCCGGATGCAACCGCGCGTCGGCATTTTCCTCGAACAGCACGGCGCCGGTGCGGGCATCCATGACGATTGCGGCGGTGGGTGCTGCGCCCGCCTGACCGGGCAGGACGGACAGCAGGAAGGCCGCCGATACCACCCATGCCAATATGCGGAAGCACCGCCCGGAACGGAACGCCTCTTCGCCTGTCATGCCTGCCTCACTGCCCGGTCTGACGCCGGAATTTCGTTCAGGCTAGCACGAAGGTCTCGGGGCGAAAACCCTTGTTCTGTCACAGCTTGCGTTTTTTCGCCGCGTGGCCGACTGGCATATCTGGTGGTCGGCAGGCACGGGGGCGCAAGCGCTACGGGCTTGTCGCAGCGCTGCCCAGGTCCTGCCACATTGCTGCCGCAATCCGCCCCGCGGCTCAGGCGATCGCCGCGACCAGTCCGGGCAACTCGCCCAGGTGACGCAGTTCCCGGAACCTCGGGTGATCGCCGGGTGCGGGCGCCTGTTCCAGCTCCCACACCAGCCCGTGAGGCACATGGACACCCCAGCCGCCCGCCTCGATCACCGGCAGCACATCGGACTTCATGGAATTCCCGACCATCAGGGCCCGATCCGGTCCGTCGCCGTGGCGCGCGAAGGCACGGCGATAGATGTCGGCATTCTTTTCCGAGACGATCTCCACCGCGTCGAACAGATCGCCCAGTCCCGACTGCGCCAGCTTGCGTTCCTGATGCAGCAGGTCGCCCTTGGTGATCAGGATCAGCCTGTGACGGCCCGCCAGCGCCTCGACGGCCTCGCGGGCATGGGGCAGAAGCTCGATCGGATGTGCAAGCATGTCGCGCCCGACGGCGATGATCTCGGCGATCACCGTCGCCGGCACCCGGCCCTCGGTAACTTCGACGGCCGTTTCGATCATCGACAGGGTGAATCCCTTCACGCCATAGCCGTAATGGCCGATATTCCGCCGCTCGGCCTCCAGCAGCCGCTCTTCCAGCCGCTCGCGCGGTGCATGATCGCGCAGCAGAGACAGGAAATGTTCCTGGGTAAGACGAAAGAAGGATTCGTTGTGCCATAGCGTGTCATCGGCATCGAAACCGATTGCGGTGATCTGCATGGATGCGTCCCCCGAGGCTGCAATCTGGCGCGCGCCCGGCCCCGGCGCAAGCGCGACATCCCCTTTTCTCTTTGGGCCGATCCTCTATATTGGAACGGTGTCCGAATTCGCTTCATCGACCGAGAGGCTTGCCGTGCGTGCCCTGCCGCCGACCATGACCGACCGCAAGGACGGCGCGGGAAGCGACACCGCGGTCGTGACCAAGACCCGCACCAGAACCCAGCGTCCGCCGCTCTACAAGGTGCTCCTGCTGAACGACGACTACACACCGATGGAGTTCGTCGTTCATGTGCTCGAACGCTTCTTCGGCATGAGTCATGCACATGCCTTCGAGATCATGCTGACCGTGCACAAGAAGGGCGTGGCGGTGGTCGGGGTGTTCTCGTTCGAGGTGGCCGAGACGAAGGTTGCGCAGGTCATGGATTTCTCGCGCCGGCATCAGCATCCGCTCCAGTGCACGATGGAAAAGGAATAGGGCCGCATCGGCCCGCCCATGCGATCCCAGCGTCTTGAGCATGCGCTGTCCACCAGCGCGCTTGCCCTGCCGACGAACGGCCGGATCGCGGTATTCCGCCCCCGCGCCGGCGACGATCTTTCGGCGCTGCCCCGCGACCGGGTTCAGGTGGCGACCGGTTTCCGCCCCGACTTCGACTGGTTCGCCGCCGCCGGACTGGACGTGCGGCGGCTGCCCGAAGGCGCGTTTGCCACGGCGCTGGTCTGCCTGCCCCGGTCCCGCGCTCATGCCCGGGACCTGATCGCGCGCGCCGCGGCGCTGGTCGGGCCGGCCGGGCAGGTCTGGGTGGACGGGCAAAAGACCGACGGCGCGGAGTCCCTGTTTCGCGAGCTGCGCGATGCCGGGCTTGCGCCGACCGTCCCCGTCGCCAAGGCGCACGGAAAGCTGTTCGGTTTCCGGCCCGCCGCCGACCTGTCTGCCTGGATTGCGCGGCCGACCCGGAATGCCGACGGGTTCCTGACCTTGCCGGGCGTCTTTTCCGCCGATGCGGCCGATGCCGGCTCTGCGCAGCTTGCCGGGGCATTGCCCGATTCGCTGCCGGCCACCGTCGCCGATCTGGGGGCCAGCTGGGGGTATCTGTCCCGCGCGGCGCTGCGGCGGGAGGGCGTCCGCGAACTGCATCTGGTCGAGGCCGAGGCCGATGCGCTGGACTGTGCACGCCGCAACGTCGAGGATCCGCGCGCCCGCTTCCACTGGGCCGACGCCACTCGCTTCACGCCGGAACGGCGTTTCGATGCGGTGCTGTGCAACCCGCCATTCCACACCGGGCGCCGGGCGGACCCGCAGCTCGGCCTGGACTTCCTGCGCGCCGCTGCGGCGATGCTTATGCCTTCGGGCACGCTCTGGCTGGTCGCCAACCGCCATCTGCCCTATGTGAGTCCGCTTGCGGAACTGTTCCGCAGCGTCGAGGAAATCGGTGGCGACAGCCGTTTCCGCCTGATCCGCGCCTCGTATCCGCAGCGAAAGACCTGACCGGAGACACCGCATGTCCCTTTCGATCACCGGCAAGACCGCCATCGTCACCGGCGCCGCACACGGGATCGGGCGCGCCATCGCCCGCCATTTCGTCGACCGCGGCGCCAACGTGATGTTCGCCGATCTCGACGAGGACGCGCTGGAGGCCGATCTTGGCGACGATGTGCGCGAGGATGGGCCGATCCGGTTCTTCGGCGGCGATCTGCGCAAGCGGCTGACGATCGCGAATCTGCTTTCGGCGACGATCGATGCGTTCGAACGGGTGGACATCCTGGTGAACGCCTCGCGCCAGGTCGGCCTGTCCGACCCGCTGGATCCCGAGGCCGATCTGGTGGAGCCCATGCTGGAACAGAATTTCCTGACCAGCCTGCGTCTCAGCCAGGCCATCGCGCGCCGCATGGCCGGACAGCAGGAGCGCAGCGGCAGCGACGGCGCGGCGGGCTGCATCATCAACCTGTCGTCGATCGCCGCCCGCCACACGCAGCCCGGGCTTCTGGGCTATTCCATCGCCTGTGCCGCGGTGGAACAGATGACCCGTTCGCTGGCCGTCGCGCTGGCGCCCAAGCGGATCCGGGTCAATTGTGTCGCCTTCGGCAGCGTGATGAGCGCAAGCCTGCAATCCAGCCTGAAATCGCGCGAGGATTACCGCCAGGACATCTGCAGCCATACCCCCATGGGCCGGATCGCCGCCCCGGTCGAGCTGGCCGAGGCGGTGCAGTTCCTGGCCTCGGACGGGGCCGGGTTCATTACCGGACAGGTGCTTACGGTGGATGGCGGCCGCAGCCTGATCGACCCGTGCGGCGTGCCCGCACACTGATCTATTCAGGATACCGCGCGCGGCATTCCGCGATGGCCGGGCCGGCCGCACGGGCGAGCTCCGCGCGCTTGCGCTGCATCGACGCCAGCTTGCGCCGTTCCGCATCGAGGTCGATCGCGACCGGCCGCGTCGCGGTGCGGGAGAAATCCTCCAGACACCGGCTCCACACCGGGTTGCCGGCTGCATCGGTGCCGATCCGGCAGGGAACGTAGCGGAAATCGGAAACCTCGAACGTCTCGACCGCATAACCGCGCGACAGGTTCCGTCCGGTTTCGGCGATCAGGCGGTCCAGCACCGTCAGGTCCCGCGTCACGGCCGCGATGCATTGCTCCTGCGGCGTGCCGCAGGCCGACAGCAGCAGAAGCGCAAGGATGGCGGGTGACAGACGCATCGGCCCAGACTAGCCGATGCGGCGCGGCTGGCAAGGCTGGCGGCGCATCGTCGTCGTTGCTATCGCTTCCGCAAGCCGAGGAGGACGACAGGATGAGTGACGACTTCGAGCACCGGAAGACCCGTGCCGCAGACTGGTTCCGTGAACTGCGCGACCGGATCGTGGCCGCCTTCGAGGCGATCGAGGACGCGGGGGGCGACGGCCCGGCGGGACGTTTCGAGGTCACCGAGACCCGGCGCGAGGGCGGCGCGGGCGGCGGCGGGCTGATGAGCGTCATGCGCGAGGGCAGGGCTTTCGAGAAGGTCGGCGTCAACGTCTCGACCGTGCATGGCATGCTGGGCGAACGGGCGCAGAAGGCAATGGCCGCCCGGGGCGTGCCGGGCATGGAAAGCGACCCGCGGTTCTGGGCCTCGGGCATCAGCCTCGTCGCCCACATGCGCAACCCGCACGTCCCGGCGGTGCACATGAACACCCGCATGTTCTGGACCCCGCATGCCTGGTGGTTCGGCGGCGGGTCGGACCTGAACCCCTGCATCGAATACCCAGAGGATACGGCCGACTTCCACAGCGTCCTGCGCGCGGCCTGCGACGCGCATCACCCCGACTACTATGCCCGCTTCAAGGCCTGGGCCGACGAATACTTCTTCGTGCCTCACCGGGGCCGGGCGCGGGGGGTCGGCGGCATCTTCTACGACGATCTGAACTCCGGCGACTGGGAAGCCGATTTCGCCTTCACCCAGGCCGTCGGCGCGGCCTTCCTGCCGGCCTATGTGCCGCTTGTCCACCGCCGCCGCGCGACCCCCTGGACCGAGGCCGACCGTGACACGCAGCTTGTTCACCGCGGGCTCTATGCCGAATACAATCTCGTCTACGACCGCGGCACGAAATTCGGGCTGGAAACAGGGCACGACGCGAACGCCGTGCTCATGAGCCTGCCGCCCCTGGCCCGCTGGCCCTGAGGCTCAGCCGCGGACGCGGGCATTCCGCGTCGCGATCAGTTTCAGCCGCAGCGCGTTCAACCGGATGAAGCCTGCGGCGTCCTTCTGGTCGTAGGCGCCGGCATCCTCTTCGAAAGTGACATGCTTCTCGCTGTAGAGCGAGTGGTCCGACCAGCGCGCCACCGTGCGCACCGACCCCTTGTAGAGCTTGAGCCGCACCGTGCCGGTGACATGCTCCTGGCTCTTGTCGATCAGGGCCTGAAGCATCTCGCGTTCCGGGCTGAACCAGAAGCCGTTGTAGATCAGTTCCGCATAGCGCGGCATGATCGAATCCTTCAGGTGGCCCGATCCCGCATCGAGCGTGATCTGCTCGATGCCGCGATGGGCCTCCAGCAGGATCGTCCCGCCGGGGGTCTCGTAGACCCCGCGCGACTTCATGCCGACGAAGCGGTTCTCGACGAAATCCAGAAGGCCGACGCCATGACGGCTGCCGTAGTCGTTGAGCCGGGTAAGGATCGCGGCGGGCGACATCGTCTCGCCGTTGATGGCTACCGGATCGCCCTTCTCGAAGGTGATCTCGATCAGCTCCGGCGTGTCGGGCGCCTGCTCTGCCGGCACGATACGCTGCGCGACGTAGTCGGGTGCCTCCTGGCCCGGATCTTCCAGCACCTTGCCTTCGGACGAGGTGTGCAGAAGGTTCGCATCGACAGAGAACGGCGCCTCGCCGCGCTTGTCCTTGGCGATGGGGATCTGGTTCGCCTCGGCGAATTCCAGAAGCTTCGTGCGGCTGGTCAGGTCCCATTCCCGCCAGGGCGCGATCACCTTGATCGCCGGGTCCAGCGCATAGGCGGAAAGCTCGAACCGCACCTGGTCGTTGCCCTTGCCGGTTGCGCCATGGGCCACGGCATCGGCTCCGGTCTCGTGCGCAATCCGCACCAGATGCTGGCTGATCAGCGGCCGGGCGATCGAGGTGCCGAGCAGATACTGGCCCTCATAGACCGCATTTGCCCGGAACATCGGAAAGACGAAGTCGCGCACGAATTCCTCGCGCACATCGACGATGTGGATGTTCTCGGGCTTGATTCCCAGCATCAGCGCCTTCTGGCGCGCCGGTTCCAGTTCCTCGCCCTGGCCCAGATCGGCCGTGAAGGTCACGACCTCGCAGCCATATTCGGTCTGAAGCCATTTCAGGATGATCGAGGTATCGAGGCCGCCGGAATAGGCCAGCACGACTTTCTTGGGCGCGGACATGGAAGACTCCGACTTCTGGAACGCCGTTCGCCTAACCTCTTTGCCGGACGGGCGCAACACGGTGCCGCGCGACTTGCCTTGCCGTCCCGGCCCCGTCAGTGTGACGCAACCGGACGGGAGGAGGCGGGATGGCAGGCTGGATGGAGGTCATGCGCGGCGTGGTGCACCCCTGGCACCATGACCATTTCGGGCACATGAACGTGCGGCACTATGCGCCGTTCTTCGACGATGCCTCGTATCACATGTGGACGGCGCTGGGCCTGCCCTATTCGCGCATGATCGCCGAGCATGGGGTCCATACCGTTTCGGCCCAGGCCACCACCCGTTTCATCCGCGAACTGAAGGCCGGCGACCTGATCGTGATCGAGGGCGCCGTGATCGGCCTCGGCACCCGCAGCGCGACGCTTCGGCTGCGGATGCGCCATGCGGATACCGGCGAGCTGCATGCGACCTACGAACTGGTCGAGGTGTTCTTCGATCCTGCCACCCGCAGCTCTGCCCCCATGCCCGAGCCGGTGCGCAGGCGGTTGGAGGCGGCCCTGACGGAGACCGAGGCGTGACCGATCAGAACACCTTCGTTCCCGCCGCGCGGGCCGCGGCCGATGCGGTGCGAGCCCTGTTCCCCCCGACACCGCTGCAGCGCAACGACCACCTGTCGGACCGTTACGCCGCCGAGGTCTGGCTCAAGCGCGAGGATCTGAGCCCGGTGCGGTCGTACAAGCTGCGCGGTGCGTTCAACGCGATGCGCAAGGTCATCGAGAACCAGCGGCATTTCGTCTGCGCCAGTGCCGGCAACCACGCCCAGGGCGTCGCCTTCGCCTGCCGGCATTTCGGCGCGAAGGGCACGGTGTTCATGCCGGTCACGACGCCGCAGCAGAAGATCGACAAGACGCGAATCTTCGGGGGCGGCACGGTCGAGATCGTGCTGACCGGCGACTATTTCGACCAGACGCTGGCGGCGGCCCAGGCGCACTGCCGGCGGCAGGGTGCGCATTTCCTGTCACCCTTCGACGATGCCGACGTGATCGAGGGGCAGGCAAGCGTCGCGGTCGAGATTCTGGATCAGCTGGGCCGGGCGCCCGATCTTGTGGTGCTGCCGGTCGGCGGTGGCGGGCTTGCCGCCGGGGTCACGCGCTATCTTTCGGCGGTTGCACCGGGCACGGATTTCCGCTTCGTCGAACCGCTGGGCGGCGCCAGCCTCGCCGCGGCCATGGAGGAGGGCGGCCCCGTCACCTTGCCGAAGGTCAACAGTTTCGTCGATGGCGCAGCAGTGGCCCGTCTGGGCGACCTGACCTGGGCGGCGCTGTCGGGTTTCCGGCGCGATCAGGTACTGGCCGCGCCCGAAGACCGGATCTGCGTCACCATGCTCGAGATGCTGAACGTCGAGGGGATCGTGCTGGAACCGGCCGGGGCTCTGTCCGTCGATGCCCTGCCCGACCTTGCAGGGGCGATCCGCGGCCGAACGGTGGTCTGCGTGACCTCGGGGGGAAACTTCGACTTCGAACGTCTGCCCGAGGTCAAGGAGCGGGCCCAGCGCCATTCCGGGCTCAAGAAATACTTCATCCTGCGTATGCCGCAACGGCCTGGCGCACTGCGCGAGTTCCTGACGATGCTCGGCCCCGACGACGACATCGCCCGCTTCGAATACCTCAAGAAATCGGCACGGAACTTCGGTTCGGTCCTGATCGGGATCGAGACGAAACGACCCGAGAACTTCACCGCACTGTTTGCCCGCCTCGACGCCGCGGGGATGACCTGGCGCGACATCACCGGCGACGAGACGCTGTCGGAATTCCTGATCTGATCATCCGGCCGCACGGGCGGGGACCGCGTGTGTCAGACCGGCGAGAAACGCTGCCCGGGCGGCGCGGTAGCTTCCGATCACGGCGCCCACATCGACCGCGGCGGCGGCGCCGGCGGATCTCTCCGCCTGCTGGCACAGAAGCGCGAGTTGCTCGAACCCGAGATTGAGCGCACATCCCTTGAGGAAATGCAGATCCTCCTCCAGCGCGGCGGACGACCCCACTGCCTCCAGTCGTGCTACGGCGGCATCCACTTCGTCGAGGAACATCTCGACCACTTCTTCGAAACCGTCCTGACCAATCTCTTCTCGCAGGGCACGAACCCGGTCCCAGTCAATCATCCTTCACCTCCTGCGCCCGCAGACACCACTACCCATCCCGATCATCAGGCTTTCCGGGTTAACCGCCGGTTTGCCGCCGCCGGCGCAGTGCATCGGCTTTTACCTTTCACCGGCCGTTAAGGCGGCAGTCGGATGGTGCCCCGACACAAGGCAGGGCAACGACGACATGCGGGCGACAGCACAGGGGCCGAAACCGGATTTCGGCTTGCGCCGGATTCTGGTGGCCGACGACAGCAGGACGCAGCGGGCGATCCTGCGCGCCTCGCTGCTGCGATGGGGTTATGACGTGACCGAGGCCGAGACGGGCACCGAGGCGCTGACGCTCTGCGCGCGACACCGTTTCGACATGGTGCTCAGCGACTGGATGATGCCCGGCCTCTCGGGCCTGGACCTCTGCCGCGAGTTTCGCGCCATGCCGCGGGATGACTACGGGTATTTCATCCTGCTCACGTCGAAATCCGAAAAGAACGACATCGCACAGGGTCTTGACGTCGGGGCCGACGATTTTCTCGCCAAGCCGGTCAGTGCGGCCGAACTGCGGGCCCGGATCGAGGCCGGCGAACGCATCCTCCGCATGCAGCGCGAACTGGCCGAGAAGAACC
>JBKBMT010000031.1:0-16122 GCA_046295655.1 Gemmobacter sp. | reverse complement strand
TTGGCGCGACGCTGGGCGAGTTGCAGACGCTCTACGATTCGCTCGACCGCGATCTGGTCGAGGCGCGCAAGATCCAGCAGTCCCTTGTGCGCGACCGCGAGCGGGATTTCGGCTCGGCAAAGGTCTCGCTGATGCTGCGACCCTCGGGGCATGTCGGCGGCGATCTGGTGGGCTATGTGCCGTTGTCCTTGCGCAAGCTGGGTCTGTTCGCGATCGACGTCTCGGGGCACGGCGTAGCCTCTGCCATGCTTGCAGCCCGGCTTGCCGGCATGCTTTCCGGCATTGCCGGCCATGCCGATGCCTCGATCGTCGGCAGCACCGGCCCGCTGGACCCCTGGCCACCCGAAATCGTCGCCCGCAACCTGAACCGGGCGCTGATCGACGTGGTCCGGGTCGAACAGTATATCACCTGCATCTATGCGCTGGCCGACCTCGCGACCGGGCGGGTCGAGCTTGTGCAGGCCGGTCATCCGCATCCGCTGGTCCTGCGCGCCGACGGGCGGGTCCAGATGGTGGGTCGGGGCGGTCTGCCGGTCGGACTGGTCGACCGGGCATCCTGGGACCGGACGGTGGTGGATCTCGCGCCCGGGGACCGGTTGTTCCTGATGTCCGACGGGCTGACCGAATGCCCCGGCCCTGACGGCCTCGAGCTGGGCGAGGACGGGGTGGCGGAGATCGTCCGGCGGCAGACGGAACTGCGCGGCACCCGGTTCCTGGACGCGCTGCACTGGGAGGTGGAGCGTTTCGCCGCAGGACGCGACGCGGCCGACGACATGTCGGCGGTGCTCTACGAGTTCGGGATCTGACCGACCGTGACGAAGCCGCCCCGATCCTCGGGCGGCGAGCGTCGGCCGGGCTCGGACCGGGTGCCCGCGCCCCGGCCGCCGGACAGGTCCGGCGGGGTCAGCGCGGCGCGGCGCAGGAAGTATCGGTCGCCATCGTTGGCAAGAACCCGCGTGGCCGTTGCCGGATCCGTCCAGACGGCGGTGTGTCCGGGTTCGGTCGGCGCCCCCCGGCGGACAACCGGGCGGGCCATATAGATGGTGCAGAGCTTTTCGGCCCAGAGGTCGTATTCCGGCATGAAGGTGAACCGCCGGAACGCGCCCAGCCGGCGGATCACACGGATCGTCCAGCCGGTTTCCTCCCGCACCTCGCGGTGCAAAGCCGTCAGCGGATGCTCGCCCGGGTCGATCCCGCCGCCCGGAAGCTGGAACTCGGGCCAAGGCTCTGCCTGATGGGTCAGCAGCACCTCTGCGTCCCGCAGCAGGACTGCATAGACGCCGGGGCGACGGCTGTAGCGTCGGGCGGGGTCGGGGCTGCGGTCGAAGCGGCGGATCATCGAGGCCTTGGTGCGCGGCGGATTGCGGCATATATGGGCCGGGTATGCCAGTCCGCGCCGCGTTGCGAAAGGCCGGACCGCCGATCAGGAAAACCGCATGACCGATGCAGCACAGATCGCCTGGGACGATTCCGTCCTGCCCTTTCAGCTGGACCGCGCCGATGTCCGCGGCCGCGTCGCGCGGCTGGATGCGGCGCTGGACCGCATGCTGGAACAGCATGACTATCCCGCACCGATCGAGGCGCTGCTGGCCGAAGCCGCCCTGCTGACCGCACTGATCGGCCAGACAATCAAGCTCCGCTGGAAACTGAGTCTCCAGATCCGCGGCAACGGCCCTGCGCGCCTGATCGCGACCGACTATTATGCGCCGACCGCGGACGGCGAGCCTGCCCGTGTTCGCGGCTATGCCAGCTTCGATGCCGAGCGGCTCGACTCCGCCCTGCCAGGATTTCCCCAGATCGGGCAGGGGTTCTTCGCCATCCTGATCGACCAGGGCCAGGGCACCACGCCCTATCAGGGCATCACCCCGATCGCCGGCGGTTCGCTTGCTGCCTGCGCCGAGACCTATTTCGCCCAATCCGAACAGCTTCCGACCCGTTTCGCGCTGAGCTTCGGGCAGTCGCGGACGCCCGGGGGCATCGCCGGCTGGCGCGGCGGCGGGGTGATGCTGCAACACATGCCAAAGGCATCTCCCCATGCCCGCGAAGGTGGTTCCGGCGAGGGCGGGCTGCTGGCCGCCGGCGACCTGCTTCACGGCCAGGACAGCGAGGACTGGAATCGGGTCAACCATCTGCTCGACACGGTCGAGGCGATCGAGTTGGTCGGTCCGGCGCTGCAACCGACCGAATTGCTGATCCGGCTGTTCCATGAGGAAGGGCCGCGTGTCTACGATCCGCAGCCGGTGCGGTTCGGATGTTCCTGTTCGGAGGACAAGGTGCGCAGCAGTCTGTCGATCTATTCCGCGAAGGACATCGCGCGCATGACCACGGCCGAGGGCACTGTGACCGCCGATTGCCAGTTTTGCGGCGCCCATTACGTGCTGGACCCGCGCACCGTGGGCTTCGAGGCGGAGGCGCCGGGTGACCGGGCCTGATCCGGTCGATCGTCTGGCACGCGCGCTGGCGCGCGAGGCGGACCGGTCCACCGATTTCGACCTGAACCCCGGAACCCTGCCGGCAGAGGGCCGCATCCTGCGCCCCGCGGCCGTCCTGGTGGCGCTTGCCCCGGGGGCTGGCGGGCCGTCGGTGGTGCTGACCAAACGGTCCTCCGCGCTGCGCCACCATCCCGGACAGATCGCCTTTCCCGGCGGTAAGGTGGACCCCGGCGATGCCAGCCCCGAGGCCGCCGCCCTGCGCGAGGCGCGCGAGGAGATCGGGCTGGACCCGCAGGCGGTGCGGCTCATCGGCCGGCTGCCGGAACACGAGACGGTCACCGGCTATGCCGTGACCCCGGTGATCGGGCGGATCGAGAGGCCCTTTACCCCCGTTCCGGACGCGTCCGAGGTCGAAGAGGTCTTTGCCGTGCCGCTGTCGCATCTTGCCGATCCCGCACGCTATCGGGTCGAGCGGCGGATGTGGCGCGGCGAATGGCGCAACTACTACATCGTCCCCTGGGGCCCCTATTACATTTGGGGCGCCACCGCGCGCATCCTGCGCGGGCTGGCCGAAAGGCTGCGGGAATGATCATTGCGGCCGACTGGATCGGGCGCGCGCCGACCCGCGCGGTCTGCCGGGCGCTGGAAGCGGCGGGGCATCGCGCGCTGTTCGTCGGCGGTTGCGTGCGCAACGCGATCCTCGGTCTGCCCGTCGCGGATGTGGACATCGCCACCGATGCGCACCCCGGAGAGGTTGTGGAACTGGCAACGGCGGCCGGGCTGAAGGCCGTTCCGACCGGCATCGACCACGGCACCGTCACCGTGGTGGCCGAGGGCATACCGCACGAGGTCACGACCTTCCGCCGCGATATCGAGACCTTCGGCCGTCATGCCCGCGTCGCCTTCTCGACCGAGGTGGCCGAGGATGCGGCGCGGCGCGATTTCACCATGAACGCCCTCTATGCCGCGCCCGACGGCCGGGTGATCGACCCGCTTGGCGGCCTGCCGGACCTTCTGGCGCGGCGTGTCCGGTTCGTCGGCGACCCGTCCACCCGGATTGCCGAGGATTATCTCCGGATCCTGCGCTTCTTCCGGTTCCACGCCTGGTATGGCGACCCTGCGCAGGGCATCGACGCCGAGGGCCTTGCCGCCTGCGCCACCATGGCCGAAGGCATCGGCCGGCTTTCCCGGGAAAGGGTGGGGGCCGAGATGCGGCGGCTCCTGTCCGCCCCGGATCCCGGGCCTGCCGTCGCCGCCATGACCTCGACGGGCGTCCTGAACCGGGTGTTGCCGGGCAGCGATCCGGCCGCCTTGCCGCGTCTGGTGCATCTCGAAGCCGGTCGGTCACCGCGCTGGCTGAGCCGGCTGGCGGTCTTGGGCGGGACGGGAGAGGCAGAGGCCCTCCGCCTGTCGCGGTCCGAGGCCGCCGAACTTCACCGGATCCGGTCCGAACTGGACTCCGGGCGCGGGCCGGCCGAGCTTGGCTATCGTCTGGGGCCGGACCTGGCGCAGGATGTGATGCTGTGCCGGGCGGCGCTTGCCGGCACCGACCTTTCCGAAGATGACGCGGCGCAGATTGCCGCCGGCGCCGTGGCGCGGTTTCCCCTGCGCGCCGCCGACCTGATGCCGGGGCTTCAGGGCCCGGCACTTGGTGCGGCGCTGAGGGCGGCCGAGAACCGCTGGATCGCCTCGGACTTCCGCCTTGGCAGGGACGAGCTGCTGGGCTGAGCCTTTCCCCCGCTGCCGGCACGGTCTATATGCGTCAGGTTGACGCGCAGGTGACCATGTTCCGGTTCTTCGAAAATCTGGTCGATCCCTACGCGCCGTATCGTGAAAGCGACACCCCGCCGAACCGTCTGTGGCCGTTCCTGCGCGGCTACATGCAACCGTTCCGGGGCGTGTTCGCGGCCACGGCGGCGGTTTCGGTGATCGTGGCCGCCGGGGACGTGGCGCTGATCTGGTATGTCGGCCGGCTGGTCGATCTGTTCAGCGAAAGCGCGCCCGGCACCTTCTGGTCCGCCTACGGCGCCGAGGTCCTGCTGGTGGCGGCGCTGGTTCTCGTGGTCCGCCCGCTGATCTCGGCCGGCGGCACGGCGCTCTTGCATTCCGCCGTCCTGCCGAATTTCGGCGCGCTGATCCGCTGGCGCGCCCACCGTCATGTCCTGCGCCAGCCGGTCGGCTGGTTCGAGGGCGATTTCGCCGGCCGGATCGCCAACCGCATCATGCAGACCCCGACCTCGGCCGGCGAGGCGGTGTTCCAGACCTTCGATGCCATGGCCTTCGGTCTGGTCACGGTGATCGGCGCGGCGATCCTGCTGGCAGACACCGACCCGCGGCTGACGCTGCCGCTGCTGGCCTGGTTCCTGCTTTATGCCCTGCTGGTGCGCTGGACGATCCTGCACGCCGGCCCCGCCGCCAAGGCCAGCGCCGATGCCCGCAGCGCCGTGACGGGCCGGGTGGTGGATGCCTATTCCAACATCCATTCGGTCAAGCTGTTCGCCCACCGCGACCGCGAAATCGCCTATGCCCGCGAGGCGATCGAGACCGCGCGGCGCAAGTTCCAGCACGAGATGCGGATCATCGTCACCATGGACGTGACGCTGACGGTCCTGAACGGCTTCCTGATCGTGTCGGTCATCGCCTGGGCCGGCTGGCTGTGGCACCAGGGCGCGGCCTCGGTCGGCGCGGTGGCAGCGGCGGCCGCGCTGGTGCTGCGGCTCAACAACCTGACCTACTGGCTGATCTGGGCAACGACGAGCCTCGTGCAGGCGCTGGGCGTGGTGGCCGAGGGGATGCAGACCATTGCCCAGCCCATCGGCATCGTCGATGCCGAGGGCGCCCGACCGCTGGATTATCGCAAGGGCCGGATCGACATCGAACGGGTCAGCCACCACTACGGCCGCGGGACGGGCGGGTTGCAGGACGTGACGCTGACGATCGCGCCGGGCGAGAAGGTGGGGCTGGTCGGCCGGTCGGGCGCCGGCAAGTCCACGCTGGTCAAGCTGATCCTGCGCTTCTACGAGCCCGAGTCGGGCCGCATCCTGATCGACGGCCAGGACATCACGCAGGTTACCCAGGACAGCCTGCGGCGCCGGATCGGGATGGTGCAGCAGGATTCGAGCCTGCTGCACCGGTCGGTGCGCGACAACATCCTCTATGGCCGGCCCGAGGCGACCGAGGCCGAAATGATCGAGGCCGCGCGACGGGCCGAGGCCCACGACTTCATCCTGACGCTCGAGGATCAGGAGGGCCGGCGCGGCTATGATGCCCATGTCGGCGAGCGGGGGGTGAAGCTGTCGGGCGGCCAGCGCCAGCGGATCGCGCTGGCCCGCGTCATCCTGAAGGATGCGCCGATCCTGGTGCTGGACGAGGCGACCTCGGCGCTGGATTCCGAGGTCGAGGCGGCGATCCAGGACACGCTCTGGCGGGTGATGGAAGGCAAGACGGTGATCGCCATCGCGCACCGGCTGTCCACCATCGCCGCGATGGACCGGATCGTGGTGCTGGATGACGGGCGGGTGGCCGAACAGGGGAGCCATGCCGAGCTTCTGGCGCGCGACGGCCTCTATGCCCGGTTCTGGGCGCGGCAGTCGGGCGGCTTCATCGGCATCGAGGAAGCGGCGGAATGAGGATCGCGGACCTGATCGAGCCTTTCCGCCCTGCCGAGGGCCCGCCGCCCCGCAGCCTCGGCGCGTTCTTCGCCTGGGGCCTGTCCGGGTCCTGGCCGGTGCTGGCGCTGGCCACGGTCCTGTCGGTCGTCGCCGGGGTGGTCGAGGTGGTCTCGGCGCTGATCCTCGGCTATGTGATCGACGCCGCGCTGGGGACCGGAACCGGAGACTTCTGGGGACAGAACGCGGTTCTGGTCGCGGTGTTCGTCGCCTTCTACCTGCTGATCCGGCCGCTGGTGTTCACCGCGTCCTCGGCCGCGAACTCGGTCATCGTCGGGCCGAATGTCATGCCGCTGGTGCTGTCGCGGCTGCATCGCTGGACGATGGGCCAGCCCGTCACCTTCTTCGACAACGATTTCGCCGGGCGGATCGCGCAGAAACAGATGCAGGCCGCCCGCGCCATGACGGATGTGGCGGTCGAGGTGATCAACGTCGTGGCCTTCGCGCTGGCCTCGATTGTCGGTTCGGCGATCTTCCTTCTGGCCATAGACGGCCGCGTGGCACTGGCGCTGGCGGTCTGGACAGTGGCCTACCTGGCGCTGATCCGGTTCTTCCTGCCACGGGTCCGGGTCAGCTCTGCCGCGCGGGCCGCGGCGCGCGCGAACGTCACCGGGCAGGTGGTGGACACGATCACCAACATCAAGACGGTCAAGCTGTTCGCCCATGCCGACCACGAGGATCGCGCCGCCCTGTCCTCGATGGGACTTTACCGCGAACGGGCGATCGCCTTCGGCGTGCTGTCGGCCTGGTTCCGGCTGGCGCTGATGACCGTCGCCGGCGTGCTGCCGGTGCTGCTGGTCGGCGGCACGGTCTGGCTGTGGACGCGGGGCACGGCGACGCCGGGCGACATCGCCGCCGCCGGCGCGATCTCGATCCGTATCGCGCAGATGACCGGCTGGGTCAGCTTCTCGCTGATGACGATCTATTCGAATGTCGGCGAGGTCGAGGACGGGATGCGCACCCTGACCCCGCCCCACGCCCTGACCGACGCACCCGGCGCGGTGGTGCTGGACCGGGTTCGGGGTCAGGTCGACTACGACGCGGTCCGCTTCCGCTACGGGCGCGGATCCGGCGGGATCGACGGTGTGACCCTGAGGATTGCCCCGGGCGAAAAGGTTGGCATCGTCGGCGCATCGGGCGCCGGGAAATCGACGCTGGTCGCGCTTCTGCTGCGGCTCTACGACACCGAGGAAGGGGCGGTGCGGATCGACGGACAGGACGTGCGGCAGGTGACTCAGGAAAGCCTGCGCCGCCAGATCGCCATGGTCACGCAGGAAACCTCGATGTTCAACCGGTCTGCCCGCGACAACATCCTCTACGGCCGGCCCGATGCGACCGAAGCCGAGGTGATCGCGGCGGCCGAGGCGGCCGAGGCGCACGAGTTCATCCTGGCGCTGCGCGACCATCGCGGCCGCACCGGTTACGACGCCCATCTGGGCGAGCGCGGGGTAAAGCTGTCGGGCGGGCAGCGCCAGCGCATCGCGCTGGCCCGCGCGTTCCTGAAGGACGCGCCCATCCTGGTGCTGGACGAGGCGACATCGGCGCTCGACTCCGAGGTCGAGGCCCAGGTGCAGGACGCGCTGGGCCGTGCCATGAAAGGCAAGACGGTCCTGGCCATCGCGCACCGGCTGTCCACAATCGCCGCGATGGACCGGATCGTGGTGCTGGACCGGGGCCGGATCGTCGAACAGGGCAGCCATGCCGAGCTGATCGCCCGCGACGGGCTTTATGCCCGCTACTGGAACCGGCAGTCGGGCGGCTTCCTTGGCACCGAGGATGCCGAGGCGGCGGAATGAGGCTGGTGGTCGAACGGCTCGGCCACCGTGGCGACGGCGTGGCCCGCGACCCGGTGCTTGGCGCAACCTTCTACGTCCCCGGCGCATTGCCGGGAGAAGAGGTCGAGGGCCAGCCCGAGGGCGACCGGTTGACCAGGGTGCGGATCCTGTCGCCCTCGCCGGATCGGGTCCGCCCGCCCTGCGTCCATGCCAGATCCTGCGGCGGCTGCACCCTTCAACACGCATCCGATGCCTTCGTGGCGGATTGGAAGGCCGAAGTCGTGACCCGGGCCCTTGCGGCGCAGGGGATCGCAGCCGAGGTGCTGAGGACCGTCACCTCGCCCCCGCGCAGCCGCCGCCGCGCGGTGCTCGCGGGGCGGCGCGGCAAGGGCGGCGCGATCCTCGGCTTTCACCGCAGGGGCACGCACGAGGTGATCGACACCCCGGACTGCCTTGTGGTCCACCCTGTCATCACCGCCGCCTTCCCGGCGCTGCGCGAGGCCGTCATGGCCGGGGCCGCGCGGGGTCGGGAACTGTCGCTCTCCGTCACCGTCACCGAGGGCGGGCCGGATGTCGGTGTCGCCGGTGCCAAGCCACCCGATCCGGTGCAGCTCGGCGCGCTTGCCGAACGTCACGGGCTTGCCCGGCTGACCTGGGCCGACGAGGTGCTGGCGCAGCGCGCGCCGGCGGTCGCGGTCATTGGCCGCGCCCGCGTGCCGCTGCCGCCCGGGGCCTTTCTTCAGGCCACCGCAGAGGGCGAGGCGGCACTGGTCGCCGCGGTCCGAGATGCCGTCGGCGGCGCGCGCCGGGTGGTGGACCTGTTCGCCGGCTGCGGCACCTTTGCCCTGCCCCTGGCCGAACGCGCCGAGATCCATGCCGCAGAGGCCGACCGCACGATGCTCGCCGCGCTCGATGCCGGCTGGCGCGGCGCGCCGGGGTTGCGTCGCATCACCACCGAGACCCGCGACCTGTTCCGCAACCCGCTGTCGGGCGAGGAGCTGCGGGGTTTCGATGCGGCGGTGATCGACCCGCCCCGCGCCGGCGCCGAGACGCAGGTGCGCGCGCTGGCCGAGGCCCGGTTGCCGTTGGTGGCGATGGTGTCGTGCAACCCCGCGACCTTCGCGCGCGACGCAAAGATCCTCACCGACGCCGGCTATCTGCTCGATCCCGTGCACGTGATCGACCAGTTCCGCTGGTCGCCGCATGTCGAGCTTGCCGCAAGACTCCGCCTGCCGCATATCGCCGCCTGACCGAAGCGACGGAGCCCGAATCATGACGCTGCGACAGCGCCTGGACGACTGGCTGGAAACCGACCGCGTGCGCAACGCGATCATCGGCGTGATCATCTTCAACGCGATCCTGCTGGGGATGGAGACGTCGGACACGCTGATGGCGCGCTGGGGCGGGCTGATCGTGACGCTGGACCGGCTGTGCCTGGCGATCTTCACCATCGAGATCGCGGCCAAGCTCTATGCCCGCGGTCTGCGGTTCTTCCAGTCGGGCTGGAACGTGTTCGACTTCCTGATCGTCGGCATCTCGCTGATGCCCAATACCGGCACCTTCTCGGTGCTGCGGGCGCTGCGGATCCTGCGCGTGCTGCGCGTCGTCTCGGTGGCACCGCGCCTGCGCCGCGTGGTCGAGGGCTTCATCACCGCCCTGCCCGGCATGGGGTCGGTGTTCCTGCTGATGGGCATCATCTTCTACATCGGCGCGGTGATGGCGACCAAGCTGTTCGGGTCGAGCTTTCCCGACTGGTTCGGCGATCTGGGGAATTCGGCCTATTCGCTGTTCCAGATCATGACGCTGGAATCGTGGTCGATGGGCATCGTGCGCCCGGTGATGGAGGTCTATCCCTATGCCTGGGCCTTCTTCGTGCCCTTCATCATGATGACCACCTTCGCGGTGGTGAACCTGCTTGTGGGTCTGATCGTCAACTCGATGCAGGATGCCCACCATGCCGAGGAAGGACAGAAGACCGACGCCTACCGCGACGAGGTGCTGAGCCGGCTGGAAGCCATCGAACGCAAGCTGGACGCGCAGGCTTCCAGTCAATCGGAAGTTTTCCGCCGCGACGCAATCCGCTAAGGTCGGCAAAAAGGGACAGGTCGGCAGGCATGACAAGACTCATTCTGGTTCTGACCATGGTGCTCGGGCTTGCCTCGTGCGCACCTTCGAAGTTCAGAACCTACGACGGGCCCGAAGTCACCCGGATCGAGGTGCACAAGGCAGCCCGCAAGATGTATCTGCTGCACCACGGCGAGGTGCTGCGCAGCTTCGACATAGCGCTTGGTGGCAATCCGGTCGGGCACAAGGTCCATGAGGGCGATCAGCGCACGCCCGAGGGCGCCTATCTGATCGACCGGCGCAATCCGAACAGCAACTTCCACCTGTCGATCGGCATCTCATATCCCAACGAACGGGATGTCGAAGTCGCCCGCGCCCTCGGGCTGTCGCCGGGCGGCGACATCTTCATCCACGGGCGGGCCGGAAAGCACCGCCGCAACGGGCGCGGTCGGGACTGGACCGACGGCTGCATCGCCGTGACGGACCGCGAGATGGAGGACATCTATGCCATGGTCCGCGACGGCACGGTGATCATGATCTATCCGTGACGGCCGGTCAGCCACCCGTCACCATCGTCCACCAGATCTTGCCCGTCGGCTCCTGGAACCAGGCAAAGCCGAGGTCGCGCGCCTCGGGGTTCAGGACGATCTCGCGGGTATCGGGGTTCGCCATCCAGGCGGCCAGAGTCTCGAGTTCGGTCTCGTAGGTCTCCGAGATCAGCTCGCCGAGGAATCGCCCGGCGTAGCCGACCCGCCGCGCCCGGTCGAGCGGCGAGGAACCGTCCGAACCGAAGTGCCACGGCCGGTTCTGAACCGACATGTCCCGCGCATGGGTCGCCGCCGAGGCATTCAGCTGCGCGTTCAGCTCGACCGGCGCCAGGCCGCGGGCCCGGCGCAGCGAGTTGACGGAGTCCTTCATCCTGAGCTGGATCTGGCCGGCCTGTGCGGGATTGATCTTGTACACCTGCTGGATCGGCCGGCCATCGGGGCCGACGCGCCCGCCCGGGGCATCGCAGCCGGCCAGCGCCAGCGCTGCAACCAGCGCAAGGATCGCGGGAGATTTCATCGCACCATTGCCCTTTCCTCGGATCGGCCCTGCCTTACAGCAACGGTCAGGCAGGATCAAACGGCGCCGCGGTTGAACTTTGTGTCAGCGGCGGCAGGAGCATGACATCGGTTTGATTTGCACCGCGGGCCGTCTCGCGGCATGGAGTGCGCAAAGGCAAGAGAACGGAGAATGCCCGATGTCGACCATCGGATCGAGACAGATGAACCGCAGGCTGTTCCTGTCCGCATCGGCCGCTGCTGCGGGCGGACTGGCGCTGCCTGCCTTCGGTCAGACCGCGAACACAACCGAGATGGAATCGCGCGTGGAAGGTGCGGTTCGGCGCAACATCTCCAGCTTCCGCGCGCTGGACTGGCGGCCCTATTTCGACAACACCCGCAACGGCGCGATCCTGGTCGATACCACCTCGCGGGCGCTGCACTACTGGTCCGAGGATCAGTCGCTCTACAGGCTCTATCCGACGTCGGTGCCTTTGAGCGAGGATCTGACCCGCCGCGGCCGGACCGAAGTGGTCCACAAGGACCCCAACCCCAGCTGGCGGCCGACCCCGGCAATGAAGCAGCGCAACCCGGAATGGCCCGACTTCGTTCCGCCAGGGCCCGACAACCCGTTGGGGACCCGGGCATTGCACCTGAGCTGGACCTACTACCGGATCCACGGAACCCACGACACCCGCAAGATCGGGCGCCGGTCGTCGAACGGGTGTATCGGTCTGTTCAACGAGCATATCGAGGAACTCTACGAATTCGCGCGCATCGGGACACAGGTGTTGCTGATTTGACAACGCCGGCGGATGCTGCGCGAGCCGCGCGTTTACCCCGTTGCCTTCGTTGCGACTCGGTGCTTTAGAAAGGGTTACAAGGCATGTGTTCGCGCCCGTCGCTGCCTTCTCAAATTTGGCGACGGGTCCATCTGGAGGTTGACATGAAGAAACTCGCCCTCGCCGCCGCCCTCTCGCTCGCGGCTACCACCTCTTTCGCGGGCGGCCTCGTCGCTCCGCAGGTCGAGCCCCCGGTGATCCAGGCCCAGACCGCGTCGTCGGCCGGCATCATCGTTCCGCTGCTTCTCCTGCTGATCGTCGCCGCCGCCGCCGCGCGCTGAGCCGACCGACAGACGGATATGCGAAGGGCGCCGGGTTCCGGCGCCCTTCTGCATTTCCGGCCTCCGCTCGGGTCAGCGGGTCCAGCCGGACAGGTTCTCGGCCACGATCTCCGCCAGCGCAGCGATATGGGCATCGTCGTCGTTCAGGCAGGGGATGTAGGTGAACGTCTCGCCGCCTGCGTGCTCGAACGCCTCGCGGATCTCTCCGTTGATCTCTTCCAGCGTTTCGATGCAATCGGCCGAAAAGGCCGGGGCAATCACCGCGATGTTGCGTTTGCCGGCCTTCGCCAGTTCCGCCACGTGTTCGACCGTATATGGCCGCAGCCATTCCTCGGATCCGAATACCGACTGGAAGGTGGTATCGATCGTCCCCTTGTCCCACCCCAGCCGTTCCCGCAACAGGCGCGAGGTCTTCTGACACTTGCAGTGGTAGGGATCGCCCTCCATCAGATAGCGCAGCGGCATCCCGTGATACGACGCAACAAGCACGTCCGGCCGACGGTCCAGGCCGGCATAGGCCCGTTCGACCGATCGGGCGAGAGCCTCGATATAGAGCGGATGGTCGAAATACTCGGCGACCGTCCGGGCCGCAGGCTGCGCCTTTTCGCGCATCAGGGCACGGAAGAACTGGTCGTTCGCGGTCGCCGTCGTGGCGCCGGCGTATTGGGGATAAAGCGGGAAGAACAGGATCTTCTCGCAGCCCGCCGCGACCATCTCGCGCACCTTGTCCGGGGTCGAGGGATTGCCGTAGCGCATGCAGAAATCGACAAGCACCTGGTCGCCGAACCTGTCGGCAAGCTGACCCGCCAGCTTCTCGGTCTGGGCGCGGGTGATGGTCATCAGCGGGCTTTCGCCCTTGTCGTGGTTCCAGATCGACTTGTAGTTCGCGCCCGAGGTGAAGGGCCGCTTGCTGAGGATGATGAGCTGGAGAAGGGGCTGCCATTTCCAGGCAGGATAGTCGATCACCCGGCGGTCGGACAGGAACTCGTTCAGGTAGCGGCGCATCGACCAGTAGTCGTAGTTGTCCGGCGTGCCGAGATTCGCAACCAGAACCCCGATCCGCGGCGGCCGGACCGGCGGGTGATCGGCCGGCGCATGGGCAAGCCGGGCCACGCCCGGCCGGATGTCGGTTCCCTTTGCATCGAACATGGCGCCTTCCCCTCCGGTCGAACGGTTCACGATCCTGACCCTCCAGTTAAGCGCCGGGCGGCCGCGGTCAATCGCCCTGCGGCGTTGCGCCCCGTTCGGGATCGCTGCGCAGCGCATCGGCAAGCCGCCGGGCGGCCGATCCGGGGCGCAGGGGCTGCGGCTGATCCCGGTGTGGTGCCCAGCCGGTGAGGTAGAGCGTTTCGAAGGTCGCCGCAACCTTGCCGTTCGACAGCGCGAAGCGCTCCGCGTAAAGAACGCAGGCCTGCGCGATCACCGCCCGCCGCGTCGGGCGGCGCAACCGGCCGGCCAGCGCATTACCCTCGCCCATGGCACGCAGATCGCGCATCAGGGCGAGCGGATCGGCATAGCTGATCCGCAGATCCACGCTGTCGGCGACCGGCATGGCCAGCCCGGCCCGCTGCAACAGCGCCCCCGCGTCGCGGATATCGGCCATGGGCAGGACCCGCGGCGACAGACCTCCGGTAACGGACACCTCGGCCTCGGCCAGACAGGCCCGCAATTCGTGCAGCGTGCGTCCGCCGGGCAGGGCCGCGATGAACAGTCCGTCGGGGCGCAGCGCCCGGGCGCACTGGATGATCTGACCGGGCGGGTCCTCGGCCCAGTGCAGCGCCATGGCATGGATCACCAGATCGAAGCTGGCCGCGGGCAGATCCAGCACCGGCCCGTCGGGAACGATCCGCGCCTGCGGCCACCGCGCCGCCCAGACCGCGGGGCAGGGCGTCACGACGGCGACGGCGGTAAACGACCTGTTAACCGCAGCCAGTCTCTCCTCTATCTCGGCCGCTGCCGATTCGTGCGGAAAGACTGTGGTGGCCCGCCGGCGGTTGCGGTCCAGCGCGATCCGGTCGGTCAGGACGGGCGGGTTCGGCATGCGGCGGACCTTGGGGGGGGCGGAATGGGATTGCAAGCCTTGCTGCGGGTCGTCTTTCCGCCCCAGTGCATCGCCTGCGATACCCTCGTGACCGAGGATTTCGGGCTGTGCCCCGAATGCTGGCGCGACACGCCGTTCATCACCGGCCTCGTCTGCGACCTGTGCGGCACGCCGCTTCCGGGCGAGGCCGACGGCAGCCCGGTGCAGTGCGACGACTGCCTGCGCATTGCCCGGCCCTGGCTGCGGGGCAGGGCGGCGCTTGTCTATCGCGACACCGGGCGAAAACTTGTGCTGGCGCTGAAGCACGGCGATCGGCTGGACATCGCGCGCCCGGCAGGGGGCTGGCTGGCGCGGGCGGCGGGGCCGATCCTGACCCCGGGGATGATCGCCGCGCCGGTGCCGCTGCACTGGACGCGGCTTCTGCGCCGTCGCTTCAATCAGGCCGCGCTGCTGTCATCCGGGCTGGCGCGGGCGGCCGGTCTCGATCACATTCCCGACCTCCTGATCCGGTCGCGCCGCACGGCCAGCCAGGACGGCCGCGACCGCGACGGCCGCTTCCGCAATCTCTCCGGTGCGATCTCGGTCGCCCCACGCCACCGGCCGCGCATCGCCGGGCGACACATCCTGCTGGTCGATGACGTGATGACCTCGGGCGCCACCCTTGCCGCGGCGACCGAGGCGCTTCTGGCGGCAGGGGCGGCGGATGTCTCCGTCATCGTACTGGCGCGGGTGGCTAAGGACGCCTAAAACCCTCCAAGCACAGCTTCGGGGAGCGCCCATGCCGCCTGTCGTCGAGATCTACACGACGCCGCTCTGCGGCTATTGCCACGCTGCCAAGCGGCTGCTGACGGCCAAGGGCGCGACCCTGACCGAGATCGACCTCAGCCGCGAGCCCGGGCAGCGCAGCCGCATGGTTGAACGGTCGGGCGGACGGCGCACCGTGCCGCAGATATTCATCGACGGGGTCCATGTCGGCGGTTGCGACGATCTCTACGCGCTCGATCGGGCCGGGCGGCTGGACCCTCTGCTGCAGGCGGGCAGCTGATGCGGGTCGCGCTGGTCCAGCTCTGTGTCGGGGACGATCCCGCAGCGAACCTGCCCGAAACCCTGGCCCTGGTCAGGGCGGCGGCACAGGGCGGTGCCGGGTTCGTCCTGACGCCCGAATGCACCAACCTTCTGTCCTCGTCGCGGTCGCACCAGACCCGCGTCCTGCGCCCCGAAGAGTCCGATCCGACCCTTGCCGCCCTCAGGGACGAAGCGGCGCGGGCGGGTGTCTGGCTGCTGATCGGCTCGCTTGCGGTGGCCAGCGGCGACGCCGACGGCCGGTTCGCGAACCGCAGTTTCCTGGTCGCACCCGACGGCAGCCTTGCGGCACGCTACGACAAGATTCACATGTTCGACGTGCAGATCACGGAAACCGAGGTGTTCCGCGAATCGGCTGCCTACCGCCCCGGCGCGCAGGCGGTGCTGGCGGATGCCGGCTTTGCCCGGATCGGGATGACGGTCTGCTACGACCTGCGCTTTCCGCATCTCTACCGCCGCCTTGCCCAGGCCGGGGCCCAGATACTGACCGTCCCGGCCGCCTTCAACCACCGCACCGGCGCCGCCCACTGGGAGGTTCTGCTGCGCGCCCGCGCGATCGAGAACGGATGTTTTGTCCTGGCACCCGCCCAGACCGGCCATCACCGGGAATCGGGCGGCGAGGGGCGGCGCACCCACGGCCATTCGCTGGCCGTCGCGCCCTGGGGCGAGATCCTGGCCGATGCGGGCACCGAACCCGGCGTGACCTTCTCCGAACTCGACTTGTCGCAAGTGGCATCGGCGCGCCGCCGCGTCCCCTCGCTGTCGCACGACAGCCCCTACGAGGGCCCGTGATGCCCGACCGGACCGAGGACATGGCGGTTGCCCTGTTCGGCGAGCTGTTCATGGCCGATCAGCTGGCCCGCAGCCGGTTGTCGCGGGTCCTGCCCCGGGGC
>JBKBMT010000030.1:0-34241 GCA_046295655.1 Gemmobacter sp. | reverse complement strand
GGCTAGGTTCATCAGGTCGATGTTCTGGACATCCGGCCGCCGGTCCATCAGATGTTCGATCAGGCGGCGAAAGGCGGCGGCTTCCAGTTCGGTGCGGGTCGGTTCGGTCATCGGCTCCTCCTGTCCGGTCAGAGATTGGCCTGCGCAAGCGCATGTTCAAGCATCGGGGCAAGCCGGGCAGCCCAGTACCGCTGGCCCTCGGCGCTGGCGATCAGATCGTTTCGCAGCTCGATCAGCGTGTTCGCGCGGCCGTGCCGAAGGGCGTGACGGTCGATCGCATCGCCCGGCAGATGGCCGGAATAGGGCTCGTTGTCGCCGACGCACAGATCGGGCTCGGCCCGCAGCAGTTCGAGCAGCGGGTCGGACAGGCGGCGGTCCCCGGCCGACAGGATACCCACATGCCACGGGCGGGGTGTCCGGCCGCGCAGTCGCGGGGTGAAACTGTGCACCGCGACGATCACCGTATCGCTGCGGCGAGCGGCCAGTCGGGCATAGGCGGCATGATAGGGGCGCCAGAGCGCATCCAGCCTTCGCTCGATACCGTCGGCATCGATGGTCCGGTTCCCGGGGACGATGCTGCCGTCGTAAAGCCGCATCACCAGCGTCGGGTCGTCCTCGCCCCGGTTCGGGTCGATCACAAGTCGCGAGAAATCCGACAGCAGGCACGGACTGTCCAGATGCGCGGCCAGCGCCTCGGCCACGCCGGCGGCGCCGACGTCATAGGCGATATGGCGGTGCATGTCCTCGTCCGGCAGGCCGAGGCTGCCGCCGCCGACCCAGTCGGGAACGCGGTTCGTCGCATGGTCGCAGGTGACCAGCCAGCGCCCCGGCCGGTCTGCGCCCGAAATGCGGTAGGGGGTATCGGTCATCCTGTCCTTCCGGCAACGGCCCTGCCGGTTTATCCCGGCATGCGGCCTTCTGCCAGTTGCCGACAGTGGGGAATTCCGCAATATGCGCCGGTCATGAAGATCGCTGACGGTTGGCAAGGGAACGGGATGCGGCGGCACCGGAAGATCAAGATCGTGGCGACGCTCGGCCCGGTATCCAGCGACTACGACACGATCCGCGCGCTGTGGGAGGCGGGTGCGGACGTCTTCAGGTTGAACATGAGCCATGGCACCCGCGAGGAGATCGGCGCACGCCATGCCCTGATCCGCCAGGTTGAGGCCGATGTCGGCCGTCCCATCGCGATCCTGGCCGACCTGCAGGGGCCGAAGCTGCGGGTCGGAACCTTTGCCGGCGGCGAGGCCGAACTGGTGCCGGGTGCCCCCTTCCGGTTCGACCTGGACACGGCCGAGGGCGATGCCCGCCGGGTGAACCTGCCACACCCCGAGATCTTTGCCGCGCTGGAGCCGGGTGCGAGCCTGCTCGTGAACGACGGCAAGCTGCGGCTGACGGTCGATGTCTGCGGCCCGGATTTCGCCGATTGCTCGGTCGCGGTCGGCGGCACGATCTCGAACCGCAAGGGCGTGAACGTGCCAGATGTGGTCCTGCCGCTTGCAGCGCTTTCGGAAAAGGACCGGGCGGATCTGGAATATGTCTGCGCGCTGGGGGTGGATTGGCTTGCACTGTCCTTCGTTCAGCGGCCCGAAGACGTGATCGAGGCGCGGGAGCTTGCGCAGGGCCGGGCAGCGATCCTGTCGAAGATCGAGAAGCCGGCCGCGGTGCGGGTCTATGACCAGATCCTTTCCGTCTCGGACGGGGTCATGGTGGCCCGCGGCGATCTGGGCGTCGAATGTCCGGTGCATGCCGTGCCGCCGATCCAGAAGCGGCTGGTGCGCGGTGCAAGGGCTGCGGCCAAGCCGGTGATCGTGGCCACCCAGATGCTCGAGTCGATGATCGAAAGCCCGATGCCGACCCGGGCCGAGGTGTCGGACGTGGCCACCGCGATCTACGAGGGGGCGGATGCGGTGATGCTGTCGGCGGAATCCGCCGCCGGCCGCTATCCGGTCGAGGCGGTTTCGACCATGAACGCCGTGGCGCTGGAGGTTGAATCCGATCCGACCTACCGCGAGGTGATCGAGGCCAGCCGCCGGGTGAACCGCCGCACCATCGCCGACGGCATCGTCGTCGCCGCGCGCGAGATCGCCGAAACCACCGACATCAAGGCGATCTGCTGTTTCACCCATTCCGGCACGACCGCCGCGCTGGTCGCCCGCGAACGGCCCGAGGTGCCGATCCTCGCGCTGACACCGCTGATGCGGACGGCACGGCGGCTGTGCCTCACATGGGGTGCGCATTGCGTGCTGATCGAACCGCAGGACCGCTTCAAGGGTGCGGTTCTCAGCGCAGCGCGCGCGGCCCGGGCCGACGGGTTCGCCACCGAGACGGACCAGATCGTCGTCACGGCCGGCGTACCGTTCAACGTGCAGGGCACCACCAACATCCTGCGTGTCGCCCCTTGCGACGAAAGATTGATCTTCCGCGCCGATCCCGAGTAGGCTGGACCGACCCGGTCGGGAGGTCTGCTTGAACAGTGATCTGATGCTTGTCGTGGGGATCATCGCCGCTGTTCTGGCGATCCCCTCGCTTCTGTCCGCCTACAGCGAAAGCCGTCCGCCCCGCGTGGCCGCGATCCTGATCATGATCGCGAGCGTTCTTGTCGTCGTTGCGATCTGGCAGAAGCCTTCGGGCTACACGCTGGAGGAGATTCCGCGCGTCTTTGTGCGGGTGTTCGGCCGCTTCTTCAACTGACGGCTTGCAAATCCACCCGCCAGCGGCTATCGGGCCCCCTTCGAAGGCGCACGGCCGGCCGGTGTGGCATGCCGAGTCGTGCGGAAACCACCCGCTGAGGAGATGGAAATGCCCAAGATGAAGACAAAGTCGAGCGCCAAGAAGCGCTTTTCCATGACGGCGACCGGCAAGGTGAAATTCACCCAGGCCGGCAAGCGGCACGGGATGATCAAGCGGACGGCGAAATTCGTCCGGGACGCGCGCGGCACCGCCATCCTGTCGGATGCCGATGCGAAGATCGTCAAGAAATACATGCCCTACGACCGGTAAGGAGAGCACAGAATGGCACGCGTCAAATCCGGCAAGGTCACCCACGCCCGCCACCGCAAGGTGGTCAAGCAGGCGAAGGGCTATTATGCCGCCCGCTCGACGAACTTCCGCACCGCTACCCAGGCGGTCGACAAGGCCAATCAGTATGCGACCCGCGACCGCAAGGCGCGCAAGCGCAACTTCCGCGCGCTGTGGATTCAGCGGATCAACGCCGCCGTCCGGCTGGTCGATGCCGAACTGACCTATTCGCGCTTCATCAATCTTCTGGCGAAGGCCGGGATCGAGGTGGACCGCAAGGTTCTGGCCGATCTTGCGGTGCACGAGCCCGAAGCCTTCGGCGCCATCGTGGAGCGTGCGCGCGCCGCGGCCTGAGCCTTGCCGCACACGGTCCGTGCAACCCCGCAGGTCCGTCCTGCGGGGTTTCGCTTTCTCGGCCGCGCGGCAGCATGCATATCCGCAGCGGAAGGTGCGCATGATGGATCACTCGCTTGATAGCCGGCAGTCCATGCCCGACGCGCTGCGCGTGCTGCTGGACGAATACCCGCGCGCCGGATGGCCCCGGCACCGCAACTTCGACGGGCTGGTCCGGTTCTGGCTCGAGCGGCACCTGATGTTCCGCAGGCTGACCGAGGCAATGGCGACCGACACCGAGGCGCTGCTGGAACGGCGTCTTGATCCACGGATGCATTCCGCGCGGCTGGCGCGGTTCGGCGGCATCTTCGTCAGCGAACTTCACGGCCATCACCACATCGAGGACGCGCACTACTTTCCGGTGCTCGCCCAGGCAGAGCCGCGCATCGCCGCCGGCTTCGAGCTTCTGGACGCCGACCACAAGGCGCTCGACGGTATCCTTTCGCGGTTTGCCGACGCCGCCAACTCCGCAATCCGGGCGGAAGAAGGGCAGCGCCACCGCGCCGCGGCCGGCGAATTCCTGACCGAACTGCGGACGACCCAGCGCCTATTGGACCGGCATCTGACCGACGAGGAGGATCTGGTGGTTCCGGTGATCCTGCGCCACGGGCCGGCGGGGCTGGGCTGAGCCCGGCTTGCATTCGGTCCGCCGCCCCGCTAGCACGACCTCGCATCGACGGAGGCGCGGATGGACGGGCTCGACAGCCTGCGGGGCAAGTATATCGAGGCGGTTGCCAATGCGGCGGACGAGGCCGCCCTGGAGAACGTGCGCCTTGCCGCGCTGGGCAAGAAGGGCGAAATCAGCCTCAGGATGCGCGAGCTCGGCCAGATGTCGCCCGAACAGCGCCAGACCGCCGGCGCCGCGCTGAACGCCCTGAAGGACGAGATCGACACCGCGTTGCGGGCCCGCAAGGCGGCCCTGGCCGATGCCGCGCTGGATGCCCGGCTGCGGGAGGAATGGCTGGACGTCACCCTGCCGGCCCGTCCGCGGCCGCGCGGCACGGTCCATCCCGTCAGCCAGGTGATGGAGGAATGCACGGCCATCTTCGCCGACATGGGGTTTCGCGTTGCCGAAGGCCCGCAGGTCGAAACCGACTGGTACAATTTCGACGCGCTGAACATCGCCCCCGAACATCCCGCCCGGCAGGAACACGATACCTTCTTCATGCACCGCCGAAGGGGCGAGAACCGCCCGCCGCATGTGCTCCGTACCCATACCTCGCCGGTTCAGATCCGCGCCATGCAGGACCAGGGCGCACCGCTTCGGGTCATTGCGCCCGGACGGGTCTATCGGATGGACATGGACCAGACCCACACCCCGATGTTCCACCAGATCGAGGGGCTGGCGATCGACCGCGACATCACCATGGCCAATCTGAAATGGGTTCTGGAGGAATTCTTCAGCGCCTTCTTCGGCACCCGCGTGCGCACCCGCTTCCGCGCCAGCCATTTCCCCTTCACCGAACCCTCGGCCGAGGTCGATATCCAGTGTTCGTGGTCCGGGGGCACGCTGAAGGTGGGCGAGGGCGACAGCTGGCTCGAGGTGCTGGGGTCCGGCATGGTGCATCCCCATGTCCTCCGCTCCGGCGGCATCGACCCTGCGGAATGGCAGGGATTTGCCTTCGGCATGGGGATCGACCGGATGGCGATGCTGAAATACGGCATCCCCGACCTGCGGGCCTTCTTCGAAAGCGACCTGCGCTGGCTGCGGCACTACGGATTCGCCGCGCTCGACATGCCAAGCCTGCACGCGGGCTGACCGGGCGGCGTTGACACGCCCCGGCGGCTGGATCACGGTAGCGGTAACGCAGCTTCACGCGGCTGCGAGCACGAACCCGTATCCAGCAAGGAGCATGTCATGAAACGCAGAACCGCCCTGTCTCTCGCCGCCGCGGCGCTGTCCGCCCTGGCCCTGACCGGCGCTGCCGAGGCGCAGCAGAGGGTCTTTGTCGGGATCGCCACCGGCGGCACCGGCGGCACCTACTATCCGCTTGGCGGGATGCTTGCGCAGCTCATCTCGAACAAGGCCGAACTGGAGGGCCGGCGCATCTCGGCCACGGCCGAGACCGGGAATGCCTCGGTCGCAAATGCCTCGCTGCTGGCCAAGGAGGAGATCGAGACCGCCTTCATCGCCGCCGACATCCTCGACGCCGCCTTCAACGGCCGCAACCAGTTCGAAGGCAATGCCGCGCCGAACATCCGCGCGCTCGGCTCGCTTTATCCCGAGACCGTCCAGCTGGTCGCGCGCAAGGGGGCGGGGATCGAGACGTTCGGCGACATCAAGGGCAAGTCGGTGTCGTCCGGCTCGCCCGGATCGGGGCAGTGGCAGCTGCTGGGCGATCTGCTCGAAGCGCACGGACTGTCGCGCGAGGACGTGAGCGAGGACTATTCGTCCTTCGCCCAGTCGGCCGACAAGATCAAGGACGGCAACCTCGACGCCTCGCTGATCACTGCGGGCATCCCGACTGCCTCGATCACCGAACTGGCCAACGGCCATGACATCATGATCGTGCCGCTGACCGGTCCCGAGATCGCGAAGCTGCAGGAGGTGCAGCCCTACTACGCCAATGCGGTGCTGCCGGCCGGAACCTATCGCGGCCAGGATGCCGATGTGCCGACGCTGGCTGTGCGGGCGATCTGGGCGACCCATGCCGGGCTCGACGACGATCTGGCCTATGCCATGGTCAAGGCACTGTACGAGAACACCGACATCCTCGCACAGGTGCACGTGATGGGCAGCCGGATCTCGCTCGAAACGGCGCTCGAATCGGTTTCGGTGCCGCTGCATCCGGGCGCCGAGCGCTATTTCCGCGAAGCGGGCATCCTGAAGTGACCTCCGCCCTCCGGCCCGGCGCGCTTGTCGCCGGGCTGGTGCTGCTTGCGGCGCCGGTGGCGGCCGGATGCCTTGCGGTCGTCCGGCTCGCGGACGAGGTCGAACTGGTCCGCGCCGAAACGACCGAGTTCGCGCTGTCCTGGCGGCATTCGGTGACGCTCACCCCGGTTGTTGCGCGCTATGCCATCGACGACAGCGGATTGCGCCAGATCGACGAGCGGTTTGCGGCGCATGGTCCCGGCCTGGCCCACGAAGCGAAGGGCTGGCGGCGCGAGGGCGAGGAATTCGTCGTGCCGCTGGACCGCCCGGTGCCGCGCCTGATCCTGCGCGCGGCACCCGAGCACGAAAACCGTCTGCGCCTGCCCGGGGCCTTGATCGACCTGACCATCTGGCCGGGCACACCGCTGGAGATCCTGCCCTTGCCCTGCGAGGACGCTACCCGATGACGAACCGGCCCGCCCCCGACACTGCGCTGACACCCGAGGAGATGGAGGCGCTGGTCCGAAAGTACGACAACGAGACCAACTTCCGCCGGCCGGGCGGCCTGACCGGGGCGATCTGCACGGTACTCTGCGTCTTGCTCAGCCTCTTTCACGTCTACACGGCGGGCTACGGCCTTCTGAACGAAGTGATGCACCGGGCGGTGCACATGTCGTTCATCATGCCGCTGGTGTTCCTGCTGTTCCCGCGCACGCGTCCCGACCACCGCATGCGGGCATGGGCCTTCGGACTTGCCTTCGCGGCATTCTATGTGTTTCTCGGCTGGCAGCTCGCGACAAGTCTCGGCAACCGCATCACGCCGGCCGCTGGCTGGGGCCTGATCGCGCTGTCGGTGGCGCTGGGCTTCACCGCGCTGCCGATCGACCGGGTCGGTGGACACGGCAACCGGCCGGCCTTCTACGACTGGCCGCTGGCCATCGCGGGAGGCGGCACCTCGCTCTACCTGATCGTGTTCTTCGACTCGATCTTCATCCGCAACATCGGCTTTCCCCAGCCGCTCGACTACATCATGGGGATGATCGCCATCGTGATGGTGCTGGAGGCGACCCGGCGCTGCATGGGCGAGACGCTGCCGGTGATCGGCGGGCTGGCGCTGCTCTATGCGATCTTCGGGCCCTATCTGCCCGGCGATCTGGCGCATCGCGGCTATGACATCATCCGGCTTGTCAATCACCTCTATCTCGGCACCGAAGGCATCTACGGCATTGCGATCGGGGTCGTCGCCACCTTTGTCTTCCACTTCGTCCTGTTCGGCGTTCTGGCCCAGGCATCGGGGCTCGGGCAGCTGTTCATCGACCTCGCCTCGATCGTCGCGGGACGGTTCACCGGCGGACCCGCCAAGGTCGCGGTCGTCTCGTCGGGGTTCTTCGGCATGATCTCGGGCTCGCCGATCGCCAACACGGTGACGACCGGCGCCTTCACCATCCCGATGATGAAGTCCAAGGGTTTCTCGGGCCGGTTCGCTGCGGCGACGGAGGCCTCGGCCAGTTGCGGCGGGCAGGTGACTCCGCCGATCATGGGCGCGGCGGCCTTTGTCATGACCGAGATGCTGGGAGTGCCCTACAACGAGCTGATCCTGATCGCGATCATCCCGGCCTGCTTCCATTACCTCTCGACCTTGTTCATGGTGCATCTCGAGGCGCGGCGGCTGGGCCTTTCCGGAATGGACCGCGACCAGATCCCGGCCTTCCTGACCGTCCTCGGTCGGGCGTGGCACCTGTTCATCCCGCTGGTCGTGATGGTCACGATGCTGCTGATGAAGTTCACGCCCTTCCTTGCCGCCTTCTGGGGGATCGTGCTGACGATCCTGTGTTCCTACATCCCGCTGATCCTTCAGGCCGCGGGGCTCGGACGGCGGATGGACGCCTCCAGCGCGCTGACGCCGCGCAAGCTGTTCTTCGCGCTGGAGAACGGGGCCCAGCAGTCGATCTCGATCACGGCCGCCTGTGCCTGCGTGGGCTTCATCCTGGGGGTCACGACGCTGACCGGAATGGGGTTCAAGTTCTCGGGCGCGGTGATCGACGGGGCGCACTGGATCGGTGCGCTGGTTGCGGGACTCGACCCGTTCGGCTGGCTGACCGTCAACGGAACGACGCTGTTCTTCGCGCTGATCATGGTCGCCATTGCCTGCATCATCATGGGCGCGGGAATTCCGACGACCCCGACCTACATCATCCTTGCCGCGATTGCCGCCCCGGCACTTCAGACGCTGGGCATCCCGCTGTTGGCCACCCATTTCTTCGTGTTCTACTACGGGGTTCTGGCCGACATCACGCCGCCCGTCGCGCTGGCCGCCTATGCCGGCGCCGGGATCGCCAAGTCGGATCCGATGCGCACGGGCATGACCGCGTTCCGCCTGTCCATGGGCAAGGCACTGGTGCCGATGATGTTCATCTACGCGCCGTCGCTTCTGTTCATCGACTGGACGCCGGGCGACTTCGCGCTGGCGCTGGGATCGGGCGTGTTGTCCATCGTGGCGCTGTCGGTGGCCTACATCGGGTTCTTCCGGGCGCCCGTGGCGCGGTGGGAGAAGATCGCGCTCACGCTCGCGGGGCTGGTGCTGGTCTCGCACGATCTTCTCGCCATCGCGGTATCCGGCGCGGTCGTTCTGGCGATTCTCGGGCGGAATGCGGTGGCGGGGCGACGGCAGACCGGGCTTGTCTGACAGAAGCGTGACGCGAGGCGACGGAAAACGGCTTTCCCCGCGTTCAACCTGCGCTACGCTCAAGGCTGTCGCGCGAAGCGCAGGCATACGGCAGGAGATAGGATGCTGAGCCTTCTGCGGCAGGTCGTGATCGGACTGATCCTGCTGGCCGCCACGCTTTTTCTCTGGGTGCGCTACGTGCCCTCGGCGGTGCCGGTCCTTGACCGGTATGGCGTCCTGGCGCCGGTCGAGGCGCTGGGGTTTCCGGTTTCCCGGCCTCCCGAAGGTGCGCCGCGGGGCGGCCCCGGAGGTCCCCCGGGAGGCGGTGCGCCGGTCGTCGTCATCGCTGCTCCGCCGGGGGACGGCGTGATGAACGACACCGTCACTGCGATCGGCACCGGCCAGGCAATCCGTTCGGTGGTGGTCGTGCCCGAGGTCAGCGGTCGCGTGGTCGAGCTTGCCGTCAGCTCGGGCGACCGGGTGGAGGCCGGCCAGGTCCTCGCCCGGCTGGAGGCCGAGGCGGAACGCATTGCCGCGGAACGCGCGGCACTGGTCAGGCGCGACGCCGAGGACCGGGTCGAACGCCTGTCGCGGCTCCAGGGTTCGGGCGTTGCGACGGATGTGCAGGCGCGCGACGCCGATCTGGCGCTGCGCCAGGCCGAGCTTGCGCTGGAACAGGCGCGGTTCGAGCTGGATCGCCGCACGATCCGCGCGCCCATAGGCGGCTGGGTCGGCATTGTCGATGCCGAGATCGGCAAGCAGCTGACCCAGGGCACGAGCCTCTTGCGGATCGACGATCGCAGCGCGCTGCTGGTCGAATTCAGGGTGCCCGAACGGCTCGTCGGTCTCGTCGGGGCAGGAGACCGGGTTGTGGCGCGCGCGCTTGCACGTTCGGACCGGGCGCTGGAGGGGGTGGTGACTGCGGTGGACAATCGGGTGGACGAGGCATCGCGCACGCTGCGGATGCAGGCCCGGATCGACAACACCGACGACCGGCTGCGCGCCGGCATGTCCTTCTCGATTTCCCTCGACCTGCCGGGCGAGGTCCTTCCCAGCGTCGATCCTCTCTCGGTGCAATGGGGACGCGAAGGCGCCTATGTCTGGGTAATCCGCGACGACCGTGCCGTGCGGCTGCCGATCCGCATCATGCAGCGCGAGGCCGATGCAGTTCTTGTCCGGGCCGGCTTCGAGGCCGGCGATCAGGTGGTGATCGAGGGCGTCCAGGCGCTGCGTCCCGGGATCGAGGCGCGCGTCCGGCCCCCAGGGGGCCGCCCCGGCGATCGCGGCGAGCGGCGCGATGCGGCTGCCGATCCGGCGGCATCGCGGCTTTAGGGGGGACGCACTTGGCCGAAGGGTTCATCCAGCGCCACGCGCACCGGTCGGGCACCGCCCTGTTCGTTCGCCGGCCGATCCTCGCCTTCGTGCTGTCGGCCCTGATCGTCATTGCCGGCCTTGCAGGGCTCTTGGGCGGGGAGGTTCGCGAGCTGCCGGACGTGGACCGGCCGGTGATAACCGTCACCACCGACTTCCCCGGTGCCGCGCCGGAAACGGTGGACCGCGAGGTGACGGCGGCCATCGAAGGCGCGGCGGGACGGGTCGCCGGGGTCAAGGCGCTGTCGTCGTCCTCGCGCTTCGGGCGCAGCCGGGTGACGCTGGAATTCGCCGACAACGTCAATCTCGATGTTGCGGCAACCGATACGCGTGACGCCATCGCACGCATTTCGAACGTACTGCCGTCTGGCGCCGAGGATCCCCGCATCGTCAAGGCCGATGCCAATGCGGATGCGGTGATGCGCATCGCGGTGACATCGCCGCGCCGGTCGCCGCAGGAGTTGACGCGGCTGGTCCGCGATCTGGTCGAGGACAGGCTGATCTCGTCCGAGGGTGTGGCGGATCTCCAGATCTTCGGGCGGCGTGATTCGGTGTTCCGGGTCGATGTCGATCTGATGCAGCTTGCCAGCCGCGGCCTGACGCTGGCCGATGTGCGCAGCGCGGTGCGCAACGTGTCGTTCGATGCGCCGGCAGGGGCCCTGTCGTCGGAAAGCCAGAGCATCGTCGTGCGCACCACCGCCGCGATCACCACGCCCGAAGAATTCGAGGCGCTTCCCGTGGCGCCCGGTGTCGAACTGGGCGACGTCGCGCAGGTGACGCTCGGTCCGGCGCCGGGCGAGAGCATCCTGCGCGCCAACGGCGAGGCCGGCATCGGCATCGGCATAATCCGGCAGGCGCAGTCGAACACGCTGGACATCTCGGCAGGGGTCCGTGCCGCGATCGAGGAGTTGCGCGACATCCTGCCCGAGGACGTGTCGATCTTCGTCACCTCGGATGATGCGGTGTTCATCAACGGCGCGATCCGCGAGGTGATCAACACGCTGGTTCTGGCGGTGATCATCGTCGTCGGCGTGATCTTCCTGTTCCTGCGTGATCCGCGCGCCACGATCATTCCGGCGATCACCATGCCGGTCGCGCTGATCGGCACGCTGGCGGCGATCTATCTGGTCGGCTTTTCGGTGAACATCCTGACGCTGCTGGCGCTGGTCCTCGCGACCGGGATGGTGGTGGATGACGCCATCGTGGTGCTGGAGAACATCGTGCGCCGCCGATCCGAGGGCATGGGCGCGCGGGCCGCGGCGGTGCTGGGCACGCAGCAGGTCTTCTTTGCCGTCGTCACCACGACCGCGACCCTTGCCGCCGTCTTCGTGCCGTTGTCCTTCCTGCCCGGCCAGACGGGTGGACTGTTCCGCGAGTTCGGCTTCACGCTCGCCATGGCGGTCCTGCTGTCGTCGGTGGTCGCGCTGACACTGTGCCCGGTGCTCGCCAGCCGTGTGCTGAGACCCGAGACGGGTGCGGAAGCGCGCGGTCCGATGGTCTGGCTCGGCAACCGGCTGGGCGGCGCCTATGCCGCGACGCTGCGCTGGGCACTGGCCAATCCGCTGGTGGTGATCGTCGGGGCCCTCGCGGTCGGCGTTACGGCGTTGATGATCGCCGGCGGCATCCGCCAGGAACTGACGCCGTCCGAGGACCGGTCGGTGGCGCTGATGCGGGTTCAGGCGCCCACCGGGGTCTCGCTGGAATACACGGCCGGCAAGATGCGCGACATCGAGGATGCGATCGAACCGCTGCGCCAGACCGGAGAGGTACGGAACGTCTTTTCCATCGCCGGCTCGCAGGGTCAGGCCAGCAACGGTTTCGTGGTCATGACGCTTGCCCCCTGGCAGGAGCGCAGCCGCAGCCAGCAGGAGATCGTGGCAGAGCTGAACGGCCGCCTGCGCGGGATCATCGGCGTTCGCGCCTTTGTCATCCAGCCCAATTCGCTTGGCATCCGCGGGGCCGGGCAGGGGCTCAGCTTCGCGATCGTCGGCAGCAACTACGACGATCTGGGTCAGATTGCGGCCGAGCTTGTCCGGCGGATGGAACAGAACCCGGCTCTGGGCCAGGTCAGGCTGGGTTACGAGACGACGCAGCCGCAGCTGTTCATCGAGGTTGACCGCACCCGCGCCGACGATCTGGGTGTGAACATCGACGGTCTGGGCGAGGCGCTGCAGGCGGTCCTGGACGGCCGCACGGTCGGATCGGTGTTCATCGACGACGCGAGCTACGACATCAAGATGCTCTCGACCACGGATCCGGTGGACGACCCCTCGGACCTGGAGCGGATCTTCGTGCAGACCTCGCGCGGCCAGATGGTTCCGCTATCGTCCTTCGTTCGGCTGGAAGAACGGGCGGTGGCCCCGGAGCTGGGCCGCGAGGCGCAGATGCGGGCGGTTCAGATCACCGCGGGCCTGACCCCGCAGATGTCCCTGGGCGATGCGCTGGAGGTGGTCGGCGAAACGGCGGCCGATCTGCTTCCCGCCGGGAGCCGGATCGTTCCGCTGGCTGAGGCGGCGACCCTGAACGAAACGTCGGCCGGGCTGCTGCTGACCTTCGGATTCGCGGTGCTGGTGGTGTTCCTGGTCCTGTCGGCCCAGTTCGAAAGTTTCGTCTCGGCCGTGGTGGTAATGGTCACGGTGCCCTTCGCACTGGCCTGCGCGGTGTTCGCGCTGGTGCTGACCGGGGGCAGTCTGAACGTCTACTCACAGATTGGGCTGGTGCTGCTGGTCGGGATCATGGCCAAGAACGGCATCCTGATCGTCGAATTTGCCAACCAGTTGCGTGATGCCGGCAAGTCGGTGCGCGATGCGATCACCGAGGCCTGTGCAATCCGGCTGCGGCCGGTGATGATGACCATGGCCTCGACGGTCCTGGGCGGCGTGCCTCTGGTTCTTTCGGTCGGCGCCGGTGCCGAGGCGCGCGAGGCGCTGGGCTGGATCGTTGTCGGCGGGCTGGGGCTTGCGACGGTCTCGACGCTCTACCTGACGCCGGTCGCCTATCTGCTGCTGGCCGGATTCTCGACCCCGAAGGCCGAGGAGGAGGCGCGTCTGGAACGGGAACTGGACGCCGCGGCGCGGCGCGGCGCAACCCCGGCGCAATAGCGCACCTGCCGGCGGAGCAACGCAAAACCCCCGGCGCGACTGCCCCGGGGGTTGCGTCTCGGGCGGCGGACCGCCCCAGCTTCGCCGACGTCTTAAAGAGCGCCTTCGCGTTGCGCCTTCTTGCGCGCGAGCTTGCGCGCCCGGCGGATCGCCTCGGCGCGTTCCCGCGCCTTCTTGACCGACGGTTTCTCGAAATGCTGCTTGAGCTTCATCTCGCGGAACACGCCTTCACGCTGCAGCTTCTTCTTCAGGGCACGAAGCGCCTGATCGACGTTGTTGTCACGAACGCTGACCTGCATGTGGTTGTCACCACCTTCCTAAGCTAGAGTTGCACATATTCGTGCAGGCCGGCGGGACATAGCAAACGCCGGCCCTATTGTCTATCCTCGGGTTGCACTGGCGGAGGCGGCGATGGACGACACCGACATCAAGGCGCGGATCCTGAAGGCGGCGTTGCCGCATGTTCCCTTCGACGGCTGGTCGGAGACGACGCTGCGCGCCGCCTGCCGCGATGCCGGCATCGATCCGGCCGACGCCCGGCTGCATTTTCCCCGCGGCGCGGTGGATCTGGCGCTGGCTTTCCACGATGCGGGCGACGCCGCGATGCGGGCGCGCCTGAAGGCCGAGGATCTGTCGGGCCTGAAGTTCCGGGAAAAGGTCGCCGCCGCCATCCGCTTCCGGCTGGAGGCGGTGGAGGATCGCGAGGCCGTGCGCAGGGGCACGACACTGTTCGCGCTGCCGCAATACGCCGCCGACGGGGCTCGGGCGCTGTGGAGAACGGCCGATGCCATCTGGGACGCCCTGGGCGACACTTCGGACGATCTGAACTGGTACACCAAGCGCGCCACCTTGGCCGGCGTCTATGGCGCCACGGTCCTCTACTGGCTGGGTGACGACAGTCCGGGCCACCATGCGACCTGGGAGTTCGTTGACCGGCGGATAGCCGAGGTGATGCGGATCGAGGAAGCCAAGGCGCGGTTGCGCGACAACCCGTTGACGCGGCCCTTCATGGCAGGGCAGGAATGGCTCGCAAGGCGGATCCGCAAGCCCATGAACACCGATCATCTTCCCTCGAACCTGGGCCGCTGGCGTTGAGCGACCTCGCCCCCGACCTGCCGGAGACCATGCGCGCCGTCGAGATAACCGCACCCGGCGGACCGGAGGTCTTGCGCCCATCGGTCCAGGCCCTTCCGGTGCCCGGCCATGGCCAGATCCTGATCCGGGTCGCCTGGGCCGGGATCAACCGGCCGGACGCGTTGCAACGGGCCGGCAACTATGCCCCGCCGGCGGGCGCCTCGCCGCTTCCGGGGCTGGAGGCTGCAGGCCATGTCGCCGCCTGCGGGCCAGGCGTCACGCGCTGGACGTTGGGCGATGCGGTCTGCGCGCTGCTGCCCGGTGGAGGCTATGCCGAATATGCGGTCTGCCCGGCGGACCATGCGCTGCCCGTGCCCGCGGGCATGGGCCTGCGCGAAGCCGCCTGCCTGCCCGAGACCTTCTTCACCGTCTGGACCAATGTGTTTCTGCGCGGCGGGCTGAAGGCGGGCGAGCGGTTCCTCGTGCACGGCGGATCCTCCGGCATCGGCACCACGGCGATCCAGCTGGCGCAGCTGTTCGGGGCGCGGGTTTTCGCCACCGCGGGGTCCGAGGACAAGTGCATCGCGTGCCTGCGGCTGGGCGCCGAACGGGCGATCAACTACCGGACCGAGGACTTCGTCTCTGTGTTGAGGGCCGAAGGCGGCGCGGACCTCATCCTCGACATGGTGGGCGGCAGCTACATTCCGCGCAACATCCGAGCCTTGGCGGACGACGGGCGGCTCGTTCAGATCGCCTTCCTCGGCGGTCCGAAGGTCGAGGTCAACTTTTCCGAGGTCATGGTCCGGCGGCTGACGATCACGGGATCGACGCTGCGGCCGCAGTCTGTGGCGGCCAAGGCCGCCATAGCCGCCGATCTGGAACGTGCGGTCTGGCCGCATCTGGCCGCCGGGCGGATCGCGCCGGTTATGGACAGCGAGTTTCCGCTGGACCGGGCGGCCGAGGCCCATGCACGCATGGAATCCTCTGACCATATCGGGAAGATCGTGCTGAAGGTCGCCTGACCGCCTGACCGCCTGACCGCGTATCAGCCGCGCAGCATGCCGCCGGTCGCCTTGCCCACCTTCTCGACGATCCTTGCCGCGACGGCATCGATCTCGGCGTCGGTCAGGGTCCGCTCGCGCGGCTGCATCCGAACCGTGATCGCGACAGACTTCCTGCCCGGACCGAGTTGCTGCGCCGCCTTGTCGCCCGTGAACTGGTCGAACACCCGGACCGATTCGATGAGCGCCTTGTCGGCGCCCGCGGCCGCATTGACGATGTTGATTGCCTCGACCCGTTCGTCCACGACAAAGGCGAAATCGCGTTCGACCGCCTGAAGGTCCGAAATGTCCAGCGCCGGCCGTGCCGAGCCCTTCGCCCGCGATTCCGGGATTGCCCCCGGCCAGACGGTGAAACCGACGGCCGGCCCCTTCACGTCCAGCGCGCGCAGGATGCGCGGATGCAGTTCGCCGAACATGGCCAGCACCCTGGGTCCGAGCGAGATCGCGCCGGCGCGTCCCGGGTGCCACCAGCCGGGCAGGTTGCGCCCGATCTGTGCCCGGGCCGGGGCGCCCAGCGCCGACAGGACCGCCTCGGCATCGGCCTTGGCGTCGAAGACATCGACCGCGCGGCGGCTGCCATGCGGGTCGCGCGCAGCGCTGGCCCCCACCAGAAGCCCCGCCGCCTGCAGCACCTGTTCCCCCGGTTCGCCGCCGTGAAAGGCAGGGCCGACCTCGAACAGCGCCATGTCCATGAAGCCCCGTGCCTGATTGCGTGCTGCGGCACGCAAGAGCCCGGGCAGAAGATCGGGGCGCAGATGCGTCAGTTCCGACGAAATCGGGTTCTCAAGCCGCACCGCATCGCCGCCTCCGCCGAACATCTCGGCCGCGGCCCTGTCGATGAAGGAATAGGTGACGCATTCGTTGTAGCCCAGCGCTGCCAGCGTGCGGCGGGCGCGTCGTTCCTGCTGCTGCGCTGCGGTCAGGATCGGTGCCGGGACGCCGGCCTGCGGCCGCGGCAGGGGGCGGCCCTCCAGCCCGCTGAGCGAGGCGACGCGCGCCACCTCCTCAACGAGATCGGCCTCGCCGAGGATATCGGGCCGCCAGGACGGCGGGCACACGAGCTCGTCCTCAAGCCGGAAGCCGAGCGCGACCAGGGTCGCCCGCTGCGCGGACTCGGGTATGTCCATGCCGACCAGCCGCTTCACTGCGCCGGCATCGAACCGGTAATGCCGGGTGGTGTCGGGCACGGCGCCGTCCATCGCCACCTCCGAAGGCTCTCCGCCGCAGATGTCGAGGATCATCTGGGTGGCGGCTTCCAGCCCCGGCAGGGTGTAGGCCGGATCCACCCCGCGTTCGAACCGGTAGCGGGCGTCCGAATGGATGCGCAGCGTCCTTCCGGTGGCGGCAATGGTGATCGGATCCCAGTAGGCGCTTTCGAGGAACACGTTGACCGTGGCCTCGGTGACGCCGGTTGCCTCGCCCCCCATGATGCCGGCAAGGCTTTCGGGGCCGCGGTTGTCCGAGATCAGCATCATGCCGGGCTCGACCGCGTATTCCTTGCCGTCCAGCGCGGTCAGGCGCTCGCCGCCGACAGCGGGATGGATACGCAGATCGCCCGTCATCCGATCGGCATCGAACACATGCAGCGGGCGGTTGCGGTCGAAGGTGAAGAAATTGGTGATGTCGACCAGCGCCGAGATCGGCCGCAGCCCGATCGCGCGCAGCCGGGCCTGAAGCCAGTCGGGCGAGGGCCCGTTGCGAACACCCCGGATCAGCCGCCCGGTGAACAGGGGGCATCCCCTGGCCTTCAGCGCCGGGTCGATCGTCACCCCGACAGGGCAGGGGAACCGCCCCTGGACGATCTGCGGCACATCCGGTTTGAGCTGCCCGAGCCCGCGCGCCGCCAGATCGCGCGCGATCCCCCGCACGCCCAGCGCGTCGGGTCGGTTCGGGGTGATCTTGATATGGATCATCGGGTCGTTCAGACCCTTCCAGTCGATGAACCGCGCGCCCAGCGGCGCATCCGCGGGCAGGTCGATGATGCCCTCGTGATCGTCCGACAGCATCAGTTCGCGTTCGGAGCACAGCATTCCGTTCGACGCCACGCCGCGGATCACTCCCGGCTTCAGATCGACGCCGGTTCCGGGCACATGCGTGCCGGTCGGGGCAAAGACCCCGATCATCCCGGTGCGCGCATTCGGCGCTCCGCAGACCACCTGCACCTCCTCCGTCCGGCCGCCGGGGCCTTCGGGCCAGGTTTCCACCCGGCAGACGCGCAGCCGGTCGGCATCAGGGTGCTGCACGGCCTCGATCACCCGCGCGATGCGGAACGCGCCCAGGCTGGCAGCCGGATCGCTTACAGCCTCGACCTCCAGGCCCAGATCGGTCAGCGCCTCGGTAATGGTGTCGAGCGTGGCTTCGGTTTCCAGATGGTCCTTCAGCCAGGCAAGGGTGAATTTCATCAACATGTCCTCGGGCGGTGCTGCGGCGGCGACTTAGCGCGTTTGCCGCGCGAAGGAAAGCCGCGCGCTTGTGGCGCAGTCCGGGGCGCACTAGGAACAAGGGCGGCGGCCGCTTGGAGGAACCGGTAGACTCAAGTCACTTAAAATGACTGGCCCGTACGGGCGTGTGGGTTCGAGTCCCACAGCGGCCACCAACCCGTCCGCCGCAACCGCTTCGTGCTGTTCCTCGAAGGCGCGTTGCGCTAGTCGATCGCAGAGAGGATTGCCCCGACCCATCGCAGGCGATGCAGACATCCGTCACCCCCGACCGCCCGGACTGGCCCGCAATCCGCACAGCGGGGGTGGACGGATTCGTGATAAGCTTTGCCGACCGGCTGGACGAACCGGCGAACCGGGCCGCGCTGGCGTTCCGTGCCGCCGTGGACCGGGCCGGGTGGAGCGGGGTCGAGGAGACCGCGACCTCGCTGGTTTCCACCTATCTGCGGTTCGATCTGCGTGCCGCCGATCACGCGGTCATGCGCAAGCGCATAGCGGCGCTGATCGCCGAGCGCGACTGGTATGCTGCGCCACTGCCGGGCGGGCGCCGGCGCTGGACGGTTCCGGCGGTGTTCGGCACCGATCTGGCACCGCAGCTTGACGAGGCAGCGTCACTGGCGGGCCTCACGCCAGCGGCCGCGGTCGCCGCCCTGACGGCCCGGCCGCTGCGGGTGCAGGCGATCGGCTTCGCCCCCGGGCAACCCTATCTCGGACAGTTGCCGCCCGAATGGGATCTGCCGCGCCAGAGCGTGCTGACCGACCGGGTGCCGGAGGGGGCGCTGGTGGTGGCGATCCGGCAGGTCGTCCTGTTCTCGGTCGGCTCGCCGACCGGCTGGCGTCACGTCGGCCAGGCGGCATTGCGGCTGTTCCGTCCCGAGGCGGCCGAACCCTTCGTGCTGCGGCCCGGTGACGAGGTACATTTCAGGGCGGTCGGCCGGCAGGAGCTGGAGCGGATGCGCGCCGCAGGCGACGACGGCGGCGCGGTGGCCGAGGTGCTGGGATGAGCCGCGCGCTGCGGATCCTCCGGGCCGGTCCCGGCGTCTCGGTCCAGGACCGGGGCCGTCCGGGCCATCTGGCGCAGGGCCTGTCGCGCAGCGGCGCCGCCGATCTCTTGGCGCTTGCCGAAGGCGCGGCGCTGCTGGGCCAGGACGGGACCCTCGCCGCGCTGGAGATTGCGGGCTCCTTCGTCGTCGCCGAGGCCGCCGGACCGCTGCGCATCGCGCTGACCGGATCGCCGCTGCGGGCGACGATCGACGGGGCGGTCGTCGCCTGGCACGCCTGTCACGCCCTGGCGTCCGGCAGCCGGCTGGAGATCGTGGCCGAGCACGTCGGCACCTACGGCTATCTCCATGTCGGGGGCGGGTTCGACACACCGGTGCTTCTGGGTGCGCGGGCGGTGCACATGGCCTCGGGGCTCGGCCGGCCGGTCGCGGCGGGCGACCGCCTGCCGGTGGGCGCCGATGCAGGCTCTGCAACCGGCCTCAGGATCGACGCCCTCGCGCGGTTCGGCGGCGGGACGATCCGCGTCGTGCCCAGCCTTCAGACCGATGTCTTTCCGGCAGCGGATCTCGAGCGGTTCGAGGCCACGGTGTTCCGCAAGGATGCGCGCGGCAACCGGATCGGTCAGCGTCTGATCCCCGAGGGCGACGGGTTCGCGACCGCCGCGGGCCTGCACATCCTCTCCGAAACCATCGTCCCCGGCGACATCCAGATCACGGGCGACGGGTTGCCCTATGTCCTGCTGTCCGAATCCCAGACCACCGGCGGCTATCCGCGGATCGGTGCCGTCCTGCCCTGCGATCTGCCGCGGCTTGTCCAGGCGCCGCCGGCGGCCGCGCTGCGGTTCCGCTTCGTGTCGCTCGCGGAAGCGGTGGCCGCGGAAAGGGCCGAGGCCGACCGCCGGGCCCGGCTGCGCCACGATGTGCGCCCGCTGTTCCGCGATCCGGCCGATGTGCACGATCTTCTGACCTATCAGTTGATAAGCGGCGTAACCGCCGGTGACGACATGGAGGAGGGCACCGAATGATCGGTCGGATCGATCTGAATGCGGACATGGGCGAAGGTTTCGGGCCCTGGCAGATGGGGGCGGACGCGGCCCTGCTGGATATCGTGACCTCGGCAAACATTGCCTGCGGAATGCATGCCGGCGACTGGGACACGATGGCCCGGACCATGGCGGTTGCCGCGCAGCGCGGCGTGGGCATCGGCGCGCATCCCGGTTTCCCCGACATCCAGGGCTTCGGCCGTCGCCGGATGGACCTGCCCCTGCCTTCGGTCGCCAACCTCGTCCGCTATCAGCTGGGCGCGGCGCAGGCCATGGCGAAGGCAGCCGGTGCGCAGGTTCGGCACCTGAAGCTGCACGGCGCGCTGGCCAACATGGCTTCGCTGGACGAGGCGCTGGCGCACGCCTGTTACGAAGGCGCGCTGTCGGTGGATCCCGAAGTGATCATCATGGTCATTGCGGGCACCGCGCAGGAACGGGCTGCGCGCAGGCTCGGCTGCCGCGCCGCCTGCGAGATCTTTGCCGACCGCGCCTATGCCGAGGATGCGACGCTGCTCGACCGGCGGCTGCCCGGTGCCGTCCTGCACGACCCCGCGGCGATCTGCGACCGGGTTCTGGCGATGCTCGAGGCCGAGGCGATCCTGACCGCCGAAGGCAGCCGCATCCCGGCGCGGATCGACACGATCTGCCTGCACGGCGACACACCCGAGGCGGTCGATATCGCCCGCACGTTGCGTGCCGGGCTCGAACGGGCCGGGGTGGCGCTGCAAAGGTTCGACGGCGGGGTGCTGTGACCGGGCGGTGCCTCAGGCCGGCGCCAGATCCTCAAGCCGGAGCTGCACCCGGCGCCGGCCGCCCCAGTCGTTGATCTCCAGCCGCCCGGCGATGTGGAACCGCCCGACACCGCCCGAAAGCGCCCGGCCCAGCGGGCCGTCCCACATCCCGAACGCAATGGCCTCGATCCGCCCGGCGCCGGTCCCGAAGCTCGCGCGCAGGTGGTTGTCGCCGATCCGCCGGACATCGGTCAGCCGCATGTCGGCGAACGCAAAGCGCGGCGCAGGCGCGCCGGCGCCCCAGGGGCCGGCGGTTTCCAGCATCTCCACAAGTTCGACTCTGGCCGCCTCGGGCATCAGTAACCCGTCCAGCCGAAGCGCCCGCACGCCACCGCGCCCCGCCCCCTGGCGCGCCAGCAGATCGGAAAGCCGGGCCATCGCCGGCACCAGTCCCGTTCGGGAGACAGTCAGCCCCGCCGCCATCCGGTGTCCGCCGCCCCTCAGGATCAGCCCCTCGGCGGCCAGCCGCTGCATCGCGGCTCCGATATCGATGCCCGCGACCGACCGCGCCGATCCCTTGCCGATGTCGCCCTCCAGACCGATCACCACCGCCGGCCGCTCGGCCGCCTCCTTCAGCCGGGCGGCGACAATCCCGACCACCCCGGGGTGCCAGCCCTCGTCTGCTGCCCAGACCAGCGGCGCGGCAAGCCCTCGCGCCTCGGCCTGGGCCATTGCCGCCTGGCGAACCTGATCCTCGATCGCGCGACGTTCGGTGTTCAACGCGTCCAGCCGTGCGGCAAGCGCCGACGCCTCCGCCTCGCTTGTGGTCGATAGCAGCCGCACCCCCAGATCCGCCGCCCCGATCCGGCCCCCGGCATTTATCCGCGGACCCAGCAGGAAGCCGAGCGCATGAACATTCGGTGCCGAGGTCATGCGCGCCACGTCCGACAACGCGCGCAGCCCGGCCCGGTCGCGCCGCGTCATCACCGCCAGCCCCTGCCGGACCAGCGCCCGGTTGACCCCGATGAGCGGAGCCACATCCGCGACCGTCGCGAGCGCCACGAGATCGAGCAACGCAATCAGGTCCGGGCCGGTCACGCCCCGCTCGCGCAGTCGGCGATTGGCCTCGACCAGCAGCAGGAAGACGACCCCCGCCGCACAGAGATGGCCAAGACTTCTGTCCTCGTCCTGGCGGTTCGGGTTGACCACCGCCAGCGCCGGCGGCAGCGTCTCGGCCCCGAGGTGGTGGTCCAGCACCACGACATCGCAGCCTGCGGCGGCCACGGGTTCATGGCTCAGGGTCCCGCAATCGACGCAGAGGATCAGATCGTGCGCGGCACCCAGCGACCGCATCGCCGGCATGTTCGGCCCGTAACCCTCGTCGATCCGGTCGGGAACATAGACCGTGGGGGCGACTCCCATGCCGCGCAACCACCACACCAGCAGCGCAGCGGAACAGGCGCCGTCCACGTCGTAATCGGCAAAGATCGCGATTCGCTGGCCCCGGCGCAGCGCGGAGAGCAGCCGGTCGGCCGCGGTGTCCATGTCACGCAGGGTCAATGGATCGGGCAGCAGATCGCGCAGGGCGGGGGCCAGATAGGCGCCGGCGTTCTCGGGCAGGACGCCGCGCGCCGCCAGCAGCCGCGCCAACGGAAGGTCCAGCCGCGCCTCGCGAGCGATGGCCTCGGCCAGGCGTTCCACGTCCGCCGAAGGGCCCTCCCAGCGGCGGCCGCAGACCGATGCCTCGACGCCGAGGAATGCGGTCACTTCACCCGGGTGCGGTAGCTCATCCGCCGCACCGAGCCGGTCTTGGACCGCATAAGAAGCGTCTCGGTGGTGACCCAGCCGACTTCGCGGCGCAGCCCGCGCAGCAGCGATCCGTCGGTCACGCCCGTTGCGGCAAAGATCACGTCCGCCTTCACCATCTCGTCCCGGGAATAGATCCGGTCGAAATCGGATATCCCGGCGCGGGCGGCGCGGGCTCGTTCGTCGTCGTTGCGGAACAGCAGCCTGCCGAAGATCTGCCCGCCCATGCATTTCAGCGCGGCGGCTGCCAGAACGCCCTCGGGCGCACCGCCCGATCCCATGTACATGTCGATCCCGGTCGTCCCGGCCTCGGCGCAGTGCATCACTCCGGCCACGTCGCCATCGGTGATCAGGCGGATGGCCGCGCCGGTGGACCGGACCGCCGCGATCATCTCCTGGTGCCGCGGGCGCTCGAGGATGCAGACCGTGATGTCGGAGGGCGCGCCGCCCTTGGCCCTTGCCAGCTGCCGCACCCGTTCGGCGGGGTCCATGTCGAGCGTCACCACGCCCTCCTGATATCCCGGGCCGACGGCCAGCTTCTCCATGTAGACGTCGGGGGCGTTCAGCAGCGTGCCGCGCGGCGCCATCGCGATCACCGCCAGCGCATTCGGCATGTCCTTCGCGGTCAGCGTCGTGCCCTCCAGCGGGTCCAGCGCGATATCGACCGCAGGGCCCTGCCCGGTGCCCACCGCCTCGCCGATGAACAGCATCGGCGCCTCGTCCCGCTCGCCCTCGCCGATGACCACGACCCCGGCGATGTCGAGCATGTTGAGCTGGCGCCGCATCGCATCCACCGCCGCCTGATCCGCGGCCTTCTCGTCGCCGCGACCGATCAGCCGCGCCGATGCAATCGCCGCTGCCTCGGAAACGCGGGCGAGGCCGAGGGACAACATTCGGTCGGCGAAATCCGGCTGGGCGGGCATCTGTCTGTCCTGGGTGCGGGCTGTCGCCGCCGTTCCTATCGCGCCGGAGGGCGCGGAGGCAAGCGCGCATTCACACCGCTTCGATGCGGATCGCCACCACCTCGCCCACCACGACACCCGTTGCGGAAAAGCGCGACAGGGCCGCGGCGATGGCGTCGGGTGCCGTCTTGTGCGTGACGATCAGCACCGGCGCCACGGTATCATCGTGGCCGCGCTGTCGCATCCGGTCGATAGAGACGCCCGCATCCCCGAGCGCGGTGGCCACCTTGGCAAGGGCGCCGGGTTTGTCGATCAACCGCATCCTCAGGTAATACGGCGCCGGTGCCGCCACCGCCGCGGCGACGGGGTCTGCCAGGGTTGCCGCGGGTTGGCCGAACACCGGCAACCGGAAACCGCGCGCAAGGTCGATCACGTCGCCCAGCACCGCGCTGGCGGTCGGGCCTTCGCCCGCGCCAGGCCCGCGCAGCACGATCTGCCCGATGCCGGAGCCTTCCAGAACCACCATGTTGGTGCCGCCCTGCAACTGGCCCAGCGGGCTGTCGGCCGGGACGAGGCAGGGCGTCATGCGCTGCTCGAGCCCGCGGCCGGTCATCTGCGCGACACCCAGTAGCTTGATGCGATAGCCCATGTCGGCGGCGTGGCGGATGTCCTCGATGGCGATCCGGCCGATCCCCTCGCGTTCCACCGTGTCGAAGGACACCCGGGTGCCGAAGGCAATCGCGGCCAGCAGCGACAGCTTGTGCGCGGCATCGATGCCGTCCACGTCAAGGCTCGGGTCGGCCTCCAGATAGCCGAGGGCGCGCGCCTCCTCGAACACCGTCTCGTAGGGAAGCCCCGCGCTTTCCATCCGGGTGAGGATGTAGTTGCAGGTGCCGTTGATCACGCCCATGACGCGGGTGATGCGGTTGCCGGCCAGCCCCTCGGTCAGCGCCTTGATCACGGGGATGCCGCCCGCGACGGCCGCTTCGAACCGGATCGTGCGCCCCGCCGCCTCGGCCGCCTCGGCAAGGGTCTGGCCGTGGTGGGCAAGCAGCGCCTTGTTGGCCGTGACCACATCCTTGCCGGCTGCCAGCGCTGCCTCGGTCGCGGCCTTGGCCGGACCGGCGTCGCCTCCCATCAGTTCCACGAACACATCGACATCGGGCCGTTGCGCCAGCGTCACCGGATCATCCTCCCACGGATGGGGGGACAGATCGATACCGCGGTCGCGGTTGCGATCGCGGGCGCAGATCGCGGCGACTTCGACGGGGCGTCCGGCGCGGCGGGCGATCAGGGCGGGCTCGTCCGCCAGAAGGCGCAGGACGCCGCGGCCGACGGTGCCGATGCCGGCGATGCCAAGGCGCAGGGGGGCGGTCATGGGAGGCTCCGGCAGTGGCGCGTTGCCGGCCTGTTAGCCCGACCGGCGCGCGGGTGCAACGCGGCTCAGCCGCCGATGCGACGCAGGCCCGCCGCGCGAGCCCTGAGCGCTGCGGCCCGCGCCTCGACGCCGCCGATCTCGGTCTCGGTCAGGCGGGTTTCCTCGGTCCGCGCCAGAAGCGCATCGATCGGCGCCAGCCGCGGATAGGCCGCCTGCCGCGCCGCCGCGGATTCGACGGTGGCCAGTTCCGGCACCGCCGCGCAGGCCGAAACCGACAGCGCGACAAGCAGCAGAGCGGTGCGGGCGGGGATCGGCATGGGCGCAAACCGGATGGATCGGCCGGACCCTAACCCCGGCATGCGGCGGCGGGCAACCGGTTTCCGCGACGGCTTGGAATTGAACAGGTGTTCAGATAGCCTGATCGCATGGCCCGCAAGACCGGATCCCATGCCGAGATCACCGGACCGCGCGTGCGCGAGGCCGCCCTGAGGCTGTTCGCCCGGCACGGCTTTGCCGCCGTCTCGATGCGGCAGATCGCGGCCGAGGTCGGCGTGCAGGCCGGGGCGCTCTACCTCTACACACCGGACAAGCAGAGCCTTCTGGCCGATCTGATGCTGGCCCATCTCGACGAACTGCATGCGGCGCTGGAGGCAACACCCCTGCCGCCCGATCCGGTCGCGGCGCTGGAAGCCTTCGCAAGGTTCCACGTCCTGTTCCACCTCGACCGGCCCGAGGCCGTGTTCATCGCCTACATGGAACTGCGCAACCTCGACCCGGCGAACTTCTCCCGGGTCGAGGCGCTGCGGCAGCGCTACGAGGCGCGGCTCGAGGCTGTCCTGCGCGATGGCGTTGCCGCGGGCGATTTCACGGTGCCGGATACAAAGCTTGCGACGCTGGCGTTGATCGCCATGCTTAACGGCGTCACCACCTGGTTCCGCGAGGGCGGACGGCTGACCCGCGAGTCGGTGGCGGCCATCTATGCGGCGATGGCGCGGCGGGCCGTGGGGGCCGCAGACGCCGCCCCCGAAATCGCCCACAGGATCAGTGCGTCGGGCGGATGAAGCTGCCGTTGCGAAGCTCGCGCACCGCCTGGGCGATTTCCTCGCGCGTGTTCATCACGATCGGACCGTGCCAGGCGACCGGCTCGCGGATCGGTGCCCCGGCCACCAGCAGGAAGCGGATGCCATCGGGGCCAGCCGTCACCGCGACCTCGTCGCCGGCGCCGAACTGGACCAGCGTGCGGTTCCCGGACAGGTCGCGGACGTGCACCTCTTGCCCCATCACCTCCTTCTCCAGCAGCACGCCGCGCGGGGCCGAGGCATCGGCAAACCGGCCGGACCCTTCGAACACATAGGCGAAGGCGCTGCGGCGGGTGTCCACGGGGAAGCGACGATGCTTCAGAGGCGGCACCGAGATGTCGAGATACAGCGGCTCTGCCGCGATCCCGTCCACCGGCCCGCTGCGACCCCAGAAATCGCCCGTGATCACCCGGACGACCGTGCCGTCGTCGTCCTGCACCACCGGGATGTCGCTGCCCCGCACGTCCTGATAGCGCGGGCGCGTCATCTTCAGATGCGAGGGCAGGTTGGCCCACAGCTGAAAGCCGTGCATCCGGCCCTGCGCATCGCCCTGGGGCATCTCCTGGTGCAGTATGCCCGAGCCGGCGGTCATCCACTGCACATCGCCTGCCCCCAGAGTGCCGCGATTGCCCAGGGAGTCGCCGTGTTCGACGGTCCCGGACAATACGTAGGTGATGGTCTCGATCCCCCGGTGCGGATGCCAGGGGAAACCGGCAAGGTAATCCTGCGGCCGGTCGCCGCGAAAATCGTCGAACAAGAGGAACGGGTCCAGCCGTTCGGGATCATTGAAGCCGAAGGCGCGGTGCAACCTGACACCTGCTCCTTCCAGGGTCGGCTGTGCGCGGTTCGTCTGGATGACGGGGCGGATCGACATGGGGTTTCTCCCTGAAGGCTTCACGGCATCAATCTGGGGACGGCCAGGGCGCAGCCCAAGGGCTGCCGCCGCGCAGGCCATGTGCGCGAGGACACAGCCGCCCTTACCCTCGGCCGCGGCCCGCGCTATTCCGGGCGCGGAGGTGCCGTATGTCCGATCAGCGAACAGACAGGGTGATCGCCCGGCTTTCGGCCAGCGCGCCGCGCCGGGTTCTGGGCGCGGGGATCCTTCTGGCGTTGGGTCTTGTGCTGGTCTGGATCGGGGTTGCACATCCGCCGGCCAGCGTGCCCCTGCACGGATTCGTGCTGCTGATCGGGGCGGCGGCCCTGTGGCTGGCCGTCCGGCTGTGGCAGGCGACGGCGGTGGCGCTGGAGCTTACCGAGCACGAGCTGCGCGAGGCCGGCGGGCGGCGGCTGGCGGCGCTGCGCGACATCGCATCGGTCAGCCGCGGTGCGTTTGCCTTCAAGCCGTCGAACGGGTTCCTGATCGAACTGCGCGACCCTGCGCCCCGGGCGTGGGCGCCCGGCCTGTGGTGGCGCGTCGGGCGACGGGTGGGCGTCGGTGGCGTGACCGGCCGGCACGAAGGTCGGTTCATGGCCGAGCTGATCGACCAGCGACTTTCCGACCTGCGCGCGGCTGCCCGCGAAGATCAGCTGTAGAACGGGATCGGCGACAGGAACCGTGGCCGGACCACGAAGAATTCGTAGAATGTGTGATTCCCCAACCCGACTTGAAAATACGGCTGGAAATCGCGCCATGTCTCGATCACCAGCAACGTGTCGCTGTCGGCCATGATCGGCATTCTGTCGCGATGCTGGGCGAGCGTCGCGGTGGTGTGGACCGGCGCCCGACCGGTGTTCGAGGACCGAGACCACAGCACGAGATAGGTGTCGTCGCTTTCCCGATACTGGACGTTCGTCACCCGCAGCGCGGTGTCCAGCGGCGTGTCCGAGATGAACCGGAAGATGGTGTGCATCCCGTCCACATAGCTGGCGTTGATCCCGGTATTCTCGCGCGAGATCATGTCGGCGATCGCATCGGTTGCCTTGACATGGGTGTTCTGGGCGCGGAATGCCTCCCAGTAGACGAACATGGCAAGGAACACCCAGACCAGCACCGGCGTCACCAGCAGCGCCTCGACCGAGATGGCGGCGCGGGTGTCGCGGGCAAAGCGGCGGATCAGGCGGGCTGCGCGGCGCATGGAGGCTTCCTAGTCCGGTTCGTTGACGAAGGCCGACATCGCAACCACCTGATAAGCTCCGGTAGCGTCGAGCGGCAGGCGCAGACCGAGGCGCGTTGTCGGGAAGAACGGGTCAAGCACGACGCAGGCGCGGATCAGCATCAACTGGTTCTCACCGCCGGGGACAAAGGTGGTGGCCGGTTGCAGGACCTCGTCGCGGTCCACGCATGCCGCGGCATTCGTGAACACGTCCCAGGTCGTGCGGCTTACCGGGCGCAGTTCCAGCCGAACCGAATTGAAGCAGTTCGGCAGCAGCCAGGCATTCTCGCACATCTCGAGCTTGATCAGGTCGTGGGTCGGGTTCTCGTAATTGCCCAGACGAAGGTCGCGCACCACGACGTCCAGCGAGCGTTCCAGCGCCACGCGACGCAGCATCACCATGCCCGCCTCGAAGGATGCGAGGAAGATCATCATGATGAGCGGGAACACCAGGACGAAATCCAGCGCCAGGCTGCCTTCGTCGTCCCGCGCCGCCCGGCGGAACCGGGCGACGATCTGGCGCAGGGATCGCATCATTGCGTCAGTCTCAGCGAGCTGATCTGGCTGCGGATCTGGCGGAAGGCGGTGCGGATCTCGAGCCCTTGCACATCGTAGAAACGGTCCGGCGACGAGCAGTTGCGCAGCACGTTGATCCCGCCTGGATCGGCCTCGAAGGCGATCCCGAAGATGACGATCTTGCGCGATTTCACCTCGTTGCACAGCGTAAGCAGCCGCTGATCCATCTCGGCGGTCGGCGTGAGCGAGCGGAAGTTGTTGACCCAGGTGTTGTACATGTTGGTCCGGGCCGTGTTGTTGCTGTTGCCAAGGGCGCGGGCATAAAGCTGCCAGGCTACCCATTTCACCCGCTGCTGCTTCCAGACCTGAGGCCAGGTCAGCTGAACGACACCGCTGCCCGAATCCCACGGGGCGGATCGCCACTCGCCCGCGCCGTTGTTCCGGTGCGGCGTCCAGTACTTGTTGCTGGAGCCGGTCCAGGTCGGGTGATGGATGGAATAGTTCCCATCACCGGTGCTGCGGTAGATCGGCGACAAGCCGGACTTGTAGGCATCGTTCAGGCGTTCCTCGGCGAAATGTTCGCCATCCGTCATGAGGACGACCACCTTGAGCGCCTCGGGATCGTCATAGTCGAACGGGCGGCCGACGAAGTGACCCGGAACCTCGCCCAGCGCGGCAAGTTCGGCCACCAGTTGGCGCGAAGACGGATCAAGCAGGTATGCGCCCCACTTCAGCCCGAGGTCGATCGAGGTTGCGCCGACCGCCTCCAGCGCGTTGACGGCCGGGACCATTGTGTCCACGTCGTTCTGGTGGACGCGGATCCGGTTTGCGAGGCGCGGGTTGCACCAGATGTTGCCGGGCGTCGGTCGCGCGCTGGTGCTGGTGGGAGCAAGCCAGGTGTTCGGCGTGGTCGTGCCGCTGTAGGAGTTCGAAAACGTGTCCGCATAGCCCGCCATCGGGATCGGGTCGGTGCGCGAGATCGACAGCGAATTGTAGGTGCTGGTGGCGAGTTGCAGGCAGTTCGCATTCGGCTCGCCGTTCGGCAGCGTCACGTTGAACCTGTTCAGCAGGCTCTGGGACAGGATGACCTGACCGTTGTAGGGCACCATCGAGATGGACACCCGGTTCTCGGTATCGTCGGCGAGCAGCTGTTCGACGAATTCCGCGGCGGCCTCCTTGAGGTTCGTGATGCGGGACGGCTGGTTGATCATCGAACCCGAAACGTCCAGGACCATCGCGATCTCGACGTTGGTGCGACGTTCCAGCGCTGCCGAGGCACCCGAACTGTTCAGCCTGTTGATGCCCATCATGTGCATGAAGTACGGGCGCATGTTGATCGCCGTGTCGACGCGTGCCGTGCGGTAGTTCAGCCCGTCGTCGCTGCTGACCGCCACCAGGTTGTCGGCAAGACCGGCCTTGTCGAAATAGTCGGTGATCACGTCCTCGGCGTTCAGGACCTGACGCATGGAGGCAGCGGCCAGAACCGCCGTGTCCGAGGTTCCCTGCACCCGCGAGCGCGCGGATTCGTAGCGCATCATGTCCACCGCCATGCCGCCGGTGAACAGCATGATCACGAGGACGAACAAGGCGAACAGGATCAGCCCGCCGTCCTCCCGGCGGCCGAAGTCCCGCGCGTTCCGGCTGATGGCGCGCAGCATGGGATTCGGCAGTCTCGGCCCCTGCGCTCGAGCAATGTCGGTTCGGTTCATCGCACACCTTCAATACAAGCTCCCGCTCCCGCCGACCTGGGGCGGGATCCGGGCGGCATCGCAGCCCCACACCGCATTTGCGGCCTGATCCATGGCATAAGTTGGGCGCATCGGCATCTTTTGGCCGAACCGCTTTCGCGCGTCGGAAACGGTGCCGGACCGGTGCCGGAATTGTCGCTGCGGCGACGGAGAATGCCTGCCCGCACGTCCGGCCGGCCCGGCATGAAGGCTTAACGCGGCTGCAGCAGGCTGGCGTCGATTCGCCCGCCGAGATTTCCGGTGATTCGGGGTTGGAGCGTGCTTCGGTCGGGGCTAGGGTCGGGCAGTCCGCGCAATGCGCGGCTGTTCGACCGGCCCGCGCCAGAGGCCGGCGGATCACGACTTGTGCGAGGGGGAGACAGCGATGCACAACGGCGCCGAACCGAGTTTCCGCGAATCCGTCGATCTGATGTTCAACCGCGCGGTGGCGCTGATGGACCTGGGCCCGGGTCTTGCCCGGAAGATCCAGGTCTGCAACTCGACCTACACCGTCCGCTTCGGTGTCCGCCTGCGCGGCAAGATCGAGACCTTCGTGGGTTACCGAAGCGTCCATTCCGAACACATGGAGCCGGTGAAGGGCGGAATCCGCTATGCGTCGAACGTCGATCAGGACGAGGTCGAGGCGCTGGCAGCCCTCATGACCTACAAGTGCGCGCTTGTCGAAACCCCGTTCGGCGGGTCGAAGGGCGGGCTGTGCATCGACCCGCGCCAGTACGAGGAACACGAGCTGGAACAGATCACCCGGCGCTTCGCCTACGAGCTCATCAAGCGCGACCTGATCCACCCGGCGCAGAACGTCCCCGCACCCGACATGGGCACGGGCGAACGCGAGATGGCGTGGATCGCCGACCAGTATGCGCGGATGAACACGACCGACATCAACGCCCGCGCCTGCGTCACCGGCAAGCCGCCCCATGCCGGCGGCATCCAGGGCCGGGTCGAGGCGACGGGTCGCGGGGTGCAATATGCGCTGCGCGAATTCTTCCGCCACCCCGAGGACATGGCGAAGGCGGGGCAGTCAGGAACGCTGGAAGGCAAACGCATGATCGTGCAGGGGTTGGGCAACGTGGGCTACCACGCTGCCAAGTTCCTGTCCGAGGAGGACGGCGCGCTGATCATCGGCGTGATCGAACGCGACGGCGCGGTGCTGGACCCCAGGGGTCTGAACATCGAACTCCTGAAGCTCTGGATCGCTCAGAACGGCGGGGTGAAGGGGTTTCCGGGCGCGACATACGTGGAGGACGGGGCCGCGGTTCTGGAAGAGGAATGCGACATCCTGATCCCCGCCGCACTGGAAGGGGTCATCAACATGGGCAACGCCGGGCGGATCAGGGCGCCGCTGATCGTCGAGGCGGCGAACGGCCCGGTGACCTTCGGCGCGGACGAGATCCTGCGCAAGAAGGGCACGGTGATCATCCCGGACATGTATGCGAACGCCGGCGGTGTCACGGTCTCCTATTTCGAATGGGTCAAGAACCTTTCCCACATCCGCTTCGGCCGCATGCAACGCCGCGCGGAGGAGGCGCGGAGCCGGCTGCTGGTGGAGGAGCTCGAACGGCTGAGCGCCGACAAGGGCCTTGGCTGGACGCTGTCCGATGACTTCAAGGACAAGTTCCTGCAAGGTTCGGACGAGCTTGCGCTGGTCCGCTCGGGCCTCGACGACACGATGCGCACCGCCTACCAGTCGATGCGCGAGGTCTGGCACAGCCGCAACGATGTCGAGGATCTGCGCGTCGCGGCCTATATCGTCGCGATCGACCGGGTGGCCAAGACCTATCGGTCCAAGGGCCTCTGAAAGAAGGGCCGGGCAACCCTGCTGCCCGGCCTCACCGGCAAGGTTCGTGTCAGTATGTCAGGCGGAAATAGGCTGCCTGCAGGTTCGCATCCATGCCCGAGCCGAAGAAGCCCATGGCCATGTTGCTGGTGCCGTCGATCCGCTCGCCGGCCACGAAGGAAGCCCCCTGGATGCCGTTGGCCTGAGCGGCGAAGTTGATGCTCTTCTTGGCCAGAAGCTGGCTGCCATAGACCTGCAGAGCCGAAGGAAAGCTCATGCCGCCATAGCTGATCAGCTGCGCGCCGCCGCCGTCGGCGCAGTTGTCGTTCCGGCCGACCCGCAGGCCGGACGACGCGCTGATCGCGTCCTTGTCGGCATTGGTCGTCACGATGATCGAGTCCTCGATGCCCACGCCGCTTTCGAACTTGATCTCGCAGTTCGTGATCAGAACGATGTTCCGCACGACCTGGTCACGCTTGAAGGTCAGCGACGCACCGCCGTTGCAGGTGAACCGGTGCAGGCGCCCCTGCACGATGTGCTCGGCATAGATGTTGCGATTGGCGAGCTGAACGGGCACCTGGGAGGTGATGTAGGCGGGCGTGTACTCGGGGTCGAAGGCCAGCAGTCCGGCAACGATGCTGTCGATCCGGTTCAGGATACGGATGTTGTAGGTCCCCGCCCGCAGCGCCTCGGACAGCCCGTCGTTCGTCTTGAAGCCCGAGTGCGGCAGCTTGATCTGTTCCGGGTTCGGCATCGAGACGATCCCCCCGGATTCGCCCTTGAGAAAGGGCTCGACCTTTGCGCCGTCCGGCTGAGTATTCAGTGTCATGTCAGACCTCCGCGACATGCTGTGCCGTGACCGAGATGCTTATGTCGGCAAATGCAGGAACCAGGCGGGTCACGCTCAGGTCCGATGCCGGCATCGTCACGCTGGTTATGATCACCCCGTCGATCACCCGAGTGACGATCTCCGCGTTCGGACTGATCGTCGCAAGGCGGTCGCGGATGAAACCCTGCGCCTCGGTCGTGGTGCGGAACCGGCCTATCGACATCGACCGGTTGGCATCCTGCACGATCCGAAGCGCTTGCGACTGGCTGCTGTAGATCATCGCCGCATCGGCGACGAGCGCGAGCACGAACATCAGGAGCGGCATCCAGAGCACGGCTTCGACCGTGGCCCCGCCGTCCTCGCGGCGCAGCATCGTTCGAAACCGGAAAGAACGCCAGTACATGGTCGGCAGCATTTCTTGCTCCAGTGTCGAACCTGGCCCCCGCATCCGATAAACTACTGGAGCTGGGCACATTCGTTGCCCTCGTGGGGAAATGACGTGGCATGACGCCCACCGGCCGCCCGGATTTCGTCCCCTTCGGCGCCTTGCAACCGGCGCGCGGTTCGGCTTGACTGCGCCGCGCAGCGGAGGTCAGGGATGCGCTATTCCGGTCTGAGGATCGTCACCGAGGCCCTGCGCGGGAACCGGGGCTGGGCGCCCGCCTGGCGCGAGCCCGACCCGCGCCCGGAATACGACGCGGTGATCATCGGCGGCGGCGGGCACGGCCTGTCCACCGCCTATTACCTGGCAAGGAACCACAACATCACCCGCGTCGCGGTGCTGGAGAAGGGGTTGCTGGGCCAGGGCAACATCGGCCGCAACACGACGATCGTGCGCGCCAACTACTTCCTCCCGGGCAATTCCGAATTCTACAGCCATTCCCTGAAGCTGTGGGAAGGGCTCGAGGCCGAGCTGAACTACAATGTGATGCACAGCCAGCGGGGGCTGATCAACCTGTTCCATTCCGACGGACAGCGTGATGCCTTCGTGCGGCGCGGCAATGCCATGATCAACCAGGGCGACGATGCGGTGCTGCTGGATCGCGAAGGGGTTCGCAGGCTGCTCCCGTGGCTCGATTTCGAACAGACCCGTTTCCCGATCTACGGCGGGCTTTTGCACCCGCGCGGCGGCACCGCCCGGCACGACGCGGTCGCCTGGGGCTATGCCCGGGCGGCGGATGCGCGCGGGGTCGATCTTGTCCAGAACTGCGAGGTGACCGGCATCGACGTGACGAACGGCCGCGTCACCGGCGTGCAGACCACCCGAGGGGCGATCCGGGCGCGGAAGGTGGGCATTGTCGTCGCAGGCCGGTCGGGTCAGGTCGCCGCGATGGCCGGACTGCGGCTGCCGATCGAGTCCCACGTCCTGCAGGCTTTCGTCACCGAGGGGCTGAAGCCGTGCATC
>JBKBMT010000029.1:24809-35539 GCA_046295655.1 Gemmobacter sp. | reverse complement strand
GAACAGCCGCCCGGCAGCCCCCGCGCCTTGCCGTGCCAGCGCACCCTCTCCTGTCCCAGCCCTGTCGCCGCCGGCGCAGTCTGCCACAGCATCGCCTGGGTCGCGATTGCGCCCGCAAGCTGGTGCGCCAGCATCGAGGCGGGGGCCGCGTTGGCGGGGAAATAGGCGAAGAAGCGCGGATGCTGCCAATGGGTCATCGCCTCGGGCACCAGGCGGGTGAAATCATCCCAGATCGCCGTCATGTCCTCGGCCGTCTCGGGCGGCGCGTCGGGCAGGGCTGCGGCGAAGGCGCCCGGACTGGTCTGTGCCCTGACCGGCCGGTCCCGCAGGGTGCGGTGATACTCGTGGGCCCAGTCGGCCGCCCGTTTCGACCAGTCGCGCAGCGCGTCTTGGTCCATCCTGCCTCTCCCCTTGCCGGTGGCATCATGCATGGGCATGCCCGGCCGGCAAGCCCCCCGGAAGAAGGGCCTTGGCGGCGGGCGCGGTTTGGGCTAAGGCGGCGGCATGAGGACATGCTGCATCATCCGCTGCTGCATTACCCGCTGACAACCGTCGCGGGCCGCCCCTCTGCTTCCCTGCCGAACGCGGTCCGCCAGGCCAACCTGTGCGAGGCTGCGTGACCGTGATCCGGCTGACCAACACCCTGACGCGGAAGAAGGAACCCTTCGTTCCGCTCGATCCGGCCAATGTGCGGATGTATGTCTGCGGACCCACGGTCTATGACCGGGCGCATCTGGGCAATGCGCGGCCTGTCGTGGTATTCGACGTTCTTTTCCGGTTGCTGCGCCACGAATACGGCGCAGATGCAGTGACTTACGTCCGAAACTTCACAGACGTGGACGACAAGATCAACGCCCGGGCGGCCGAGATGCAGGCGGCGGGCGACAGCCGGCCGCTGGAGGCGATCATCCGCACGCTGACGGACGAGACCATCGGCTGGTATCACGCCGACATGGATGCGCTGGGTGCGCTGCGTCCCACCCGCGAGCCGCGGGCGACGGAGTGGATCGGCGCGATGATCGCAATGATCGGCACGCTCGTCGAGCGCGGGCATGCCTATGTCGCCGAGGGTCACGTGCTGTTCGCGGTGGACAGCTATCGCGCCTACGGGGCGCTGTCCGGCAGGACGGTCGAGGACATGATCGCCGGCGCCCGGGTCGAGGTGGCGCCGTTCAAGCGCAACCCGATGGACTTCGTCCTGTGGAAGCCCTCGGATGCCGGCCTGCCGGGCTGGGACAGCCCCTGGGGGCGTGGGCGGCCGGGCTGGCACATCGAGTGTTCCGCCATGGCACGCGAGCTTCTGGGCGATGCCTTCGACATCCACGGCGGCGGGCTGGACCTGCAGTTCCCCCACCACGAGAACGAGATCGCCCAGTCGCGCTGCGCCCATCCCGAGGGGCAGTTCGCGAAGGTCTGGCTGCACAACGAGATGCTGCTGGTCGAGGGGAAGAAGATGTCGAAGAGCCTCGGCAACTTCTTCACCGTGCGCGACCTGCTGGACCGGGGCGTGCCGGGCGAGGTGATCCGGCTGGTGATGCTGATGACGCATTATTCCAAGCCGATGGACTGGACGGAGGACAAGGTGCTACAGGCGCACAGAACCCTCGTCGGATGGTATGCCATCACCGATGGAGTGACGGCGGTGGCGCCGGCATCCGACACGATTGCGAGCGTCGTTTCCTGGCTTGCAGATGATCTGAACACGCCGGCAGCCATCGCGATCCTTCACCAGTTCGCTGATGAATCGACGGCAAGTTCGCTCAAAGCCGGGATGGATCTTCTGGGCTTTCCGCCCGCCGAAAGCGTGGACTGGTGGCGGACGGAAAGGAGGATCGTGACCCAGATCGGTACATTCGAGCCCGGCAGTCCGCTTGTCCCCTATGAGACCGTTTCCCGGCTCGGAATCCTTTGGCAGGACTTTCGGCATGAAAGGAACTTTGAACAGGCCGACAAATTGCGCGCAGCCCTTGCTGCAGAGAACGTCGAACTGCGCAATGATCTTGGCGGGGTCACTGTCAGCTACCCTGCAAACGTGGATGAAGACCGGCTGGAGGAAATTCTTCGGGAGTTCTATCCGGAGGACAATTCATGACATTTTCCGCAAGGGATCTGTGCGCTTTAAACCTGTTGCCAGGCCCCCGACTTCGACCCCGCCAAGCTGGAGGCCCTGAAATCAGTTCCGCTCTGCGATGCCCCGGCAGCGACCGACCGCGGGCGGAAGCGCAGCGCCCGCCCGGGGGGGCGGTCGGGCGCTGCCGGTGCTGGCGCACCGGCGGACGGGGTGAAATGGGGGCGCTGCCGTGACCCGCGAGCGCCTTTACCTCTACGACACCACGCTGCGCGACGGGCAGCAGACGCAGGGCGTGCAGTTCTCGGTGGCCGAGAAGCAGGCCATCGCCCGCGCGCTGGACGCGCTCGGGATCGACTACATCGAGGGCGGCTGGCCCGGCGCGAACCCGACCGACAGCGATTTCTTCGCGGCCCGGCCCGACACCCGAGCCACCTTTGCCGCCTTCGGCATGACCAGGCGCGCAGGCCGCAGCGCCGCCAACGACGAGGTGCTGGCCGGGGTGGTCAACGCCGGCACGCCTGCCGTCTGTCTTGTCGGGAAGGCGCACGAATTCCATGTCGCCACCGCGCTCGGCATCACCCGCGACGAGAACCTCGAATCGATCCGCGCCTCGGTTGCGCATCTGGTCGCGCGGGGGCGCGAGGCGCTGTTCGACGCCGAGCATTTCTTCGACGGCTACCGTGCCGATCCGGCCTATGCGCTCGACTGCCTGCGCGCGGCGCTCGAGGCGGGCGCGCGCTGGGTCGTGCTGTGCGACACCAACGGCGGGACGCTGCCGGCCGAGGTCGGCCGGATCACCGCCGCGGTGATCGCCGCCGGCATCCCCGGCGACCGGCTCGGCATCCACTGTCACGACGACACCGGCAATGCGGTTGCCGCGTCGCTGGCCGCGGTGGACGCCGGCGCGCGGCAGGTGCAGGGCACGCTGAACGGTCTCGGCGAACGCTGCGGCAATGCCAATCTCACCAGCCTCATTCCGACGCTGGTGCTCAAGGAACCCTATGCCAGCCGCTTCGAGACCGGGATCGGCCGCGAGGCGCTGCGCGGCCTGCTGCGCACCAGCCGCCAGCTTGACGACATCCTGAACCGCGTTCCGCTCCGCAGTGCGCCCTATGTCGGCGCCTCGGCCTTCGCCCACAAGGCGGGCCTGCACGCCAGCGCCATCCTGAAGGACCCGACCACCTACGAACACATCGACCCGGCGCTGGTCGGCAACGAACGCGTCATCCCGATGTCGAACCAGGCCGGCCAGTCGAACCTGCGCGCCCGGCTTGCCGGGGCGGGGATCGAGGTTGCGCCGGACGACCCGCGCCTTGCGCGGATCCTCGAGGCGGTGAAGGCGCGCGAGGACGAGGGCTATGCCTATGACGGCGCGCAGGCCAGCTTCGAGCTGCTGGCGCGGGCCGAACTCGGGCTGCTGCCGGCCTTCTTCGAGGTCAAGCGCTATCGGGTCACGGTCGAGCGCCGCAAGAACCGTTATGACCGGATGGTCAGCGTATCGGAAGCGGTGGTTGTGGTGAAGCTGGGCGGAGAGAAGAAGCTTTCGGTCAGCGAGAGCATGGACGCCGTCGGCACTGACCGGGGCCCGGTCAACGCGCTTGCCCGCGCGCTGGTCAAGGATCTGGGGCCCTATCAGGCCTGCATCGCCGACTGGAAGCTCGTGGATTTCAAGGTGCGCATCACCCAGGGCGGCACCGAGGCCGTGACCCGCGTCATCATCGACAGCGAGGACGGCCGGGGCCGGCGCTGGTCCACCGTCGGGGTCAGCGCGAACATCGTCGATGCGTCCTTTTCGGCGCTGACGGATGCCATCGTCTGGAAGCTGATCCGCGACGGCGTGGCGCCGGCATGACGGCGGACGGGGCCGCACCGGGTCGGATACGATGAGCCTGTCTGACTGTGCCGCGCTCGTCGAACGCGGCGATCCTGACCGCTGGCGCACGCTTGCGGCGGCCAGCCCAGAACAGCGCGCAATCCTGCTGCCGATCTATGCGCTGAATCTCGAGATTGCCCGTGCCGCCTGGGCCAGCGCCGACCCGCTGGTGGCCGAGATGAGGCTGCAGTGGTGGCGCGACGCGCTGGCAGAACGGGCGGCCGGCGCACCGCCTCGCGCCCATCCGGTGCTGGAGGCGGCGGTTTTCCTCGACGGCAAGCCGGAGGCAGGCGAAGTGCTGGACCGGCTGATCGAGGCGCGGCGCTGGGACATCTGGCGCGATCCCTTCGCCGATGACGCGGCGCTGCTTCGACATCTCGACGCCACCGCGGGCGGCGTGATGTGGCTGGCCGCGCGGGCGCTGGGTGCGCCGGCGCGGGCCGAACGGGTGGTCCGTGCGGCGGGGACAGCCTCGGGACTGGCCGGCTGGTTCGCGGCGGTGCCCGCATTGCGCGCCCGTGGCCGGCATCCCCTGCCCGATCCCACGCACGAGGGCATTGCCGCGCTGGCACGGCGCGGCCTGGGCCTGTTGCGCTCGGCGCGGCGGCACCGGCGGGACGTTCCGGCCGCGGCACTGCCGGCCCTGATGCCGGTCTGCGAGACCGGGGCGATCCTGCGCCGCTGTGTGAGGGATCCGCGCGGTGTGGACGAAGGCCGGCTTGCCCGAGCCGAGATTGCCCGCCGCTGGTCGTTTCTTGTCTGCGCGGTGACGGGCCGTTGGTGACGACGTGCGCTTGCCCTTGCCCCGACCCGGACGAGCGGTCAGAATGCAGCCCGGAGATCGCCCGGTTGAAAGCGGACGCCGAACGCCACAGATAAGGCAGGCGAACGGGGAGGGCCGGTGCTGCCGGAATGGCCGGGGCGGGCGCCCTCCTGCGACATAAGGAAACACCATGAACGAACCCCTTTCCCCCAGCTATCCGGTGCTGCCGCTGCGCGACATCGTGGTCTTTCCGCACATGATCGTGCCGCTGTTCGTCGGGCGCGAGAAATCGGTCCGCGCGCTGGAAGAGGTCATGTCCGAGGATCGACAGATCCTGCTGTCGAGCCAGATCGATCCGACCCAGGACGACCCGAAGGCTGACGGCATCTATCGCGTCGGTGTTCTGGCCAACGTGCTGCAACTGCTGAAACTGCCCGACGGGACCGTGAAGGTGCTGGTCGAGGGCCGTACGCGCGTGCGCATCGTCCGCTTCCTGCCGAACGAACAGTTCTTCGAGGCGGAATGCGCCCGGCTGACCGAACTGCCCGGCGACAAGGCGTCGGTCGAAGCGCTGCTGCGCACCGTCGGCGAGGAATTCGAACGCTACGCGAAGATCAAGAAGAACATCCCCGAAGAGGCGCTGGCGGCGGTGTCGGAGACGCGGGAGCCGTCGCGGCTTGCCGATCTCGTCGCGGGACATCTGGGCGTGCAGGTGGGCCAGAAGCAGGAACTGCTGGAAACCCTCGACGTCGCCGAAAGGCTCGAGAAGGTCTATGGCCTGATGCAGGGCGAGATGTCGGTGCTGCAGGTCGAGAAGAAGATCAAGAGCCGCGTCAAGACCCAGATGGAGAAGACGCAGCGCGAGTACTATCTGAACGAGCAGATGAAGGCGATCCAGAAGGAGCTGGGCGACGGCGACGACCAGTCCGAGATTGCCGAGCTCGAGGAGCGGGCAAAGAACACCCAGCTATCGAAGGAAGCCCGCGAAAAGGTCGAGGCCGAGATCAAGAAGCTCAAGTCCATGTCGCCGATGAGTGCCGAGGCGACGGTGGTGCGCAACTATCTCGACTGGATCCTGGGCGTCCCCTGGGGCGTCAAGTCGCGCGTCAAGAAGGATCTCGCCCGAGCCGAGGAGATCCTGAATGCAGACCATTACGGTCTGGAGAAGGTCAAGGAGCGGATCATCGAATATCTGGCGGTGCAGAACCGGTCGGCGAAGCTCAAGGGTCCGATCCTGTGCCTGGTCGGGCCGCCCGGCGTTGGCAAGACCAGCCTTGGCAAGTCGGTTGCCAAGGCGACGGGGCGGGAATTCATCCGCATCTCGCTTGGCGGCGTGCGCGACGAATCCGAGATCCGGGGTCACCGGCGGACCTACATCGGCTCGATGCCGGGCAAGATCATCCAGTCGATGAAGAAGGCAAAGACCAGCAATCCGCTGATCCTGCTCGACGAGATCGACAAGATGGGCCACGACTTCCGCGGTGACCCGGCGTCGGCCCTGCTCGAGGTGCTGGACCCCGAACAGAACAACACCTTCGTGGATCACTACCTCGAGGTGGAATACGACCTGTCGAACGTGATGTTCATCACCACGGCGAACTCCTACAACATGCCGGGGCCGTTGCTGGACCGGATGGAGATCATCCCGCTTGCCGGCTATACCGAGGACGAGAAGCGCGAGATCGCGCGGCAGCACCTGATCCCGAAGCAGATCAAGGCGCACGGTCTGAAGAAGGGCGAGTTCGTGATCACCGACGCCGCGCTGACCGACGTGATCCGCTACTATACCCGCGAGGCCGGGGTGCGGAACCTCGAGCGCGAGATCGCCAAGCTGGCCCGCAAGGCCGTGACCGAGATCGTCAAGAAGAACGAGGCGAAGGTCGAGGTGACGCCGGACCGGCTGGAGAAGATGCTGGGCGTCCGGCGCTTCCGCTACGGGCTGGCCGAGAAGGAGGATCAGGTCGGTGTCGTCACGGGCCTGGCCTGGACGAGCGTGGGCGGTGATCTGCTGCAGATCGAAGCGCTCAAGCTGCCGGGCAAGGGTCGGATGAAGACGACCGGCAAGCTGGGCGAGGTGATGAAGGAATCGATCGACGCGGCGTCGAGCTTCGTGCGCTCCATCGCGCCTCAGATCGGGGTCAAGCCGCCCAAGTTCGACACGATCGACATCCATGTGCACGTCCCCGAGGGCGCGACGCCCAAGGACGGGCCGTCGGCGGGTATCGCGATGGTGACCTCCATCGTCTCGGTTCTGACCGGCATCCCGGTGCGCAAGGACATCGCCATGACCGGCGAGGTCACGCTGCGCGGCAATGTGCTGGCGATCGGCGGACTGAAGGAAAAGCTGCTGGCAGCGCTGCGCGGGGGCATCACCACGGTGCTGATCCCCGAGGAGAACGCCAAGGACCTGCCGGAGATCCCCGAGAACGTGAAGCAGGGCCTGACGATCATCCCGGTGAGCCATGTGCGGGACGTCCTTGCCCATGCGCTCGTGCGCCAGCCCGAACCGGTCGAGTGGGACGAGGCGGCGGAAGAGGCCGCGGCCCTTGCCCGCAAGGCCGAGATCGAAGGCCCGGGCGCCCAGACTGCGCACTGATCCCGGTTTTTTGCCACCCCTGGCTTGCGGGCCGCCCCATCTGGGCGGCCCGCTTTCTTCGCCGAGGGGAAGGGCGGAACCTCTCCGGCCGTCAGACAAGCCCCCGGCCGGCCAGGTTTCGCATCAGGGCCGCGGCGCCGAAGGTCCATTCCGGTGCCTCGGTGGCCAGCCGGACGGTATTGACAAGCGCGCCGAGCGGCGGCGTGAAGATGCGGACGCGGTCGCCGGGATGATGAGTGAATCCCTGACCCGGCCCGTCCCGATCCTGCACCGGGGCAAACATCGTGCCGAGATACAGCATCAGCCCGTCGGGGTACTGGTGGTGGCGGCCGATGGTCTGGGCCACCAGATCGGCCGGATCCCGGCTGATCTCGGCCATCGACGACCGGCCGTCCAGCACGAAGCCGTCTGCGCCCTCGACCCGCAACGACAGTTCCATTGTCCGCACATCGTCGAGGCCGAAGCCGTCGTCGAACAGACGCAGGAACGGACCGATCGCCGCGGCGGCGTTGTTGTCCTTGGCCTTGCCGAGCAGCAGCGCCGAGCGTCCTTCGACGTCGCGCAGGTTGACGTCGTTGCCCAGCGTGGCGCCGCGGATCCGGCCGCGGCTGTCCACCGCCAGCACGACCTCCGGTTCGGGGTTGTTCCAGCGGGATACGGGATGCAGCCCGACGGCCGCGCCGAACCCGACTGCGGACAGCGGTTGCGCCTTGGTGAACACCTCGGCATCCGGGCCGATCCCGACCTCCAGATACTGGCTCCACAACCCCTCGGCCTGGAGCACCCGCTTCACTTCGGACGCCTCGTCCGAACCGGGGCGCAGGTTGCGCAGGCTGTCGCCGATGACCGCGGCGACGCGGGCGCGGATCTCCTCGGCCCTTGCGGGATCGCCGCCGGCACGTTCCTCGATCACCCGTTCGACCATCGACCGGGCAAAGGTGACGCCGCAGGCCTTGACCGCCTGAAGGTCGCAGGGGGCCAGCAGGCGGGTGATGTCCGGCCCCGCTTCGCGGCTGGCCGCGGCGATGGCCGCCACCGGCCCCAGGTCTCGTCCCTCGACCCGGTCCAGATGGCCTGCGGGGTCGTCCATCTCCAGCAGGTCGCGCATCGTCGGGGCCTGCCGCGTGGTGACATCGATCACCCGGCCGTCGCGCAAGGCGACAAGACAGGGGCCTGTGCCCGCCAGCCAGACGCGGCCTGCGAAGCGGCCCCCGGACGGAAGGTCGGGCGTGTCAGAGATCGCTTGCATCGGTCCTCCGGCGGCTGACGGCGAAACCCCGGTCGAGGTCGGGCAGCAGCGCCATCCCGAGGCCCGGCCCGGGTGGCACGGTGATCATGCCGCGGTCCACGGGCGGCAGGGCGGTGACGACATCGCGATACCAGCCGCGGTAGAAGGCGCGGACGCTTTCCTGCACCAGCGCATTCGGCGCGTTCAGCGACAGGTGGGTGGAGGCCGCAAGAACCACCGGGCCGGTGCAGTCGTGCGGGGCGACCGGCAGGTGCCAGGCCTCGGCCATGGCCGCGATCTTCCGCGCCTCGCTGAGACCGCCGCACCAGGCGACGTCCAGCATGACGACGCCGGCCACCCCGGTTTCCAGAAGGTCGCGGAAGGCCGCGCGGCCGCCCAGCGTCTCGGACGCGCAGATCGGTGCCAGGCTGGCCTCGGCATAGCGGCGCAGGCTGGACAGGCTGTCCATGCGGATCGGATCCTCGTGCCAGAAGGTGCCGAAGGGGGCCAGCGCCCGGGCGATCTGCATCGCCGGCAGAAGCTGCCAGAGCGAGTGGAACTCCACCATGATGTCCATCCGGTCTCCGGCGGCGCGGCGGATCTTCTCGAACGGCTCCAGGGCGCGCTTCAACTCGGGGACCGCGATGTGGTGCCCCCGCGTCGCCTCGGCGGCAGCGTCGAAGGGCCAGATCTTCATCGCCGTGATGCCTTCGTCGAGCAGCGACAGCGCAAGCTCATCGGCGCGGGTGAGGAACCCGGTCAGATCGTCGAGATCGCTGTCGCCCAGTCCGAAATTGGCCGTCGCCTGGCCGCTGGCCTTTCTGATGTAGTCCGGCCCCGCGCAGGTGTTGTAGGTGCGGATCGCATCCCGCGTGAACCCGCCAAGAAGCTGCGCGATCGGCTGGTCCGTCGCCTTTCCCCAGATGTCCCACAACGCGATGTCGAAGGCCGAGGCCGCGCGCATCTCGACCCCGGTGGAGCGGAAGCCGAGATAGCCCTGCACCTCCTGCGCCAGCCGGTCGATCGCGCGGGGGTCGCGGCCGATGACGCGCGGCGCGATCCAGTCGTGGATCTGCGCCTCGACCGCCGCCGCCCCGAAGAACGTCTCGCCAAGGCCCGTCAGCCCCTCGTCGGTCTCGACATGCAGCCAGACCAGGTTCGGCCGTTCGGCCAGGCGCACGGTTTCCAGCGCGGTGATCCTCATCGTGTCCCCCTGCGGCGCGCGACCGCCCGTTCGCGGAAGAATATGAACAGCCCCGCAGCGACGATCACCGCGGCGCCTGCCAGCATCATCGGCCGCGGCACGTCGCCGAAGAAGATCCAGCCGAGGATCACGGCCCAGAGCAGCAGCGTATACTGGAACGGCGCGACGACAGCCGCATCGGCAAGCTTGAGGGCACGGTTGACCATGACGTGGGCTGCCATGGCGACGATGCCCAGAAGGGCCAGAAGGCCGAAGTCCAGAAGGGTTGGCTTAACCCAGCCGAAGGGTGCGAGCACCGCGCCGGCGATCAGCGCCCCCATGGTCTGCCAGAAGACCAGCGTCTGGTCCGGCGTGCCCCGCAGCGCGCGCCCGCTCAGCATCAGCGCCGCGAAGCAGCCCGATCCGATCAGCGCAACGACCGTCGCGCCGAGATGGCCCGAGCCGCCGCCGAAGGGCTCGAGTGCGATCAGCACACCGACGAAGCCGATGGCGATCGCGGTCCAGCGAAGCGGACCGACCCGTTCGCCAAGCAGGAAGGGCGCGGCGGCGGCGACGTAGATCGGCGCAGCGAGCCAGTAGGTCATCACGTCGGCCAGCGGCAGGAACTGCACCGCCCAGTAGAAGCAGAAGACTTCGGCCGTGGTGAAGGCGGCGCGCACCGCCTGCAATCCGGGGCGTTCGATCCGCATCACAGGCGCTCCGCGCAGGAACGGCGCAAGCACCACCAGGGCGGCGGCGGACCGGATCAGCAGGACCTGCCCCACGGTGTAGGTGGCGACCAGCCATTTTCCCATCGCATCGTTGAGCGAGAACAGGAACATGGCGGCCAGCATCACGAGGATGCCCAGGGCAGCAGGCGACAGTCGCGACGGGCCGGCACTCGCCGGCAGGGCAGGGGGGGTGGTCATGGGGGCGTGGGCGGGGGGGGGGGCCCCCCCCCCCGGTAGGGCAAAGGTTAGCCGCGCGGGCACAGCGGGGGGCGACGCGGGCACCCC
>JBKBMT010000029.1:0-24799 GCA_046295655.1 Gemmobacter sp. | reverse complement strand
GGGGGGGGGCCTGGGGGGCGGGGCGGGGGCGGGTGCCGCCCCGGCCGTATCGGCATCAGTTGCGCAGCTCGTCCAGTGCGGCGAGCATCGCGTCCACCACATCGGCGCCGATGGTGCCCTTGTGGCGTTCGTAGATCACCGCGGAATGTTCGCGGATTCTCTCCACCTCGGCCGGCGCAAGCTCGTTGAACTGCATGCCCGCGGCCTGGACGTTGGCCAGCGACTTCTCGGACAGGGCGCGGCTGACGCTGCGCTGTTCGGCCTGGCCGACCATCGCGCAATCGACGAGGATCTGCTGTTCCTCGGGGCTGTAGCTGTCGTAGATCGCCTTAGAGAACAGCACCATGAAGGGCGTGTAGGCGTGGCGGGTCGCCGACAGATAGCCCTGCACCTCGTAGAACTTCGAGGTGTCGATGGTGACGTAGGGGTTTTCCTGCGCGTCGATCGCCTTGGTCTCGAGCGCGGTGAACAGCTCGCCGAAGGCCATGGGGATGGCGTTGGCGCCGAGGTTCTGGAACGTGTCGAGGAAGATGTTGTTCTGCATCACCCTGACGCGCATGCCGCTGAAGTCCTCGAGCGTCTGGACGGGGCGCAGCGAGTTGGTGAGGTTGCGGAACCCGTTTTCCCAGAAGGCGAGATTGACCAGCCCGTGATTGGTCATCTTGTCGCTCATCATCGCGCCGAACTCGCCGTCGAGGATCGCATCCGCCTCGGCCTCGTTGGCGAACAGGAACGGCAGGTCGAAGACGCCCAGCGCGGGTTCGATCCCGACAAGCGGCGAGGTCGAGGTGATCACCATCTCCTGCGTGCCCGACCGAAGCGCCTGGGTGGCGTCGAGGTCGTTGCCCAGCGCGCCGGACCAGAAGGCGTTCAGCGTCCACTTCCCGCCCGTCCTTTCGGTCATGCAGGCGCGCATCGCCTCGACCCCGTTGCCGACAGGGTGGGTGTCCGCGACGCCGTTCGAGACGGTGATCGTCCGGGTGCGGATTTCGGCCGCCGCCGGGAGCGCGACGGATGCGGCAAGCGCGGCGGCAAGGCCGAGTGTTCCTAGGGTCTTCATGGCAACTCCTCCGTTGGGGTCAGGGTTCACCGGAGCCAGGCAAGCGGCACCAGCACGATTTCGGGAAACAGGATCAGCAGGACAAGGACGCCGACCTGCGCCGCAAGGAAGGGCAGCACGCCCCAGACGACCTTGCCCAGCGGCACGCGGCTGACGCCCGATACGACGTTCAGCACCACGCCGACCGGCGGGGTCAGCAGCCCGATGCAGGTCGTCATGACGAAGATCACGCCGAAGTAGATCGGGTCGATTCCCGCGGTGCGGATCAGCGGCATCAGCACAGGCGAGAGGATCAGGATCGTCGGCGCGAGGTCGAGCACTGTTCCGACCACCAGCACCAGCAGCACGATCATGAGCATCAGAAGCTTCGGCTGGTCCAGAACCGGCTGCAGGAAGCCGCCGATCTCGGCCGGGATGTTGGCGCGGGTGATGAGCCAGGACGACACCAGCGCGGCGGCCACCAGGAACAGCACCACCGAGGTCATCTTGGCCGCGTTGAGGAACACCCGGTAGAGGTCGCGCAGCTTCAGCTCGCGATAGATGAACAGGCCGACGAACAGCGCATAGACCGCGGCCACCACGGCGGCCTCGGTCGGGGTGAAGACGCCGAACCGGATACCGCCCAGGATGATGACGGGCATCAGAAGCGCCCATCCGGCATTGAAGGTCGCCCGCAGACGCACCGAGCCGGGTTGCTTGGGCAGCACCTTGACGTTCTCGCGTCGGGCCACGATCAGCCAGGTGACGACAAGGCTCAGCGCCATCATCAGCCCCGGCACGATGCCGCCCATGAACAGCCCGGTGATCGAGACATTCGCGGCCACGCCGAAGATGATGAAGGCGATCGAGGGCGGGATGACCGGCGCGATCACGCCGCCCGCGGCCATGAGGCCGGCCGAACGGGGCACGTTGTAGCCCGCCTCGCGCATCATCGGGATCAGGATTGCCGCCAGCGCCGCGCTGTCGGCCGCGGCAGAACCGGAGAGCGAGGCCATGATCACGGCCGTGATGATCGCCACGATCCCCAGCCCGCCCTTGATGTGGCCGACGCAGGCCACCGCGAAGTCCACGATCCGCCGCGACAGCCCGCCGGCGTTCATCAGTTCGCCCGCCAGAAGGAAGAACGGGATTGCCAGCAGGGTGAAGGTGTTCGCCCCCTGGATCATGTTCTGCGACAGGATCACCGGGTTGAAGATGCCCATCCAGGACATCAGCACGATGCCGCAGAACATCAGCGCGAAGGCGACCGGCACGCCGATGGCGAGGGTCGCGAACAGCGTGCCGATGAAGACCCCGATGATCATCGGTGCGGCACCTCGTCCTCCGGCTGCCAGTCGCCCGAGAACCGCGCGAGATCCGCTTCCGACACCCGCCCGGTCAGGATGTCGATGAGCCGCAGCACCGCGATCAGCAGGATCCCGACCGAGGTGAAATAGGCAACGCCGAAGACATAGATCATGCGGATCCCGACCACCGGCGAGACCATCGAGGCATTGATCGCATGCTGCTTCCAGGTGCCCCAGAACATCATCGCGGCGCAGAGGATGATGATCGCGTTGGTCAGCGCCATGCAGACGATCCGGCCGCGCCGGCCAAGCAGCCGCACGAAGGTCTCGACCCCGATGTGGCCGTGTTCGCGGAACGTCAGGACCGCCCCGATGAACGTGAGCCAGACGAAGAAGAAGCGCGACATCTCCTCGGATATGTCGATGCCGCTGTTGAAGCCGTAGCGCAGGACGACATTGGTGAAGACCATCGCCGCCATGCCGGCCAGAAGCGCGACCAGCACCGCCTCGATCACGCGCGTCAGCGCCGTGACGACCTTCCCCACCATCCCGCCGGGCCTCCCCCCTGACGTCCGTGATCCGCTGTTGACGACGCGGATTCGATCTGCAATGGCTAGATGACAGCGTATATCACTGTCAACAGTGATCTTGGAGGGGCGCGGTGGGGGCGGTTTCTGCAAGGCAGAAGAAGATTCTTTCTACCAAGGCAGTAACGCTTTCGGATGTCGCGCGGGCTGCAGATGTCAGCGTTATCACCGTCTCGCGTGCGTTGCGCACGCCGGATCTGGTGTCGGCCAAGGTGCGGGCCCGGATTTCCGAGGCGGTGGAGCGGCTTGGCTATGTGCCCAATCCCGCGGCACGCGCCCTTGCCTCGCAGCGGTCCGAGGTTCTGGGTGTGGTGATCCCCTCGGTCGCGAATTCGGTCTTTGCCGCGTTGATGACCGGCGTCATGGACGCGCTCGAGGGTTCGGGCCTTCAGGTGCAGTTCGCCAACACCCGTTATCTGCATAGCCGCGAGCTGGAACTTCTGCGGATCTTCGCGGCGCAGCGCCCCTCGGGTCTGATCGTTGCGGGGATCGACCAGTCGCCCGAGGCGCGTGCCCTGCTGGAACGGCTCGATTGCCCGGTGGTCCAGGTGATGGAGGTCGGACCCGATCCGGTGGACATGATGGTGGGCTGCGACCACGCCGCCGGGGCGCGTCTTGCCGTGCGCCATCTGCTGGATCAGGGCTATGCGCGACCCGGATTCCTTGGCGCACGCATGGATCCGCGGGCGCAGCGGCGCCTGGCCGGATACCGCGACGTGACCGAGGTCGCGGAAGTTGCCGATCCGCGGCGGATCGTCACGACCCCGGCGCCTTCCACTGTCGCTGCCGGCGTGCGGCTGCTCTCCGACCTGCTGGCGCAGGCACCTGACACCGATGCGGTGTTCTGCGCCAACGACGACATCGCACTGGGCGCCCTGTTCGAATGTCAGCGCCGCGGCATCCGGGTGCCGCAGGACTTCGGCATCGCCGGTTTCAACGATCTGGAGTTCTCGGCCGTGGCGGAGCCCGGGCTCACCTCGGTGCGCACCCATCGCTACGAGATGGGGCAGAGGGCCGTCGAGATGGTGCGCAGTGTCCTGGCGGGCCAGCGCCCGACTGCGCGGACGGTCGATCTTGGTTGCACGCTGATTGCGCGCGGGTCCACCCAGCGGCAGGTGGCAGGAGGAACGATGTGAGGACGCTGATCACCGGGGCCGCAGGAATGCTGGGTCGCAAGCTTGTCGAGCGCCTCGCGCGGGAGGGGGCAGAGGGGCCTTTCCTGCTGGTCGATGTGGTGGCGCCTCCCGTTCCGCCGGAACTTGCGGGCCGGGCCGAGGCGGTGGCGGTGGACATCGCCGCGCCGGGGGTCGCGGCGCGGATGGTCGCCGACCGGCCAGCGCTGATCTTTCATCTGGCCGCCGTCGTCTCGGGCGAGGCCGAGGCGGATTTCGACAAGGGACAGCGGATCAACTTCGACGCGACCCGCGCGCTTCTGGATGCGATCCGCTCCCAGCAGGGGTATTGCCCGCGGTTCGTCTTTGCCTCGTCCATCGCTGTATTCGGCGCGCCGTTCCCGGACCGGATCCCGGACGATTTCCTGTCTGCTCCGCGCACGAGCTACGGCATCCAGAAGGCGATGGGAGAGCTTCTGGTCAACGACTACAGCCGCCGCGGCTGGATCGACGGGGTGTCGATCCGGCTGCCGACGCTGTGCATCCGGCCGGGCGCGCCGAACAAGGCGGCATCGGGATTCTTCTCGAACATCCTGCGCGAGCCGCTGGCCGGGCTGCCTGCCGTGCTGCCGGTCCCGGAGACGGTCCGTCACTGGCACGCAAGCCCGCGATCGGGTGTCGGGTTCCTGATCCATGCCGCCACGATGGACAGCGGACCGCTTGGCGCGCGCAGGGCGCTGACCATGCCTGGCGTGTCGGCCACCGTGGCCGAACAGATCGAGGCGCTGCGTCGTGCTGCCGGCGACCGGGCTGTTGCGCTGATCCGCCGCGAACACGACGACGGAATCGCCGCCATGGTTGCGGGCTGGCCGCAGGACTTCGCGCCGGAGCGCGCCCTGGCATTCGGGTTCCGGGCCGAGACGGAGTTCGACCAGATCATCGCCGCACATGTAGAGGACGAGCTGGGCGGACGGCATGCCTTTGCAGAGGAGCGGACATGACGGGAAAGGTCGCAGTCGTCACCGGGGCGGGGGCGGGAATCGGCCGGGCGACGGCATTGGAGCTTGCGCGACAGGGCTGGCGCGTCGCGCTGGCCGGACGTCGGGAGGCGCTGCTGCACGAGGTGGCCGTGCAGTGCGCCGAAGCGCTGGCGCATCCCGCCGACGTGTCGGATCCGGGGCAGGTCGAGGCGCTGTTCGCCGCGACAGTGGCGCGATGGGGCCGGATCGATCTGCTGTTCAACAACGCCGGGATGGGCCATCCACCGACCCCGATCGACGAGATCGACGAGGCCACATGGCGCCGTGTCGTGGATGTGAATCTGAACGGCATGTTCTGGTGCATGCGCGCGGCCTTCCGGCAGATGAAGGCGCAGGATCCGCGCGGGGGGCGGATCATAAACAACGGCTCGATCGCCGCCTATGCGCCGCGGCCGCTTTCGGCCGGCTATACGGCGACCAAGCATGCCGTGTCCGGTCTGACCCGGCAGGGGGCGCTGGACGGCCGTGCGCACGGCATCGCGGTGGGACAGATCGACATCGGCAATGCGGCGACCGACATGACCCTGCCGATGGCCGAGGGGGTGCTGCAGGCCGACGGCAGTCGCCGGCCCGAACCGCGTCTGGACGTCGATCACGTCGCGCGAACCGTCGCGCACATGGCCTCGCTCCCGCTCGAGGCCAACATGCTTTTCGTCAATCTCATGTCCACCGCGATGCCCTTCGTGGGCCGCGGCTGAGCCGTCGAGGGATCCATGTCAGACACCCGTGCCCGCAAGAAGTTCCGCAGCCAGGAATGGTTCGACAATCCGAACAATCCGGGCATGACCGCGCTCTATATCGAGCGCTACCTGAACCAGGAATACACGCGCGGCGAGTTGCAGGGCGAACGGCCCGTCATCGGCATCGCCCAGACCGGCAGCGACATCGCGCCGTGCAACAAGATCCATGTCTTCCTGATGGACCGGGTCAAGGCCGGCATCCGCGACGCGGGCGGCGTGCCGATGGAATTCCCGGTCCACCCGATCCAGGAAACCGGCAAGCGGCCCACCGCGGCGCTGGACCGCAACCTCGCCTATCTGTCGCTTGTGGAAGTCCTGCATGGCTATCCCATTGACGGCGTGGTGCTGACCACGGGCTGCGACAAGACCACGCCGGCGATGCTGATGGGGGCGGCGACGGTCGATCTGCCGGCCATCGTGCTGTCCGGGGGGCCGATGCTGGACGGCTGGTGGAACGGCAAGCTGGCGGGCTCGGGCACCATCGTCTGGGAAAGCCGACGGTTGCTGGCCGAGGGCCAGATCGATCTCGAGGAGTTCATGTCCCGCGTCTGTGCATCTGCGCCCTCGCTCGGCCATTGCAACACCATGGGCACCGCAAGCACCATGAATGCCATGGCCGAGGCTCTGGGCATGTCCTTGACCGGGTGTTCCGCCATTCCGGCACCGTTCCGGGAAAGGATGGCGATGGCCTACCAGACCGGGCGGCGTATCGTGGAGATGGTGCACGAGGATCTGAAGCCCTCGGACATACTGACGCGCAAGGCGTTCGAAAACGCCATTGTCGTGAACTCGGCCATCGGCGGGTCCACCAACGCCCCCCCGCACCTTCAGGCCATTGCCCGCCACGCCGGTGTGGAGCTGCATGTCACCGACTGGCAGAGGGTCGGCTTCGACGTGCCGCTGCTCGTCAACATGCAGCCGGCGGGGAAGTATCTTGGCGAGGCGTTCTTTCGGGCCGGTGGTGTTCCGGCGGTCATGGGCGAGCTGCGCAAGGCCGGCCGGCTGCACGAGGGTGCGATGACGGTCAGCGGCCGCAGCATGGGCGAGAACCTTTCCGGCTGGGAAAGCCGCGACCGCGAGGTGATTCGCCCGGTCGCCGACCCGCTGCGCGCGAACGCCGGCTTTCTTGTCCTGTCCGGCAACCTGTTCGACTCCGCGCTGATGAAGACCTCGGTCATCTCCGACGACTTCCGGCGTCGGTTCCTGTCACGTCCGGGTGCCGAAGGCATCCACGAGGCGCGTGCGATCGTGTTCGAGGGCCCCGAGGACTATCACGACCGTATCAACGACCCGGGGCTGGAGATCGGCGAGGACTGCATCCTGTTCATCCGGGGGGTCGGGTGCGTTGGTTATCCGGGTTCGGCCGAGGTGGTGAACATGCAACCCCCCGATGCGCTGCTCAGGGCCGGCGTCAACCACCTGCCGACGGTCGGGGACGGCCGCCAGTCGGGCACGTCGGAAAGCCCGTCGATCCTGAATGCCTCGCCCGAAGCGGCGGTCGGGGGCGGGCTTGCGCTGTTGCGGACCGGCGATCGGGTCCGGCTCGACCTGAACGCCTGCCGGCTGGATGCGCTCGTGGACGAGGCCGAATGGCAGGCCCGCCGGGCTGCGTGGACGGCGCCCGAGATCCGCCACCAGACACCCTGGCAGGAGATCTATCGTGCCAATGTCGGGCAGCTGGCCGACGGTGGTTGCCTCGAACTTGCAACGGCCTATCGACGGATCGCCCGCGACCTGCCGCGCGACAATCACTGACCAGAGGGCAGGGCGCGGCGCGCTCAGCCCTGCTGGAACCCGCCGATCAGCACCCGCAGCCCGACGACCGCGCCGACGGCGATCGCCGCAAGCGTGACCGGACCCGACCATGCCAGGGTCGCGAAGCCGGTCACGCCCTGGCCGATCGAACAGCCCATCGCGACCACGCCGCCCACGCCCATCAGCGCGGCCCCACCCATCTGCCGGCCCAGCTCGCGCGGGTCCTCGCAGGCCTCCCAGCGGAACCGACCGCGCAGAAGCGAGCCGATGAAGGCACCGACCCCGACCCCGAGCACGCAGCCGACCGAAAAGGTGATGCCGCCGGCGGTCGAGGTCATCAGGTAAAGCAGCGTCCGACCGAGCGGCGCGGTGAAGGACGGACCTTCCACGCCGACCGCGCCGAGGCTCGCCTCGTCCAGCCAGGTGGTTCCCGCAAGGCAGAACACCACCGCCGCCCCGGCCGCGACGGCCCATGCAATCTGGCCAGGCGCTGCGCGCAGCGGCGCATGGGCCAGGGCCCAGGCGATGAAGCCAAGCCCGATGGCAGTGGCGATCGCCAGCGGCGGCAGCAGAACGAGCATCTGCACGGAACTGACAATACCCTGCGGTGCGGTCGCCTCGGGTTGCGGGAACAGCGCGACGCGCAGGGGTGCCAGCGGGCCGGACATCGCCACATAGCCCGAGATGGCAAGCACCACGACCACGACCAGCGACCGCAGGTCTCCGCCGCCGAATCGCACCAGCGCGCCGTAGCCGCAGTTGCCGGCCAGCGCCATGCCATAGCCGAACACCAGCCCGCCGACGATCGAGGCCAGCGGGTTCCAGGCGATGGCATGATAGAAGGTCCGGTCGAGCGCCACCAGACCGGATCCCGCCAGGCCCCAGGTGCCGATGATGGCCGTGCCCAGAACGATGCCCCACATGCGCAAGCGCTTCTGGTCCGATCCGAAGACCGCATGTTCCAGCGCGCCCAAAGTGCAGAAGTTGCCAAGCCTGCCGGCGAGGCCCAGGACGATGCCCCCGATCAGCCCGATCAGCGCGGCGGTGACGCCCAGTGGAAGGTTTTCCATCGCCAAGCCCCCTATTTCGTTCCGGCCTCGCCGTCCCGATCGGCGAACAGCTGTGCCAGGATCTCCAGCGTGTCCTGCACCCGCTGATCGAGGATCGAATAGATGATCGACTGCCCGTCGCGCCGGGCCTGCACCAGCCCCTCGAACCGGAGTCGCGCCAGCTGCTGGCTGACCGCCGCCTGCCGGCTTTCCAGCAGGGTTTCGAGTTCCGTCACCGTGCGCGGCCCCTGCAGCAGATGGCACAGGATGGTCAGGCGCCCTTCATGGCTGAGCGCCTTGAGAAAGTTCGCGCAGCTGTCGGCGTTGCGCACCAGCCCGGACAGGTCGCTCATCCGCAACCCACCCGGTGGCGGCGCGACTGCGGGAATGGCTGTGGGTGGCATGGAAACCCCCGTGCTTGGCGCGGTGCCGTGGCGCGGCTGGACCGCCGTCGCCATCTTTGCCGCCCGGGCCGTGGTGTCAATCGGATCCGGCATCTGCGGCCGGTCCAGGGATCGGAAGCGCCCCCGCCTCGGTCAGCATACGGTCCAGGAAACCCCAGAAGAAGTCCGCGCTCTGATACCCCTCGATGCGGCCGATCTCGATGTCGTCACGGGTCAGGACAAAGGTGGGCGTCAGGACAGGGCGCGACACGAACGCAACGCCGTCGGGCGGCCCGTCCCGCAGCGCGATCCTGACCAGCGGCGCGATCTCGGCATGGGGACTGGCCGCATAGGCCGCCGAAACCTCGCGATCCCATTGCCGGCAATAGAGGCAGCCTGGCTGTTCGACCATGTAGAGGGTATAGGACTGGGCGCTCGACGCCACCGGCGGGAGAGCGAGGCAGAGCGCGGTTGCGCAGGCGCGAAGAAGGTGCATTGACCAACCGGTGCAGATATCTAAGAATTCTAATGTTCGAAGCGCCGCTTGTCCACCTATACGGTCACGCGGCGACGGGAGGGGCGCCTGTGTTGGATATCTCGTTCGGAGGCGCTGCGCTTGCCGGTCTGCTTTCCTTCTTCTCACCCTGCATCCTGCCAATGGTTCCGTTCTATTTCAGCTACATGGCCGGGCTTTCGATGCAGGAACTTCGCGGTGGCGACACGATTCCGGCAGGCGCACAACGCCGCCTTGTGATCTCTGCCCTGTTCTTCGCGCTGGGTGTGACGACGATCTTCGGCCTCATGGGGCTTGGCGCCACGGCGTTGGGGCAGGGGTTCCGCGAATGGCGGCAGGAGCTTTCCTATGCCGCGGCGGCGGTGATCTTCTTGTTCGGTCTGCACTTCCTCGGAATACTGCGGATCCCGCTGCTGATGCGCGAGGCGCGCGTCGAAAGTCGCAGCGATCCCTCGACGGTGTTCGGTGCCTATGTGATGGGCCTTGCCTTCGGTTTCGGCTGGACGGCCTGCGTCGGGCCGGTTCTGGCCACCATCCTGATGATGGCATCTATCCAGGACACGCTGCTTCGCGGGACCGCTCTCGTGCTGACCTTCGGCATGGCAATGACCGCGCCCTTCGTGGTGGCGGCTGCCTTTGCCCGGCCATTCATGGGCTGGATGGCGCGCAACCGTCGGCTGATGGGCTATGTGGAAAAGGTCATGGGCGTGATGCTGATCCTGTTTGCGGTGCTGATCGCCACCGACAAGATGTATCTTGTCGCCGAGTGGATGCTTAACAACTTCGACTGGAGCGCGACGTTGCGCTGAAAGGGAGGATACGGGAATGATCAGGACGCTTGCGGTGGTTGCAATTGCCTTGACGTTCGGCGCGGCGCTTCCTGCGATGGCCGTCGATGTGGGCGAGGATGGGCTTCACAAGCCCGACTGGCTGCGCGAGACCTTCAAGGACATGCGCGAGGATCTTGAGGAGGCCACGGCCGAGGGCAAGCGGCTGATGGTGATCTGGGAACAGCGCGGCTGCATCTACTGCACCAGGATGCAGACCGAGATCCTGCCCCTGCCGCAGATCGACGCCGTGATCCGCGAGCACTACTTCGTCGTGCAGATGAATCTGTTCGGCGATGTCGAGGTCACCGATTTCGACGGCACCACGCTGGCCGAGAAGGACATGGCACGACGCTGGGGTGTCCTTTTCACCCCGACCCTCATGTTCTTCCCCGAGGAAGTGCCCGAGGGTGCCAAGGCCTCCGAGGCCGCCGTGGCGACCATGCCCGGCGCCTTCGGGCCGATCACGACGCAGGCGCTGCTCGAATGGGTGGTGGAGAAGGGCTATGAGGGCGGCGAGCACTTCCAGCGCTATGTCGCCTCGAAGGTTTCCAGCCTGTCCGACTGATCCGGGCGTTCCGTCCGCGAGGAGAACTTCATGCCGAGACTCTGGGTCCTGGTGACGATCCAGGCCGCGGTGGCGGCCGCCAGCCTCGTGGTCGAGATCGTCGCGGGGCGGATGCTGGCGCCCTATGTCGGCATGTCGCTCTACACCTGGACCTCGGTGATTGCGGTGGTGCTGGCGGGGTTTTCGGCCGGACACTGGGCGGGCGGTGCGCTGGCCGAGCGGGCGCCGGCCGCGGCCCTGCGGGCGAACGGCTGGGCGATGGTGCTGGCCGCGCTGACCACCGCAGGCGCGGTCTTCCTGTTGCGCTGGTCGGCCGGTCCGGTGATCACCGCGCTGGACCATCCGGTTGCGGCCATCATTGCGCTGACCGCATTGGTGTTCTTCCTGCCCTCGTTCTTTGCCGGCGTGCCGGCGCCGATCCTTACCCGGATCGCGGTGCTGGCGCATCCGGACAGGGCAGGGCGGGCGCTGGGGGCGATGTTCGCGGCCGGTGCGCTGGGCGCGATCTTCGGCACGCTGGCGGCGGGTTTCCTGTTCATCTCCTGGCTCGGGTCGGTCGGGACGCTGAGCGTCGTCACCGGGGTCTATGCGCTGCTTGCGGTGCAAAGCTTCCTGGCCGCGCGCGGCATCGACCGTGCGGGCCTGCCTGTTGCCGGGCTGACCGCAGCGATCGGCCCGCTGCTTCTGGCCGCGGGGGCGATATGGCAACCCGATCCCTGCACGCGCGAAAGTCGCTATTTCTGCATCAGGGTGATCGACGTCTCGGATGACCCCTCGGCGCCTGTCAGGCTGATGGTTCTGGACCATCTCGTGCACGGGGTTGCCGACGGGGCCGATCCGCTGGCCATGCTGACCCCCCACGGCATGATGCAGGAGGGGCTGGCCCGGATGCGCATGGAGGGGCGTCAGGGCTGGTCGGGGTTCGTCATCGGCGGCGGCACGTTCACGGTTCCCAGGGCCTGGGCCGCGCACGGCGGCATCGACGTCACCGTGGCCGAGATCGACCCCGACGTGACCCGGATCGCCGCGCGCGACTTCTGGTTCGACCCGGATAGCGCCCGTGTCGTCCACGCCGACGCCCGGCGCGTGCTGTCGGACGAGGACCGGCGTTATGACATCATCCTGGGCGACGCGTTCACCGACATCGCGGCGCCGCCGCATCTGATCACCCGGGAATTCTTCCAGCTTGTTCAAAGCCGCCTCGAACCCGGGGGCGTCTATCTGATGACGGTGATCGACCACATGGACCGGCTGGAGATGCTGGCGTCGCTGATCCGCACCCTGCGACTGGACTTTCCGGTGGTCGAGGTCTGGGCCGATCCGGGGCATTCCCGATCCGAGACGCGGCGCGTGTTCCTGCTTGTCGCGGCGGAGACGCCTTCGCCGGTCAGCCGCATCCGGCATGACGGACCTGTGCCGCGCGAGGCGGTGAGGGTCGCGGCATCCTCGGTCGAACAGATCATGGAATCACGCCGCCCGATGGTTCTGACCGACGACTTCGCCCCGGTCGATCGTCTGATGGGTCTTGGCGGCTGAAACCTGCGCGGGCAAGGCGCGCGCGTCGGCTCCGTGCGCAATTTCAGTGGGTTGTCATGAAAGAAAATGCTTATTCAGAGAATTGCATTTTCTGTTGCGACCAGTGGTCGCATTCGTCTACTGTTGTGTACAGGAAGCCGTGGGAGGAACGGCGACCGGTCTGGGTTCTGGGAGGAGAATGGATGAAGTCCGTCGGACTTGCGGCGCTTCTGGGCGCCGCGCTTGTGGCCGGACCTCTGGCTGCCGAAGTAGCGCCCGAGCAGGTGGAATGGGACGATCTTTCGGTCCCCGTGTCGCTGACCGGTGTGCCCGGCGATCCGGCCGAGGGGCTGAAGGTGTTCACCAGCCGTGCGGCCGGGAACTGCATTGCCTGCCATTCGATCTCGGCGCTGCTGGACAGCGTCCAGTGGCACGGCGATGTCGGGCCGCTGCTCGACGGTGTCGGAGAGCGCTACGACGAGGCCGAGCTGCGCGGGATCCTCGTCGATGCCAAGCGCTGGTGGCCCGACTCGATGATGTTCTCGTTCTACCGGACTTCCGGCTTCACCCGCCCCGGCGAGGGCTTCACCGGCGAGGCACCGAAGGAGCCGCTGAAGCCACTGCTTTCGGCTCAGCAGATCGAGGACGTGATTGCCTATCTGATGACGCTGACCGACTACTGAGGGACATGTCCCTCGCTGCTAGACAGGAGACGACGACATGCTGACAAGACGCACCGCGATCGCGCTCGGCCTCGGCGGCATAGCCGCCGCAGTCCTGCCGATGCCCGCTCTGGCCGCAAGCAGCCTCGACGAGGCGATCATGGCCTTCACGGGCGGCGCCACCCCCGCCGAGGGCGGCATCACCCTGACCACGCCCGAGATCGCAGAGAACGGAAACACTGTCCCCGTGGCGGTTTCTGCCCCGGGCGCGGTCTCGATCGCGCTTTTCGCCGCCGGCAACCCGCTGCCGAATGTCTGCCGCTTCAACTTCGGCGATGCAGCGGCCGAATCGCGCGCGGCGACCCGGATCCGCCTTGGCGGAACCCAGGATGTGGTCGCGGTGGCGAAGCTGGCCGATGGCAGCTTCGTGACCACTCGCAACGAGGTGAAGGTCACGATCGGCGGCTGCGGCGGCTGACACGAGAAGGAACCGATATCATGAGCATCGAAGCCAAACCCCGCGTCCGCGTTCCCCGCTCTGCCAAGGCCGGCGAAGCGATCGAACTCAAGACCCTGATCAGCCATCCGATGGAGTCCGGCCAGCGCCGCGACGGCTCGGGCAATCCGATCCCGCGCCAGATCATCAACCGCTTTGTCTGCGAGTTCAACGGCGCGACCGTCATCGACGTCGAGATCGACCCCGGCGTGTCCACCAACCCCTATTTCGAGTTCTATGCGACGGTGAACGAAAGCGGCGAGTTCAAGTTCACCTGGCATGACGACGATGGCTCGGTCTACACCGAGACCGCGTCGATCACCGTAGGCTGACCTGCGTCTGGACACTGGGAGGATCCGCCGCATGAGGTTGACCGATACGCGCGTTCTTGCCGCAACAGCGGCCCTGTTCCTTGCCGGACTGTCGGGCCCGTCCCAGTCCGACCCCCATCCCACGGCAGAGCTGATCGTGAACGACGAGTTGCACCTCGTCGTGCGCGCCCCGGCGCCGGACCATCTGAGCGACGTGTTCGACACGATCAAGTCGGGCTGGCTCTACCGCACCGACGAGACTCGGGCCTTGCAGATGGACGACTTCGACAACCCCGGCATGGTCTTTGCGGATCGCGGCCTCGATCGCTGGAACCTTGTTCAGGGGTCCGAGGAAAAGTCCTGTGCATCGTGCCACGGCGATGTGGAATCGATGCGGGGTGTCCGCGCCGTCATGCCGAAGGTCAACGAACAGGGCGAGCTCTGGTCGCTGGAGAACTACATCAACAACTGCCGGACCGAGCGCATGGGCGCCGACGCCTGGGGGTGGAACAGCGAGCCGATGAAGGACGTGACGGCGCTGATCTCGCTTCAGTCGCGGGGTCTTCCGGTCAACGTGAAGATCGACGGCGAGGCGGCGCCCTTCTGGGAGAAGGGGAAGGAAATCTACTACACCCGCTTCGGCCAGCTCGATCTTGCCTGCGCCAACTGCCACGAGGAAAACAACGGCCGGATGATCCGGGCCGACCATCTCAGCCAGGGTCACGTCAACGGCTTTCCGACCTATCGGCTGAAGAATGCCGGCATCGTTCCCATCCACCAGCGCTTTCGCGGCTGCATCCGCGACACCCGCGGAGAGACCTTTGCCGAGGGTTCGCCCGAGTTTCGTGCGCTGGAACTCTACGTTGCCTCGCGCGGTCAAGGCCTGTCGGTCGAAGGAATCTCGGTTCGTCAGTGAACGTCTGGGCCGCGCCGGACCCACGGGGCGGCCCTTCGTCCGGATAGAACATTCAAACATTCGCTTGTAACCTGGCCGGTGGGGCTGCGGGAGCATGCGAAGGAAAGGCACGCGTATGATCACCCGGCGCGAATTTCTTCAGGCGTCCCTGGCCGCCTCTGCCCTGATCGGCGTGTCGGGCTTCGGCAACTGGTCGCGTCTGGCGGCGCAGCAGGCGCTGACCCAGGACCAGCTCCTGCAGTTCGACACCTTCGGTAACGTGACGCTGATCCACGTGACCGACATCCACGCCCAGCTCAAACCGGTCTGGTTCCGGGAGCCGGAATGGAACATCGGCGTGGGCGCCGCCAAGGGCAAGCCACCGCATGTCGTCGGCGAAGAATTCCAGCGGATGTTCGGCATTGAGCCCGGCACGCCCGAGGCCTATGCGCTGACCTATCCTGATTTCACGGCGCTCGCCCGCACCTACGGCAAGATGGGGGGCATGGACCGCGTCGCGACGGTGGTCAAGGCGATCCGGGCCGACCGGCCAGAGGCGATCCTGCTGGACGGGGGCGATACCTGGCACGGTTCGATGACCAGCCTGCTGACCGAAGGGCAGGACATGGTCAACGTGATGAACGCCCTCGGTGTCGAGGCGATGACCAGCCACTGGGAATGGACCTTCGGCGCCGAACGGGTTCAGGAGATCGTCGAGGGCCTGCCGTTTCCCTTCCTCGGCCAGAACATCTTCGACGACGAATGGAACGAACCCATGTTCGAACCCTATGCGTGGTTCGACCGCGGCGGGGCGAGGATCGCCGTCATCGGCCAGGCGTTTCCCTATACCCCCATCGCCAACCCGCGCTGGATGTTCGACGGTATCTCGTTCGGCATCCGGGAGGCCCGGATGCAGGAGATGGTGGACGAGGTGCGCGCCGAGGGTGCCGATCTGGTCGTCGTGCTGTCCCACAACGGCTTCGACGTCGACCGCCAGATGGCCTCGCGCGTGCGGGGGATCGACGTGATCCTGACCGGCCATACCCACGATGCGATCCCCGAACCCGTCCTGGTGGGCGAGACGATCCTGATCGCCTCGGGTTCGAACGGGAAGTTCGTCAGCCGCGTCGATCTCGACGTGCGCGACGGGCGGATGATGGGTTTCCGTCACAAGCTGATCCCGATCTTCGCGGACGTGATCGAACCGGACCCCGACATGGAGGCCCTGATCGACGCCGAGCGGGCGCCCTTCAAGGCGCAGCTCGAGGAGGTGATCGGCACGACCGAGACCACGTTGTTCCGGCGCGGCAATTTCCAGGGCACGTGGGACGATCTGATCTGCGATGCAATCCTGTCCGAACGCGACGCCGAGATCGCCATGTCGCCGGGCGTGCGCTGGGGCCCGTCGGTCATCGCCGGGGCGCCGATCACCCGCGAGGACATCCACGGCGTCACCTCGATGACCTATGGCGCGGTCTACCGCACCGAGATGTCGGGCGAGATGCTGCACACGATCCTCGAGGATGTGGCCGACAACATCTTCAATCCCGATCCCTATTTCCAGCAGGGCGGGGACATGGTGCGGATCGGCGGCATGGGCTTTGCCATCGACGTGTCGAAGCCGATCGGGCAGCGGATCAGCGACATGACGCTGCTCCGCTCGGGCGAACCGATCGAAGCGGGCCGCAACTATGTCGTTGCCGGCTGGGCCAGCGTGAACGAAGGCACCGAGGGGCCGCAGATCTGGGATGTGGTTGAAAGCCACATCCGCAAGCAGGGCACGGTTCGGCTGGAGCCGAACACATCGATCCGCGTCAGCGGGCATGAATGAAGCGACAGGGCTGCGGATGACCGCCCGGCCCGAAACGAAGGAGACGATGTCATGACAACGACATCCCGCAAGGGGACCACCCGCCGCGGATTCCTGCGCACGGGCGTCGCCGCCGGCGGCGCAGCGATCGGGGCCGCCACCACGGCTCGGGCGGCAGGACCCGATCCGCTGATCACCGAGGTGCAGGAATGGGCCAGCGGCTTCGGCGATCCGGTCGATGCCGTGCCCTACGGCCTGCCGACGGAACACGAGGCGCATGTGGTGCGTCGCAACGTCGCCTGGCTGACGGAAAGCGCCGTTTCCTCGATCAACTTCACCCCGATTCACGCGCTCGAAGGCACGATAACGCCCCAGGGCTGCGCCTTCGAGCGGCACCACTCGGGGGCCATCGATCTGCGCAAGCAGGACTACCGGCTGATGGTGAACGGTCTCGTGGACCGGCCGCTGGTCTTCACCTACGCCGATCTGGAGCGCTTCCCGCGCCATATCATCACCGCCTTCTGCGAATGCGCGGCGAACGGCGGGATGGAATGGGGCGGCGCGCAGCTCGAAGGCTGCCAGTTCACCCAGGGCATGATCCACAACATGGAATACACCGGCGTCTGGCTGCGCGACATCCTGGCGGAGGCTGGCGTGCAACCGGAAGGGAAGTGGGTCTATGTCGAGGGCGCGGATGCAAGCTCGAACGGCCGCTCGATCCCGATCGAGAAGGCGCTGGACGACGTGATGGTGGCCTTCTTCGCCAATGGCGAGGCGCTGCGCAAGGAACACGGCTATCCCGTCCGGCTGGTGGTGCCCGGCTGGGAAGGCAACATGTGGGTCAAGTGGCTGCGCCGGATCGGGGTCTATGACCGGGCGGTGGAAAGCCGCGAGGAAACCTCGAAATACACCGACCTCATGGCCGACGGCCGGGCCCGGAAATGGACCTGGGTGATGGATGCGAAGTCCGTCATCACCTCGCCCAGCCCTCAGGCCCCGATCCGGCACGGCAAAGGCCCGCTCGTCATCACCGGCCTTGCGTGGTCGGGGCGCGGCAGGATCGACCGGGTGGACGTGTCGCTGGACGGCGGCCGCAACTGGCAGACCGCGCGCCTGACCGGCGACGTGAAGCCCAAGGCGCTGACGCGCTTTCATCTCGACATCGACTGGGACGGCAGCGAGATGCTGCTCCAGTCCCGCGCGATCGACGAGACCGGCTATGTCCAGCCCACCAAGGACCAGCTGCGCGCGATCCGCGGTCTGAACAACGTCTATCACAACAACGGCATCCAGACCTGGTGGGTGCACGAGACCGGCGAGGTGGAAAATGTCGAAGTTGCGTGATCTCGCCCTGTGCACGGCCCTCGCGGGCGCGCTTGCTGCCCCGGCGGCGGCGCAGGTGCTTGGCCTCGGGCGTGCGGCCCTGCCAGAAGAGATCGATGCCTGGGACGTGGCCGTCTTGCCGGACGGCCAGGGGCTGCGCCCCGGTTCCGGCTCGGTCGAGGATGGCGAGGAGCTGTTCGTCGAACATTGCGCGTCGTGCCACGGCGACTTCGCCGAGGGGATCGACAGCTGGCCGCCGCTTGCGGGCGGCCGGAACACCCTGACCGATCCCCGCCCGCTCAAGACCGTCGGATCGTACTGGCCGTATCTCTCGACCGTCTGGGACTATGTCCATCGCTCGATGCCGTTCGGTGCCGCGCAGACGCTTTCCGTGGACGAGGTCTATGCGATCACGGCCTACATCCTTTACTCGAACGGTCTGGTCGAGGATGATTTCGTGCTGAGCCACGAGAACTTCACCGAGATCAGGCTGCCGAACGAGGACGGGTTCTATGTCGATGACCGTGACGAGACCGAGGTGCCGCTGTTCTCGCAGGAGCCTTGCATGACCGACTGCCTGCCTGCGGTGCGGATCACCCGGCGCGCTGTCGATCTGGGGGTGACGCCGACCGACCCGGACGGACGGCCCGCGGGGACGATTCCGCCCATCCTTGCCAGCCTCGCGACCGAACAGGAGGCGGATGGCGACATCGCAGAGCCGGCAGAAGCCGACACCGCCGGGGCCGATGCGGTTGCCGCCCTTGATCCCGAACTCGTGGCGCGGGGCGAACGGGCATTCCGTCAATGCGTTGCGTGTCACAAGGTCGGCGACGGCGCGCGCAACGGCACCGGGCCGCATCTCAACAACACGGTGAATGCGCCTGCCGGTCATGCCGACGGCTTCCGTTATTCCAACGCCCTGCTGGCCATGGCCGCGGAGGGGTTGGTCTGGACGCCCGAGAATCTGGACGCCTTTCTCGCCGATCCGCGCGGCTTCATGCGGGGCACGCGGATGAGCTACAACGGGATGCGCAGCGCCGAGGACCGGGAGGCGGTCATCGCGTATCTGTCCACCTTTGCGGACTGACAGGCGATGGGTGTCCGGCTTGGTCTGATTGCGGCAGGTCTCTCGGCACTCCTGCCGTTCGTCGCCGGGGCGGTTCCCATCGGCGACCCGGAGAACGGGGCGAAGGTCTATCAGCGCCAGTGCGCCCAGTGCCACCAGATCGGCGAGGGTGCGACCGACCGGCTTGGCCCGAACCTGAACCGGGTGTTCGACCGCCGGTTCGGGTCGGTGCCCGGGTTCCGCTATTCGCCGGCAATCCGCAGGATGGGCGAGGAAGGCGTCACCTGGACGATCGAGCGGCTCGACGCCTACATCACCGACCCGCGCGGCCTGATCCCCGGCACGCGGATGAGCTATCGCGGTCTGCGCGACGAAGGGCAGCGCGGCGATCTCATCGCCTTCCTTCGGGATTTCTCGGACATGCCGCAGAACATTCCCGAAGCCTCGCCGACCGCGCTCAAGACCCTGCCGGAACTGCCCCCCGACGTGCTGGAGATCGTCGGCGACCGGGAATACGGCGAGTATCTCGCGCAGGAATGCACGACGTGCCATCGCCGGGACGGTGCGGAGGAGGGGATTCCGTCGATTGTCGGCTGGGATGAGCAGGACTTCGTTCTGGTGATGCATGCCTACAAGCAGCGCCTGCGGACGCATCAGGTGATGCAGATGATGGCCTCGCGTCTTGCCGACGACGAAATCGCGGCGCTCGCGGCCTATTTCGCGACGCTGGACTAGACGAACGATCATCCGCGAAACCCTTGTCCTTTTTCTCGGACGGATAGGTGCAGCGGCTGCAAGAACAGGCCAAATGGCCTAGTAGAAGATGAAGCAATGAACGGGAGGAACCCATGACGTTAAACAGACGGATCTTTCTGGGTGCACTGGCGGCCGGAACGGCGGCGCTTTCGGCGCCTGCGGTGCTCGGCCAGGGGCGGCCGCGTGTTGTGGTGATCGGCGGCGGCTGCGGCGGGGCGACCGCGGCCCGCTATCTGGCAAAGGACTCCGGCGGCGCCATCGACGTGGTGCTGATCGAGCCGCAGCGGACCTATAACACCTGCTTCTTCGGCAACCTTTACATCGGCGGCTTCTGGAAGATCGAGGATACCGCCTTCGGCTATGCCGAGCTTGCGAAGGGCGGGGTCAACGTGATCCACGATTTCGCGGTCGGGGTGGACCGGGACACACGCGCGGTCACGCTCGCCTCGGGCGGGACGATTTCCTACGACAAGCTGGTGGTCAGCCCGGGCATCGACTTCAAGGAAGGCTCGGTGCCGGGTTGGAGCCTTGCGACGCAGGACCGGATGCCCCACGCCTACAAGGGCGGCACTCAGGTCCAGCTGCTGAAGGCCCAGATCGAGGCCATGCCCGAGGGCGGCACCTTCGCCATGGTCGCGCCGCCCAACCCGTTCCGCTGCCCCCCGGGGCCGTACGAGCGGATCTCGATGGTGGCCTGGCTGTTGAAGCAGAACAATCCGACGGCAAAGATCCTCGTGCTCGATCCCAAGGAGAACTTCTCGAAGCGGGCGTTGTTCGAGGAGGGCTGGGAGCGGCACTATCCCGGCATGGTGTCCTGGATCGGACCCGATTTCGGCGGCGGCAAGGTCGAGGTGCGGCCCGAGACGATGGAAGTGGTCGTGGACGGATCGGTCGAGAAGGTCGATGTCTGCAACGTGATCCCGGCGCAGCGCGCGGGCAACATCGCGGCCATCGCGGGCCTGACGAACGAAGCCGGCTGGGCCCCGGTCGTGCCGGCCGACATGCGCTCGCAGATGGACGAGAATGTGTGGATCCTCGGCGATGCGAGCCAGCAGGGCGACATGCCGAAATCCGGCTTCTCGGCCAACAGCCAGGCCAAGGTCGCGGCCAATGCGATCCGCGGCGAACTGACCGGCAGCCGCGTGTTCCCGGCACGGTATGCGAATACCTGCTGGTCGCTGATCGCTGAAGAGGACGGGGTAAAGGTGGGCGCCTCCTACGAGCCGACCCCCGAGAAGATCGCAAGCGTCGAAAGCTTCATCAGCCAGACCGGCGAGGATGCGGACCTGCGTCGCGCGACCTTCGAGGAAAGCCTCGGCTGGTATTCGGGCATCACCTCGGACATGTTCGGTCCGGTCTGAGCGGGCCCGAGCCGCGGCACCGCTCCCTTCCGCGGCCGACCGTGCCTGCACCCCCGGCGGGTACCGCCGGGGGTTTCTCCACCGCGGGGCCGCCTTTTCCCGACGCTCCGCGCAAGGATCAGACTGTCGGGTATGTGCTTTCGGCGCCCCGCGGCTAGGCTGGCCGCGGGAGGATCGACGAACCGATGCGGGAGTTCTTCCGGCGCAATCCGGTCTGGACGGTGATCATCGCCGTGATCGTCGCGCTGTTCCTGTGGCTGATTCTCGCGCCATGGCCGCCGGGGCTCGAGGAGGTGCTGGGCCGCAAGCGGGTGTTCCTGAACGCGGTCTTTTCCGGGATCACCCTCGGCGCGCTCTATTTTCTTGTCGCGTCGGGCTTCACCCTGATCTTCGGGCTGATGCGCAACGTCAACCTTGCGCACGGATCGCTCTATCTCCTCGGCGGCTATCTCGGCTTCGAGATCTCCGATGCCACCGGGTCGTGGCTTCTGGCCTTTCCGGTGGTGTTCGCGATTGTCGCCGTGATCGGCCTCGTCCTTCAGCATCAGGTCTTTCGGCGGATGGAGGGCGAGGAACTGCGCCAGACCATGGTCACGATCGGGCTCAGCGTCGTGCTGGCCGACATCATGCTGTGGGTCTGGGGCGGACAGTCCTACACCATCCTCTCGCCGGACTGGCTGTCGGGCCCGATGACGCTGCCGATCATCTCGGGCGTGGACCGCAGCGGCGACTATGCCTATCTGCGCTATCCCCAGGTGCGCATCGCGATCCTGATCGCTGCCATCGTGATCGGCGTGGCGATGTGGCTGGTGCTGAACCGCTCGCGCCTCGGGATGCTGATCCGGGCCGGGGTCGACGACCGCGACATGCTGGCCGCATCAGGCGTGCGCATCCAGGTGGTGTTCCTTGGCGTCTTTGCCTTCGGCGCCGGGCTTGCGGGCATCGGCGGTATCGTCGGTGGCACCTTCCAGTCGCTCAGCCCGGGCGAGGACACGCGGTTCCTGCTGGCAAGCCTCGTCGTCGTGATCGTCGGCGGCATGGGATCGATCCCCGGCGCGGCGCTGGGGGCGCTGATCATCGGCCTGGCGGAACAGATCGGTCTGGTCTACGCGCCGACCTATTCGGTCGTGTTCACCTTCCTGATCATGGCCGCCGTGCTGGCCTTCCGGCCGCAGGGCCTGCTGGGGCGGGCCAGATGAGCGGGGGGCGGCCATGGCGCTGATCGAACGCCCGCCCAGGGGTTTCGACCCCGGCGGCGCGCCTTCGGGGGCGCGAACCGCAACCGGGCGCGGGATCCAGCCGGGCTGGTGGGAACGCATTCCGGCCGCGTGGTATGCCTTTGCGCTGTTCATGCTGGTGATGCCGGCCATTGCCAACAATTTCTGGCTGTTCCAGGTCTGGGGCTGGACCTTCATCCTGGGCATGATCGCGCTCAGCCTGATGTTCCTTGCCGGCTATGGCGGCATGGTCAGCCTGATCCAGATGAGCGTCGCGGCCATGGGCGGCTACATGGTGGCGATCCTCGGGTCGTCGGGGATGGAGCATATCAGCCTCGGTCTGCCCTGGTGGGTGAACATTCCTGCCGCCATCGCCATTGCCGCGATCTTCGGCACGATCGTCGGTGCGCTGGCGGTGCGGACCGAGGGCATCTACACGATCATGATCACCCTCGCGATCGCCGCGGCCTTCTTCTATTTCACCCGACAGAACTACGGCATCTTCAACGGCTATTCCGGGTTCAACCTGGTCGTCCCGCCGCGCCTGTTCGGGGTGGACTGGCGCCAGCCGATCCCGTTCTACTATCTGACGCTCGGCTGTGCGGTCCTCGCCTATGCGGCGGTGGTCTATGTCAGCCGTGCGCCCTTCGGGCTTGCGTTGCAGGGGGTGCGGGACAATCCGCGCCGGATGGCGGCGCTGGGGTTCAACGTCACCGCGCACCGGATTGCCGCCTACACGTTCGCCAGCGTGATCGCCGCCGTGGGCGGGATCCTCCTGGTCTGGCAGAACGCGCAGATCGCGCCGGGCACGGCCGGGATACCTGCGGTGATCGACATATTGGTGATCGCTGTCGTGGGCGGGATGCGCCGGCCCATCGGGCCCTTCATCGGGGCTTTCATCTATGTGCTGCTGCGCACTTTCAGCCCCGATGTCCTGACCGCATTCGGCCTCTCGAACGAACGTTTCAAGCTGCTGATCGGGTTGGGGTTCCTGGCGGTCGTGTTCTTCTCGCCGGACGGTGTTCTGGGGCTGTGGGACCGCTGGCGCAACCGCCGCCGCCGCGACCCGCTGCTGGGAGAGGCGAAATGAACGCGGTTCCCGCCACGGCCGACCGGCTTGCCTCGGTCTCGACCGGCGCGGCGCTGGAGCTGCGCGGCGTGACGAAGATGTTCGGGGCGCTGGCGGCGATCTCGGACGTTACCATGACCGTGCGGCCCGGCGAACGGCGCGCGGTGCTGGGGTCGAACGGGGCCGGCAAGACCACGTTGTTCAACTGTGTCACCGGGGATTTCCTGCCGACTTCCGGCACGATCAGGCTGTTCGGCGAGGATGTCACGACCTTTCCCGCGCACGAACGCATCCGCCGCGGGCTGCGGCGCACCTACCAGATCAGCCTTCTGTTCGGCGGTCTCACGGTGGCCGACAACGTCTATCTTGCCTGCCGGGGCGTCAGCCGGGGCCGGTTCTCGCTGCTGCGGCCGCGGCGCGGCGATCCGCTGGTCGGTCGGGCAGACGAACTGATCGAGGCGGTGCATCTGGCCGAGGCCCGCGACCGGCTGGTGAGCGAGTTGAGCTACGGTCAGCAGCGGCAGCTGGAGATTGCGCTGGCGCTGGCGGGTGCGCCGCGCTTCATCCTGTTCGACGAGCCGGCGGCGGGTCTCTCGCCGACCGAGCGGGGCGAGCTCGTGCAGATCCTGACCGGCCTGCCGGACCACATCGGCTACATCATCATCGAACACGACATGGACGTGGCGCTGCGCGTCGCGGAGAGCGTGACGATGATGCACAACGGCCGGGTGTTCAAGGAAGGGACGCCCGAAGAGATCGAGAACGACGCCGAGGTGCAGGAGCTGTATCTGGGGGGCGGCCATGGCTGAGCGCGGCCGCGCCCCGGCGCTGGAGATCCGGGGGCTGAACGTCTTCTACGGTGCCTCGCACGCGCTGCAGGGCGTGGATCTGCGGCTCGACGGTGGGGTGCTGTCGGTGGTCGGCCGCAACGGCATGGGCAAGACGACGCTGTGCAAGGCGATCATGGGGCTGGTGCCGGTCGCCTCGGGGTCGATCAGCTTCGCCGGGCAGCCGCTGGTCGGCAAGGGCCCGGCCGAGATCGCGCGGCTGGGGATCGGCTACGTGCCGCAGGGGCGGCGGCTGTGGCGGTCGCTGACGGTGGACGAACACCTGCGCATGGTCGCACGGCCGGGCGGTGCGTGGACGGTCGATCGGGTCTATTCCACCTTCCCGCGGCTGGCCGAGCGCAAGGGGAACTACGGCGGCCAGCTTTCTGGCGGTGAGCAGCAGATGCTGGCCATGGGGCGGGCGATGATGTCGGACCCGCGCTACCTCCTCCTCGACGAGCCGACCCTCGGTCTCGCGCCCCTGATGGTGGAGAACATCCGCGACGTGATCGTCGAGATCAACCAGGCCGGCACCGGCATCCTTCTCGTCGAGCAGAACGCCACGATGGC
>JBKBMT010000028.1:0-35722 GCA_046295655.1 Gemmobacter sp. | reverse complement strand
TCGCGCTGGTCGATGGTGCGGGGCAGTCGAGCATCAACATGATCCTCGGCGGGCAGGTGGTGGACCTGCTGGCGTGAGACAGGCTGTCCGCAAAGGCAGACGACGGCCGGGATTCCGGACGGCGCCGGATACGGGGCGTCCGGCAGCCGGCGCGTGATGCCGGTGGGCATCGCCTGCGTCAGGCGAGACCGCGCCGCTTGCGCTCGGCCTCGTCCCAGACGGTCAGCGGCTGGTAGTCGGGGACGAAGCCGAGGCCCTTTCGCGCGTCCGAGGACACGGCCTGCTGCGAGGTCACGACATCGACCACCGCGGGCGCGTTGGAGAGGGCGCGCGCGATGGCATGCTTCAGGTCGGCCGGGTCGTCCACGCGCTCGGCATGCAGGCCCAGCGCGCGAGCCATGCCGGCATAGTCGGAATGGCGAAGCGTGGTCCCCACCACCCGGCCGCCGTAGTTGTCGGCCTGGTCGACCCGTTCGATGTTCCAGGCCGCGTTGTTCGACACGATGATGACCGGCGTCGCGCCGTGCCTCACCGCGGTGTCGATCTCCATCGCGTTGAGCCCGTAGGCGCCGTCGCCGGTCACGCAGATCACCTGCCGGCCGGGGAAGGCCAGCGAGGCCGCATTGGCATAGGGCACGCCCACCCCGAGGCAACCGAACGCGCCCGCGTCGAGGTAGGTGCGCGTCTCGAGTCCGACCCGGGCGAAGCTGAGCAGATCGCCGCCGTCGGCGATGCCGATGCAGTCGGGCTCGGTCAGATCCTTCAGTGCGGCGAAGATCGCCAGCGGATGGATCTTGCCGTCGCTTCCGGTCTGCGGTGCCGGGGCGTTGCCGCCCGCGGCGCGGGCGACGTGTTTCGCCCGTGTCGTCCCGGCCCAGTCCCGGTCGAGCGCCGGCGCCCCGCGGCGCGCGCCGGCCTCGGCGATCGCCTCCAGCGCCAGCGCGGGCGTTGCCAGCAGTTCGGGGGTGCCGCGGCGGTTGTCGATCAGTTCGGACGCGGTGTCCGAGATGCGGATGAAGCGCGCGTGGGGAAAGACGGCGGGCGAGCCGTAGCCCAGCTGATAGTCGAGCCGACGACCGACGGTGATGACGAGGTCCGCCTCGCCCATCACGGCGCCCCGCATCGCGCCCACGACCGAGGGATGATCCGGCGGCACCAGCCCGCGGGATTCCTGGGTGTCGAGATAGAGCGCGCCCGAGGCGTCCAGAAGCCGCACCAGCGCCTGCGCGGCCCCGTTCGCGCCCCGCCCGGAAACCACCAGCGGACGCCGCGCCGACCACAGCGCCGCCGCGGCCTCGGCCACCGCCGCCGGATCGGGCGGCAGCACCCGCCGCGGCTTGGGCGTCATCCAGTCCTCCAGCACCAGCGCCTCGGGAACATGGGTGCGCAGAACGTCGGTCGGGATCTCCACGTAGACCGGCCCCGGCTCGCCGCCGTCGCCCATCGCGCGGGCCACCGCCTCGTCAAGCTCGCGGATGACCTGCTCGGCCACGCGCGCGGTCCGCGCAAGGCGGGTGACGGGGCGCAGGATGTCGACATGCGGGATGTCCTGCAGCGGCCCCATGTTGGCCTGCGGCCGCGAGGTGCAGCCGCCGATGACCAGCACCGGGATCCGGGCAAGCGCGGCATTCGCCACCGCCGTCACGGTGTTCGTCACCCCCGGCCCGGCCGTCACCATCGCGACCCCCAGCCCGCCCGTCAGCTCGGCATGGGCATGGGCCATGTGGATCGCCGCGCATTCGTGGCGCACGTCGACGATCCGGATGCCCTGTCGGGCGGCGAAATCCCAGATCGGCTGGATATGGCCGCCCTGCAGGCCGAAGATGCGGTCGATCCCGCGCGCCCGCAGGAACCGCGCGATCCAGGCCGCGACGCTGAGGGGATCGGTGTTGAGGTCCTGGGTCATTCGTCGGCTCCTGCCTTGCTGAGTCGGCCCAGCGCGCCGGCGAGGACCTTTTCCTTCAGGGGCCCGTGCTGGATCTTGCCGGTGGCTGTCCGCGGTATGTCCGCATCGGTCACGAAGGTGATGTCGCGCGGCCGCTTGAACCGCGCGATCCGCTCGGCGCACCAGTGGATCAGTTCCGCCTCGGTCGCGGTGGCACCCGGGCGCAGCACCACCACGGCATGCACCCTTTCGCCCCATCTGTCATCGGGAACACCGATCACCGCCACGTCCTTCACCGCCGGCGCGCTGCCCAGCACCGCCTCGACCTCGGCGGGATAGATGTTCTCTCCACCCGAGATGATCATGTTCTTCTTGCGGTCGATCAGGCGGATGAAGCCGGCCTCGTCGCGCAGCGCCATGTCGCCGACGGTGCAGTAGTCGCCGCGGAACGCCTCGGCCGTCTTGCCGGGCAGGTTCCAGTAGCCGTCGAAGGTGTAGGGCGTGCTCGAATAGAGCTCGCCCGGCTGCCCGTCCGGCACCTCGTTGCCCGCATCGTCCAGCATCCGGATCGGTGCGGTGCCGACGCATTCGCGCCCCACCGTGCCCAGGTGGGTGAACTGCTCGTCGGGGTGCAGCATGGTGACCCAGCCCGCCTCGGACGAGCCGTAGAGCTCGAACAGGCCCGAGTTCGGGAACATCTCCATGACCGCGCGCTTGGTGTCGGCGCGGGCGGGCGCGGACGAGATCATCAACTTGGTCATCCGCCCGAGATCGCGCGCCCGGCCCTCGGCGCGGGCCTGTTCCAGCAACATGATGTACTGCGTCGGCACCAGCGAGGTGAAGGTCGCCCCGGACCGTTCCATCACGTCCAGCGCCTCCTGCGGCTCGAAGGAGGCGCGCGAGTAGATCGAGGCCACGCCGCCCCGGTAGCTGAACGAACAGAAGAAGTTGAGCGAATTCGCGTGACACATCGGCATGACCAGCAGGGCGTCGTCCCGGCCGCCGATGCCGACCTCGATCTCGGTCGTGAAGGACAGAAGCGCCATGCTCCGGTGGCTGCGGATCGCGCCCTTGGGCTTGCCGGTGGTGCCCGAGGTGTACATCAGCGCCCATGGGTCAGTATCGGCGACCGGCACCTCTGGCGCGGCGGCCGAGGCGCGGGCGATCACGTCCTCGTAGTCCTGCCAGCCCGGGGCCGTGCCGCCGAAAAGAAGATAGCGTGCAGGGGGGATGTCGAGGTCGGCGCGCACGTCCTCGATAGCGCCGTGCAGGCCGTGCTCGGCCAGGATCGCGCCCGCGCCGCTGTCCTGCAGGATGTAGTGCATCTCCACCGGGCTGAGGCGGAAGTTCAGCGGCACCGCGACCAGACCCGCCTTCGCCGTGGCGGCATAGATCTCGGCCCACTCCAGCCGATTGTAGGCGAGGACCGCGACCCGGTCGCCCTTGCCGAGCCCGAGGCCCAGAAGCGCGTTCCCCAGGCGTCGGGCGCGGTCGTTCCATCTTGCGAAGGTCAGTGTGCGTTCGAGGTCCCGCGCCCCCAGCGCGCCGGGTCGCAGGCGCGCATGGGCGTCGAGCATCTGGCCGAAGGTCAGCAGGGATTTCGTCATGCCGCGATCCGCCTTTCGCTTCGGTCCAGAGACAGTGCCGGATGCGCCGTCCCGGCGTGCTGCCGGTGGAACGAGCAACGGCTGTCTGCCTATATTCTGAATTCAGAATTCAGAAATGACGGATCGATCCGGTCTTGTCAAGCTGGCGCGTTCGTGCGTGCCGGGGCCGTGCCACGGCGGAGAACCGGGCGGAATGGCGGGTTCGGGAAGAGCCGCGATCACCGTGTTGCCGCAACGCCAGCGCGAGCTGAGGCTGCGGTTGCGCGCGGCCGGGACGGGATGTCGTCAGGATGCTTCCCGCTGGCGCTGGCCGGCGCGCTGACCGAACCTTTCGGCCGCGTCCGAAGCCATGGCGTCGATCAGGGCCGCCTGCGCGCCGGTGACGTGTTCGGTCGCCAGGGCGATGCCTTCGTCCACCTTGCCGGCAGCCAGCGCCTCGAGGATCCGTTCGTGCTGGGCCCAGACCAGCGGGCCGCGCGCCGCATGAAGCAGGACCCCGATCATGACCCGTCGGAGGAACAGCCAATGCGCCTCGGCGGCGGGGCGGATCAGCGGGTTGCCGGACATGTCGTAGAGGAACGAGTGGAAGGCAACGTCGTGGCGCACCGCCTCGGCCGCGCCGCCCGCCCGCTCGGCGCCCTTGCCGGCCGCCAGAATCGCCGCGCCTTCGGTCTGCAACCGGTCGGCAAAGGATGCGTCGGACCGCGCCCGCTCGGCCACCAGCCGGGCGGCAAGCTGGTCCAGGACAAGACGGATCTGGTAGTGATGCACCATGTCGTCGCGCTCGACCGGCGCGACATACAGCCCGCGCCCGCCGGTTTCGACCACCAGCCCGTCGTTCTTCAGCAGCAGCATCGCCTGCTGGACCGGCTGGCGCGAGACCCCGAGCGTCGCGGCCAGATCCTCCTGCACCAGATGGGTGCCCGGCGCCAGCACGCAGTCGCAGATGCTTTCCCGGATGGCGTGATAGACCTGCTCGGTGCGGCTGGGGACGGAGGAGAGCGGCTGCACGGGTCGGCTCCGGTGGATGGAATTCGGAATTCGGTCGGCCCGGATCACTCTAGCGTTGATTCTGCGGATGTCACCGGGAGTTGCCGGAGGCCGCGGCCGGGGGATGCATGAATTCGGCAAGGAACCGGTCGATTGCCGCCTCGATCGCCGGGCGGTCGTCCTCGGGTGTCGGGACCTGATAGACGAAGCGCCGGATGCCGATATAGACGATCCCGCCGTGCAGGTTCCAGATGTCCTCCATATCCGGGGGGCGGACCGCCTGCGCGGCGATCTCGGCGCGCAGGGGTTCGAGGATCAGGCCCCGCAGGTGCCCGAGGTAGCGGCGGTTCAGTTCCGCCCCGGCAAGGCCCGAGAACATGAAGATCCGCATCCATTCGTAGGTGAAGATCGCGCGGGTATAGGCGGTGTAGAACCGCACCATCCGCGCGCGCAGCGGCAGGCTTCGGTCGGCGATCAGTGCAGGCCAGTCCGGCGACAGCCGGTCGAGGTAGACCGCGGCATAGACAGCCTCCAGAAGATCGGCCTTGTTGGCGAAATAGTTGAACAGCAGCGACTGCGTCACCCCGAGCCGCTGCGCAAGGTCGCGGGTCGTCCCCTCCAGCCCGACCTCGGCGAAGAACGAGATCGCGCCGGCGACGATCTGTGCGCGCCGGTCCTCGGGGGGCAGGCGGCGCCGGTCGCGGGGCGCGGCGGGTTGGGCAAGATCGTCGGGCACGGGCACGGCACTCCGGTCACGCGGGGAAGTTGCCCGGAGTATCCGCCCGGCGCAACATTCCTCTTGCCTTTACCCTGCACGTTATAGATCATTCGATCAATAAGGATGACGTGACGACTCGTCCGGGGGAGGATGCATGAAGGCAAGCGTGTCCGGTTACGCCCGGGCCGGAAGTCTGGCCGAGGCTTTGCGCCTGCTGGCCGCGTCCGGGGGCGAGGCGCGGGTGATCGCGGGCGGGCAGAGCCTGACCGCCGCAATGAACATGGGCCTGACCGGCGAGATCGGGTTGATCGACATCGGCGGGCTGGACGCGCTGCGCGGGATCCGCGTCGAGGGCGATCGGCTGGTGATCGGGGCGCTGACGACCCATGCCGCGCTCGGGGCCGATCCGCTGGTCGCGCGGCATGCGCCGCTGCTGGCGCAGGCGGTGCCGCTGATCGCCCATGCGGCGATCCGCAACCGGGGCACGATCGGCGGGTCGCTGGCCCATGCCGACCCGGCCGCGGAACTGCCTGCCTGCGCGCTGGCGCTCGGGGCGCGGATCCATGCCGAAGGGCCGGACGGCGCCCGCGAAATCGCGGCCGAGGCGTTCTTCCTCGACGTCTTCACCACGGCGCTGGCGGCGGACGAGATCCTGACCGCGGTATCGGTCCCCCTCGCCGCGGTCGGGGAACGCCATGCGATCCGCGAACTGGCGCGGCGGTCGGGGGATTATGCCCTGGCGGGGCTGGCCATGGTGCGCCGCGGCGCAGCGCACCGCCTGGCGTTCTTCGGCTGCGGCGCGACCCCGGTCCTGGCCCGCGCGGCGATGGCGGCGCTGGATGCCGGAGATGCCGCAGGGGCGGTCGCGGCGCTGGCCGATGATCTGGACCCGCCGTCGGATACCCAGGCCAGCAGCGCCTACCGGCTGCATCTGGCCCGCGTGCTGCTGACCCGCCTGGCTGCGGAAACGAGGGAACCCGCCGATGCCTGAACCTGCCGCCGAGATCGACATCCGCCTGACCGTCAACGGCGAACGGGTCCGTGCCCGGGTGCCCGCGGGGCGGCATCTGATCGACTTCCTGCGTCTCGACCTCGGTCTGACCGGTGCCCATGCGGGCTGCGAGCACGGGGTCTGCGGTGCCTGCACGATCCGCGTGGACGGGCAGATCCTGCGCGGCTGCCTGATGCTGGCCGCCCAGGCCGACGGCGCCGAGATCTGGACGGTCGAGGGTCTGACCGACAGCGGTGCCATAGCCGACCTTCAGGCCGCCTTCGTGGAACGCAACGCGCTGCAATGCGGCTTCTGCACGCCGGGGATGCTGACCACGGCCGCCGATCTTCTGGACCGCGACGGGGTGCCGAGCCGGGCCGAGATCCGCGAGCATATCTCGGGCAACTACTGTCGCTGCACCGGATACGAGGCGATCGTCGATGCGGTCGAGACGGTGGCCAGGGCCCGGGCAGGGGAGGCAGCGGCATGACCATCGCCTTCGGCAATCCGGACCGGCCGAACAGCTATATCGGCAAGGCCGTCCCGCGGCCGAATGCGGCAAAGCTCGTGCAGGGCCGCGGGCAGTATGTGGACGACATCGTGCTGCCGCGGATGCTGCATGTTGCCTTCGTGCGCAGCCCGCATGCCCATGCGCGGATTGCCGGCATCGACGCCGCCGGGGCGCTGGCGGTCGAAGGGGTGCGCCGGGTCTTCACCGGTGCCGATCTTGCCCCGGTCTGCACGCCCTGGGTGGCGGTTCTGGCCCATCTGAAGGGGCTGAAATCCGCACCCCAGCACGCGCTGGCGGTGGACCGGGCCTGCTGGGTCGGCGAGCCCGTTGCGGCGGTTGTGGCCGACAGCCGCGCCGCGGCCGAAGCCGGGGCGGCCCTGGTGGCGGTGGACTATGACCCGCTGCCGGCGGTCACCGGGATGATGACCGCGCTGGACCCGGAGACGCCGGTCATCCATCCCGATCTGGGCGACAACCTGGCGTTCCGCCGCCTGCACGAGGCCGGCGACGTGGAGGCGGCGATGAAGGCCGCGCACAAGGTCGTCTCTGCCCGGTTCAAGACCGGACGGCACACCGGGGTCTGCATCGAGCCGCGGTCGATCCTTGCCGATTTCAACCCGGCCGAGGGGCGCCTGACCGCCTGGCACTCGACCCAGGCACCGCACATGATGCAGACCGTCTTCGCCCGGCATCTCGGTCTGCCGGAGAGCCATGTGCGCGTGATCTGCCCCGATGTCGGCGGGAGCTACGGCATCAAGGTGCATGTCTATCCCGACGAGGTGGCGACGGCGGCCATCGCCAGGGTGATGGGCCGGCCGGTGAAGTTCGTCGCCGACCGGCTGGAGAGCTTCACCACCGACATCCATGCCCGAGACCACGAGATCGAGGGTCGAATCGCGGTGGATGCCGAGGGCCGGATCCTGGCCATCGACATCGACGACTGGACCGGGATCGGCCCCTATTCGGTCTATCCGCGCACCTCGGCGATCGAGGGCAACCAGGTGGTCAATCTCTGCGGCGGGCCCTACGACTTTTCGAATTACCGCGCCCGCACCACGGTGGTGTTCCAGAACAAGACACCCACCTGCCAGTATCGCGCCGTGGGCCACCCCATCGCCACCGCCGTGACCGAGGGGCTGGTTGATCTGGCGGCCGAGGCGCTGGGGATGGACCCGGTCGAGATCCGGCGCCGGAACCTGATCGCCGACGACGCCTATCCCTTCACCTCGCCCGCCAACATGCGTTTCGAGGGCCTGTCGCACCATGCCTCGCTGGACAAGCTGCTGGACATGATGGACTACGATGCGCTGCGCGCCGATCAGGCCGCGGCACGGGCGCGCGGCGTGTATCGCGGCATCGGGATCGCCTGCTTCATCGAACTGACCAATCCCAGCCCCTTCATGTACGGGATCGGCGGCGCGCGGATCAGCGCGCAGGACGGGGCCACCGTGCGGATGGACCCGGATGGTTCGGTCGTGGTCCTGTCTGGCGTGACCGAACAGGGCCAGGGGACCGAGGCGATGCTGGCCCAGGTCGTCGCCGAGGGGGTGGGCGTGCCGGTCGAGCGGGTGCGCGTGATCACCGGCGACACCCAGGTCACGCCCTATGGTGGCGGCACATGGGCCAGCCGCGGCGCCGGGATCGGCGGCGAGGCGGCGCTGCAGGCGGGGCTGGCGCTGCGCGCCTCGATCCTCGAGGTGGCGGGGGCGATGCTTCAGGCCGCGCCGGAGGCGCTGGACGTGGTGGGGGGGCAGGTGGTGGACCGCGCCACCGGCGAAGGCCGCATGGACCTGGCCGAACTGGGCCGCATCGTCTATTTCCGCGGCGACACCCTGCCCAAGGGCCTGCCGCGGGAACTTGTGCAGACCCGCCACTTCATCACCATGGACTATCCCTTCGCCTTCACCAACGGCTGCCAGGCCAGCTATGTCGAGGTCGATCCCGACACCGGCTTCGTGAAGCTGCTCAGGCATTGGTGCGTCGAGGATTGCGGCCGGGTGATCAACCCGCAGCTGGTGGACGAGCAGATCCGCGGCGGTATCGTCCAGGGCCTGGGCGGCGCGCTCTACGAGGAATGCCTCTACGATGCCGACGGCCAGATGCTGAACGGTTCCATGGCCGATTATCTGGTGCCGATGGCGGCCGAGATGCCCGACATGGAAATTGCCCATGTCGAGACGCCGACGAAGGAATCGCTGCTCGGGGCCAAGGGCGCCGGCGAGGCAGGCACCGCCGGGGCGCCCGCCGCGGTGATGAACGCGATCAACGACGCGATCCGCCCGTTGGGCGGGCGCATCCTGCAACAGCCCATGACGCCCGAGCGCATCCTGCGCGCTCTGGGGCGGCTGCAAGACTGACCGTCACATGCGCTTTCAGGGAGGAAACGCAATGAAACCCACCCATCTACTTGCGGCGACCGCACTGGCCTTCGCCGCTGCCGTGCCTGCCGCGGCCCAGCAGACGATCACCGTCAACATCGGATCGAGCCATCCCGAGGCGAACATCTGGGTCTATGCGATGAAGAACGGCTTCCAGCCCGAGGTCGATCGCATCCTGGCCGAGAAGGGCGAGTACCGGATCGACTGGGTCGAGGCCTATGGGGGCACGCTCTATCGGTTCACCGATACCCGCGCGGCGGTCCGCGACGGGATCGTGGATGTGGGCATGGTGGGCACGGTCTGGGAAGGCGCCACGATGCCACTCCAGAACGTCACCTACTTCACCCCTTTCGCGACCGACGACCACAAGCTTCTGATCGAGATCTTCGACGAACTGACCGAGACCCTGCCGGAGCTGCGTGACAGCTGGGCCGAACAGAACATGGTCTACCTGTCGTCGCTGATCACCGACAGCTACGACATCTACGCCACCTTTCCCGTCAACTCGCTGGCGGACCTGCAGAACCGCCGGCTGCATGCGCCGGGCACCTCGGCCAACTGGCTGCGCGAGACCGGGGCGACGCCGATCGACGGGGCGCTGACGGTCTATTACACCAACATCCAGACCGGCGTGGCCGAGGGGGCGCTGTCCTTTGCCAGCGGCATCCTCCCCACCAGGGTGTACGAGGTGGCGCCCTACCTGACCCGGGTCGGCCTCGGGTCGATGTATTTCGGCGGGATCGCGGCGAACAAGGATTTCTGGAACAGCCTGCCCGAACCGGTGCAGGATGCGTTCCGCGAGGCCGGGCGGGTGACGTCGAAACTGCACGGCGACTACGTCGAGCAGCTTGCCGCGCGCGCGATGACCGAAATGCAGGCCGCCGGTCTGACCGTGATCGACCTGCCCGAGGCCGACAAGCAGGCTTGGGTGAACGGGCTGCCGAACATCGTCGAACCCTGGCTTGCCCAGACCGGCGAGGCCGGGCGGACCGTGCTGCGCAGCTATTTCGAGGCGCTTCGGGCGCGTGGTGTCACGCCTTTGCGCGACTGGACCGAAGGGCTCTGAGCCGCATACCATGACCAGCGTTCGCGCGCCCGGGGTGCCGCCCCGGGGCGCGCCCGGCCCCGGGGGCGGGCGGGGGGGGGGCCCCCGGGCCCCGCGTCCGTCCTGAACGGCAAGGCAGCAAGGCCCGGACGATGAGCGACAGCACCGAAAGCACCGAAGCGCCCGCCCCCGGGGGCACCCCCGACCGGATCGCAGCCGCCCTGTCCGCGGTCGGATCGGTCTGGATCGTCGCGCTGATGCTGCTCATCGTTGCCGATGTCATCGGGCGCAGCTTTCTGAACATGCCGATCACCGGCGTGGCCGAGATCGCAGGGCGGTCGGTGGTGGCGATCGTGTTCCTGCAGCTTGCGGCGGCAATCCTTCAGGGCCGGCTGACCCGGTCGGATCTGGTGATCCGTCTGATCGGCCGGGCCAGCGGGCGCGCGGTGGCGCTGCTCGAGACGCTGTTCGCCCTGACCGCCGCCGTGGCCTTCGGCCTGATCCTCTATGCCGCCTGGCCGAACCTGATACGGACCTGGACCACGGCCGAGTTCTTCGGCGTGCAGGGGGTGTTCACCATCCCGCTCTGGCCGTTCCGGGCCCTGATGGTGGGCGGGGTCGGACTGGCCGTGCTGGCCGCCCTGATCGTCGCGCTGCGGCAGGCCGCGGTGGTCTGGAGGGGCCGATGACCAGCCTGACGATCGGGCTTCTGCTGATCGGCCTTCTGGTCGCGCTGATCCTTCTCGGCCTGCACATCGCGGTGGCCCTGATCCTTGTCGGCTTCCTGGGGATCTGGCTGATCCGGGGCAACATCGATCTCGCCTTCCGGCTGCTGGACATAACCGCCTGGAACGGGATCGCCGACTATCTGTTCGCCACGATCCCGCTGTTCGTGCTGATGGGGCTTCTGGTCAGCGTCTCGAACGTGGGGCGCGACACCTTCGCGGTGGCCGAGGTGCTGCTGCGCCGCCTGCTCGGCGGGCTGGGGGTGGCCACGGTGGCGGCGAACACCGTCTTTGCCGCCGTCACCGGCGTCTCGATTGCCTCGGCTGCGGTCTTTACCCGCGTCGCGGTGCCCGAGATGCGGCGGCACGGTTACCGACCCGCCTTTGCGGCCGGCACGGTGGCCGGTTCGTCGGTGCTGGGGATGATGATCCCGCCGTCGCTCCTGCTGATCATCTACGGCGTGCTGGCCGAGGTTTCGATCGGCAGGCTGTTCGTCGCCGGCGTCATACCGGGGCTGATGCTGGCCTTCGGCTTCGTCGGCATCATCATGGCGCTTGCGGCGCTGCGGCCGGGTTTCGTCTTTTCCGACCCGGCCGCGCGGCGGGCCGCCGCCGTCGCCGCCCCGCCGCAGACCATGGGCGCGGGCGAGATGGCGGCCAAGCTGGTGCCGATCGCGCTGCTGGTCGCGCTGGTGCTCGGCGGGCTCTATTCGGGCTATTTCTCGCCCACCGAGGCCGGCGGGGTCGGGGCCTTCGGCGCGCTTCTGATCGCGCTCGCGCGCCGCAGCCTCGACCGGACCCGCGCCTGGGAGGTGATCCGTCAGACCGGGCTGATCTCGGTCTCGATCCTGCTTCTGCTGATTGCGGCCGGCTTCTACAGCCGGATGCTGTCGGTGGCGGGTCTGCCGAATGCGGTGGCGGGGCTGGTGCGGGCGGGGGGCTTCACGCCCCAGACCTTCCTTCTGGCCTATGTCCTGCTGATCATCCTGATGGGCATGATCCTCGATTCCACATCGATCCTGCTGATCATCGTGCCGATCGTCGCGCCGATCGCGCAGGGCATGGGGTTCGACCTGATCCATTTCGGCATCCTGACCGTGCTCGCGGTCGAGATCGGGTTGCTGACCCCGCCGTTCGGCATATCGGTGTTTACCGTCCACAACACGCTGAACGACCCCCGGGTGGGGGTCGAACAGGTGTTTCTGGGCACGCTGCCGTTCATCCTGGTGATGCTGGCCGTGCTGGCGACGCTTGCCGCCTTTCCGGTCCTGACCTTGGCGCTGATCTGAGCCGGGCCGTCCCGCCGCGGCTCAGCCGGCGGGCAGCAGCGGGGTGATCCGGCGCACCACGACGCGGCGGTTGCGTTCCTCGGCGGCCTGGGTGGGCACACGCAGATAGCGCTCGCCATAGCCCTGGACGATCATGTTCTCGGGCGGGATGCCGAAGAACTCCGTCAGCGCCAGCGCGACCGATTCCGCGCGCCGGTCGGACAGGCCGAGATTGTAGGCTGCGGGTCCGGTCGCATCGGTATGGCCTTCGATCAGGAACACCTCGCGCGGGTTGCGTTCGATCAGTCGCGCCATGACCCGACCGACCTGAAGAAGCTTCGGCACTTCGTCGCTGCGGATATTGGCGCGGTTGGTCTCGAAGGTGATCGGATCGGGGCTGAGCACCGGCACCAGTTCGCGCACCTGCCGCACCTCGCGGATCTGGCGCAGCGAGAAGGCACGGTCCACCGCCCGCGCGTCGGCCTCGGCCTGTTCCAGCAGCAGCAGCGCCCGATCCGGGTCGGTCCGCGGCCCGAGACGCAGTTCGCGATAGCGCATCTCGGGCAGGGCCGCGACATCCACCGGCTCGACCCGCAGCGCATCGTCGAACAGCCGGATCACCGTGCCGTCGGCCAGCACCCGCTGGCGGCTGAGCACCCGTCCGGTCGCATCGCGGACCGTGACCACCCGGGTGCCGTCGGCGCGCATCCATTCGGAGACCGAGGTGCCGTCGGCGTAGCGTTCGATCCGCCGGTTGCCGCCCTCGGCCCGAAGGATCGCATCATCGTCGCGCCAGATCGCCAGATCGCCGTCGTCGCGCTGCACGATCACCCGTTCATCGCCACGCGCAACGACCCGGTTGCGGTCGATCATCATCCCGACCGCCAGAGCGCCCAGCGCCGCAAGCCCGGCCCGTTCCAGATCGCGGTTCGGACGCCCGACGCGGCCCTCGGCCAGCGCCTGCGCATCGGCCTCGAGCGTGAGCCGCGAGCCGAAGTCCTCGGTGCTGCGCCGGATCTCGTCGGCGGTCACCTCGTCCTCCATCACCTCGGCGGGCTGGGCCGGTTCGACGGACCCGGCAGCGTCAGCCGCCTCGGGGTCGGCTGCCTCCTCGCGCGCCAGCGCGGCGCCGAGGATCCCCAGTGCGGTCGCCACCTCCGGGCGGCTGGCCAGTTCCTCGATCAACGCCTGGTCGCGCGCACTCAGCCGGGGCGCAGGGGCTTCGACCGGCGCCGGTTCGGCCTCGGCGATGATTTCCTCGACCACTTCCGGTTCCTCGACCGCAGCCGCCTCGGCCTCGCGCAGAAGCCGTTCCACCTCCGCCGCGGCAGCCTCGGCTTCGGCCTCGCGAAGGTCCGCGTCGGCGTCGGAGGTGGCCTCGACTTCCGGCCCTGCGTCGAGCGCGGATGCCTCCGACGCATCGGCGGGTTCGGGGTCGGCCTGCTCGGCGGCGACCGCCTCGGGTTCCGGTTCGGGGCTCTCCTCGGCCGTGTCCACGTCAGTATCGCCATCCTCCGGGGCAGGGTCTTCCGAAGGCGCATCGGCGGTTTCCTCGGCGGGCGCCTCCGCGGGCAGGCCCGCATCGGCAAAGGCCGCCAGCGCCGCGTTGATGCGCGCCACGTTCTCGGGCCGGTCGAAGGCGGTTGCGGGGTCGGCCAGAAGATCGCGGCAGATGTGCGCCAGCGGATCTTCGGCGCAGGTCAGAAGCGCCACGAGATGCGGGTCGCAGTCCGCCGGGGCGCCGGTTTCCAGGCATTGCGCCACCTCCGGGGTGAACAGGGCAAGGGTTTCCGGGTCTGGCTGCTGCGCAATGACGGCACGGGGCGCAAGGATCAGTGCGGCCAGCGAAAGGGACAGGGCGGTGGAGGTCTTCAGGGATGTGCGGCGCATCGGATATCCTGTTCGTGGGTGTGCGGAACAACGCAGCACCCCGCGCCACAGTTCCGGCCGCTGGCGTCGATGTGAACGGCGGAAGTGCCGCGGCTGTCGGCTGAGTCCACCAGCCCGGTGACGAGTCCGGCAAGAGCGGCCACGTCGCATTTCGCTCTTCGCCATCACATTATGGCCGGAAATCCCGTAACCGGCCGCTCTCGGCCCATGGCAGCCGTTCGCGCGTTCCAAAGGCTGCCACGTACCTCTCCCGGAACCTGCCCTTTGCTGAGGGCTATGCCGGGACAGGTCCAAGGGCGCTGCCTGCGTCAGGCCACGTCGGTCGTCATCCGCCAGCGCGCGGCGGTCACGGCGGGTTCCAGGCTCAGGCGGCCAACGATCTGCTCGAGCGCGCCGGGCGGCACGCCTTCACCATTGACCGCGGCCGTGACCTCCACGCGATCGCTGCCCTCGATGTTCTCGCTGTCGAGTGCAGTGAGGTGCAGGCCCGATGTGGCAAAGCCTTGCAGCATGAGGGCGCGGACATGGGCCTCCTCGGCGCTCCGGCAGACGATCTCGACGGCGTAGTTGCGCAACAGTTCGGTGGTCTGGATCGGCTGACGGTCCAGCAGGCGCGAGAGCGGGCGAAGCGCGAGGTTGACGAAGACCACCATACCTGTCACCGCGACGGCCAGCAGATACTGCCCGGCCCCCGCGAGAAGGCCGATGGAGGCGGCGGTCCACAGCGTGGCGGCCGTGTTCAGGCCACGGACATTGAACCCCTCGCGGAAGATGATCCCCGCGCCTAGAAAACCGATACCCGAGACGACCTGTGCGGCGACACGGGTCGGGCTGACCTCGTCGGGAAAGGAGGCTGCGAAGACGGTGAAGCTGGCCGCGCCGAGTGCCACCAGCGTATTGGTGCGCAGGCCCGCGAGCCGCTGGCGCCATTGCCGCTCGAACCCGACTGCCGCGCCGAGGGCCAGGGCAACGGCAAGGTTCAGAACGGCGACTTCGGGGGCAATGGACATGAGAAACCTCGATTCAACTGCAACTTAGGTGGGGTCCATGACGGTCCGGTGACGCTTTGAAGACGGGGGATCAGCCTTGTCGCGCGGTGAGCACGACGGCATGGCTTCGGGGAGGGCAGCGCCAGCCGGTTCAGGCGGGCGGCCCCGTCGATCTCGGCCCAGGACCGATCGGCCCCGATAACCCCCGCGCTGCCAAACCTGAACCACAGACGCGGCCAGACCCGGGAGCAGGCGAACATCGCTTGGGCAAAGAGGCGCAACAGGGCCGCATCGGATCGGCCGACCATGCTGCGCCACAGTGCCATGATCCTCAGTCCACCAGGAGATGGCCGAGGAACGCATAGGCCAGCCCGAAGTAGATGAACACGCCCAGCATATCCATGATCGAGGTGATCATCGGCGAGGACAGTGTCGCCGGATCGGTCCCGATGCGCCGGGCGGCAAAGGGCAGCAGCGCCCCGATCAGCGCGCCGAGCACGGTGCACGCCAGCATCGCCAGCCCAACGACCATCAGCACCTCGCCGCCAACACCTTTCGAGAAGAAGGCCAGCACCGCCTCCATCAGAGCGATGACCACGCCCAGCGACAGTGCGACCGGAATCTCGCGCCGGATCACGAACCAGATGTCGCGCCAGCTTACGGTGAACTGACCGAGAGCCATGCTGCGAATGACGAGTGTCGCCGACTGGCTGCCGGTGTTGCCCCCCATATCCACGATGGGTGCGATGAAGGCGGCGAGGATGATCACTTCGGACAGAAGCTCCTCCTGCCCGGCGACGAAGGTCGAGGTGATCGCCCCGAAGACCACCAGAACCGCGAGCCAGAACACCCGCACCTTGAACATCGCCGAGAACGGCGAATTGCGCATGTCGAGATCGGGTCCGCCCGCGATCGGTGCTGCCGCACCGAACTGCACCAGCCGGCGCCCGCGTTCGCCCTGTGCGATGTCGAGCGCATCGTCCACCGTCACGATTCCGACGAGCCTGCGCCCGTCGGTCACGACCGGCAGCGCAAGAACGTCATAGCTCGCGATCTGCTCGGCGACCTGATCCTTTGTGTCGTCGACATTCGCGACGGCAGGGCTCGTCTGCATCAGGTCGGAGACCCGTGTTTCCTCGTCGGCAAGGATCAGGTCGCGCAGCGAGACCACCCCCAGAAGCGTCCGGTCCTCGTCCACCACATAGGCCGCATAGATCGTCTCGGCGTCCGGCGCCTCGCGGCGAAGGCGGGCGATCGCTTCGCGCACCGTCTCGTCGGGCGAAAGCGTGGCATAGTCCGAGGTCATCAGCGCCCCGGCGGTGCCTTCGGGATAGGCGGCAAGGCGGCGAATGTCCTCGCGTTCAGCCTGGGCGAGGGCCGGCATCAGCGCATCGCGCGCCGCCGGGTCGAGGCGCTTCCAGAAGTCGGCGCGCTCGTCATGGCTCATGGCGGTGACGATCCGGGCGAGCTCGGTCCGCGGCAGCGACCTTGCCATGGCGATCTGGAAGGACGCGTCGAAATAGCCGAAGACCGTGCCCTGCCGGTCAGGCGGCAAGGCGGTCAGGACGCGGGCGGCATCCGCGGGCTTCAGCCCGCCGATCTCGTTGGCGATATCGGCCGGGTGCATCGACTTCACCGCCTCACGCACGGAGGCGGTGTCGCCGGATGCCAGCCAGGTGGTCAGGGCATTTGTCAGGATGGTCATGATCGGTCCTCTGGTTTCAAAGATCGGGTAGCGCGATCAGGCGTGCGACAGGTCGCTCATGCGGACGGGGCCGATCCGATCGCCGTCGCGGTAGAATGCGCAGAGCCGCGGCGTTTCTCCGTTGTCGGCCATGGCGGACCGCGGCGCGGTGGCGTCCGGCCGGGCATCGGCCGTGGCCATCGCGGTCTTGGGTGCCTTTTCGAGCACCTTCAGGGCTTTCTTCCCCGGGCCCTTCTTCGGACGTTTCTCGACGATGCCCAGAACCGCGGCGCGGCGCGTCATCTCCGCCCGCATCGGCTCGAGCGTGGAGATCGGATCGGTGCCGGGGGACGGCGTCGATGGGGGTAAGCATCATCTTCATGGCGGGGCCTCCTGTCACGGGCGGGGCGTGGAATGCGGAGCAAGGGGGGGGGCAGCGGGCGTCACGCGCACGTTGCGTCTCTCAGACCGGTTCGGGCTCGGGATCGGTGGACAAGGGGCCGGGCACCCGGTCCTTCCCGGACAGACGCACCGCGCGATGATTCAGCACCGCCAGCCCGCGGGCCATGGCGGCCATGGCAAGCAGGCGCGTATTCTCGCCGCCCGGCAGGGCGAGACACATGTCGGGCCGGCTGTCGGCCAGCATGAAGGCGTTCCGGATACCCTCGGCGCGCTTGCCGTGCAGACGCCAGTTGGCCGGGTAGCGCAGGACGTGGACATCATGTTCTCGCGCCCAGTCCTCGGCGGCGACGCCCAGAAAGGCGTGGCCGCCGTGGATCAGCACGGTGAGGGGGTTTCGGGCATGAACCCGTTCAAGGGCGTTGTGGATCAGCGCGACATCATCCAGATGCCGCCCACCGGCGACCAGCAGACGCATGGCAACCTCCGTCCGTTCAAAGCGGCGCGCAGACCCTCAGGCCGCGCGCAGCTCCCGGTGACGGATCAGGAGTGCTGCAAGCTGCTCGTCGGCGCGGGCCGAGGCGGCGCGGGCCTGCGGTGCGGCCAGTGTCAGACGGTCGTCCGACCCGGTCCGCCCCGAGGCGGCGGGCTGCCAGCGGCAGTGCAGGTGCCCGGTCCGGGGGCAGCGCTCCCAGCGGGCGACCGGGGTCGGGGTGCAGGCCGGGGCGCAAGGCGCCCGGTCGAATGCGAAATCGGTGAAGTGCAGGGTCATTGCTTGCCTCCATGAAGCCGGCCGCGGCCGGTCAGGAGGAAGCACGGTTGCGCGTCAGACGCGGCGGCGTGCAGCCAGGGACAGGCCGGGCAGGCAGGATGTCGATGGGAAGGCCCGGCTGCTGCGAGGGATCATCACAGGAGCCGGACCGCTACTAGAGCAACTGTCCATGGTTCTCTCTGGTTGATGCACGAAAAAGACCGCTTGTCGTGCGGTGGCGGGGTCATAGCCCGAATCACCAACTCGGTCAACCGCTTGGGTCGGAGCCGGCACCCTTTCCCTCGATCGTCCGCGGCGCCCGTCCTGCTCCGGCCGAGGCTGCACGTCGAGGCCGACATTGGCGCTGCACGCGGGCATGATCTGCAGCAAGTGCGCCTCCAGCGCCGCCGCGATTGCCGCCGCATCCGGCGCCCGTTCCGATGCGACAAACCCGCGGGCAACCGAATTGCTCCCGCACAACCGGCGGTGCAGGCGAAGAGTCGGAACCGCCCGCGTATCGGGCTGGCTCTGCAGCACGTCCGGCGCGGCATTCGACACCACCGGATCGGCAATGGCCAGCATCACCGCCGCCGCGCGCTTCCCGATCCGCCAGGCAGTCCAGCTCGGAAAGCCGGCCAACCCCAGGGTTGCCAGCGTATCGGCTTGCGGCCAGCCCTGATGCGCAATGGCAAGTCACGGCAGCACGACCAGCGATCCCGGTGCATCGGTGCGGAACTGCGCGGCGTCGGCCTCGAGCGCAAGGCTATCGGTCTGCCGTGCCACCCGGCCGACATGGCGCGCGCAGTTCATCGGCGCCGATGCGCGTCACGAATTGCTGAGCATTCTGAACCGCATGACGGAGGATCTGCCGCGGGGCGGTGCGGCGTGCCGGGCAAAGAAGACCGTGCCGACACCGGCTTGCGTGCCGACTGCGGCATCGCCTCTGTCATGCATGGCTGTCTGGTTGGCGCCGACAGACGGTCAAAGGTCCAAGCCGGCCGATCGCGATGCCGCGTCGCGGCACCCGATCGGATTGCGGCACCGGGGGCGACCCCAGGCATCCCCCGCATGCAGCGTGGACGGATCAGCATGCTCGCCGACACAATCCGATGCAATCGGCCCGCAGCCGGATGACCGGATCCGGCCCCCGAAGCCGCGCCCGAGTGTCCATCCGGCTGCTTCCGGCCTGCGTCCGGATGCCATCTGGTTCTCGACCCGAACCGCCGGACTTGGCGAGGCAGGCGTTCCGGGAGACCGATGTCATGCCATGAATCTGGCGCACCCGACAGGATTCGAACCTGTGACCTCTGCCTTCGGAGGGCAGCACTCTATCCAGCTGAGCTACGGGTGCGGACAGCGGCTCTATAGCGGTGCGCGCGGCGGATCGCAAGCGAGGACGCGCCGGGGGTCCGCGAGGGGATCAGGCGAACAGTTCGTGACAAAGTTCCAGCGCTTCGACCAGCGCATCCACCTCGGCGCGCGTGTTGTAGAGGCCGAAGGACGCCCGACAGGTGGCGCCGACGCCCAGGTGGTCCATCAGCGGCATTGCACAATGGGTGCCGGCGCGGACGGCGATGCCGCGCTTGTCCAGCACGGTGGAGATGTCATGCGCATGGGCCGCGCCCTGAAGCGTGAAGGAAAAGATCGCGCCCTTGCCGGGTGCGCGACCCTGGAGGTTGAGCCAGTTCAGACCCGTCAGACGTTCGGACGCATAGTCGCGCAGGCTGGCCTCGTGGGCGGCGATCCGGTCCATCCCAAGGGTCATCAGGTATTCCAGCGCGACGCCCATGCCGATCTGTTGCACGATCCCGGGCGTGCCGGCCTCGAACTTCATCGGCGGGTCGTTCCACGTCACGCTGTCGCGCGTCACCTCGCGGATCATGTCGCCGCCGCCGAGAAAGGGGCGCATCTCTTCCATCCGTTCCCGGCGGATGAAGATCGCGCCCGATCCCGACGGACCATAGAGCTTGTGTCCGGTGATGGCGTAGAAATCGCAGCCGATCGCGGCCACGTTCACCGGCATGTGCACGGCCGCCTGGCTGCCGTCCACCAGCACCGGCACGCCACGCTCTTGCGCTCCGCGGCAGATCGCGGCGACATCGACCACTGTCCCCAGCACGTTCGACATGTGGGTGATCGCGACCAGCCGGGTGCGCGGCCCGATGGCATCGAGCACCGCCTGCGGGTCGAGCGGAGCGTCCGGGTCCACCTCGACCCATTTCAGCACCACGCCCTGCCGCTCGCGCAGGAAATGCCACGGCACGATGTTGGCATGGTGCTCCATCACCGTGAGCACGATCTCGTCGCCCGCCTGCATCCGCGGTGCGGCCCAGCCATAGGACACGAGGTTGATGCCCTCGGTCGTGCCCGAGGTGAACACGATCTCGTCCGCGGAGGGCGCGCCGAGGAACCGCGCCACGATGCCCCGCACGGCCTCGTATTTCTCGGTCGCGAGCGTCGAGAGGTAATGCAGGCCGCGATGGACGTTGGCATATTCCTCGGCATAGCCGCGGGTTACGGCGTCGATCACCGCCCGCGGCTTCTGCGCCGAGGCGCCGTTGTCAAGATAGACCAGCTGCCGGCCGTTGACCTGCCGTGACAGGATCGGGAAATCGGCGCGGATCGCCTCGACATCGTACATGGCCTAAAGTCCCTGCGGTGGCTCGCCGATGAAGATCGACAGCAGGATCGACAGCACCAGAGAGGCGGCGAAGAAGGTGCCGATGACCCCGGCAAAGACACGCCCCGCCGAGCGGAAGCCGTGCAGCTCGGCAACGAAATTGGTCAGCATCCAGAACAGCAGCCCAAGCGCGGCCAGGGTGACGACCGACCCGAACGGTGGCAGCAGGAACAGCACGATCAGCTGCACGATCTGCACCGCGATCATCACCGCGTGCAGCCAGACCACGAGAAGGATCGCATCGGCCAGGCTGCCGGTGCCGCCGAACTGGCGGCCCACGGCCCAGGCCAGAACCGCCATCACCGCCATGACCCCGCCCAGCAGCACGGCGACGGCAAGCGGCGGCGGCAGGGCGGCAAGCCCGCCAGCCTGTCCGGTCAGCGCCGCGATCAGCCCGAGCCCGCCGTAAAGCACCAGGACCGACAGCACCGCGACCAGCACCAGCATGAGCCGCCGGGTGCCGGTGTCGATGTCCATGGCCATGATGCGCCGGGCGCTGGCGCGCGGATCCGCGATCGCCTCGCGCAGCATCGCGAACAGGGTTTCGCGGGTGAAGTCCATGACCGGCTCCTCGTCAGGTCTGCGCGTCGCCGGCGGCCTCGCCTTCGGCGACCACAAGCGCGTTGCCCCACAGAAACAGGAAACCGGCAAAGACCGCCAGACCTGTCGCCGTCACGATCGGCCCGGACCCCGCGAAACCCGCCACCAGGCCGCTGACCAGCATCAGCGGGCTGATCGCCAGAAGCGACCAGAACAGCGCCATCCGCGCCCCGAACCAGCTGCCCCGGCCGCCCAGTGCGCGGGCGGCAAGGTGGCTTGCCGCCGCCAGCGCATAGGCAAGCGGCGGCAGGAAGAACAGCGTCGCCATGAGCGCCCCTCCGAGGCGCGCGTCCAGAGGCACGGACGGGTCGAGATGGGCCGCCCGCGACAGGGCCGGCCACTGCGCCACGAAGGCCATCAGGCAGGCGCCCATCAGTGTCGCCAGGGCCCGATCCTCACGCACCCCGCGCGCCAGGTGGGCGCGCATGACCCCGCGCGGATCGCGCCAGCTGGCCAGAATGGCGCGCGTCACCGACATCGCCTCAGCCCCTGCGCCGTGCCAGCCAGTTTTCCAGCCGGGTCGCCAGTTCCTCGGCCAGTCTTTCGTCCTCGATCTCGCCGAGCGCCTCGGCCAGGAAGGCAAGGACCAAGAGCGCCTGCGCCTCGACCTTCGGCACCCCGCGCGAGCGCAGATAGTGCAGCGCCGTCTCGTCGATCGCCCCCGAGGTCGAGCCGTGGCTGCACTTCACGTCGTCGGCATAGATCTCGAGTTCCGGCTTGGCCAGGAACTGGCTGTCCTCGTCGAGAAGCAGCGACTGGCTGATCTGGTAGCCGTCGGTCTTCTGTGCCCCCGGCCGGACCAGGATCTTGCCCTGGAACACGCCGACTGCGCCGTTCTTCAGGACCTTCTTGAAGACCTGCCGGCTTTCGCAGCCTTCGGCGCCATGGATCATGAACACCGTGTCGTCGTGGTGAAACGCGCCATCGCCCACGGCGGCACCCGCGACATGGGCGGAGGCGCCCGGAGCGGTCATCTCGATCACCGCCTCGTTGCGGGTCAGGCGGCCGTTCACGGTCATGGTGAAGGACCGGAAGCGGCTGGCGCGGCCGAGCCGGGCGAAGATATGCGTGACGGCCCGCCTTTCGCGGTCACGTCCCTGGGTGCGGACGTGGTGAAAGCTAGCACCATCGGCCACATCGACCTCCATCACCTTGCAGAACCGCGCCGCGGCCGGGCCGTTTTCGAGCAGCGTCAGGTCTGCGCCGGGTTCCAGCCGGACGACATGGTGCAGATATGCGTCCGAGGTCTCGGAGGCGTGGCGGTAGATCAGGCTTACCGGCCGCGGCGCCTTGCCGGTCACGCGGATCAGCACGCCGTCCTGTGCGAAGGCGGTGTTCAGCGCGGCGAAGGGGCGCGGCACGGGCGTCTGTCCGCGGGCCTCGAGCACACCGTAAAGATCGCGCGCCCAATGGATGTCGGTGCGCCCGGCATCGGCCAGCCGGTGGATCTCGACCCCGGCAAGTGCCGGATCGTCCGACTGGACCGGATCGAACACGCCGTCCACGAACACCAGCCGCAGCCGGTCGACCGTGTCGAACACCTGCGGCTCGTCGGTCTGGTGGAACAGCGCGGCGGCGGGCGGTTCGGCCGCATTCAACGTCGCCGGATCGGTATAGCGCCAGTATTCGTCCCGTCGCGCCGGCAGACCCATGGCGGTCAGCCGTTCAAGCGCAGCCTCGCGCGCCTGGGCGAGCCAGTTCGCACCGGCCGAGGGGCGGGGCAGGGCGGCAAGGCGCGCGGCCAGCGCGTCGGCGCGCGCCGGGGCAGGGGCCGTCGCCATCACGCCACCTCCGAAAGGATGCCGGCATAGCCGTTCTGTTCGACCTCCAGCGCCAGATCGGGGCCGCCCGATTTCACGATGCGCCCGTCGGCCATGATATGCACGACATCCGGGCGGATGTGATCGAGCAGCCGCTGGTAATGGGTTATGACCAGAAACGCCCGCCCCTCGCCGCGCAGCGCGTTCACCCCGTCCGACACGAGCTTCATCGCGTCCACGTCGAGCCCGGAATCGGTTTCGTCGAGAATGCACATCTTCGGTTGCAGCACCGCCATCTGCAGGATCTCGTTGCGCTTCTTCTCACCGCCGGAAAAGCCCACGTTCACCGGCCGTTTCAGCATCTCGGCATCGATCTTCAGCGCCTTCGCCTTCTCGCGCACGAGCTTCAGGAAGTCGCCCGCACTGACCTCCGGCTCGCCCCGGGCCTTGCGCTGGGCATTCAGGGCGGTGCGCAGGAAGGTCATGTTGCCGACGCCGGGGATTTCGACCGGATACTGGAAGGCAAGGAACAGACCTTCGGCCGCCCGCTGCTCGGGTTCCAGTTCCAGCAGGTCGACCCCGTCCAGCGTCGCGCTGCCCTGGGTCACCTCATAGCCGTCTCGGCCCGACAGGACATAGGACAGCGTGGACTTGCCCGATCCGTTCGGGCCCATGATCGCGTGAACCTCGCCGGCCTTGACCGTCAGGCTGACGCCCTTGAGGATCGCCTTGTCCTCGTCCTCGAGCTTTACATGCAGGTCGGTGATCTGAAGCATCATGTCCTCGTCAGAAACGGCTGTGGGGGGCGACTGCCACGCAGTGCCCCCGGTTCGGGTTCGTCGGTCGGAAATGCGCCCGCAGGCGCGGCGGTATCAGAGCATGCCGGCTTCGGTCAGGGCGCCCTGAACCCATTCGGTCGCCATGGCCTTCTCCACCATGTCGGCAGGCAGATAGGCGATCAGCGTTTCGATCGGAACGGACTGCAGCCCGATGAAGCCCGCGACGAAGGTCAGCGAGGCCACGATCAGCAGCGAGGCGCCGGAGCCACGCTTGGCCTTGCGCGTCCGCATCCCCATCGCCGCATCCAGTGTGATGCAGCCGTCCATGCCCACAAAGACCGTGCCGTTGGTGTTCCCGTTGCGCTTCTCGATCCGCGCGATGCGCTCCGCGAAGATCTGCTTGTTGGCGGCAAGCTCGGTTCCGGCGGTCGTTCTCGCACGCATTGCTGTTCCCTCTTGCGCAGGCCGGGCCTGGGGCCTTTTCCTCGTTCTGTCGAGGGACAGTAACGCCCGGAATATGGCGGCTTTGCGGAGCGGACAGAACCATTTGGCGACGCATCGGCATGGCCTGCCTCAAAGCGGCCGCAGGTAGAGGCTGGCGATCCATCCCAGCCGGTCGGCCGGCACGGGCCGCGGCTCCAGATCGAAGCGGGCCATGCGGCCGATCATGCCGCTTGGGCGCACCAGCTCCTCGACCCGGTGATAGGGCTTGCGGTCGCGGTAGTCGTCAAACAGCGCCAGCACCGGCCGGACGATGCGCAGCGCCACCGTGATCAGGCAGGCGGCGCGGAAACGGCCGTCGATCAGCACGACATCGGGATGCTCGAACCCGGGATGGTCCCAGACCGAGTTGGCATAGCCGGGCCAGCGCCGGATCCGCGATTCGTCGGCCGGATGCCCCCAGTCGCGGGTCGGGCCGATATCGGCGTGATGCAGCACGACGCGGTCGGCGCGGGGCGGGTTCGCCTCGAACCAGCGCCGCATCCGGCCCAGCCAGGTCGCATCGCTCTCCACGGAAAACACGGTCTTTCCAGTCATTTCCGCAGCCATGGCGGTGGATCCGCCGCAGCCGTATTCCAGGATGGTGCCGGCGCCGTCATAGGCCGCGCGCACCGCCCCGGCTTCGTCCGGCGGCATCATCAGGACGGGCCGTTCGGCGGCCCCGTCGCCGACGGTCTGCGGAGGCTGCGCCTGCATCGCCGTCAGCCCACCGACCCTTCGAGCGAGATCGCGACCAGGCTCTGGGCCTCCATGGCGAATTCCATCGGCAGGACCTGCAACACCTCCTTGCAGAAGCCGTTGACGACCAGCGCCACCGCCTCTTCCTCGTCCATCCCGCGCGAGCGGCAGTAGAACAGCTGGTCGTCATCGACCTTCGACGTGGTGGCCTCGTGCTCGACCCGGCTCGAGGTATTTCGGACCTCGATATAGGGCACGGTATGGGCGCCGCAGCGGTCGCCGATCAGCAGGCTGTCGCACTGGGTATAGTTGCGGCTGTTCGCCGCGCGCGGATGCATCGAGACAAGCCCGCGATAGGTGTTCTGCGCCCGGCCGGCCGAGATGCCCTTGGACACGATCCTCGACCGGGTGTTGCGCCCCAGATGCACCATCTTGGTGCCGGTGTCGGCCTGCTGGGCGTTGTTGGCGATGGCGATCGAATAGAATTCGCCCTGGCTCTCGTCGCCGCGCAGGATGCAGGACGGGTATTTCCAGGTGATCGCGCTGCCGGTCTCCACCTGGGTCCACATCACCTTGGACCGCCGGCCGCGGCAGTCGGCCCGCTTGGTGACGAAGTTGTAGATCCCGCCCCGGCCTTCCTCGTCGCCCGGATACCAGTTCTGCACCGTCGAATACTTCACCTCGGCATCGTCCAGCACCACGATCTCGACCACTGCCGCATGCAGCTGATGGGTATCACGCTTGGGGGCCGTGCAACCTTCCAGATAGCTCACATAGCTGCCCTCGTCCGCGATGATCAGCGTGCGTTCGAACTGTCCGGTGTTCTCGGCGTTGATGCGGAAATAGGTCGAAAGCTCCATCGGACAGCGCACGCCCTTCGGAACATAGACGAAGGAGCCGTCGGAAAAGACCGCGCTGTTCAGCGTGGCGAAGAAGTTGTCGGTGGGCGGCACGACGCTGCCCAGATACTTCCGCACCAGCTCGGGATGTTCCCGCACCGCCTCGGAGATCGAGCAGAAGATGACGCCCGCCTTCGCAAGCTCGTCCTTGAACGTGGTGCCGAGGCTGACTGAATCGAATACCGCGTCCACCGCGACCTGGCGCGGCGCATCCTCGCCCGCGCCCTCGATCCCGGCGAGGACCATCTGCTCCTTCAGCGGGATGCCCAGCTTCTCGTAGGTCGCCAGCAGCTTCGGATCGACCTCGTCCAGCGACTTCGGCCGTTCCGTCATGCTCTTGGGCTTGGCATAGTAATACTGGTCCTGGTAGTCGATTGCCGGATAGGTCACCATCGCCCAGGTCGGCTCGCGCATCTTCTGCCAGCGCCGGAACGCGTCGAGCCGCCAGTCGGTCAGCCACTCCGGCTCGCCGTTCTTCTCCGAGATCAGCCGGACGATGTCCTCGTTCAGGCCCTTGGGGGCGAATTCGGTCTCGATGTCGGTTTCCCAGCCATGCTTGTACTTGCCGGCCATGGCCTGAACGGTCTCGATCGTCTCGCGGTCGACGCCCTCGCGCACTTCGGTCGCGGCCTTGGTCACGTCCAGCATGGTCATTTCGCCTCTCCCCGTCAGCCGACCCGCAGGGTTGCGCGCCGGTATTGCCTGAGCCACGCCTCGGCAAAGCGCAGCACTTCCGTCTCCGTCGTCTGCGGTCCGAGCGAGACCCGGATCGCACTTTCCGCAATGGCCTCGCCCAGCCCCATCGCCAGCAGGGTGCGGCTGGCCCGGACCTTGCCAGACGAACAGGCCGAACCCGCCGAGATGGCGAAGCCGGCCAGATCCATCTGCATCACCTGGGTCTCGCCCTTCCAGCCGGGTGTTGCGAGGCACAGGGTGTTGGGCAGCCGGACGCCGTCTTTCCCGACAGAAATAGTCCGGTTCGCTTCCGCTGACAATGCCGACTCTAGAATATTTCTAATTCCAGACACCCGGTCCCAGACCCCTTCGGAAAGGTCGCGCACCGCCGCCTTCGCTGCCGCGGCAAAACCCGCGATGCCGGGCACGTTCTCGGTGCCCGCGCGCCGGCCCAGCTCCTGCCCGCCGCCCCGCAGTTGCGGGGCAAGCTCGACCCCCCGCCGGACCACGAGCGCCCCCACGCCCTTCGGCCCTCCGATCTTGTGGGCGCTGACGAAGCCCATGTCGCAGCCCAGCCAGTCGAAGGCCAGGGGAAGCTTGCCGAACCCCTGGGTCAGATCGCTGACCGCAAGGCCCGGGGGCAGGGTCTGGACGAGTCCGGTCTCCGAATTGGCCAGCTGCAAGGTGCTTTCGCCGGGCTGGTCCACCCGAACCGCGCCTGCGGCATCCGCCGCAAGCCGCGGCTCGCACCAGGCCAGCACCGCCTCGTGTTCGACCCCGGCACAGGCCAGTCCGCGCCCTGCCAGTGCAAGCGCCGCGGCTTCGGTCGCGCCCGAGGTGAAGACGATGTCGGCCCCGCCCGCGCCCAGGGCTTCGGCCAGATCGGCGCGGGCGCGTTCCACGATCGCCCGGGCGGCCCGACCCTCGGCATGCACCGACGAAGGGTTGCCCACCGCGTCGAAGGCCGCAACCATTGCCGCGCGCGCCTCCGGCCGCAGCGGCGTGGTTGCATTCCAGTCCAGATAGACCCGTTGACGCATCGCCTACCCCGTCCCGAACGGGACAGCCGAGCCGCGCCGCCTGCCGGCGCGGCGAGATGAGGGCGTGGCGCCCGCCGGCGGGCGCCTCCGCCGGATCAGTCCTCGTCCACCACCCGAAACAGGTTCGGCACCGCAGGGCAGGGGGTCAGCTGGTTGTCCACCACATCCGACAGCCGGACCTGATGCAGGAAGACATAGACATTCGCCGACAGGCTTTCCCACAGCCGGTTGGTCAGCGACTGCTCGCGGGTGCCCGACAGCGCGCCCGTGGCGCCGGCGCCGGTATGCATCGCCGATACCGTCTCGTCCACCGCTTCGAGGATCTCGCTGACCCGGATCGCCTCGGCTGGCCGGGCCAGTACATAGCCGCCGCCGGGGCCGCGGACCGATTCGACGATCCCGGCCCGGCGCAGCTTGACGAACAGCTGTTCCAGATACGGCAACGAGATGTCCTGCCGCCTGGAAATCTCGGCCAGCGACACGCGCCCGCCAGGACCCGCACCGGCCAGGTCGGCCAGCGCCACCATGGCATAGCGCCCCTTGGTGGACAGCTTCATCGTCTACTCTCCGACTGCCGGTCGTCCCGGTTGCCATTGACGCCGGCTTTCCCGGGCCTTAACTCACTTTCGGTCGCGCCGGAAGCCGTCGGGGCGCCCGGATGCGGCGGTCGACACGAAGTTCAGGGCGGGACCGGCCGGCGCGTCGGGTTCTGTCCCAGCGCAGGGAAAGACAGGCGAACCCATGCCCGAAGTGATTTTTCCCGGTCCGGAAGGCCGCCTCGAGGGTCGCTATCACCCGCAGAAGGAACGTGACGCGCCGATCGCCATCGTCCTGCACCCGCATCCCCAGTACGGCGGGACGATGAACAACCGCGTCGTCTACAACCTGCACTACGCCTTCTACAATCTCGGGTTCACGGTGCTGCGGTTCAACTTCCGGGGCGTTGGTCGCAGCCAGGGCGAATACGACCAGGGCATCGGCGAGCTCAGCGACGCCGCCTCGGCGCTCGACTACCTCCAGTCGATGAACCAGAACGCCAAGCACTGCTGGGTTGCGGGCTTTTCCTTCGGCGCCTGGATCGGCATGCAGCTTCTGATGCGGCGGCCCGAGATCACCGGCTTCATCTCGGTCGCGCCGCCGGCCAACCTCTACGACTTCAGCTTCCTTGCGCCCTGTCCCGCCTCGGGCCTTATCATTCACGGGACGGCGGACCGGATCGCCCCGCCCAAGGACACCGCCGGCCTCGTGGCCAAGCTGCACGAGCAGAAGGGCATCACCATCACCCACACGCAGATCGAGGGTGCGGGGCATTTCTTCGAGGATGACGAGGCACACATGAAGCCGATGATCGGTCATGTCACCGAATATGTCCGCCGCCGCATGACGGAAGGAACCCGCTGATGGGCGTGACCGAGGATCTGGCCGATGCGCTGGCGCGGGATGTGATCGCCGCACTGGACGAGCTGGAGGACGACCGGTTCTACGAGAAGGTCGCGCGGGTGATCGGCGCCTCGTCCCCGACGCTGCAGGAAGCCTTCATGACCTCGATCCGGATCCGTCTTGCCGAACGGCGTGGGCGAGATTTCCTTGCCAGGACGCTGGTCGCCCGGCGCGAGGGCGGGGATGCCCCCGAGGCGCCCCGCGACCTGAGCGTGGGTCACTAGCGGCTTCGCCGGCCGCTCTCAGATCCGCCTCCGGCGCAATGCGGCGAGCCCCCCGAGACCCAGCAGAAGCAACGGCAGCCCGGCCGGCAGCGGCACCGCCGCCGGTTCCAGCAGAAGCTGGAACTTCGAGAACCCGCCGTCCGAAATCTGAAGGTCGGCGACCGATCCGAACCCCGTCGCGTCATAGGTGATGGTCACGCTGTCGTCGGTGAAGCTGACGAGTGGCTGAACCACCGTCCAGTCCGGATCGAGCAGGTTCGACATGGTCTCGACCACGCCGGCAATCCGCAGCTTCGATGCGAACCGGATTGCGCCGATCGTGACCGAGATCAGGTCGTAGTCCCCCGCACCCTCGCCGAGATCGCCGCGCAGGACGATCAGCCCGGCGGGGTTGATGTCCACCGTCGCAAGGCCGAGCCATCCCGAGGGGTTCTGCGTCTCGTCCGCGACGGTCAGTTCCGGCCCGTGCGCCACCGTCCGGCCGCCGGCGGCGAGGATGCGCGGCCCGGAGGCCCTCGACGGAAGGTCGAAAAGCGCGCTGAAGTCGGCCGAGACGATGGCGGCCCGGGCCGGCACTGCGGTTGTTGCCAGGGCGGCGGCGAGGGCGATGATCCTGAACATTCCTACCGTTCCGATACCACGATCTTGCCCAACTTGTGCCACAAGTGCCGCCCCGGACATAGCCGGCGACGCTCGACACAGTGTTTCCGTCGGCGCCACATGGTGCCTGCGCAAGGGGCGGGGGCGGAGGTGCGACGTTTCGGTATACAAACGCATACCATCTTCCCTCGCGCGGCGGAATCGGCTATGGCGCAGCCGAACGAAAGCCATCGAAGGGGCCGGACATGACCAAGATCAAGGTTGAGAACCCCGTCGTCGAACTCGACGGCGACGAGATGACCCGGATCATCTGGGACTTCATCAAGAAGAAGCTGATCCTGCCCTATCTCGACATCGACCTGAAATACTACGACCTCGGGATCGAGGAACGCGACCGGACCAACGACCAGATCACCATCGACGCCGCCCATGCGATCAGGAAATACGGCGTCGGTGTCAAATGTGCGACCATCACCCCCGACGAGGCCCGGGTCGAGGAATTCGGGTTGAAGGAGATGTGGAAGTCGCCCAACGGCACGATCCGCAACATCCTGGGCGGGGTGATCTTCCGTCAGCCGATCATCTGCCGCAACGTGCCGCGCCTGGTGCCGGGCTGGACCCAGCCCATCGTCGTCGGCCGCCATGCCTTCGGCGACCAGTACCGCGCCACCGACTTCCGCTTTCCCGGCAAGGGCAAGCTCACGATCAGGTTCGTCGGCGAAGACGGCGAGGTGATCGAGCGCGAGGTGTTCGACGCCCCCGGCTCGGGCGTGGCGATGGCGATGTACAACCTCGACCAGTCGATCATCGATTTCGCGCGGGCCAGCATGAACTATGGCCTGAACCTTGGCTGGCCGGTCTACCTGTCCACCAAGAACACCATCCTCAAGGCCTATGACGGCCGCTTCAAGGATCTGTTCCAGAAGGTCTACGAGGAGGAGTTCGAGGAGCAGTTCAAGGCCAGGGGCATCACCTACGAACACCGTCTGATCGACGACATGGTAGCCAGTGCGCTGAAATGGTCCGGTGGTTATGTCTGGGCCTGCAAGAACTATGACGGCGACGTGCAGTCCGACACCGTGGCGCAGGGCTTCGGCAGCCTCGGGCTGATGACCTCGGTCCTGATGACGCCCGACGGCAAGACGGTCGAGGCCGAGGCCGCGCACGGCACGGTGACGCGCCACTACCGCGAGCATCAGAAGGGCAGGGAGACTTCGACCAACTCCATCGCCTCGATCTACGCCTGGACCGGCGGCCTCAAGCATCGCGCCAAGCTCGACGACAACGCGGCCCTGATGAACTTCGCCGAGACGCTGGAACGGGTCACCGTTCAGGCGGTCGAGGACGGGTACATGACCAAGGATCTGGCGCTGCTGGTGGGCCCGGACCAGAAATGGTTGACCACCATGGGCTATCTCGAGAAGGTGGACGAATACCTGAACAAGGCGCTGGCCGGCTGAGGCGCTGCGACGCCCGGACTGCAGGAACCCGCCGGAGCCGCCCCGGCGGGTTCCGTCATATCAGGCTGATGCCACGCGCCCGCTTGGCCTCGGCGATGTCGCCCAGAAGCTGGAACTGGTCCTCCCAGTCGATGTCCATGGCCACGTTCTCCGGCAGTTCGTGCAGAAACGGCCGCCGGCCGATCCGGTCGCCCACTTCGCGCATCAGGGCGAACGGCATCAGATAGGCGGCATGGTTGATCTCGAACAGCGGCTTGAGATCCTGGCTGCGCGGCCATTTCTCGACCGAATTGTCATAGTTCCACGGGCCGTTCTCGTCCCAGATGAACTTGTGAAGCCGGGTCACGGTCACCAGACTGTCATGGCCCCGGGCGACGGCGGCGCGCCAGCTTGCGATGATCTCGCGGAACACCGCCGAGGTGATGAAGGGATGGGTGACATGGGTCATCATCATCACGCCCTCGGCTTCCAGCGTCGCCGAATAGCGGATGAAGTCCGTCATCGAGGTCGAGGACCGGCCCAGCTCGTCGGGCCGTTCCGAGGCGACGAAACGGCTGTCGGTTTCGCGCCCCCAGCGGGCCACATAGTCCAGCACCACCGGATCGTTGCTGGAGACGATGACCTTCGCCACCTCGGGCACGGCGGTCAGCTGCCGCAGCTTCAGCTCCAGCAGACCGCCCGGGATGCCCGCGAAGGGACGGGTGTTCTTGTGCTTCACCCGCTCGCTGCCGGCGCGGGCGGGGATCAGGGCGATGATCGGGTCGGTCATGATGCATGCCTCGGAAAGATGGCCGGCCCGGGTGGGGCGCCGTAGGTCGGAAAGCAGGACAGGAAGGTATCGAACCGCCTGCCGCGGATCAGATCGGCGTGCAGCCGGGCCTCGGCGGCCAGGAAGGCCTCGCCCAGCCGGCGGTCCCATTCGCGGTTCATCCGGTCGTAGTTGCCAGAATGGCCGGTGAATTCGCCCAGAACCGGGCCGTCATGGCCGTTCAGGATGTCGAGACGCAGGAAAGGTGCCGGGATCTCGCGGCTGATCCGGCGGGCAAGGTCCAGCACCGCCGGCGGAAAACCGATGCCGTCGAAATGCGGATAGTAGGAAAACAGCTGCCCCGCATCCACCGCCCGCCCGTCCGGACCCCACCAGCAGGCGGCGGTGGTGGGCTGGCGGATCATCTCCCAGATCAGCGGGCAGTCGCCGTAGAAGGCGAATACCTTGAAATCCCGCGCCAGCGCGCCGGTCGCGGGGTCCTCGGTCACGAAATCCTCGCGGATCCAGCGATCCCGGGGCACGAAGCCCGTCCCGACCAGATGCGCGATCCGGGGCCGCAGCGCAGAGACCCCGCCGCTCAGCCAGGTGCCGGTCTTGATCTCCAGCACTTCGGCCTCGGTACGGATCACGAAGACCCCGCGGGAGCCTTCGCCGTTGCGCGGCTTGACCACCGTGCCGGGTTCCAGGGGAAGTTCACGCCAGTCGTAGAGCGCCGTATCGCGGCGGGCGACGGGCACCCCCAGCGCCCTGGCAAAGCGGCCGCCGTCGTCCTTGTCGATAAGGTAGAGTTCCGCCGCCGTCTCCGGCAGCGCCTGCCGGCGCCGGGCGCGCAGGCTCATCGCGGCGGTGAAGGAACAGACGGGCGCCAGGTCGGTGCCCGCCCGCTGGGCATAGATGTTCAGCTTTTCCGACAGTCCCTCGGCGCCGAGCGCCTCGACCAGGATCGGATAGACCCGCCGCTTGAGGCTGTCGGAGGCGCGGCGGAACAGCGACTCGGTCCGTCGCAGGTCGTCCCGGTCCGCCAGGGCCATCCTGCGCGCCCCTGCAGCGAAGCGCGCGATCCGGGCCTCGATCACGCAGTCTTCCGCATCCGTCTCCATGAGCCGGCGGATCTCGCGATACAGCCGGAACCCCGGTGGATCGGCCGGGTCAGACCGCCTTGCGGAAGTACTTGTGGTGTTCACTGTCGTTGACCTTCTTCTCCTCCGAGCCGCAGATCGTCTCGGCCTCGCGGATCTTCGCCACATAGTCGGCGAATTCGGTGGTGGTCAGGTCCAGCGCGACGGCATCGAAATGGGCCCATTCGGTATTGCCGAGCTTCACGTGCTTTTCCACCATCCGGGCACCGGCGGCGACCGCCAGCGCCGATGCGAGCCAGCCGAAATCGTGGCTGGAATAGGCCGGCACGATCCGCGGATCGTCCCGGGACAGGTCCCGGTAGTGCCGGATCACCCCGATGTGGCAGTCGGTCTGCGGCGTCGGATAGGCCGAGTTGGCCTGCATCAGATACAGCCTGTCGCAGCGCCTGAAGGTTTCCAGCACCCAGGTCTCGTAGGCCGAATCGGTCATCCCCGTGGACAGCACGATGCCGCCGCTGTAACTGCCCGCGACATGGGCCAGGTAGTCGGTGTGCTCGGAGATGGTCGAGGGCAGCTTGACCAGTTCGGGCTCGAATTCCTGGATGAAGCGGAACGAGGGTTCGTCCAGCACCGAGGCGAACCAGCGGATGCCCAGATCCCGGCAGAGCCGGTCCACGAAGTCGAAGTCGTCGCGGTCAAGCTCCAGCGCGTGACGATAGTCGCGGAAGGTCGTGCCGAAGGGCGAGACGTATTTTCCGTCCAGCTGGTCGCGGGGATAGAAGGTTTCCACATCCCGCTTCTGGAGCTTGACGAAATCGGCGCCCGCTGCCCGGGCCGCGCGGATCATCCGCTCCAGCCGATGGCGGTCGCCGAAATGGTTGGTGGTCAGTTCTGCCGTCACCAGAACCTGCCCGCGTCCCGGTGCCCCGGCGGGACCGGCGACCGGCAGGAAATGGGCGTTCAGGTCCTCCGGGGTCAGGGCCGAGAAATTGCGCTCGCCGACATGACGGATATCCAGTTCGCTGTCGCGCAGCATGTAGAGCGTGTTGAGGAAATAGAATTCCTGCGGGGTAATCCGTGCCGCGCGGGCCTCGGGCTGCGGCGGGGCGTAGTCGCGGTCGATGGCATGGGCATAGCCCTTGTCGGGCGTGAAATCGAAGCCGACCATGTAGACGGTCTGCGTCCGCCCCCGGGCCTGCGCGATCATCCGCGCGAGCTTCAGCGCCGACAGGAACAGCACCTCCTCGATCACGAAATCCGCTGCGGGATCGGCGGCGACCAGCCGCTGCATCATCACGTCGGCCTGTTCCTGTGATACCGGCGCATAGGCCGCCCGCACGACCTCGCCGCGCGCCGGCGCAAGGCCGGTCGAGGTGACATAGAGCCGCGACCGGTAGCCGTTCGCCGCGAGTGCCGCGTGCACCCAGTCGTCGTGCAGGATCGAGATATCGCAGGGCACGATGCGTTCGGCATCGTTCAGCCCGATCACCAGCGCATTGGCAAAGACCTCGGGCCGGATCCGGTCAACCGACGGACCCTTGCCCAGGATGAAGATCGTATCGGTGGCGAATGTCGACGCGATACTTGCGACCCGGTTCGAGATAGTCCCCATCCCACTCCCGTCCTTCCACGGTGATCTCGCAACGGTGCTCCCGCGCCAGCATCAGGCCCGGCAGCAGGTCCCAGGCATGCGCCCCGCGCGGATTGGTGAAGCGCGCATAGGCCCCGCGCGCGACATTGTAGAGGTTGTAGACCGCGCAACCCATCAGCCGGCTTTCCCGCGTCGCGGCCATTCCGTCCAGGATCTCGGGACACATCGACGACGAAAACCCGTGTATCCGCGACCGCACCGGGCGGATCGTGTCGCCGGTCATCAGATGCTCGCCGAGTTCGGGCATGAACAGCAGGCTGCCAAGATGGGTCCGGCCGTGCCACAGCGTGAAGGAAACGCCCCATTCCTTCAGGCCGGAACAGAAATTCTCGGTTCCGTCGATCGGGTCGAGGATGGCGAAATAGCCTGCACTTCCGGTTGCATCGCCATCGGAAAAGGATTCCTCGCCGGCCAGGGCGACATCCGGCACATGCGCCGCCAGGTAGTCGTGAATCAGCCGTTCCACCAGGATATCGGCGGCCGTCACCGGGCTGCCGTCGGGCTTCAGGGTGATGTCGTATCGGTCCGCCTCGATCCGGTCCATCTGGGCGGTCACGAGGTCCATCAGCCCCCGCATCAGCGCCCGTGTCTCGCCGAGCGTGGGAAGCCGGTCGCGGGGCAGGGCGGGCGGCGCGGTCATGCGCCCCCCGCCGCGGCGCGAGAGGCAGGAGGCTCGAACAGATCCTCGAACCGGACCCGTTCGATCATGTCGAGCTTGCCCCCCGGCGCTGCGTTGAACAGCCGGCATCCGTCCGGGGCAACAAGGGTCTGGAGGTTGCGGAACGCAAGGTTGACCATCTCCGTCCCCGATCCGCCGGGACGGAAGTTGGCCAGACGCTCGGTTTCCTTGCGACCGCCGCCGTAGAAGTGGGTGGTCGCGCCGCTGTAGTCCAGATCGACACCGAGGATGATGATCTCGCGATACCCCATCAGATGCGCAAGCTGCGCGGCCAGCACCACGACCGTCTCGCCCCGGTGCAGGTGGAGCGGGGCATGGCGGAAGGGATAGAGCGACAGTTTCAGGCCCGAGCTGCCGAAGGGTATCACCGGCTGGTC
>JBKBMT010000027.1:0-35938 GCA_046295655.1 Gemmobacter sp. | reverse complement strand
TCCGGGTGACCGGGAATCTGGCGCGCACCGTCGCGGGGCCGGAGCGGCGGGCCGAAAGGGGCGGCGGGGCCGACTGGGTGATCGAGCGCAATCTGGACCTGCACGAGACTGACGCCTCCCTGCCCGGCCACTACGATCGGGTGTTCCTTGCGCCGCGGTTCGGCGATCCCGCAACGCTCGGCCCGTTCCGCTATCGCCCCGACGGTCCGGCCGACGGTGTGACGCTCGGGGCATCGATCCTCCGGGCCGATGCCCCGCTGCCCCCGGTGCTGGCCCGCGGGACAACCGGCAGCCCCGCGCGCGCCCTGATGCGGATCGAACCGGACCGCGAGCGCGCCAACCGGTTTCTTCTGGACGCCACCGCCAGCCGCCCTGCGCCGGGCTACAACCCGGTCTGGTCCGTGATCGCTCCCGACGGCACACCGGCCGGCCGGGCCGAAGGCCTGCAGACGGCGATCACCCTGCCGGCGCCCGGGCGCTGGACGATCGAGCTGTCGGTGGGCCCGGACGGCCCCGAAAGCCGCCTGCGGGCAGAGATCGAGTTGCCCGCGCCCGAGATCGTCAACCTCTCCGAAGGCACGCTCCGGGTCCGTCGCGGCGGCGACATGACCGATCAGACGGACGTCCCCCTCGCCACCGGGGCGGCCGGCGCCACCTTCATCAGGCTCGGCGACGGCGACGAGCCCGCGCGGCTGCCCGCCTCCGACACGCGCGCCCTGCGCGAGGCGCACGACCTTTCGCTCGACCTCCGCCTGCGCGCCGACCCGGGGCCGGATCCGTCGGGCACAGTGGTCGCGCTGCGCGGCACCTTCGGCCTTGCCGTCACCGGATCGGGCAGCGCCGAGTTGTCGCTTTCCATCGAAGGCGCCGAGCGGCCGGTCGTGTTCCGCACCCGTCCGCTCGCGCTGCATGACGGGCAGTGGCACCGCATCGGTCTGCGCCACGACGCGACGACCGGCCGCGTGGAACTGGACGTGAACGGCCGGCCCGAGATCCGCGCCCAGGCCCCGCCGGGCCGTCTGGCCTATCACGGACGCCACGGCCTGACCTTCGGCAGTACCGGGCGGGGCAAGAGCTTCCGCGGCGCCCTCACGGAATTCTCGATGAAGGTGAACGCCCTCGGCCTGACGCTGCACTGACCTCATCAACGCCGGCCGGCCGGCGGCGGAACCCTTGCACGACAATGTCCTCAAAATGCCGGGATCCGGTCGCATCGCCGTGCCGGGTGTCTTATAAGTCGATCAGATCGCCAAGGATGGCCCCGTGACCCTGACCAACCCCTCTGCCCCGGTCCGCGCGCCCCGGAGTTCCGGTCAGGCCGGTGCGGTGAAGGATTTCTTCGCCGCGCTGCTTGCCGCGCGGAAGGGTATCGCCTTTCCGGTCCTGCTCTATCTGCTCGCGATTCTCCTCCCGCTGCAACTCAGCGTCGGAGGACTGTTCCTGACCAGCGCCCGGGTGGTCCTGCTGATCCTCGTCATCCCGTTGCTGATCGGCCTCTTCAGCGGCCGGTACGGCAAGGTCAACGCGATCGACATCCTGTTCCTGCTCCATGTCGTGTGGATGACCATCGCACTCGCGGTCAACAACCCCGATCGCGTCGTTGCCAATGCCGGCTCGACCGGTATCGAGTTTCTCGGCGGCTATCTGGTCGGCCGTGCCTTCATCCGCACGCGCGAGGACTTTCTCGCCCTGATCAATCTTCTTGGCCTCGCGGCGCTTTGCCTGTTGCCGTTTGCGCTGGTGGAGCTGCTGACCGGCAATGCGGTCATCCTGAACGCGCTCCGGCAGATCCCGGGCGTGTCGACCCTCCGCGACATCTCCATCGGCCGGCGGATGGGGTTCGATCGGGTCCAGCTCGTCTTCAACCATCCGATCCACTCCGGCCTCTTCTTCGCCGTTCTGTTCCCGCTGGTCTTCGTGGGCATGAAGAATGTCTGGTCCGATGCGCGACGTCTCGTGACCACCGCTGCGATCCTGTTCTGCGGCTTCGCCGCGCTGTCGGCCGGCGCCTTGCTTGCGATGGTCATGCAGCTGTTCCTGATGACCTGGGCCTGGCTGTTCCGCGGCACGAAGAAGCGCTGGTGGATCATGCTCGGCGTCGTCGCGGTGCTCTACGTCGTGGTCGACATGCTTTCGGACCGGACCCCGTTGCGGGTCTTCCTGCACTACGCGACCTTCTCAGCTCATACCGCCTACTGGCGCACGATCATCTTCGACTGGGGCATGGCCAATGTGATCGGCGACGCCGCCCGTGGCATTCCGCCCAGCCCGCTGTTCGGCATCGGCCTCAACGACTGGATCCGGCCGAACTACATGCGGTCCGGCAGCATGGACAATTTCTGGCTGGTGACTACAGTGCGCTACGGCATTCCCGGCTTTGCCCTGCTGGCCCTGGGCTATGCACTCGGGCTGTGGTGGGCCATGCGACGGAACTTCGATTCCGATCCCGTCCTCTGGCAGTTCCGGCGCGCATGGGTCTTCGCCTTCGCCGGCCTCAGCTTCACGCTGACCACGGTCCACGTCTGGCATTCGATCTATTCGCTGGTGTTCTTCTTCTTCGGTGCGGGGATCTGGCTCTTGACCGCGACGCCCGAGACCCGTGGCGAAGCCGAACCCGAGCCGGCCACCGATCCCGCCCGGAATGCCACGCCGTTCAGCCGTTTCCCCCGTTCCCATCGGCGCGAGCATCCGGCGACGCCGCAACGGCCGTTCAGCCGCGACCCAGAATCCCTGCCACCACACGGCGGAAGTGCGCGGCCCGTTCGGCAGGGCCGGGCGCGCGACCCAGTGCCGCGCGCAGACCCCAGAAGGCCGCGCGGCTCAGGTTGAAGCCCAGAAGCACCGTCCAGGCGACCGCCCCTGCCGTGCGACCACCGTGTTTCCGGTTCAGCCGGATCAGCGCATCGGTCAGCATGACGTCACGCCTGTGGTTCAGCTTGTTCACCGATCCGCCGCCATGATGCACGATCTCGCCCACCGGCGCGAACCACAACTCCCAGCCGGCATCGCGCATGCGCCGGCACCAGTCGGTCTCCTCGCCGAAGAAGAAGAAGTCCTCGTCCAGCGGACCCACCGCATCGAGCACCTCGCGCCGGAGCATCAGATAGCACCCCGAGATCACCTCGACCTCCCGCGCGCTGTCGCGTTGCCAGCCGGTCATCAGATACCGGCCGAAGAACCGCGGCCAAGACAGTTTCCAAAGCCCCGAGGTCAGCAGAAGAAGGTTGAGGGGACCGGGGAACATCGAACAGGTCATCTGCACGGTTCGATCGGTGTTCAGCACCCGGCAGCCCATCGCGCCGGCCCGCGAGTGGTCATCAAGCCACTTCACCGAAGCCGCAAGCACGTCGCCCAGAACGATTGTGTCCGAATTCAGAAGCAGGATGTGCCGCCCCGTCGCCAGCGCAAAGCCCTGGTTGTTGGCGGCCGCGAAGCCTCGGTTCGTCGTGTTGCGGATCAGCATGGCCTCGGGAAACCCCGCCGCCACCATATCGGCAGAACCGTCATCCGACGCATTGTCGACCACGATCACCTGCAACGCCAGACCGCCGCGGTTCCCGAACACCGAGTCCAGCACCTCGCGCAGCATCTCGATCGTGTTCCAGTTCACGATCACGATCGACAGATCGGGGCGCGCTTCGGCGGTGGCACTCATGCTGTCGCGCCGCTCTGCGGACCCAGCAGGCCGCGCCACAGGGCCACGGTCTCAAGCGCCTTGTCCTGCCATGTGCCGAAGCTCTCCAGCCGGCGGCGCGCGCCCTGGCCCAGCGACAGACGCAGCGCAGGATCGTTGGCAAGCCGCCGGATGGCCTCGGCAATGTCGCGCGCGAACTGCTCTGGGGTCTCCACCGGCAGGCGGATCCCGCTCGTGTCGTCCACAATGAAATCCGGGCCGCCCCGCGCCGCCGCGATCACCGGCAGGCCCCATTCCATCGCCTCGAAGAACACCCCGCCCATCGGCTCGCGGAAGCTCGGGAAGCAGAACACATCCGATCCGGCATAGAGCCGGTCCACCTCGGCCCGCGGAACGCGTCCGAGAAACCGGACCCGGTCGCCCAGCCCCAGCGCATCGGCCTCTGCCCTGCAGGCCGCCAGATCGGGCCCGTCGCCGGCACTTGTCAGCGTGACCCCGGGCATGTCGCGCAGCAGTGCCATGGCGCGCACGGTGTCGCGCAAGGCCTTCGTCCTCACCACCCGGCCGACATGCAGCAGCCGGAGCTGCCCGGCCACGCGCTGTCGCTCGGGCAGGGCGGGCATCGGGCCGTGCGCCCGTTCCAGCACCGGGCGGAACGGCAGATGGCCCAGTCCGGCTGCGTGCAGGCGTTGCTGGATGTAGGGCGCAACCCCCAGGATCAGCCCGGCCCGTTCCAGCCCGCGGCGCAAGGCCGGATCATGGCGCAGCCGCCAGCCGTCCAGTTCGCGCAAACGCACGATCCGGCTTTCTCGGCCTACCTCGGCCGCGAACCCGGGTGGCGTGTCCAGCCCGCCTCCCAGCGGTCCCAGCACATAAGGTATCCGGAAATGACGCAGCGGCGTCGCATGTCGCGGCGCCTGCGGCAGGATCTGGTGCGCCACGTCGAACCGGCGCCCGGCCGCCTGCGCCGCGCGGATCCAGCGCGCGACCTTCCGGTTGAAGACCGGCAGCCAGGGCTGCGCCATGGCATTGAACCGCTCGAACCGCTCGTACAGCACCCGCGGTTCGGGCCATGTCACGACCTCGGCCTCGGGAAGCTGGCGCCCAAGCGGGGTGCTGCTGTGGCGCTGGGTTGCCAGCACCGTCAGGTCGGCCTCCTCCGCCAGCGCCTTCACCCACTGGAAGGCGGAATAGGTCTCGCCCACATCCTCGCCGTCCAGCCCGAAGGCGACGATCAGGGCGCGAAGCCGCGGCACCGGCTCAGACCTCGGTCGTGGCAAGCAGCCGGTCGAAATAGGCAATCGTCTCGATCAGCCCATCCCGCAGGGGCACGGTCGGCTCCCACCCCAAGAGGTCGCGGGCCCGTCCGATGTCGGGGCGGCGCTGGCGGGGATCGTCCTGCGGCAGCGGCAGGAATACCAGTTTCGAGCGCGAGCCGGTCAGATCGAGCACCGTCTCGGCCAGTTCCAGCATCGAGAACTCGCCCGGATTGCCCAGGTTGATCGGCCCTGTCACCTCGTCGGGGCTGTCCATCAGCGCAAGGAACCCGCGGATCAGGTCCGAATGGAAGCAGAACGATCGCGTCTGCTGGCCGTCGCCGAAGATGGTGATGTCCTGCCCCTTCAGCGCCTGGACGATGAAGTTCGAAACCACGCGCCCGTCCTGCGGGTGCATCCGCGGCCCGTAGGTGTTGAAGATCCGCGCGACCTTTATGCGTACCTTGTGCTGGCGGTGATAGTCGAAGAACAGCGTCTCGGCGCAGCGCTTGCCCTCATCATAGCAGGACCGCGGACCGATCGGGTTCACGTTGCCCCAGTAGTCCTCGGTCTGCGGATGCACCGACGGATCGCCATAGACCTCGCTGGTTGACGCCTGGAAGATCTTGGCACGGGTCCGCTTGGCCAGCCCGAGCATGTTGATCGCCCCGTGCACGCTGGTCTTGGTCGTCTGCACGGGATCGAACTGGTAATGCACCGGGCTTGCCGGACAGGCGAGGTTGTAGATCTCGTCGACCTCGACATACAGCGGGAAGGTCACGTCGTGCCGCATCAGCTCGAAGTTCGGCCGATCGAGCAGATGGGCGACGTTGGCCCGTCGCCCGGTGAAGTAGTTGTCGAGGCACAACACTTCGTGCCCCGCCTCCACCAGCCGGTCGCACAGATGGCTGCCCAGAAACCCCGCCCCCCCGGTCACCAGAATCCGGCGCGCGACAATTCCCGAGACGCTGTTCATGCTGGAGTCCGATCGATCATGCAGAAACGGCCGGGGCCCCGGACCGGCGCGACCCTATGCGCGCCGGCCGCGGGGCGTCAACCCCGGCTTATCGGACGGGTCAGGCGAGGCCGTTGAAACTGGGCTGATCGTCCAGGAACTCGAACCAGTCGCCCAGGCGGAAGTCATGCACATCACCCGAGAAATGCCGGTTGAACTCGTTTCCGATCGTCCAGCCCCATTCCTTCTTGCTGCCGGACTGGAGGTCGAAGTCGGTGCTCCGCTCGTCGAGCTTCAGATCGTTGTTCACGAAGACCTGCATGCGATCCTGCGCGGCGTCCAGAAGCACCGTCACCCGGTTGGTCGCCGTGTTGCCGACCCCGGCATCGTCGATGCGGATCTGCTTGAAGCCCTCCTTGGCGGTGGCGACGTTGATCTGGATGGCATCGTCGATCAGCGTGACGCCGAACTTCTGGTTGTTCCAGAACAGCCGCTCGGTTCCGTTCGAGGTTTCGCGGGTGAACTCGATCGTCGCCGCGACCTGTTCGGCCTTTTCCAGAGCCTGGATCCGGCCGAGCGCGGCATGGTCCTTGTGCCCGTCAAGCCGCAGCGCCGGACCGCCGGCGCCATTGGCGACATGCGCGTGATCCACCAGCCGCACACCCTGCCCCGCCAGGTCGGACAGGTCGAGCTTGAACACGTTCCATGAATCGGCCAGCGTCTCGTTCACCAGATCCGCACGCGGGCCGACCGGCTTCGGCGCCGGCGACAGTATGATCTCCGGCGCGGGCGAAAGCTCGATTTCCGGCTCTCCGTCGGGATGCGAGGGGGGCGTCGGGTTGTCGTCCACAACCGGCTCGGCAGGCTTCGACGGCAGGACCGGCGGTTCGCTCAACACCGCGTCCGGCTGGGGGGCAGGGCTGCCGATCGGCGTACCGGAAGGCACCCCGGTGTAATCCTCCACGTCGATCCGGATATCGAAGGCGCTGATCGTGCCGGCGAAGTTGGCTTTGCCCCAGGCATTGCCGAAGGCCAGGCCCTGGAAGCTGCCGGTGGGCAGCGTTCCTGCCACGGCCATGCTGCCGGCAGCCGTTCCATCCACCGAGATCGAAAGCTTGCCGTCGACAAAGCGGACCACAACGTCATGCGCCTTGCCATCGTTCAGCGGCAGCCTTGTATCCGACCGCAGCGTGACGGCCGATCCGGCTGTATTCGACATCAGGAAGGAAAGCTGGCCGGAACTGTTGACCGAGGCGACCATCGCCCCGTGGAACCGGAACAGCTCACCCGAATTCCCGGGGGCGTCGGAGCGCAGCGTGAAGGCGATCTCGAAGTCGTCCGAACCGCGCAGTTCGCGGGTGGCGGAGCCTTCGACCCGCGCCACAACCCCGGTTGCGCCGAGCTTGATGCCCTCGCTGGTCAGCGATTCGACCGGAGCGAGAACCGTCTCCTGCCCGTAGCCGAAGGCATGGAACGACCCGGTCTTGGCGTTGAACGAGATCATCTCGCGGCCGGCAAGCCCGATCGATGTCTCGGCCGACAGGCGCGTGCCGTCGATCAGGACCACGGTCAGGGTGGCGCCATAGATGCCGCCTTCCGGGAACTTGTGCTGCACGACCGGCCCGACTTCGCGGGTGCCGTCGCTGAAGGTCCACACGAATTCTGCCGCCGCCTTTCCGAGCGCCGCCGCGGTGAGGCTGGCGTCGAACACCCGGGCGGCGCCGTCGCCGGCAACGCCCGAGACGTCGAACAGCGGCTTTGTCTTGGCCAGCGTCGGATCGAAGCGGGTGAGCGTCGAGCCCGCGCCCAGCAGATCCAGCATGCCGCCCGGCTTCGCGATGAACCCGTTTGCGGCCCCGGCGTCAAGCAGCGTCGAGCCGACGAAGACATCCCCGTAGAAGCCGGGGGCGAAGGGGTTGTTGCTCTGGATGAAGGCGTTGTTCTTTACCGTCCAGGTCGCCTGCCCGGAGTGTCCGACGATGCTGTCCGAGGCGTTGCCCACGATCTCGACATTCTCGGACGCGCTCTTGACCCTGATCGACGGCGTCCAGAGACCGCTGCCATTGTCCTTGGGGTTGCTCTGATCGGCGACCCGGATGACGGAGTTGTTGCGGATGATGAGCCCGTCGACCTCGCCGACCGTGATGCCATGGGTATGGCTGTTGTAGATCGTGTTGTTCTCGATCAGGATGTTGCGGTAGTACATCTCCCGGCCACCGCCCTGACTGTCGACCGATTCGTTCCGCATGAAGATCGACTGGGTGTACGAACCGTCGGCGATGTCGAGCAGGTTGTTGCGGATCACCACATCCGTCGTCGGACGGCTTGTGCCGCTGGTCCAGAACTGGATCATGTCGGCATGATCGCCTGAGTCGCGAGACGCGCGGCAGCTGTGGATGTGGTTGTCCTCGATCAGGATTCCCTGCACCGCGACGAAGTTCATGCCGTCCGAGCGGAAGTCGTGAACCTCGTTGCCCCTTACCACCGAATTGTCCGAATGGCTGACGATCAGGCCACGGTGCCAGCTATGCAACTCGTTGCCCTCGATGACCGCACCGACCGAACGCGTCACGCTGAGGCCGATTGCCGTGCCGAACCCGTCGGCCGTTTCGGAAACACCTTGCGCCACATCGCCGCGGAACTCGTTATCGAGGAACTTGACGTTCGTCGTGTATTCCGCGCGGAAGGGCCGATCCCGGGTCGCGTTCACGCCTTCCTCGACCCTGTAGTCGAACAGCAGGTTCGAGAAGGTCATGTTCGTCACGCCGTCCAGGAACAGACGCCCGAACGAGGCCGGATTGCTCGCATCGGCAGAGGTGATCGTGACTTCGGTGGGGAACTTTCCGTCGTAGCCGTTTCTGGCGCGCGGATTGATGGAAAGCTCGCCATAGTGACCGGGGGCAAGCAGGATGGTCTCGCCTCCCTTCGCGGCGGCCAGCGCCGCGTGAAGGCCGTCGATCGAGCTGACGAGGATTGTCTGTGCCATGGAAACCTCGGTGTGGGATCTGGGCTGCATTTGGGCAGCCACTTGCGGCAGCAGTCGGGTCAGACTGCGACCGAGAGCGGCTGAAACTGCGGCAATACGGTGATCGAAACCTAAACAATACGCCCGATTTTCGGGGACAGGCGCGAAGCCGCTTGCACTCGCCGGGCAAATCGGCGGCAATCCTGCGGCTGGCAGCGGCGAGTCTTCCAGATCTTGACCGGAACGGGACAGGCGACAATGGAGCGGCTATACTACCTCGACTACCTGCGCGCCTTCGCGATGCTCGTCGGAATATTCGTCCATGTGACGACACTGGGGGACTTCGGCGTTCTCGAGGCCGTCGGCACCGCATCGCACCACTTCCGCATGGGCACCTTCTTCGCCGTCTCCGGCTTCTTCGCGGGGCTTCTGCTGACGAAACGCAGTTTGCGCGCCTTCTTCGGATCGCGCCTGCTCGCCCTTGGCCTGCCGCTCACCTTCGGGCTTCTCGTCCTGAACCCGCTGGCGCTCTGGGCCGTGCACGCCTGGCGCATCGGACCGACCGGGTTCGACCGGCTCGGCGGGATCGTGGCGCAGTCGTTCGATCCGGCCAACGGGATCGGCACCAATTTCGTCTGGCACCTGCATCTGTGGTTCCTGATCGCGCTGATCGCCTATACCCTTGCCGCATCGCTGCTGTGGCGGCTGGTCGGCCCGGCCGGCGCGGGCCCGGTCATCGGCAAGGCCGCCCAGCGGCTGCCCGATGCGGTGCTGGCGCTCTGCGTGGCGCTGGTCGTGGCGGCGGCGGTCGTGGCGCTGCGGGGGGTCTACAGCCTGACCGGAAAGGCACTCGGCGCACCCTGGATCGTGCTCGCCACGCTGGCCTATGCGCCCTACTACGTGCTCGGGCTTGCCCTCTTCGGTCAGCCCCGGCTCTGGGAACGGCTCCACCGGATCGACCTGCCGCTGATCGCCGTCGCGGCTTCGCTTTGGCTGGTGGTGGAGCTGGCGCCGGCCCTGCCCGGCGGGCTCGGCAGTGTCGCGGGTATCGTGAAGCGCGAACTCACCGTCTGCGCGGTGTTCTTCGCGCTGCTGGCTGTGACGCGGCGGCTGTTTCCCGGCCCGAACCGGGCATGGGGCTTCGTGTCCGAGGGCATCTACACCGCCTACCTCCTGCACTACCTCGTGATCTACTGCCTCGCCCTGCTGCTGCGGCCCTGGCTGCCCGAGGGCAGCGCGATCCAGTTCTGGCTCATCGCCGTTCTGACCGCCGCGCTGACGCTCGGGTTTCACCATCTGGTCGTGCGGCGGGTGCCGCTCCTGCTTCTGCTGCTCAACGAGCGGCCCGCCTCGAAAGGGGCGGTTCCCGTCCCGCCGCTCGGCGGCCCGGTCCGCTGAAACCAAGTGCAAACGCGGGCCCTGCGCATAGCGACCGCACAGTGCCGGACGGCGGTCAGGCTCCATCGCGTGCCTGCCGGTTCAGGTCGGACCATCGCCGTTCTCCTTGCACAGCACCGCTGGGGACTGGCAATGCCACGCTTGAGCGGATAGCGAGGCCGGCACCCATGACCCGATTCGTCCTGCACATCGGCACTGCCAAGACCGGGACCACGGCATTGCAGGCCTACCTTGCGCGTAACCGTCGCGCCCTGCTCGCTGCCGGAACGCTCTACCCCGATCTGCGGCTGTGGGGGCTCCCGCTGGGGCTGAAGAATCACAACGCGCTGTCGGCCGAGGTTGCAGGCCGAAGAAGCGGGATCGGCATCACTGCCGAAGCTGCTTTCGACCAGCTCCGCGACCAGGCCGCCAAGGCCGGTGTCCAGCAGGTCGTGCTGAGCGCCGAAGGCTTCACCGGTCATCCCGACGCCCTGCTGTTCGACACCGAGGCCGCCTTCCGCGAGGCCGAAGCCGCCTACATCGCACGGCTTCGAGCCTTGCTCGACGGAGCCGAGGTTCGGGTCCTCGTCTATCTGCGCCGTCAGGATCTGTGGCTCGAGTCGCTCGCCAATCAGCGGATAAAGTATGCCGGGACCAACAGTGGGCCCAGCTTCTCCACGATCGAGGAGTTCGCAAGAGGGCTTGCCCCAAGGCTCGACTATCGTCGTTCGCTGTCGGTCTGGGCCGCAACATTCGGCGAAGATGCGCTGATGGTTCGACCCTACGAGCGCCCCTCGCTTGAGGGCGGCAGCGTCATCACGGACGCGCTTGCGCAGATCGGACTGGCCGGATTCACCGGCACGGATGTTCCGGCCGGCGATCTCCGCGCGGCCAACACCGCCCTGTCACGCGACGTGCTGGAATGGAAGATCCGCCTCGACCAGGCCGAGCCCGGCCGCAGGCGGCGCAGCGAGCGCGAGTTCCTGGCCGACGCGCTGCGCGAGATCTCGGCCGAGATGGGCGGCGCGGTCCTGCCGCTGATGTCCCCGCGCCAGGCCCGCGATCTGCTGGACACCCATGCCACAGGAAACGCCGAGATCGCGCGCCGATGGATGAAGCGCCCCGACGGCCGGCTCTTCACCGCGCCCGAACCGGACGGGACGGAACCGCCCGCGGCTTGGCATGGCCTGTCCCCCGAAGTCGCGGCAGAGATCGATGCCCGGCTTGCCGCCAAGCGCGCCTCGCCCCAGGGCCGCCGCAGGTTGCGCGAGCTCCGCCTTGCCGAGGCGATCCAACACCAGCCGCAATGGCTTCGCGCCTGTCTGCGCCTCGTCCGCGACAGGCTTCGGGGCCTGTGAGAGCCGTCGCCTGCGGCGCGTCGGGATACTCACCTGGCCTGGTCGATCGGGCACGAGCCGGGAAACACCTGCCGTGGATCCCGGACAAGAACATCGCGATCGCACCGGACGGCCCCGGCACGCCACCTCTGCACCTGACCTTCATGGCCCGAGCATGGACCAGGGCGGTCAAGGACTCATGCCGCGGCCGTTACGCCACCTATCCGCAAACTTTCCGGATGACATTCATGACGGATTTGTGACATTCTTCCTTTTGGTAAACTTTTCCGACCGGTATGAATGACCAATCCGCATTTTTCCAGGCTTGCCCGCGATGCCCTTGCCATAAACCGCCGTGTGAAGCATCACCTGCGGCATTTCAGATATGGCTTGCGCCGTCTGAAGGTCCGGATCGCCGGCGACCCGGAGGAGCCTCCGCTGGTCGAAACCGTCGATGATGCGTTGGCCCGGCTCGAGCGCGGCGAGGTCGCGCAGTTCATGGTTCCCCTGGCAGATTGCCGCCTCAAGACCGCCCAGAGTTTCGGGCGCTCCGGCTGGAACCCGTTTTCCGAACTGGTGCGAGAGCTCATTGCCGCGCCCGACTTGGTGTACAGGGACTCGATCCTCGCGCGCTACTATCACGCCTGGAGGCCCCGAAACGGCGCCGAGAGCGTGGCGGGTCTGGAAACTTCGTGCCGCGGGCTGGTAGCGTTCCCTGCCTGGGCAATCCAGATTTCGCCTTGGGACTCCCGTGATCTCGATGCGGGTCTCAGAAGGGCACAGGTCTCGTTCGAGCGCGACATGTCTCAGAACGGGGAACCCGGGATCACACTCCAGAAGGACGGCTTCTACCGTTTCGGGCCGGTTTCGGATCGGCTCGGAGAGGTCGAGTTCGCGCGCTTCAGGAAAACGCTCGGGCAGATACGCAACCGGGGCTACAACAGAGCCGCGGGACTCGAGCTTGGTGACCCGGGTGTTCTGGTCGATGTGTTGGAAAGGGGAACCGAACGATGTTTTGTCAATCGCAACGGTCTCCATCGGATGGCGGTCATGGACGCACTCGGTCACGACTACATGCCAGTCAGGCTTTACAGACGCAGATTGATCCGGCGCGAGGACGCCGATGACTGGCCGAACGTCAAGCGGGGATTGTGGAGCAAGGCGGAAGCATTGCGTTACTTCGATCACCTGTTCGAGTTCGACGCGAGATCCTGGGCCAGGGGCTTGGGGCTGATGTCCCGTGGTGCTGCTGACCGGAGCGCCCCGGAGGCCCGACTCAGCGGCGCCGCGTCACCGTGGCAAGATGGTTCGCAAGCCGCAGGGTGAGCGCCACGATCATCAGCGTCGGGTTGGCGAAGCCGCTGGTCGGAAAGGCGGCGGCGCCGGCGATGTAGAGGCCCCGGGTGTCGAAGACCTCGCCGTTCGCATCGCAGACCCCGGTCCGGGGCGAGGCCGCCATCCGCGCCGTGCCGATATGATGGGACGGCACAGGGAAAAGCTCCACCGTCGCCGGGTCGATGTCCGCCGGGTCGAACTCCAGAACGCCCGGTCGGCTTGCCTCCTGCATTGCCGCGATCACCCGCGCCAGCCCCGCGCGGTCGGCCTCGCAGGGGCGCCAGTCGATGCATGCCCGCCGGACGCCATGTGCGTCGGTCTCGGCGCCCAGGGTGATGCGGCTTTCCGGGTTCGGAACCTGCTCGAACTGCAGGTCGATCGCGTAGTTTCCGTCCCGCGCAACCAGGAAGGCCGCAGGCAGCTTGCGCGCGGGCAGGATCCGCAGCCGGACCCAGCGGCCAACAAACAGCGTCAGCGGTCCGATTCCGCGCAGCACGTTGCCGATGTGCCGGCGATAGAGCGGCCAGCCGTAGCCGAGGGCCTTCTTCGACCGGTCCCGGTGGCCGACCAGGATCTTGCGGTATTCGTCGATCAGGACCCCCTTGATCAGGAAGATCAGCGACAGGATGGCGTTGCCGTGACGATGACGACATCCGCCTCGGCGGGCACGGGCGACCGGCGGGCATCGCGGATCATGGCAGCCCGGCAAGCGCGCGCAGGTGGGTTTCGGAACTGGTCTCGACCAGCGCCGTGGTGATCGCGGAATCCGCGGCCGCATCGGCAAATGCTTCCCGCACGCTGCGATTGCCCCGCGCGCGGACGATCCCGCGGGTGACAACGAAGATGTCGCGTCCCGCAAGCTGCGGCCGCAGATCGTCCAGTTCGGAAATCGGCAGTTGCAGCGCCGTCACCGCGCCCGATGTCAGGGCCAGCGCACCGACCGCAGCGTTGTCGCACGAAACCCCGACGCGGCGGGCAAGACCACGGGTCCGGATCCGCTCGAGCGTATCGAACAGCCTGCCATCGGTCAGGTCGGTCTCGGCGGGGCTGTGCAGAAGGAACAGATCGACGTGGTCGGTGCCCAGCCTGCGCAGCGAGGCCTCGAGATCGGCCTCCAGCCCGCCCCCCCTGGAACGCCGGGCCGACATTCCGCGCCCGCTGTGCCTTGATTGCCTGCTGCGTCGCGGGGGTCGAGCGCGGAAACATGCGGATCAGGGGCTTGAAGGGCTGCAGCAGGCGCATCTTGCGCGAAAACCGCTGCCCCGCCTTGGTGGCGACGGTGAACCGCTCGCGGTCCCGTCGGATCGCCCGGCCGATCAGTCGTTCGCTGTCGCCCTGGCCATAGATGTTGGCCGTGTCGAACATCGTGATCCCGATCTCGATCGCCACGTCCAGAAGCCGGGCGCAGTCGCGCATCGACAGTGGATTGCTGAGCGACCCGAGCCGCGCCCCGCCGAACCCGATCCTCGAGACCTGCCCTTCGGCCATCGCACCCTCCGGCCCCGAACCGGGCCCCGTGCATCTGTGCAGCCGCAGCATCGGCTGTCAACCCGCCGAAGGAACAGCTTGACGGTGCCGGGGTCATGCGGGACAAGCGTCCCGCGCCGCCCGGCGCAGGATGCCGACGTGACCGAAACCCGCTACACCACCGTGATCGTCACGCGCAACCGGCCCGCGGCATTGGCGCTGTCGCTGCCGCTGCATCTCGGGGCCGACCGGCTGCCGGATGCCGTGCTGGTGATCGACAGCTCGGACGACCTCGCGCCCAACCGGACCCTGATCGAGCGGCTGAGGCCTGGGACCTTGGTGCCGCTCCAGCACGTTCCCGCCCCGCCCGGCATGACGGTGCAGCGCAACATCGGCCTTGCAATGGTCGGGACCGAGGTCGTGTTCTTTCCTGACGACGACAGCCTGATGTTGCCCGGCGCGATCGAGGCGATGCTGCGGATCTACGACCGCGACGCGGACAGGCTGATCGGCGGGGTCTGTGCCGCGGCCTCTCCGGTGCCGCCGCCGGGTGTGCTCGACCGCGGCGACCTGCCCTATCGCATGACCCGGGCGGACCGGCTGCGGGCCCGGCTGGCGCAGCCCCGGCGCCGGTTCGAGGACCGCTTCTTCCGCGATCCGTTCCACCTTGTCGCGGAACGCCTGCAGGCGCGCCTGCCGGCCCCGCCGTCCTGGCTGGCGGAGGAGAATGCCATCGTCGTGCCGTGGATGACCGGCTTTCGCATGTCGTTCCGCACCGAGGTGATCCGCAGGTCGGGATTCTGCGAGACGCTCGGGCGCTACGCGCTGTTAGAGGATATCGACGCAGGCTTCGGCGTGCTGCGCAGCCACCACCTGATAGGTGCGCGGAACGCGAGAATCTATCACCACAAGGCGCCCGAACGGCGGGCCAACGGTCGCGCGCTCGGGGCGATGCAGCTTCTGAACCATGCCTATGTGATCGCGCGGTCGGGCGAGACCGATGCCGCGATGCGCGCCGCCCTGCGCCGCTTCGAGGCGGGGAAAATCCTGCAATATGCGCTCGGTGCGCGGGGCCGGTTCGGGCGCGACCGTCTTGCGGGGGCCTGGGCGGCGGCGCGGGTCGGAATGCAGCTTCTGCACGCCCCGCCGGATCGCGTGGAAGCGCTCTACCTCGACCTGCGGGCCAGATGCTTCGGCTCCGAGGACTGAGCGGACCCGGATCTCACGCGTCGGGCTCGAGGATTTCCAGCGCCACCCGGCCGTGGCTTTCGCGGTGCACCGGACGCGCACGCGCCCGGATCGCATCGAGCGCCGGCACCACGCTGTCTGACTCGGGCACCGGAAACATCGGCTCGGTCTCGGAGATAAGCCAGACCCGGCCGGTGCCGAGCGGCATGCCGGCCGCCTCCGACCGGTTCCGGTGATCCGACCACAGCAGCGCCGCAAAGGGGTCGCGCCGGTCGCCGTGGCTGAAGGTGCGCAGGTCCGCCGCGCGCAGGGTCGGGTGGTTCCAGCGCAGGTTCGGCTCGAACGCCGCCAGCTCCAGGATCATCACGTCGCGCGCGGTGTCGAAACCCCGCAGCGCGGGTGCCAGCCGGTCCAGATCGGTGAACTGCCGCTCGGCGGGATAGAGCGGGCGCAAGGCGACCAGTTGCAGCCCGACCAGACCCGCAAGCGCGGCATGGCGCAGCACAGGCCGCAGGGCCGCCAGACCGAAGGCCATGACGACCGCGGCCACCAGCGTGGTCCAGACGAAAACCCTGACAATCAGCACCGGCCGCAGGTAGCTCAGCACCCACAGCAGAAGCGGCATCCCCGCAACCATCGCCAGAAGCAGCCAGAAGGCCCGCCGGTCGGCCCGCCACAGGGCGACGAAGCCGCCGACCAGCGCGGCCAGAACGAAGGGTTTCGCCACCGCCGGATAGGGATAGGCGCCGGCGATTTGTGACCAGACCCAGCCGGGACTCGGCTCGGGGATCCAGAAATCGGCAAGCGTGTCGCGGGTATGCGCCACCATCGGAACGAGCCCGGGGAGGATCAGCAGCAGCCACAGCGCCGCCGCCATCAGGAACTGCCCGACCAGCACCCTTGGAACCAGCCCCGACACCGCCAGGCCGACAACAACCGATCCGGCAACAGGCACCAGCAGCACACCGACCGCCTGCGCATGGAACGCCAGCGCCGCCGCGACCGCGAACAGGATCCACCGGCCTCTGGTCGGACCGCGCCGGAGGATCAGCGCGATCGCCAGGATCGCGACGAGGATGGCAAGTGTGGACAGCGGATACATCCGCAGATCACGCGCCTGCGCCACCGCCATGGGTGAACAGACCGAAAGCGCTGCCGCAAGCAACCCCACCCGGGCGCCCCCCAGCACGCGGCCGATCGCCCAGACCGCCCCGACCGCAAGCGCGGCCAGCACCGCGCCCAGCAGCCGCATCAGCGCGCGGTCGGTTCCCACCGCCTCGATCCAGGCTTTCAGCAGGCCATAATACACCGGCCGGTGCGTATCGACGGACCAGAGCCGCCCCGCCAGATCCCGCCAGCTTTCCTGGGTGAAGGCAAGCGACACATGTTCGTCGACCCAGAGCGCCGGATAGCCGATCCGCCAGGACGCAACGGCAAGCGCCGCGGCCATCAGCCCGACGACCGCAAGCCCCTCAGTCGCGGATATGGGTCTTGCGGAAGATGACATAGCGGTTGCCGAGATAGTTGAACGTCATGCCGCAGGCGATTCCGATCAGCGCGGCCAGATGCAGCCCGAACGCCATGTCGCCCGGCAGCCGCGAGGCGGCGAACAGCGCCACCGTGTAGTTCACCAAGATCCCGAGGGCCGAGACCGAAATGAAGCCCGCGAACTGGCGCCAGATGTTCCGGTCGCGGGCATAGGAGAAGGTGAACCGGCGGTTGAGGAGGAAATTCGTGCAGACGCTGACCGCGATGCCGCCCGCCAGCGAGATCGCGTCGCGAAACCCCAGAAGCTGAAGCACCGTCAGCACGCTCAGGTTCACCACCACGCCCGACGCCCCGACCACGGCGAATTGCGCGACCGACATCGCATTCGCGAAGCGGTGCAGGTAGAGCCGGCGCAGATGCTTGATGTAGAGCAGCTGCTGGCGGAGCGTCAGCTTGCTTTCGCCGTGCATCCGGTCGGCGAAGTGGATCGGGATCTCGGCGACGTTGTCGAAACCACATTTCACGATAAGTTCCAGCGCGATCTTGTAGCCGACCGGGTTCAGCCCTTCGGCACGGTCGAAATCCGCCTTTCGCAGCGCAAAGAAGCCCGACATCGGGTCGCGGGCCGTGGTCAGGGGGCGGGCCAGCAGCGTCGCGACGCGGCTGTTCAGCCAGCGGAACATGCCCCAGTCGTCGGCGGTCGTGCCACCGGGTACATAGCGCGACCCGAAGGCGAACTGCGCCCCGGCCGCCAGCGCCAGCACCATGCGCGGGATCACCTCGGGCGGATGCGACAGATCCCCGTCCATGCAGATCAGGACCGGGTGGCGCGCCCGCCGGAACCCGTCCAGCACCGCCTGGCTCAGCCCGCGGTCGGACTTGCGGACGTGGATCGTGCACCAGTCGTGCCCCGCCGCCGCGACCGCCTCGATGCTGCCGTCATTGCTGTCGTCGTCCATGAACAGCACTTCGAGGTCGAGCGCGTAGCTCCGGCGCAGCGCATCGATCCGCGCGATCAGCAAGGGTATGTTCTGCGCCTCGCGGTAGGTCGGGATGACGACCGAGATCGGGGTTGCGACCTGGATCCGGGCCAGTTCACCCCCGGGGTCACGGTCTGCATCGGCCTGCCGGCGCGCGCGGCCCGGTCCGGGCAAGGCGTCTGCGTCCATCTGTACTTTGCCCGGTCCCTGCCGATGATGGCCCGATGCTACGCAGAAAAGGCCCGCGAAACCATCCCGTGTTTCGGAAACAAAGGCTGAGGGCTCGCGTCACGCAACCGGCGCGAGGTCTTCCACACGGGCGCCGGCAAAGGGCCCGACCATGGCGGCGATGGCAGCTTCGTCGGGCATCAGGCAGACGGCGGTCGAAAGCGCGTCGGCCAGCGCCGCCCGCGGTGCGGATACCGAAACGCTGCGCCAGCGTGGCGCCGCCGCGCCCTCGAACGGCGACAGGATGTGCCCCTGCCGGCCGTCCAGGTCCAGGACCGTGCCGAACGGCCCGGAGGTCGCAAGCGACCGGTCCGTCAGCCGCAGCCGCGGCCCGCCTGCCACCCGCACCGGCCAGTCGGACCCGACCGCGACGATTTCGCCCGCGTCGATCAGGCCCACCTCCAGACCCTCTTGCCGCAGCAGCGCAGCGATCCGGTCCGCAACGACGCCCTGAGCGATGCCATTCAGCGTCAGGGCCTGCCCCCGATCCAGCATCACCCGGTCCGGCCCGAAGCGCACCCGGTCCCACCCGATCCGCCGTCGCGCCGCGGCCATCCGCGCCGGATCCGGGGCACGGCCGGTCGCATGGGCCTGTGCGAGCGTCGCCCAGAGCGGCTGCACCGTCGGGTCGAAAAGCCCGGCGCTTGCGCGGTGCACCGCCGCGCAGAGCGTCAGGCACTCCAGCAATTCGGGGGGCGGACGGTCGAGCCTGCCCTCCCGGTTCAACCTGACAAGCGCGGAGTCGGCAAGGTAGAGGCTGAATATCCCCTCCAGCCGCCGGATCTCTGCCAGCGCGATCCCGCCCAGCCGCGCGGCCTCGGGATGGTCCAGGTGCAGCGTCACCTGCGCGCCCATCGCCTGCCCGCGGATCGGCTGCGGCAGAACGGCAAAAGCGGGCAGCGAGCCGGCCGGCAGGGCCGCCAGAACGGTCAGGATGCGGCGGCGGGTCAGGCGCATCTCAGCCTCCGCTATTGTGGCGCAGCGCGTCGAGCCGGCGCAGGAAATCGCCCTCGTCCGCGGCTGCGGAAGGCGGTCCGCCCTCGGGGGCCAGGATCGCCGCAACGGGTATCTCGGCCATGGCAAGCGCCTGCCCCCCGTGCCGGGCGACGAAGGCGGCGGCGGCGGCGCGGTCGGCGAACGGGACGAACTCCGACACCCCCATGCCGCCGGTCGCGGAGGATCCGACGACATAGACCGCGGTTTCCGCATCGATCCAGTTCTCTGCCCCCGGATCTTCCCAGCTCGGCGCCGCGCCCATGTCATTCACGTAGATCGCGACGATGATGTGGCTCTGTTCCGGCAGGCGCTGATAGGCCAGAGCATCGCGCACCTGGCTGAAGAACAGCGGATGGGGCATGCCGTCCAGGTGCACCTGCGCCTTCGGTCCGGGATGTTCCAGCAGATCCATCTGGCAGTAATGGCCCACGGCCGAGGCGGTGAGCGGCACCGGCGGCGGCCGGTCGGCGACATCCTCCTTGCAGGCGGCGGCCAAGAGCAGGAACAGGATGGCGATCGTTCGGATCATGGCGAAACCCTCCGGAATGCAGCGACGGCCAGCGCCAGGGCGGCGAAGGGCCACAGCGCCAGCGAGACCAGCGCCTGCCAGGACGGGATCGTGTTCGCCGCCCCCGACAGGCCGGCCGCGGCGGATGCCGCCTCGGACGCCGCCAGATTGTACAGGCGAAAGGCATCGGCCGGATTGGCCAGCATCGCCCAGGGAAACACGGTTGTGGTGAAGGTGCCGCCGCTGTCGGCGACCAGAGCGGCCAGCAGACCCAGATCGTACAGCACGATCGCCCCGAGCCACAGCCCGATCGCCAGCCCAGCCGCGCCCGACGGCCGCCGTGCCAGCGACGACAGGGCATAGCCCGCCCCGAGGAACACAGCGCCCAGAACCACCGACGACCAGCCCAGCCGCCACAGCGCCGGCAGGCCCGCCGTCGCCCGTTCGTCCATTGCCCAGGCGGCCAGCCCCGCAAGTCCGTATCCCGCCCCGACGGCGATCGCCAGCACCGCCACATGGGCAAGAAGCTTGCCCAGCAGCACCTCGGTCCGGCTCACGGGATAGGTCAGCAGCAGCGGCAACGTGCCGCGCTCCACCTCGCCCGCGACCGCGTCGAAGCTCATCAGAAGCGCCACCAGCGGCACCAGATAGACCGCCAGCGAGGTGAGCGAGGCGACCACCACCGACAGCCGGTCTGCGCCCAGAACGCCGGTCGGGGCCGATCCGGCTGCGGACAGCACCAGCGCAAAGACCACCATCATCGCCACTGCCACAGCAACCCAGCGGTTGCGCATCGCGATGCGGAATTCGGTCTGGGCCATCGACAGGATGCGGCTCATTGCCCGGCCCTCCGGCTGAAGTGGCTGTAGATGTCCTCGAGGCTCGGCGGCTGCATGTCGATGTCGGCAATCCGCTCTGCCAGCGGAACGAGACGCGCGAGGATGTCGAGCTTCTCGTGCCGGGCGCAGTGCAGCACGATCTGGTCCCCCTGCCGTTCGGCCCCGGGAAAGGCCCGGACCAGGGTCGTCGGCGAGCAGGGAACCGACGCGGGCGTGACCACGATGCGCACCGGCAGGTCTGCCTGCCGCCGAAGCTCGGCCAGGCTGCCCTCGGCCACCAGACAGCCTTTCGACAGGATCACGATACGGTCGGTGCGCGCCTCGACCTCGGTCAGCGCATGCGAGGACAACAGGATCGCCGTGCCATCGGCGGCCAGCCCGTCGAGGATGGCATAGAAATCCCGCCGCGACACCGGGTCTAGGCCCGATGTCGGCTCGTCCAGCACCATCAGCCGGGGCGCGCCGATCAGCGCCTGCGCCAGCCCGATCCGCTGCCGCATGCCCTTGGAATAGGTGCCGATCCTGCGGTCGGCGGCATGGCCGAGCCCGACACGGCCCAACAGCCCCGCCGCCTCGCGCGCGGGCCGGCCGCGCAGGCGCAGATAATGCGCGATCTGCTCGCGCCCCGTCAGCGCCGGGTGGAAGGCCACGCTTTCAGGCAGATAGGCGACGCCTTCGCGCGCCACGGCCGATCCGGGCGCCGCGCCCAGCACCTCGACCCGGCCGGAGGTGTGCGGGATCAGCCCCAGGACGATCTTCATCAGCGTGGATTTGCCCGCTCCGTTGTGGCCGAGCAGCGCCACGCGTTCCCCCGGCGCGACCGACATCGACACATCGCTCAGCGCCTGGACGCCGGTGAAGCGCTTAGTGAGACGAGACAGCGTCAGCATCATCATACCTTCGGGATTTCGCCGCCGCGACAGCCTGCGCCTCGTCGGGCAGGAACGCGGGCGGGACGGGAATTTCGGGTGGCCGCATCAGCGGCGCGCTGTCCACCACGCCACCCGGAAGGATCGCCGGGAAGGCCGCCTGCGACCAGCGCACCAGCTGCACCGCGGGCGAGCCGAGCAGCAGCTTGGCGGAGGGTTGCGACCAGAGGATGTGGTCCATCAGGTCGTTGGGCCGGAACGGGCTGTCGGCGATCCCGTCGCCGTTCAGGTCGAAGAGCGTGTGATCGGACCAGAAGTTGCCGACCCCGCCAAGGCTCCATTCCACATGCCGCGTGCCGACATACTTCACCTGTGTCCGGTTGCCGATGAAGGCATTGCCGGTGATGGCGTTGCGTTCGGATCCGGCGGTGAAGTGGATGCCGATCTCGCAGCCTTCGAACCGGTTTCCCGCAATGAGGTTCTTGTGGGCGTTGTAGATGAAGGTGCATTTCTCGTGCGTGCCGCCGCGGATCAGGTTGCCGCTGACGTCGGCCTCGTTGGCATAGTTCAGCATCAGCCCGTGGGTGCGGTCGCCGAGCGACAGGTTGTCGCGCACCGCGATGCGGTTCGAGAACATCAGCGCATAGCCGAGGGTGTTGCCGATGCTGACATTGCCCGCGATCTCGGCATCGTTGGTGTACATGAAGTGGATGGCGAAGCGCAGGTCGCGGAACACGTTGTTGCGATAGACGTTGCGCCGCGAGGCGTTCGAGAAGATCCCGTCGCGGCCGAAGCGGATGTCGTTGCCCTCGACCACCGCGCCGGGCGAATTCCAGACATAGACGCCGTTGCCGCGGTCGTTGACCCGGTGGAAGGTGCTGCCGACGATCGTGTTGCCGATCACCCGCGCATCGCGCCCGCCATGCACGTCGATGCCGTGGCGGTTGCCCTCCAGGTGGTTGTCCGCGATCAGCGCGCGGTCGCCACCCTTGAGGATGCGCACGCCGGAATCGATGGCCTGACCGTCCGTTCCCGATCCGGTGATGGTCAGCCCCCGCACCGTCACGTCGGGTGCGGTGATGGTGATGACCGAGCCGTGCCCGCCGCCGTCAATCACCGCGCCCGGTTCGCCCTTCAGGATCACTGGACGGTCGAGGATCACCGGGCCGGCGTGCCGCCCCGGTGCAAGGATCAGGGTGTCGCCGGGGGCAGCTGCCCCCAGCGCAAGGGCCAGCATGCCCGGCTCCACCCGCGTCTGGGCCGCCGCCGGCAGGGGCAGGACCAGAACGAAGGTCAGGATCAGGGCACGCAGATCCATGTCACGCGTCCCGGGGTTCGACGAACATGCGCCCGCGCATCTCCATGTGCAGCGCGTGGCAGAACCACTGGCAGTAGTACCAGAAGACGCCGGGCTTGGCTGCAACGAAGGTCGCCGAGGCAGTCTGCTGCGGGCTGATCTCGAAGGCCACGCCGTGATCGCCCATGCAGAAGCCATGGGCCAGATCCTCGATATCGTCGAGATTGGTGATGATCACGGTCACCTCGTCGCCTTCCCGGACCGTGAAGGATTCGAGGCTGAAGGTCGGCGCCTGGCTCGTCATGTAGACCCGGACCTTGTTGCCGTCCCGGATCACCGTGTCCATGTAGTCGTCGATATCCACGCCGTCGGCCTCGGCCTGGCGCCGGGTCTCGGCCCAGGTCGGATCGTTGCGGTCATAGACATGCAGCGGGCTCACCACCGACCGGTGCACCAGGATCGAATCGTGCGGCTCGGCGAAGGTCGGGCCGTCGTGGACGAGGTGCAACTTGTCGCCGTCGATCACGAACAGCTGTTCGTTCTCGGGCTTCAGGGGGCCCACGTTCAGGAACCGGTCCTTCGAGAACTTGTTCATCGAGACGAAGTACTTGCCATCCGCCTCCAGGGTCTCGCCCATGGAGGTGGAGTTGTGGCCCGGCTGGTAGTGAACGTCGGTCTTGGAGATGATCGGGTTCACGTTCTCGCCGGCATAGGCCCGCACCGCCCGCTCGATGTTCCAGAACACCACCTGACTGTCGAGGAACAGGGTCGTATAGGCATTTCCCTTGCCGTCGAAGGCAGTGTGCAGCGGGCCGAGGCCCAGTTCCGGTTCCGCCACCACGGCGCTGCGCGGATCGGCATCCTCGTAGAACACCGCATCGAGCTTGCGCACGTCGATCACGCTGACCGTCGGCGACAGCTTGCCGCCGATGCACAGGTGGATCTTGTCCGGCGCCATGTTGCAGCCGTGCGGGTTGTTGGGGATCGGGATGTAGCGGGTGTAGTTCTTGTTCACACCCTTGCGCCCGTCGATCACCTTGACGCCGTTCAGCTCGATATAGTCGCCCTCGGCGATGCCCTTCTCGATCTCGGCGATGTTGAAGACCACCACATGGTCCATGTCCGCCGCCGTCATCTCGGCCAGGTTCATCCCCATTTCCGAGTTGTAGCAGGTCGAGAACGCCCACTTGCCTTCGTAGTCCGCATCGGTGTTGTCGAGGTTGCCCGACACCATCACCTGCCAGGCCACGGTCATCTCGTCGGCGTTCACGGCGGTGTAGAAGTTCACGTATTGCGACGGATCGTCGAGGATCTTGCCGTCATTGACCATCGGCCCCTCATCCTCGCCGTTGCAGAAGATGTAGTTGGTTCGGGGCCATTTCTGCGGCCGCATGCCGTGGATCGCCTTGGCGTTCGGGATCTCCAGCATCTTGTCGCATTTCATGATGTCGCAGCGCACCCGGGCGACGCGGGTATTGGCCTTGTCGTTCATGAACAGGTAGCGGCCGTCGTACTTGCCTTCGGTGAAGGACATGTGCACGTGGTGCAGGTCGCCGTTGTCGTGCACCTTCTTGCCGTTGGCCTCGAGGAACCGCTTGGTCCGCTCGGTCATGCCGTCGCGCATGATCTTGATCGACTCGTTGGTCTGCCCCCAGCCGGTGGCAGAGCAGCGGTTGAACACCGGCACCCGCATCAGCTCGCGCATCGAGGGGATGCCGATGATGCGCATCTCGCCGGAATGGCCCGAGGACCAGAAGCCGTAGTATTCGTCAAGCTCGCCCGGTGCCACATGGGCACCCGCGGTCGCGGCCGCGGCCCCGGTCGCGGACGAGACCAGCGCGGTGCCGGCGGCCCCGGTCAGCAGCGCGGTTCCGCCCAGGGTGCCAAGCGCGGCGCCACCGGCGGTTGCGCCCAGCAGTCCCCTGCGGCTTATGCCGGTTCTGGGAAGTTCAGACATTTCCGTGTCCTTTCGGTTGCTTGGGTTGGTTCGGGTGATTGGTCAGAACCCGGTCGAGCGCCGCCGCGCCGCCCGAGGCGGTCTCGCGCCGCTTGAGCCTTCTGACGACGACGGGGCATTTGGTGGTGGACTGGTACAGCACCTGGCAGTGCAGGCAGTTCAGGCACTCGTTCGGATTGATCTCTCCGGTCGGGTGAATCGCCTGCACGAAACATTCGTTGGCGCAGGTCTGGCAGGGGCTGCCGCATTCGCGATAGCGCCTGAGCCAGTCGAACATCCGCATCCGTGCCGGGATCGCCAGCGCGCCGCCCAGCGGGCAGAGATAGCGGCAGTAGAACCGTTCCACGAACAGCCCGATGCCCAGCAGCACCAGCGCATAGGCGACGAAGGGCCAGGCGCGATCGAACTTCAGCACGATGGCGGTCTTGAACGGCTCCACCTCGGCCAGCTTCTCGGCCTGGTCGATCGAGGCCAGCGACACGCCGAACAGCCCGAGGAACAGGATGTATTTCACCGCCCACAGCCTTTCGTGCAGGCCCCAGGGCAGGGTCCATTGCGGCACCCGGAACCGGCGCGCGATCTGGTTCGTCAGTTCCTGCAGGGCGCCGAACGGGCACAGCCAGCCGCAATAGGCCCCGCGGCCCCAGAAGATCAGCGCCGCGGCGACCGACCACCAGAGGATGAAGGTCAGCGGATCCAGCAGGAAGGCCTGCCAGGTGAACCCCTCGCGCAGCGAATTGGCCAGCGCCATCAGGTTCACGACCGACAGCTGCGCATTCGCATACCAGCCGAGGAACACCAGGGTGACGGTCAGGAACCCCATCCGGAACCAGTAGAAGGCCCTTTCCGAACGGGTCGCGTAGCCCTGGAAGAAGAACACCGCCGTCAGCACGGCCAGCATCGCAAGGCTGGCGGCGATCTCGACCGTCTTTTCCCGCCAGATCCGCTGCCACAGCGCGGTCATCGCCGCCTGTTCGCCGGCCTCGATGTCCATGGCCGGCGGGGCTGCGGCGGGGGGCGCGACCTCGACCAGCAGATGCGGAGGCGGTTGCCAGCCGGCTTCGAAGGTGGTGAACACCCGCTCCAGCGCGCCGATCTCGCGCCCGACCAGCAGTTGCAGCCGCCAGGGCTGAGCCGGGTCGAAGCCGCTGGCGGCGGGAATGCGGAACAGGTCCTGCTCGCGGAACCGCGGCGCGCCCGTGGCCGCCACGTCGCCGACCCGGCGGTGATCGCGGTCGCGGAACCGGATCGAGAGGTCGCCCTGGATCAGCTGGATGCGGTCGAACAGACCGCCGCGGACATAGCCCGAACCCTTGAAGGAATAGCGGCCGAGCCCCATCACCATCAGGGCATGGTCGCCCTCGCCCAGCCAGTTCGCGACGTTCTGCCGTTCGCGCTCCAGCAGCATCGCCGCGCCGATGGCGGGGATGCTGGGCAGCGTCATGTAGATCTCGGCAAAGGCATCGTCGTCCGGGCCGGGTTCGGGCACGGCGGCGGCGCGGGGATCGACCGCGGCGAAGGCGGCGTTCACCTCGGCCACATCCAGCACCATGCGCCGGATGGTGCCGTCGCCCACCAGCGTGTCCCAGTCCCGCGCGGCCTCGGCCGACGGATCGAGTTCGAACCGCGGGCCCGGCGCCGCGTCCGCCACCCCGAGCCCGCCGAGGTTCAGCGCCCGCGCGACCCGAAGCGACGACCGCAGGATCGAATCGTCGATCACCATGATGGTGACGGTCACGCCGGAGATGATGTCCAGCGGATGCGCGGCCTCGCCCCGCGCCTCGGCGGCGATGTCGCGGCCGCGGAAGTCCTCGGTCAGCCGGGCGATCCGCGCCTCGGGAATGCCGATCAGGACGATCGGCTCGGAATGCTGGACCAGCCGGACGCCCTGCACCACCGCATCGGGGTCGAGCGCGATCAGAACGTGGATCGGCTTGCCGGAATAGCCGGTCGTGCCGACGAAGCTGGAATTGACGAAGGCCCAGCCGACGGTCCGGCCTGCCCGCAGCACCGGGGCGACAGGCAGATTGTCGAGCAGGGGGCCATAGCCCTCGGCGCCCTCGACCAGTTCCGCCGCCGGCACTTCGGCCAGGAATCGGGACAGCAGCGCGTGGTCGGCACGCGCAAGGCCCGGAACCAGCAGCAGACACAGAAGCAGAAGGCGCAAGGGGAGCATGTCAGATCCGGACCGGAGGGCCGCGCGGACGCGACAGCAGGAAGCGAGCGGGCGCGGGCAGTTCGGTCGCAGCCGGCAGCCGGACGACATGCGACCCATCCGCAAGCCCGACGGCGCCCATGGGGGCGGGCAACGCAAGCGGACCCGGGCCGCAGACCAGACAGCAATCCTCGCACGGGGTGTCCGGCCGCGGCCCGCCCTCGGCATCGAGGCGCACGGTGACGGGGCCGCCGTCCGCACAGATGTCCATCGCGAAGCCCGCCGCAGCACCGGGCAGCGGCAGGATGCCCGTGACGAGGCCCGGCAGCAGGGCCATCAGCAGCAGAATTCGGAACATCGCGCCCATGACCGAAGCTTGCGCGATCGCCGGCCGAACGGCCTTGACGATTGTCAAGCGCGGGGCGAAATCCCGCCGCTGCCGCTCAGCCCGCCTGATCCAGCAGGCTGCGCAGCCACAGGCCTGCGGCCCAGGACGCCGGCGCGCCAAGGGGAACCGACAGCGCCAGCGCCACCAGCGGCGGAATGGCGGGCAGTCCCACGGCCTGGCCGATCAGGCCCAGCAGGAACAGGTTGATCGCCACCGTGGCCGCCGCGAACGGATAGAGCAGCACCGCCAGTTTCCAGACCGGCCAGCGGCCGTCAGTGGCTGGTGCCTTCGGCGAAGGTGATCTTGTTCCAGACATTGTATTTCCCCGAAGGCTTGCGCATCGGCAGCCGCGCGACCTCTGTCAGCGTCGCGTCCTCGTAGACGATCACCGCGCCGTCATCCTCCCAGATCGAGACCAGCGCGTGCCGCCCGTCCCGTGTGAATTCGGTATGGGCGACCGTCCGGCCGGGCGCGGGGCGCAGGGTCGCGACGATCTCGAGGCTTTGCCTGTCGATCACATGCATCGCATCCCGGTTCGGGCCGAAGAACACATCCGCCCAGACATGCGGGCTGTTGACATGCGAGCGCAGGAAGAATCCGGGCCCCAGCGTCTCGATCCGCTTCACGGTCCGCCAGGTCTTCATGTCGATGAACGAGATCACGCCCTCCTTCAGGTGCGGCGTCGCCATGATGGTCGTGTCGCCCCAGGCCCAGGTGATCCCGGAGCCCAGATGCGGCATGCCCGGCAGGTCGATGTCGGCGACCTTGTGGCCGTAGGTCAGGTCGATCACCTTGGCCTGTTCCGTCTCGCGCGAGGCGCCGATCAGATGCTCGTAGCCCTGGTCGAAGAAGAAGTCGTCAAGGATGTGATCGACCCGTATCCTGCGCACCGGAAACTGCCGGGCAACCTTCGGCGGCCCCTCGACCCGGGTATCGTGAACCCAGCCGGAATGCGGCGGATGATCGGCGGTGGAAATCTCCCAGACTTCGGGAATGTCCTTCAGCGCCAGGATGAAGCTTTCGCGCGGCGGGGCCTGATAGACCGCCGACACGCGGCTCGGCGTGCCGTCGCGGCCGCGGATGTCCAGCACGCGCGCAGGCTCCAGCGTGGCGGCGTCGAGGATCGTCAGCGTCATCGGCAGATAGTTCGCCACCGCAAGCCAGCGTCCGTCGGCGCTGATCGCGATGTTCCGGGCATTCAGACCGGCACGGATGCGGCCCACTTCCTGCAGACCCCAGATGTCGTACTTCTGCACCCAGCCGTCGCGGGACACGACATAGACAAGCCGTCCGTCGGGGCTGAACTTCGGGCCGCCGTGCACCGCAAAGGGTGTCTCGAACCGGTCGAGCAGGTTAAAGCTGTCGCCGTCGAGGACCGAGATGTGGTTGTCGGCGATCTCGACCGCCAGCGTCACGTTCATCGGATCGGCCGCAAAGACCGGCGCCGGGGTCGGTGTCCAGTCGTCGCGCACCGCGCGGGTGGCCAGGATCTCGGCCATCCCCCAGACCGGGGTTTCGGCCAGCGGCTCGGTCAGATAGGCCGCGATGGCAGTGATCTCGGCCGCCGACAGGCTGTCGGCGAAGCCCGGCATCTGGGTCGCCGGTCGGCCCTGCGCGATCACCGCCTCGAGCGCCGGGCCGTACATGCGGCCCAGCGTCTCGGGGATCAGGGCGGGACCCTGCGCGCCGAGGCGGTTCTCCAGGTGGCAGGCCGCGCAATGGTCGTCGTAAAGCGCGCGACCGTCCGGCTCGGCGGCCGCCAGCGGCAGCGCGCAAAGCCCCGCCGCAAGGGCAAGCAGGCCGCCCCGGAAGGCGTCAGAAGAAGCGGTGCGCGGGATCATGGCTCTTGCCCTTGAAGGGGGTGACGGTCAGCCGCGGCGCGGCGGTCTCGATGCCGATCTCGGCGTCCGACAGATAGCAGGCCGGGTCCTCGGCCCAGGGATCGCCGGTCACCTGCAAGGCCCGGATACGGGTGTTGCCGCCGCAGATGTGCCGGAAGGCACAGGCACCGCAGCGGCCCTTCAGCGGCCGCGGCCGGGTGCGCAGCAGCGCCAGCATCGGGTCGTCCCCGGTCCACAGCGCCGAGAACGGCGCCTGCCGGACCGAGCCCACGGCATAGTCGGACCAGTAGGTATCGGGATGCACCTTGCCCTGCGGGTCGATGTTGGCCACCCCGAGGCCGCTGGAATTTCCGCCCCACGCCGCCAGATGCGCGCGCAGGTGATCGACCCGCGCGGCGGGAAAGTTGCGCTCGGCCCATTGCAGGAACCACACCGCATCGGCATCGTTGTTGCCGGTCACGATCTCCAGCGGCTGATCCTCGGCCACGCCAATCCAGGCCCGGTCGATCAGCTGGTCCATCGCCACCCGCGTATGCCGGTGCGCGGCATCCTCGCCCCGGTGCTTGTCGCCCCGGCCGGCATAGACAAGGTGCGAGAGATAGAACTTGTCCACCCCCTCGCCGTCGCAGAGCGCCAGCATCTCGCGCAGCATGTGCGCATTGTCCCGCGTGAGGGTGAACCGCAGGCCCACCTTGACGCCCCGCGCCTTGCAGGCCCGCACCCCGGCCAGCGCTTCGGCAAAGGCCCCGTCCACGCCGCGGAACCAGTCGTTCACCGCCCCGATCCCGTCGAGCGAGATGCCGACATAGTCGAAACCGATCGCCGCGATACGGTCGATCCCGGCTGCGATCCGGGTGCCGTTCGTGGACAGCGACAGATGGCGGAAGTCGAGCTGCCGGGCGCGTTCGGCGATCTCGAAGAAGTCGGGCCGGCTCATCGGCTCGCCGCCCGACAGGATCAGCGCGGGAATGCCGAAGGCGGCCAGATCCTCCAGCACCGCCATCGCCTCGGCGCGGCTCAGCTCGCCCGGAAACGCGACATCGGCCGAGGTGGTGTAGCAGTGCCGACATTTCAGGTTGCACCGCCGCGTCAGGTTCCAGATCACCACCGGCCGGACCGGCCCGCGCCGGTGGCGGACAGGCGTCGGCGCGACAAGCTCCCGCATGTACTGGGTCAGGCGAAACATGGATCAGCCCTCCGGCTTCAGGCGCAGCCCGGTCTTCTTCAGGATCCGGGTGGAATAGAGGATGTCGTGTCTGCGGCAGGCGCGGCCCAGCAGCTCCGCGACCTCGGCGCGATGGCGCTCGACGGCGGCGCGGTCGGGTCCGTGCAGCATGGCGAACAGGTTGTAGGGCCAGTCCGGCAGGACGCGCGGGCGCAGATAGCAGTGGGACACGAATTCCAGCGCCCCCACCGCCTGGCCCAGCGGTTCGGCGCGGCTGTCGTCCACGTCCCAGACACTCATCCCGTTGGCCAGCACGCCGAGCGCATAGTGGTTCGGTGCCAGCGCAATGCGCCGGATGACGCCCGCCCCCTGCATCGCCCGGATCCGCTCCAGCACCTCGGCCTCGGTCAGACCCAGCCAGCCGGCGACCTCGGCATAGGGTTCGGGCACCAGCGGCAGCCCGGCCTGGGTGGCGGTGACGATCCGGCGGTCGGTGGCGTCGAGTCTCATGCCGACACCCGGAACCCGACGAAGAACTCGCGCAGCTTCGGCAGGCGCAGGACCCGCAGTCCGGTCTGCCGCTCGATCGCGGCGGCGGTGCGGGCGATTTCCTCGACCGTCTCGCAGGCAAGGACGAACCACATGTTCAGCCGGTGGTCGCGCTGATAGTTGTGGGCGACCTCCGGGCGCGCGTTGACCGTCTCCGCGACCGTCTCGAGCCGCTCCGCCGGCACCGCCATCGCGCACAGGCAGAAGGCCCCGCCCATCGCCTCGGCATCATAGAACGGCCCGAACCGGGTGATCGCGCCGATATCCCGCAGCTGCGTCAGTCGCGCGATCAGCTCCTGGCCGGTCAGCCCCAGCGCCGCGCCTGCATGGCCGAAGGGGTCGGGGCAGATCGGAAATCCTGCCTGCAGCGCATTCAGGATCGCGCGGTCGGTGGGGTCCAGCGCCTCGGGGGGAAGCGGCCCGCGTCTCATGCCGCTTCCTCCTGCGCCATCAGCCGGGCGCCGGTCTGCTTGAAGCAGCGCAGCGAGAACAGCACCTGATGCGGCGCCCCGGACAGCGCCGGCAACCGCCGTGCCCCGTCCAGGACGTCCTCCGCCTCGGCCCGGGTCCGGGCATGGATCATGCAGAACAGACCGTAGGGCCAGACCCCCGGCACGGTGCGCCGGCGATAGCACAGGGTCACGCCCGGATGCGCGGCAAGCGCCAGGCCCGCGGCCTCTGCCCGGTCGTCCGGCACGTCGAAGGCCACCATCGCATTCGCGGACCAGCCCAGAGGCCGGTGCCGCACGATCACCCCCGCCCGGGTCAGGATGCCGGCCTCCGAAAGCGCCGCGATCCGTCCGATCACCTCGGCCTCGGTCCGGCCCAGCGTCGCGGCGAGCGCCGCAAAGGGCGCCGGCACCAGGTCGAGCCCGCCGGACAGCCGGTCCAGGATCGGACGGTCGCCGTCGCACAGCGCATCCAGATCCGCGGGCCGGTCGGCACCCATGCCGTGCCGCGGCCCCCGAAGCCGGAACCCGAGGTCGATGTTGAAGGCCCGCAGCAGCGGAAGGTCCAGCACCGGCCGCCCGGTGCGCCGGCCGATGCGGTCCAGCGTCGCAGCCAGGGCTGTGGCATCCGGCGCAGTGGCGACGAACCACAGGTTCCAGCGATGATCGCGCTGGTAGCTGTGGTTGACGCCGGGTTCGGCTCCGACGATCGCGGCCACGGCCTCGATCCGCTTCCCGGGGACCGCAAGCGCGGCCAGGGTCGAGGCCCCGGCGGTGTTCGGCCGCACGGTCGCACCGACGCGCGCGACCTTGCCCTCGCCGCGCAGCCGGATCAGCCGGGCCAGAACCTCGGCCTCGGCCATGCCGAGGCGGCGGCCGATTTCGGCAAAGGGCTGCGGCACCAGGGGCAGGTCGCGCTGGAAATCCTGCAACAGCGGCAGATCGCCGGGGTCGATATGGTCGCGCATCGCCTTCACAGCCCCGACCGGTGCGCACGCGCGGCAAAGAAGATGCCCGAGGGGCTTTGCGCCGGCAGTTCCGCCTTCACCGTCCGGCTGCGGGTGTCATAGACGATCACCTTGCCCTCGTCGCGGGACGACACCCACAGCTCGTGGCCGCGCGGGCTGAATTCCATGTGCAGAACCGCCGCACCCGGATTCAGCGTGGCCACGACCCTGTGGCTGCGGCTGTCCACCACCTGAAGCGTGTCGTTCAGCGGCATGGCGAAATTGACCCAGACATAGGGGCTGGCGGGCTGGCCGAAGATGAAGATCGGCTGTCCGTGCAGCGCGGTGCGGCCGGTCTGCTTCAGTGTGGCGCGATCGACCCACAGCATCTCGTGCCGGCCCACAGCGGGCAGCGCGAACTGCCCCTCGGCAAAGGCCCAGCCCTGCAGGTGCGGCATCTTGTAGACCGGCAGATCCTCGCCCTCGCGGCCATAGTCCGACAGGAACCGCACCGGCTCGGGCCGATCCTGCCACATGTCGAACAGGGTCAGCCCCTTCTCGCCGAACAGGCCGACCACGAAATGCCGGCCGTCGCCGGACAGGACCGCGTCATAGGGATTCGCCCCGGTCTCGCCCATGCGGGTGACCTTCGGCTCGGGGCCGGACAGATCGGCCAGCCACGCATCGCCGGTGTCCCACTGCGCCCAGGCGAACCGGCGGCCGGGCAGATCGACCAGACCGACGGTCTTGGACGCCGCGGGGATGTCGGCCACCGGCGCAAGCGTGTCGGCGTCGAAGATGCGGATGCCGCCCGGATCGTAGTTCGACACCGCGACCAGCGCCCCGTCGTCCGAGATCGCGCCGCCGATCGCATTGCCCGCCTGGATGATCCGCGCCGCGATGCGCCCGGTCAGCATGTCGATCCTGCTCAGCCCTCCGTCGCGCCCGAACACATAGGCAAAGCGTTCGTCGGCCGAGAACTTGACCGAGGCGTGGCTCAGATCGCCCAGCCCCTCGACCCGGGTCAGGATCCGGTGCCCGATCCGGTCCACCACCAGCGCCGACCCGCTGGCCCGTTCGATCACCAGCCCCAGCCCGCCGGTCGCACGGCACGGCGGCTCTGGCCCGGTGGCGGCGGCAGGTCCGGTCAGAAGGGCCAGCGACAGGGCAAGCGCGGCAAGCGGGCGGATGGTCATCGGGCGCGTTCCCTCAGCAGATAGTCGGCGATCCACAGGGCTTCGTCCTCGGTCAGCAGCGGCCGCCATGCCGGCATCGCGGTGCCGGGGATGCCGTCGAGAATGATGGCGGCCAGCCCCTCGGGGTCGGCGTGGGCCAGTGCCTCGGGGGTGATCGCGCTGCCCAGTCCGCCGCGCATGGTCAACCCGTGGCACGATCCGCAGTCCTGGACGACGAGGTGTTCCAGCGCGGCCGCCCGACCCGGCGCGATCTCGGCTGCCGCCGGGCCTGCAATCAGAAGCGCCAGGGCGACCGAAAGCCTAGGCATGGGCCGCCATCCCCGCCCCGTCGCAGACCAGCGCCTGCGCCTGCGCCAGCGCGCCATCGCGGTAAAGCGATACGACATGGCCGATGACGAACAGGACCGGACCTTCGGGCGGCACTGCGGCGACATCATCGGCGATCCGTGCGAGGGTCGAGACAGTCCGCATCTCGCGCGGGGTGGTGGCGCTGGAAACCGCCAGCACCGGCAGATCCACGGGCAACCCGTGCTCGATCAGCCGCGCCGCGATCTCGGCGATCGAGGCCGCGCCCATGTAGACGACCAGGGTCGTCTCCTCGCTGGCAAGGCTCTGCCAGTCGAGGTCCAGCCTTTCGTCCCGGGCCCGGTGCCCGGTCACATAGCGCACCCCGGTCGCCAGCCCGCGGTGGGTCAGCGGCACGCCGGTAGAGGCAGCCATACCCTGCGCCGCCGTGATCCCGGGAACATAGTCCACCGCGACGCCGGCGGCGCGCAGCGTCTCGGCCTCCTCGCTGCCGCGACCGAAGATCAGCGGATCACCGCCCTTCAGCCGCGCCACCCTGAGCCCCGCCCGGGCCAGATCGACCAGCAGCGCATTGATCTGCGCCTGGGGCACCTTGTGGCAGCGCGGCAGCTTGCCGACGTCGATCCGTCGGACATGGGCCGGGACAAGTGCCATGACCTCGGCCGAAACGAGCCGATCGTGGACCACGACATCGGCCTCGCGGATGCACCGCAGCGCCTTGACCGTCAGCAGATCGGGATCGCCCGGTCCGGCCCCGATCAGATCCACGCGCCCCGCGGCCATGTCCTTCATCGTGCCCTCCCGGCGGAAAAACCCTGTGACCCGACGCTGCCAGAGCACGCCCGGCCGGACCTTGACTTTCGTTAAGCGGGACGAGGGATTCCGCGGTCAGCGGCCAAGGCTGATCAGATAGGCGATCACCCGGTCGCGATCCTCGGTGCGGTTGCGGAAGCCGCCGAAGTTCATGGCGATACCGGGAATGAACGCCTCGGGCCGGGTCAGCCAGGATTGCAGGTTCCCGACCGTCCAGACCCCGCCCCAGCCGCGCAGCGCCTCGGAATAGTCCCAGTCGGGCACCGACGCCGCGGGCCGGTCGAGGATGCCGTTCAGGAACGGACCCTTGTAGTTCCTGCCGTCCAGCCCGTGGCACTGGCTGCATCGCCGCTCGAACACCGCCTCGCCGGCGGCGATCTCTGCGGCGTCGAAGATCCGCCCGTCGATCTCGACCCTCTGTCCGGCGCCGTCGGCCGACGCCGCGGCGGCAAGAACAGGAAGGCAGATCAGGGCGGCAAGGCCGGTTGTTCGGTTCATGGCGGATCCTCCGTTCGATCACGGTGCGGCCCCGCCCGCAGGCAGGGCCGCCGCAACGGCGGGCTCAGGGGCCGGTCACCCGGATCTCGGCCGCGGGATCGTCGAGCGACAGCCGCAGGTCCAGCGAGACGTGGTGGAACCGTGCATAGCTGTAGTCGTCGTGCACCGCGAAACCGACCGTATAGATCCGCCCCGGTTCGATCGGCACATCGCCGGGGCCGGACCCGGCCAGCGGCCGCGCGACGATCATCGTCCAGGTGTCGCCCTCCAGCCGGGCCTCGCCGGCAAGCTCGGTCTCGTGCTCCACCCGCCGGTCGAGGACATGGCCGCTGTGCGCCCGTCCGGTGGAATCGACGCGGATCAGATCCATCATCGTGCCGCCGGACAGATAGGCCTCGATCTCGGCCTCGGCGCGCAGCAGGTCCCAGCCGCCCATGGCCCGGTCCTTGCCCTTCAGGTCGATCTCGGTGCGGGATTCGGGCAGGTACTTGGTAATCCCGCCCTCCGCCTGCAGCCGGCCGGTCAGGCCCGAGGCCGCGATGGCCGGCGCGTCGGGTGCCTCGGGCATGTAGCGGCTGTCGATGTGGCAGGTGGCCCAGCAGCCCGCCTGTTCGACCCGCTCGATGCCCTCGCCGGCGATCATGATCGCGGCCTTGGCCGGATGCTCGGGATCCATCTTGCCGCCCTCGACGAACGGCGCGGGGGCGTGCGGCGCATTCGGCCAGCGCAGCCGCAGATAGAGGTTCGCCTCGTCCCGCGCCGCCTGAACGGTCAGGTCGAAGGCGCCCCGCTTGCCGGGGATCGGAGTCGGTTCCAGGATCTCGCCGGAGGCGATCCTGGCACCGATGGTCGCGGTCTCGCGGGCATGGCAGGTCGAACAACGGTCGCCCGCGCGCAGGAAGGCCCGCGCGCCGCCATGGTCGCGGCCGATCTGCACCCATTCCCACGACGCCTG
>JBKBMT010000026.1:0-36407 GCA_046295655.1 Gemmobacter sp. | reverse complement strand
ACGGTAAACACGTTCATCCCGATGGGGGGCGAGATCAGGCCCAGTTCGATCACGATGATCACCAGGATGCCGAACCAGATCAGATCCACCCCCAGCGCATTCAGCGAGGGCAGGAAGACGGGAATGATCAGGAGCAGGATGCCGATCGATTCGAACACCATCCCCAGCACCACACAGATCGCGCAGATCATCAGCACCAGGCCCAGCGGCCCGAGATTCCAGCCCAGCACAAGCGATTGCAATTCGTAGGGCATGCCGGTCAGGTTGACGAACTGAGCCAGCACGAGGGCCGAAAAGACGATGGCAAAGATCATCGCCGTGGTGGTGACGGTCTCCTCGAACACGCCCCAGAGGCTGGCCAGATCCAGGAAATGCCCCCGGAAAACGCCGAAGACGAAAGCGCCGGCGCAGCCCACGCCCGCCGCCTCGGTCGGGGTGAAGAGGCCGGTATAGATGCCGCCCAGAACGATTCCGAAGAGGATGATGACGGGCCAGGTCGAGGCCGAGGCACGCAGGGTCTCGCGCAGGCCCATGGCACGTCCCGCCGGGCCGAAGTCGGGACGCAGCAGCACGACAATCTGCGCAGCCAGCATGAAGAGCAGGATCAGCAGCAGGCCGGGCACGATGCCCGCGATGAACAGAAGCCCGATGTCCTGCCCCGCCACGATGCCGAAGATCGCCAGCGGCACCGAAGGCGGGATCATGATGCCAAGCGTCCCGCCTGCGGCGATGGTCCCGGCCGCGAAGCCCTGGTTGTAGTTGAATTCCCGCATCGGCGGCACGGCGACCCGCGTCATCGTCGCCGCCGTGGCAAGTGACGAGCCGCAGACCGCGGCGAATCCGGCACAGGACAGGACCCCCGAGAAGGCCAGCCCGCCCCTGAACCGCCCCAGCCAGGCGTAGGAGGCGGCGAACAGGTCGCGGCTGATGCCGGAACGGTGGATGAACGCTCCCATCAGCACGAACAGCGGGATGATCGACAGGTTGTAGTTGATCGAGGTGTCGATCACCCACTGCGACGACACGGCCAGCGCTGCGTCCGGGCCGCGCAGATACATCACGCCGAAGAACCCGACCCCCAGGGTGGCAAAGGCCAGCGGCACACCTGCAAAGGCCAGCACCAGGATGATCGCGAAACCGGTCAGGGCAAGTTCCATGGTCCCGCTCCTCAGTCCAGGGATTGCGGCGAATGGGGCGGGGTCGGGCGGGTGTCCTCGCGCATCGCGGCGATGGCGGCGAGGATCGCCAGTGCGGCAAGGACCGTCATGATGCCGACCAGCCACAGGAGCGGCAGTCGCAGAACGATCGTGGATTCGGGATATTCCAGCAGATCCAGCGCCCGCCAGGCCAGAAGCCCGGTCAGCCCGGCCACGCCGACAAGCGTGCTGACGTCGAACAGGACGCGATAGGCGCGCCGGAAATGGCGCAGAAGAAAGGGTTCGAACAGCGACACGTTCACGTGGCCCCGGTCGCGCGTGACCGCGAACATGCCGGCGAAGACCAGCACGCCCAGAAGCATCTGCGTCATTTCCGCGGATCCGAAGATCGGCCGGTTGAACATGTAGCGCATGAACACTTCGGCGCAGGTGATCGCCGTCATCGCGATCAGGCATGCAGCGCCCAGCAGGATCGTCGCTCTGCGAACCCAGATCATCGCACCCCTCCCCGGTTGCGTGGCGCGGCGCCCGCAGGCACCGCGCCGCCATCGTTCAGTTCGTGGGCGCGCCCGCGACCCTGGCGCGGGTGGCCTCGATCAGGGCCAGACCGTCCACGCCGTAGGCCTGCTGAACCGTGTCCGCCCAGCCCTGCGCAACGCCCCTGGCGGCCTCCTGCATGGCGGCGTACAGCGCCGGATCGATGGGCGCGAAGGTTACGCCCATCTCCTCCAGCTGCGCCCGCGCCGCATCATCGGCCGCATCGGTCGCCGCCCCCAATCGGGCGGCCAGTGCGGAACCCGACAACTCGGCGATCGCGGCGCGATGCGCTTCCGGCAGGCGGTCCCAGGTGCGCTTGTTGAAGAAGATCGAGAAACTTGCCGACTGGAGCGCCGGGTCCATCTCGACACAGGAGCGGGTGTAGGGCGCCACGCCGAAAGCGACGATCGTTTCCATCGTCACGCCGAGATGTGCATCGACGGTATTGCGCGAGGTCAGCTCCTGTAGCTGCACCGCAGGCGAGGCGGTGATCGCCAGCCCCATCGCGGCAAGCGTATCGGCAATCGTGCCCGGCAGCGCCCAGACGCGACGCGCCCGGAGGTCGTCCAGTGTGCCGATCGGCGTGTCGGTGGTCGAACACAGATACGTCGGCCCGAGGTGGAACCCGGACACGACCTCGACCCCGCGCAGATCCTCGACCGCGGCGAAAGTGTCGCGATAGGTTTCCCAGAAGGCAACCGAGATCGCCTCGCTGCTGCCGCGATCGATGAACGGCATCTGCGTCACCATCGTGCCCGGCGCGCTCTGCGCGAGGAATCCGTTGAAGATGAATCCGCCGTCGGCCACGCCGTTGCGCACCGCATCAAGGACGCCCGGCGGTGGGGCGACCGACTTGGGCGGAAAGCTGATCGTCACCTCGCCGTTCGTAGCCGACGCGATATCGGAGGCCCAGGCCTCGAACACCGGCCACGAAAAATGGGTGGGCGGAAAGAAGATGTTGAAGGTCAGCTGTGTCCTGGCGGCGACGGGGCCGGCAAGGGCCGTGGCGGCCAGTAGGGCGGCAGCAAGGGACTTGCGCATCGGTGATCTCCTCCCATGGATCGGAAATGGCGGTCCGCCACTGCCTAGCGCCTTGCCGCGATAATTATCAACGCCGATGGTCAAATCGCGATAGGTCTGGATTATCGCCCTTCAGCGTTGTCACCCGCCGCCGGATACAGTTGGCCAGCGCATCCGCGGCCGGCGTCAGCGGATGACCGGCCCGGGTCATCAGGGCAATCCGCAGCGGCGCGATCTGCTCCCGGATCGGGATCTGCGCGATGCGTGCGCTCTTCTGCATCTCCTCCAGCAGAAGCGCCGGAAAGGTGCAGACCGCGCCCAGATGTTCCACCAGCGCCAGTGCGCCGAAATAGGACTCCGAGGTGGTGGTCGCATGGGGCGGGGTCAGTCCGTGATCGACGAAGGGCTGGCGAAAGATGTCCCCCGGCCCACCCGGCGCGCCGATCATGATCCACTGCGCCCGGGTCAGGTCGGCCAGCGACCGCGCCTGCAGCAGGGGCGAATCGGCCGCTGTCACCACGACGATCGGCGTGTCTATCAGATGCTCTATGGCGATCTCGCGGGCCAGCCCGACCGGCGGCGTCGGTCCGATCAGGATGTCGATCCGGCCCTCGCGCAGGGGCTTCAGCGCGCCGGGGAACAGACCGCTCGACAGCCGGACATCGATATCGGGATGGGTCTTGCGAAACAGCGTCAGTGCCCGCGGCATGATCCGCATCGCGGCCAGGGGCGACAGGCAGACATGCACAGCCCCGATCTGCTCGCCGCGCAGCTGCGCCACCTCCTCGTCCAGCCGGTCGATCTCGGATGCGATGGTACGCGCGCGCAAGAGGACCCGTTCGCCGATTTCGGTCAGTTCCACCCCCCGCGAGGTGCGGGCAAAGATCGCCACCCCCAGCTCGTCCTCGGCCTGCCGCAAGGCCTGGGTCAGGGCCGGCTGCGACCTGCCCAGAGCGGCCGCCGCCGCCCTCAGGCTGCCATGTTCGGCGATCGCCACCAGGATCTGGATGTGCTGCACCTTCATGCGATAAGTGATCCTTATACGTGACGGTTTTTCAAGTCTGTTCTCGATCGCCCGCCCTGCCGTAGCTATCGGGCCCGACGCAGGAGGACGACATGACCCAGCCAACATTCGCCGTGACCGGGGTCGCCAGCGGAATCGGCGCCGAGCTTGCCCGTATCCTCAAGACGCGCGGCGCCCGGGTGATCGGGCTCGACATCCGCGAGACGCAGGCAAACCTCGACCGCTTCATCCCGCTTGACCTCGACGATGCCGACAGCATCGCCGAGGCTGCCGCTGCCATCGACGAACCGCTGGATGGGCTGTGCAACAACGCGGGTCTGCCGCCCCGGGCCGGGTTGGAAGCGGCCATCCTGCACGTGAATTTCCTCGGCACCCGGTCATTTACCCGTGCGGTCCTGCCCGCCTTGCGGCCCGGGGCCTCCATCGTCAACATGGCCAGCCGCGCGGGTCATGGCTGGCGCGAGGGACTGGATCAGGTCAAGCGGCTTGCCCTCCTGACCCGCCGCGAGCAACTGGACCGCTTCATCGAGGTCGAGCAACTCGATGCCTTGCGGTGCTACAACCTGACCAAGGAGGCGATGATCCTCTGGACCATGGCCGAGGCCGAACCGATGGTGCAACGCGGCCTGCGGATCAACGCCCTGAGCCCCGGGGGGATCTCCACCGGGATCCTCGGCGATTTCCAGAAGGCCTTCGGTGCCCGCATGGCGCGCAACGTCGAACGCGCGGGTCGCCCCGGCAGGCCCGAGGAAATCGCCCAGGTCGCAGCGTTCCTGCTTGCGCCCGAGTCGCACTGGATCAAGGGTGCGGATATCGCCATCGACGGCGGAATGGGGGCCTTCAACCTGTCCGACACGCTCGACCTCGAGGTTCTGCGCCTTCCGCACGAGGAGACGATCGCATGAATACCCGACCGACCCCGGCCGATGGCATCCCGGTCTCGGACATAGACTTCTACAGCGACGAGACGATCCGCGACCCCTATCCGGTCTACGAGGCGCTGCGCGCGCTGGGGCCGGTCGTCTATCTGACGAAACACGACCTCTATGCGATTCCGAACTATCGCGAGGTCAGCGCGGTCCTGCGCCAGCCGCTGCGCTATTCCAACGCGCGCGGCGTGTCGCCCTTGCAGGAGGTCAATGACATCCTCGTGGGCTCGACCCTGAACTCGGACCCCCCCGCCCATGACCGGACCCGCGCGATCACCTCGGAACCCCTGCTGCCCGGCGCGCTGGTCGAGGTGCAGGGGCGCATCCAGGATGCCGCCGACGGGCTGATCGACACGCTGTGCAAGATGGGCGAATTCGATGCCGTGGCCGATTTCGCCCGGTTCCTGCCGGTGACGATCGTGGCCGAACTGGTGGGCCTGCCGCCGGCGGTCGATTCGGCGCAGATGCTGAAATGGGCCTCGGCCACCTTCAACCTTTTCAGCACCGAGAACGCCCGCACCCGCGCCGCGTTCGAGGACCTGAAGGACCTGCGCGACTTCCTGCTGGAATACGGTCGCCCCGAAAGGCTCAAGCCCGGCGGCTGGGCCCGGCGGATCTTCGAGGTCGGCCCCGATCGCGGCGTCTCGTTCGAGACCTGCGCGCAACTGATGCGCGACTACATCAACCCCTCGCTCGACACGACGATCGCCGTCTCGGGCCAGCTGATCCGTCTTTTCGCCGAGAATCCCGGCGAATGGGACAAGGTGCGCGCCGATCCCGAGCTGATCGGCAATGCGGTGGAAGAGGCCGTGCGCATCGCCGCCCCGGTGCGCGGCTGGACGCGCTATGTCGCCGAGGACAGCGAACTGGCCGGCCATCATCTGCCGAAGGGCGCGCGGGTGCTGGTGATGTTCGCCGCGGCCAACCGGGACCCTGCGAAGTTTCCCGACCCGGCGCGGTTTGACGTCACGCGCGATGTGCACGACCATGTGGGCTTTGGTCAGGGCGTGCACATGTGCATGGGAATGCACCTGGCGCGGATGGAGATGCAGAGCCTCGTGCGTGCCCTGCGTCGCCGGGTGGCGCGGTTCGAACTGACGGCGGAACCCGAGATCGGGCTGAACAACTCGATCCGCGCCTATGCAAGGATCCCCGTGCGCGTGCATCTGGCCAAGGACATCCTGGCCGACGCGGGCAAGCGCGATGCCGAAAGCCCCTGGCTGGATGTAGTGATCGCCGCGCGCGCGCGCGCCGCCACGGACATCGTCGCGCTGGAACTCCGCAGCGCCGACGGCGCCCCGCTGCCGGCGTATGAGGCCGGCTCCCATATCGACGTGGAGGTGAAATCGGGGCTGATCCGCCAGTATTCGCTGACCGGCGATCCCGCCGACCGCAGCTGCTATCGTCTGGGCGTGCTGCTCGATCCGAAGTCGCGCGGCGGGTCGGCCGCGGTTCATGCCCGTTTCGAGGAAGGCGCGCGGGTTCGCATCGGTCGGCCGCGCAACAACTTTCCGCTCGCCCACGGGGCGGCCCATTCGATCCTGTTCGCCGGCGGCATCGGGATCACGCCCATGTTGAGCATGGCGTGTGCGCTCGAAGCGGCGGGCAGTTCGTGGGAGCTGCATTATTGCGGGCGCACACCCGACCGGCTGGCCTTTGTCGCCGAACTGGCGCGCTTTGGGGACAAGGTCCATCTGCACGTCGACAGCGGGCCGAAGGACCAGCAACTCGACATCACCGCGGGGCGGGCAGGCCCCGCGCCCGACCGGCACCTCTATGTCTGCGGACCCAACGGCTTCATGGATTTCGTGACCGCGGCGGCGCAGGCGAACGGGTGGACGAACCCCACCATCCACCTCGAACGCTTCGGCGCCGAGGTCAACACCGATGGCGCGCCCTTCACCGTGGTGGCGCAGCGGTCCGGCAAGCGTTTCGAGGTGCAGCCCGGCGAGACCATCGCTGCGAAACTGGCCGAGAACGGCGTCGAGGTGCAGGTCTCGTGCCAGTCCGGCGTCTGCGGCACCTGCCTGACCCGCGTGGTGGAAGGGATGCCCGATCACCGCGACCTGGTGCAGACCGATCTGGAAAAGGCCTCGAACGCCCGGATCACGGTCTGCTGCTCGCGCTCCAAGACCAAGACTCTGGTGCTGGACCTCTGATGCGACGCGCGAAAAACATCCTGTTCATCATGTTCGACCAGCTGAGGTGGGACTACCTGAGCTGCGCCGGCCATCCGCATCTGCAGACCCCGCATATCGACGCGCTGGCAGCCGAGGGGGTGCGCTTCACCCGCGCCTATGTGCAGTCGCCCGTCTGCGGGGCCAGCCGGATGAGCTTCTACACCGGCCGCTACGTGCATTCCCACGGCGCGACCTGGAACCGCGTGCCGCTGAAGGTGGGCGAGCGCACCCTGGGCGACCATCTGCGCGATGCCGGGATGGACTGCTGGCTGGTCGGCAAGACCCACATGAAGGCCGATGACGAGGGCATGGCATGGCTGGGGATCGACCGAAACACCGTGATCGGCGCGCGGGTGGAACAATGCGGCTTCGATGTCTGGGAACGCGACGACGGCATGCGCCCCGAAGGCCCCGACGGATTCTATGACGAGAAATACGGGGCGGCCACCTACAACGACTGGCTGCGCGACAGGGGTTATCGCAGCGCCAATCCCTGGCACGACTTCGCCAATGCCGGGCGGGCCGACGACGACCCGGAAGAGATGGCCTCGGGCTGGTTCCTCAGGAACGCCCGCAAGGCCGCCGCCATCCGCGAGGACGACAGCGAAACCCCCTACATGACCTCGCGCGCGATCGAGTTCATGGAACAGGCGGGCGGCGCGCCCTGGTGCCTGCATCTGTCCTACATCAAGCCGCACTGGCCCTACATCGCGCCTGCGCCCTACAACGCCATGTATGGCCCCGAGCACGTGATCCCGGTAGCCCGCCACGAGCGCGAACTGACCGAGGCGCACCCCGTGTTCAAGGTCTTCATGGAGGGCCGGATCGGTCGGGCGTTCAGCCGCGACGAGGTGCGGCAGGCGGTGATCCCGGCCTACATGGGGCTGATCAGGCAGTGCGACGACCAGATGGGCCGCCTGTTCGCCTGGCTGAAGGAAACGGGGCGCTGGGACGACACGCTGATCGTCCTGACCTCGGACCACGGCGATTACCTGGGCGATCACTGGATGGGCGAAAAGGATCTGTTCCACGAACCGTCGGTCAAGGTGCCGCTGATCGTCCGCGACCCCTCGGCCGAGGCCGATGCGACCCGCGGCACCACCTGCGACGCGCTGGTGGAAGCCATCGACCTTGCGCCGACCTTCCTCGAGGTTGCCGGCGGTGCACCGCGTCCGCATATCCTGGAAGGCCGGTCGCTGTTGCCGTGGCTGCGCGGCGAGACGCCGGAGTGGCGCGATTTCGTGGTCAGCGAATACGACTACTCCGCCAATCCGGCCGTGTCGAAGCTGGCGCCGGACCCGTCCTCGGCCCGGCTGTTCATGATCGCCGACCGGCGCTGGAAGTTCATGCACGCCGAAGGGATGCGGCCGCAACTGTTCGATCTCGAAACCGACCCGCTGGAATACGTCGATCTGGGCGAAAGTCCCGAGCATGCGCCGATCCGCGCCCTGATGTACGAACGGCTGGCGACCTGGGCGCGGCGTCTGTCGCAGCGCACGACCCGGTCGGACGCCCAGATCGTCGCCGAGCGCGGCAGGTCGCTGCGGCGGGGCGTCACGCTGGGGGTCTATGACGAGGCGGACCTTCCGCCCACCCTGACGCAGTTCTACCGCGGCCGACCGCGCCCCGATCCCGCGTCCTGACATGGCGCGCCTGTCGCTTTTCCCGGCTGCCGCATGGCTGCGGCAGACAACACCGGCGTCGCTGCGGGCCGATGCGCTGGCGGGGCTCACGAATGCGGCCATCGTGCTGCCGCAAGGCGTCGCCTTTGCCACCATCGCCGGCTTGCCGCCCGAGATGGGACTCTACACCGCCATGGTCACCGCGGTCGTCGCGGCACTGTTCGGGTCGTCCATGGTGATGGTCTCGGGGCCGACCACGGCGATCTCGGCACTGCTTTTCGCAACGCTTCAGGGGATCGCGGTTCCGGGCACCGCGCGCTATGTGGAGCTGGCCCTGCTGCTGACGCTGATGGTGGGGCTGTTCCAGATCGTGGCCGGGCTGGCGCGGCTCGGGGGGCTCGTCTCCTTCGTCTCGCATTCGGTCATCGTGGCCTTTACCGCCGCCGCCGCCTTCCTGATCGCCATCAGCCAGCTTGCCGGAGTGCTGGGCGTGACCGTGTCCGGCGGTGGCAACGTCATCGAGCGGCTCGCCGAAGTTGCGGCCGCCGCGGATCGCGTGAATGCGCTGGCGGTGCTGATCGCCATGGTGACCTTTGTCACGGTGGCGGCGGTGCAGGCGCTGTCGCCGCGCCTGCCGGGGTTCCTGATCGCCCTGGCAGCCGGTGCGGGCGTGGCGGCCGCGACCGGGGCCGCCGAGAAGGGGGTGGAGATGCTGGGGGCAATCCCCGCCGCCCTGCCGCCCATTGCGGTGCCATCCTTCCGGTGGTCGGACATTGCGCTGCTGGCGCCCGGTGCAGCGGCCTTGGCGCTGGTCGGGCTGCTGGAGGCGATCTCGATCGGCCGCACCTTTGCCCTGCGACGCAAGGAGGCCTTCTCACCCAATCAGGAAATGGTCGGACAGGGCATGTCGAATGCGATCGGCAGCCTGTCCGCATGCTATGTCGGCTCGGGGTCGTTCACCCGTTCGGGCGTGAACGTCGAGGCCGGGGCGCGCACGCCGTTGTCGGCGGTGTCAGCCAGCCTGTTCCTGGCGGCGATCCTTCTGGCCTTTGGCAGCTACATCACCATGATCCCTAAGCCGGCCATGGCGGGGCTGATCGTCTATGTCGCCTGGCGGCTGATCGACAGGAAGGAAATCCGCCACATCGTGCGAACCTCGCGCCCCGAGACGGCGATCCTGCTCCTGACCCTCGGCGCGGGCCTGCTGATCGAACTCGACTTCGCGATCTATGTGGGCGTCATCGCCTCGTTCGCGGTGTTCATCCACGACAGCGCCCATCCCTCATTGCGCGTAAGTGCCCCTGTCGAGACCCCGAGCGGGCGGCGGAAGTTCCGCAACGCCGACCTGCACGGCGTTCCCGAGTGCCCACAGATCTTGTCGGTCCGGCTGGACGGGCCGCTCTATTTCGGGTCGGTCGAGCATGTCGAAGCCGAATGGAAGGCGCTGCGGGCAAGGCGGCCGGGGCAGGTCCATGTGATCTTCTACCTGAAGGGCGTGGGCAAGATCGACCTGTCGGGCGCCGATTTCCTGATCCATGCCATTCGGGAAATACGGGCCGAAGGCGGCACCTTCCGCATCGTCGCGCTGTTCCCGCCGCTGCTGGACTGCCTGCGCCGGTTCCAGGTGCTGGACGAGCTGGGCGAAGGCATGTTGCACATCTCGAAGGGCGACGCCATCGGAGCGGCTGTCGGCCGGCTTGACCACGAGATCTGCCGCGCCTGCACGCGGCGGGTGTTCACCGAGTGCGCGGGCTTGCCTGGACCTGGCCCCATGTCGGATCCCCGACCGCCCGCGCCGGACATCGCCGCGCGACCTGCGCGCGTGTAGGTTGCTCCCGCATGGAAGGACGACGAGGGCACGCTTCGAATCAGCACGCACGCACGCACGACAGGTCGATCGAAATCACGACAGCGGTGCAGGGAAGCGCCCGAGCGGCGACGACAACCGGCCCGGCATGGAGGGGTGCACCGCGGCCAAGGACTGCGGCCGCGCGTTGTGTCCCTGCGGATCTGCCCCGATCACGGTTCGGCGCGGGGGTCCGACAGGGCCCGGGGCGGATCGAGGCGACCGGGCAGCGGGCGGTGCCTTGTGGTGCCTGTCCGCGACGGACTGCCGACACCCTGTTCCTGGCATCAAGGTTCATCAGGGGGCCGCGCGAGGGCCCAGTCCCATGCGCGCGCCTCGGCGCCGAAGCCCGGGCCGGGGGCACCGATCAGGCGACGTTGCCGGGTGTCCTCGACCGCTTGCGGATGCGCCAGGCCTGCGGGGTTTCGCCGAATTCGACGCGGAAGGCGCGGATCAGATGCGAGGCATCGGAAAACCCGGTCTCCGCGGCGATCTCGCCGAGTGTGCGATCGGTGCGGTGCAGAAGGTTGCTCGCGTAAGCAAGTCGCACCTTGCGCCCGGCTTCCTGCGGGCCGATCCCGAGCGCCGAGACGAAGTGGCGCTCAAGCTGGCGCCGGCTGACCCCAAGTCGCTCCGCAAGTCTTGGCACCGTCATCGGGGCCTCCATCGACTGTTGCACGGCCAACAGCGCCCGCTTCACCAGTCTGTCGTGCGTCGTCAGTTCCAGCGGCAGGCCGGGCTGCGGCCGTTCCGGGCGCATCGCCTCGTCGATGATCATGATGGCCAGCGCCTTGCGCGCCGCAGCCGGGCCGATGTGCCGGTCGACAAGAAAGGCCGCAAGCTGGGCCGAAGACACCCCGCCGGAACAGGTCAGGCGATCGCGGTCCACGACGAAGATCTGGTCCGACACGGGCAGCAGCCCCTCGAAGGCCTCGAGGTAGTCGTCGTGATGGAACCAGCTGACGCAGGCGCGGTAGCCGTTCATCAGCCCCGCACGATGCAGGATGAAGGTGCCCGTGCAGATGCCGATCAGCGGCACGCCCATGGCGGCGGCGTGCCGCAGAAAGTCCATCGCACGCGGGTCCAGTCGTTCGATCTCGCCGATCAGGCCGCCGACGACGGCGATGTAGTCGAACTGACGCGGATCGCCGAACCGGTCCTCGGGCGAAAGACGGATGCCGCAGGACGACTCCACCGGGTCGGGCGTCGCCGACAGGACCCGCCAGCGGCAGAGGATGGGGCGGGACCGGTCGCCTTCATCCGCGGCCAGGCGCAGCACATCGACGAAGCTCGCGAAGGCGCACAGCGTGAACCGGCGGGCGAGCACGAAGCCCACCCGGAGACGGGGCGCGGGCGACGGCTGGGCTGGTGGCGCGGTTTTGGACACGGCGCAAACATACAACGCCCGCGGCGCAAGGATACAGGGATTCTTCCCCGGTTCGGGCGACAAGCGTGGACTGTGACATCCCGAATCGATGAGCCGGCCATGACCCGTTTCTCGGCGATCTCGCTCCTCAGGAATGCCCTGACCGGTCACAGGAACTGGGCCGAGCAGTGGCCCGACAGCCAACCGAGGGCCGAATACGACGTGGTGATCGTCGGCGCGGGCGGGCATGGGCTGGGCGCGGCCTACTATCTGGCCAAGGAGCATGGCATCACGCGCGTCGCGGTGATCGACAAGGGCTGGCTGGGTGGCGGCAACACCGGCCGCAATACCACGATCGTTCGCTCGAACTACCTCTATGACGAGAGCGCCCGACTTTACGATCACGCGCTCGACCTGTGGGACAATCTCAGCCAGGAGCTCAACTACAACGTCATGTATTCCCGGCGCGGCGTGATGATGCTGGCCCACACCGTCCATGACGTGCAGTCCTTTCAGCGCCACATCCATTCCAATCGCCTGAACGGGGTGGACAACCGCTGGCTGACCCCGGAACAGGCGAAGGCCTTCTGTCCGCCGCTCGATATCTCCGAACGGCGGCGCTATCCGGTGATGGGTGCCGCGCTGCAGATGCGGGCGGGAACCGCGCGGCACGACGCCGTGGCCTGGGGCTATGCGCGTGGTGCCGCCGCCCGCGGGGTGGACATCATCCAGAACTGTGCGGTGACCGCGATCCGCCGCGGCCCGGACGGCGCGGTGACCGGGGTCGAGACCTCCAGGGGCTTCATCCGCGCGAAGAAGGTGGCCGTCTCGGCGGCCGGCAACACCTCGGTCGTGCTCGCCTCGGCAGGGCTCCGCATGCCGCTGGAAAGCTATCCGCTCCAGGCGCTGGTCAGCGAGCCGGTCAAGCCGATCTTTCCCTGCGTGGTCATGTCGAACTCGGTCCATGCCTACATCAGCCAGTCCGACAAGGGCGAGCTGGTGATCGGCTCGGGCACCGACCAGTATGTGAGCTATTCCCAGCGTGGCGGGCTGCCGCTGATCGAACATACCGTCGCGGCGATCTGCGAGGTCTTTCCGATCTTCCGCCGGATGCGGATGCTGCGGAAGTGGGGCGGTATCGTCGATGTCACGCCCGACCGCTCGCCGATCCTCGGCAAGCTTCCGGTGCCCGGGCTCTACGTCAACTGCGGCTGGGGAACCGGCGGGTTCAAGGCCACGCCGGGGGCCGGGCACCTGCTGGCCTGGACGGTGGCCAAGGACGAGCCCCACCCGATCAACGCGCCCTTCACGCTGGAACGGTTCACCACCGGGCGGCTGATCGACGAGGCGGCGGCAGCCGCTGTCGCGCACTGAGGAGGACAAGATGCTCCTGATCCATTGCCCCTACTGCGACGAGACCTTGCCCGAGGTCGAGTTCGCCTATGCCGGCGAGGCGCATATTGCCCGGCCGGCCGACCCGATGGCGCTGTCGGACGAGGAGTGGCGCGACTTTCTCTTCATCCGGTCGAATCCGCGCGGGACGCATTTCGAGCGCTGGCGCCACGTCAACGGTTGCGGGCGGTTCTTCAACGCCGTGCGCGACACCGTCACCGACAAGTTCCGGATGACCTACAAGGCAGGCCTGCCGCGCCCCGACCTGTCCGTTCTGGAGGAGGCCGGCGAATGAGCCGCATGCGCCTGCCCGGCAAGGGCCGGATCGACCATGCCCGCCCGGTGCGCTTTACCTTCGACGGCCGCGTGATCGAGGGCCGGCAGGGCGATACCGTTGCCTCGGCGCTGCTGGCGAACGGAATCCACCTGATGGGCCGCAGCTTCAAGTATCATCGCCCGCGCGGGGTGGTCTCGGCGGGGTCGGAAGAGCCCAATGCCCTGATCGGCACCCAGCGGGGCGGTCCCGACCGGTTCGAACCCAATACCCGCGCCACCATGCAGGAGGTCTGGGAGGGGCTGACGACCGAGAGCCAGAACCGGTGGCCGACGCTTGAATTCGACATCGGCGCGATCAACGACCGGCTCCACAGGCTGTTCCCGGCCGGGTTCTACTACAAGACCTTCATGTGGCCGAAGTCTTTCTGGGACAGGGTCTACGAGCCCTTGATCCGTCGTGCCGCAGGTCTGGGCCGGTCGCCCACGCTGCCCGACCCCGACCACTATGCCAGCCGCTACCTTCACTGCGACGTGCTGATCGTCGGGGCAGGGCCGGCGGGCCTCGCCGCGGCGCTGGCGGCGGGTCGGGCGGGGGCGCGGGTCGCGCTGGTGGACGAACACGCCGAGATGGGCGGCACGCTGCTATCCGAGCCCCAGGTGCGCATCGACGGCGCGGCGGCCTGGGACTGGCTGGCGTCGGCGCTGGCCGAGCTGTCGGCCCTGCCGAACGTGCGGCTCATGCCACGCACCACGGCCATCGGCTACTATCACGAGAACATGGTGGGGCTGTGCCAGCGCGTGACCGACCACCTCGCCGCGCCCCCCGCAGATGCCCCGCGCGAACGGCTCTGGCGGGTACGCGCCAGTCAGGTCGTCCTGGCGCAGGGTGCCATCGAGAAGCCGCTGGTGTTCGACGGAAACGACCGGCCCGGCGTGATGCTGTCGGGCGCGGCGCAGACCTTCCTGCACCGCTTCGGGGTGAAGATCGGCGAGCGGGCCGTGGTTGCGACCACGCACGATAGTGCCTGGCACACGGCCTTCGACCTCGCCGAGGCCGGCACAAGCGTTGCCGCCATCGCCGACCTCAGGGGCGAAGTGGCCCCGACGCTTGTCGAACGCGCCCGCGCGCTCGGGATCGAGGCGCTGACCGGCCACACTGTCACCACCACCTCGGGACGGCTCCGCGTCGCCTCCGTCCGCGTGAATCCCGTAATCGAGGGGCGCGTCGGGGCAGGGCGGGTGATACCCTGCGACCTGCTTCTGATGTGCGGCGGCTGGACGCCCTCGCTCCATCTCTTCAGCCATACGAAGGGCACGCTGCGTTGGGACGAGGCGAGCGGCGCCTTTCTGCCCGACCGGCGGACCGAGGAATGCCACATCGCCGGCGCCGGGCGCGGCCTCTGGGGTGTGGCCGCGGCCCTCGAGGACGGGGCGAAGGCCGGCGCGGCGGCGGCCGCCGCCACGGGCCGTCCGGCCGGGGCCGGCAGCTTCGCCGTCGAGGGCGACCGTCCGGGCCGGGGGATCGTGGTGCAGGAACTGCCCGCCGACCGCGATCCGGGAAAGGCGAGGGCCTTCATCGATTTCCAGAACGACGTGACGGCCAAGGACATCCGGCTCGCGGTGCGCGAGGGAATGCGTTCGATCGAGCACGTCAAGCGCTATACCACCAACGGCATGGCGACCGACCAGGGGAAACTGTCGAACATCAACGGCCTGATGGTCGCCGCCGAGGCGTTGGGCAAGGCCCCGCCCGAGGTCGGCCTGACCACCTTCCGCCCGCCCTACACGCCGACGAGCTTCGGCGCGCTGGCCGGCTACCACAAGGACGCGCACTTCGAGGTCACGCGCAAGACACCGATCGACCCGTGGGCCGAAGCGCAGGGCGCGGTATTCGAACCCGTCGCGCTGTGGCGGCGCGCGCGCTATTTCCCGAAGCCCGGCGAGGACATGGGTGCCGCTGTCGCCCGCGAATGCCGGGCGGTGCGGCAGGCAGTGGGCATCTTCGACGCCTCGACGCTTGGCAAGATCGAGGTCGTGGGCCCGGATGCCGCCACCTTTCTCGAGCGGATGTACACGAACCCCTGGGCCAAGCTGCAACCCGGGCGGTGCCGCTACGGCCTGCTTCTGGGCGAGGACGGCTTCATCCGCGACGACGGCGTGATCGGTCGGCTGGCGGCCGACCGCTTCCACGTCACCACCACCACCGGCGGCGCGGCGCGGGTCCTGAACATGATGGAGGACTACCTTCAGACCGAATGGCCCGAACTGAACGTCTGGCTGACCTCGACCACCGAGCATTGGGCGGTGATCGCGGTGCAGGGGCCGAACGCCCGCAAGCTCTTGGAACCTCTGGTCGAGGGGCTGGACCTGTCGGATGCCGCCTTTCCGCACATGGCGGTGGCCGAATGCACATTGGCCGGCTTTCCGGCCCGGCTCTTTCGGGTGTCCTTCACCGGTGAACTCGGCTTCGAGATCAACGTTGCCGCCCGCCACGGCCTGGCGCTTTGGGAACGGCTCTGGGAGGTCGGGCAGGGCCACGGTGTCACCGCCTACGGCACCGAGGCGATGCACGTCCTGCGCGCCGAGAAGGGCTTCATCATCGTGGGCCAGGACACCGATGGAACCGTCACGCCGCAGGACGCGGGTCTCGCATGGGCCATCGGCAAGGCCAAGCCCGATTTCGTCGGGAAGCGGTCGCTCATGCGGCCCGACATCGTGGCGCCGGGACGCAAGCAGCTGGTCGGCCTTCTGACCGACGATCCCCGAACGGTGCTGGAAGAAGGCGCCCAGATCGTCGCCGACCCCCGGCAACCGGTTCCGATGCGGATGATCGGGCATGTGACCTCCGCCTACTGGTCCGAGACACTGGGGCGGTCGATCGCGATGGCGCTGGTCGAAGACGGGCACTTGCTGGAAGGGCAGACCCTGCATGTTCCGATGCAGGGGCACATAATTGGCGCCAAGGTCACGGGCGTCACGTTCTACGATCCCGAGGGTCAGCGTCTGAGGCTGTGAGGAGACAACGATGACGACCGCCGATCGCCATGTTCGCGCCGCTGGTGTCACCATCGACGAAGTGACGCCTGCGCCACGCTTCTCGCTTCGGCTGCGCCCCGAGGGCGTGGCGGAAGCGCGGGCAGCGCTTGGCGTCGATCTGCCCGGAATGGTGGGCAGGCTTGCGACCGCGGGCGGGCGACGGGCGCTGTGCCTCGGCCCGGACGAATGGATGCTCGACTGCCCCGAGGGCGACCGCCCGGCCTTGCCCGCCACCCTGCCGCATGCGCTGGTCGACATCTCGGACCGCGAGATCAGCTGGCGCATCCGGGGGGCCCGGGCGACCGAGCTTCTGTCCATCGGCATCGCGCGCGACCTCGCCGCCCTGGTGCCGGGCAGGGGGTGCCGCACCGCGTTCGGCACTGTGCAGGCCGTTCTGGTGCGCGACGCCGAGGACGCCTTCACGCTGTCGGTCTGGCGCAGCTTTGCCCCCCATGTCGCCGAGATGCTGGCCATCGGCCAGCGCGAACTGGCCTGCGGCCTCTGACGCGACCAAGACCGCCGGTCCGACCCTGCGCGGCCGTCATCGCTGACGCCCATGCGTCATCGCATGAACCGATCCCGCGATGAAGCGTGTCGTTCTGTCCGCCGCTGACGGTGCCGGGGTCGCATCCGCGCAGCGCAGGAAGACGCGACTCGCTGACACGGCGCCTCTCGCCGCTGCCTGCCGATCACCATGCAGATGATCATATGTCAGTTGTCTGATGTCTGATTAGCTGCTATTCTGTGCCGGACGCGAGGGGGAGCCGCATGTCGGAAAATGGCGCGACCGTCGAACGCCCGGGCTTCGAGCCTCTGGCTCGCCCGCGGCGGCTGTCGGACGAGGTCGCGCGCCGGATCGCCGCAACGATCGAGGGCGGCGATCTGCCGCCCGGCGCGCAGCTGCCGACCGAGGCCGACCTCACGCGGGAATTCGGCGTGGGGCGCAGTGTGATCCGCGAGGCGATCGCGCGTCTGCGCCAGGACGGCATGGTCGAGGCGCGGCAGGGCGTCGGCGTCTTCGTCTGCGAGGAACCGGGCGCCGGCACGTTCCGGATCGAGACCGAAGGGTTCCGCCGGCCCGAGGATTTCCGTCACGTGATGGAATTGCGCCTGGAGATGGAAATTGCCGGCGCCGCGCTGGCTGCCCGGCGACGCACGGCCGCCCAGCTGGCCGAGATGGAGCGGGCCTTCTCCGCGCTCAAGGCCCGCCTCGAGGCCGGCGCGGATGCGACCGACGCGCGGCGCGCCTTCCACCGCGCCATGTCGGTGGCCACCAACAATCCCCATTACCGCGACTTCATGCAGTTCCTCGCCTCGCGGATCGCGGTCAGCCTTTCGGCCGAGACGACGCGCGGGGGGCGGGCCGGTGCCGGGCGGATGGTCCGGGAATATGCCGAGATCCTGGAGGGCGTTCGCGTGGGAGATCCCGACCGTGCCCGCCGCGCCGCCTGGAATCATCTTCTGCGCACCGCCGACCGGCTTGGCCTGCGCGGGCTACAGGGATGGGAAGAAAGCCGCATGACCCTGATCGACGAAGCCTCGCCGCCGCTCTGTGCGCCACCCGACCCGAACCCCCGTCGCCCCCGGCTGGCCCCGCCGCCCGGGGCCTGCGACTGCCATGCGCACATCTTCGGCCCCGAGGATCGCTATCCGCTGTCGCGGCACCGGACCTACACGCCGCCGCTCGCCTCGCTGGAAAGCTACAGCGCGCTTCTGGATACGCTCGGCCTCGACCGGGCGGTGATCGTCCAGCCCTCGGTCTATGGCACCGACAACCGCGCGACGCTCGATGCGGTGGCAACCGGTGGCGGGCGGTTCCGCGGTGTCGTGGTGATCGACGAGAATCTCGACCGCCGCGAGATGGAGCGGATGCACGACCTCGGGGTGCGCGGCGTGCGGGTGAACCTGCTCTACAAGAGCGGGATAGAGGTGTCGGACGTGCGCCGGCTGGCCGAGAAGATCGCGCCCTTCGGCTGGCATCTTCAGATGCTGGTCGATGTCTCGGAATTCTCGGACATCCGGACCACGCTGGGGCGGCTGCCGGTGGATGTGGTCTTCGACCACATGGGCCACATGCCCACCTCGATCGGCACCAACCACCCCGGTTTCCGCGACATGCTGCACCTCATGGAGACAGGGCGGGCCTGGGTAAAGCTGTCGGGCGCCTACCGGATCACCGCCGGCACCGACCTGCCCTACGAGGATGTTGCGCCCTTTGCCCGCGCCATCGTCGCGGCCAACCCCGAACGGGCGCTCTGGGCCAGCGACTGGCCGCACCCCTATGTCCATATCCCCATGCCGAACGACGGCGCGCTTCTGGATCTGCTCGAGGACTGGACGCCCGACGCGGCCACCCGCGCCCGGATCCTGCGCGACAACCCGGCGCGCCTCTACGGCTTCGACGAGTGACCCGAGCCTGAACCGACAAGAAACCCTGGGAGGAGAGACCATGACCGGACTGACCCTGACCCGCCGCCTGTTCTGCGCCGCGGCCGCCGCCGCCTTCGCGCTGCCGGCACTCGCGGCCGATGTGACCCTGCGGGTGGGCTGGACCACCTCGGACGGCCCGCAGGACCCCTATGCGATCACCGCCAGGGCGCTGGCCGCGGCGCTCGAGGCCGAGGCCCCGGGGGTCTTTGCGCTCGAATTCTTCCCCAACCGGCAGCTCGGCGACGAGAAGGAGATGCTGGAAGGTCTGGGCTTCGGCACGCTGGATCTCGCGATCATCACCAACGCGGTGATCGCCAATGTCGAACCGGCCTTCCAGCTCAACGACCTGCCGTTCCTCTACGGCAGCGCCGAGCAGGCCCATGCGGTCCTCGACGGCGAGATCGGGCAGGAACTGCTGGGCCGGCTCTCGGCGCACGGCGTGGTCGGCCTCGGCTTTGCCGAAGGCGGGTTCCGCAACATGATCAACAACACCCGGCCCGTCACCGCCCCCGAGGATGTCGGCGGGGTCAAGTATCGCGTCATGCAGAACCCGGTGTTCATCGAGATGTTCGGGTCGCTGGGCGGCAACGCCGTGCCGATGTCCTGGGGCGAGGTCTATACGGCGGTCCAGCAGGGCACCATCGACGGGCTGGAAATCCCGGTCGCGGTGGTCGATTCGGGCAATTTCGCCGAGGTCGTGCGCTATCTGTCGCTGACCCGGCACACCTATTCGGCGCTGGGCGTGCTGATGTCGGAACGTGCGCATGCCCGCCTGTCCGCGGACCAGCGCGCCGCGCTGCACCGCGCCGCCGCCCGTGCCATCGCCGAACAGCGCGCCGAAGTGGCCGCCAACGACGCTGCCATCATCGCCCGCCTGCAGGAGCGGGGCATGCAGGTGAACGAGATCGACGACCCGGCGGCCTTCCGCGCCATGGTCGGCGGGGTCTACGAGATGTTCCGGGGCGGGATCGGTGCAGACCTCATGGACCGGGCGCTGGCAGCCGTGAACTGAGCAGCGACGGCACCGGGCCCGGCACCGAGAGCGCCGGGCCCCCGATGGCGGGAGACAAGGCAGGATGCACCGGGTGATCGCCGGCCTCGACTGGATGTCAGCCGCCGTGGCGCGCGTCACGATCGGCGCCATCGTCCTTGCTGCTTCGGTGATGATGACGGCGCTCATCCTTCAGGTGTTCTCGCGCTACGTCCTGGGCGCCACATATGTCTGGACCGAGGAACTGGCGCTTCTGCTCTTCACCTGGATCGTCCTGCTGACCGCAACCGTCTGCATCCGGGAAAACAGCCATGTCCGCCTCGGCCTTCTCGTCGAGGCGCAGGCGCCCGTCCCGCGGGGGGTCTGGCCGCGCGTGGTGGCGGCGCTGGTGCTGGTCTTCTGCCTCGTCCTGGTATCGAGCGGCTGGGATTACCTGGCGCGGACGACGGGGCGCTTTTCTGCCGCGATCCGCTATCCGATCGAATGGCTTCACGCGGCCGCTCCCGTTGCGGGCGCCTTGGGGGCGCTTCATGCGCTGGTCCGGTTCCTGCGGCCCGAGGGGCCCGGGAGCGCGCCATGAGCCTCGCTGCGTGGCTGCTGCTCGCAGCCTTCTTCGCCGGCCTCATCGGCGGCGTGCCGATCGCCTTCGCCATGGGACTTGCGGCTGTCGTGGGGCTCGTGGTCGCGGACTTCGACCTTGTCGTTCTGGCCCAGAGACTGATCGCGGGCACCCAGGTCTTCACCCTGATCGCCATTCCCGGCTTCATCCTGGCGGGCGACCTGATGATGCAGGGCGGCTTGTCGCGCCGGCTGGTGGCTGTGTGCCAGACTCTGGTGCGGCATGTGACCGGGGGCCTCGGCATGGTCACGGTCCTGTCCGCCACCTTCTTCGCGGCGATCTCGGGCTCGGCCCCGGCGACGACCGCGGCCATCGGCGGAATCATGATCCCGGAAATGGAGCGTGCGGGCTACCACAAGAGATTCGCCGCGGCGCTGGCCACCGCCGCAGGGCCCATCGGCCAGATGATCCCGCCCTCGATTCCGATGGTGATCTGGGGGGTGGTGGCCGAGCAGTCCATCGGCCAGCTGTTCCTGGCCGGGATCGTGCCGGGGCTGATGATCGCGGCCGGGCTGATGGGGGTGTGCTGGTTCGCTGCCCGCGCCCAGGGCGTGGCGCCCGAGACCCGGCGCGCGACATGGCGCGAGCTGGTCGCGGCGGTGAACGAGGGCAAATGGGCGCTCGCCGCGCCGGTGATCGTTCTGGGCGGCATCTACGGCGGCGTGTTCACCCCCACCGAGGCCGCCGCCGTCGCGGTCCTCTATGCGCTGGTCGTCGGCCTGCTGATCCACCGCGAACTGAAGGTGCGCGCGCTGTTCGCCGTCGTCGCCCAGTCGATGCGCACGACTGCCATGGTCTGCATCATCATAGCGGTCGCCGCCGCCTTCGGCTGGTTCGTGGCCATCGAGCGGCTTCCGGCCACCATCGCCGCCGCGATCCTGTCGGTCAGCGACAACCCGCTGGTGATCCTCCTGATGCTCAATGTTCTGCTGCTGCTGATCGGGGCGGTGATGGACAACATTGCCGCCATGATCATCCTGGGCGGCGTGCTGACCACGATCGGTGCGCAACTGGGCCTCGATCCCATTCACCTCGGCGCGATGGTGGTCATCAACTTCGCCATCGGCATGGCGACCCCGCCATTCGGCTATTCGCTGTTCGTCGGTGCCACTGTCTCGCGGCTGCCGGTCGAGACCGTGGCGGGCGCGCTTTGGCCGATGCTTGGGGTCAAGATCGTGGTGCTGGGCTTCGTCACCTATCTGCCCGCCGTCACCCTCTGGCTGCCGTCGCTGATGAGGTAACGTGCGGCCGGGCATCCGAACCGGTGTTGCCGCTCCCGAGCGCGCCCCGGCCTGTCATCTCCGTCCGGCGGTGTCGAGCCCGAGGGCGCGATCGACCGACAGCCGCCCCGGCCCCTGCGCCAGCACCACCAGGAGCGCGACGACCCATAGCCCGTGCGTCACCCAGGCACCGGGAAAGACGAAGATCTGGATCACCGCCGTCATGATCAGAAGGCCAAGCGCCGACAGCCGCGCCATGAAACCGAGGACGAGGAGAACGGGCAGCACATGTTCGGCGACCGTGGCCAGCACCGCAGCCCAGGCCGACGGAACGAGGGGCAGGGCATAGACATGTTCGAAAAGGAAGAAGGTCTGCTCCTTGATCGTGAACCCTTCGACCTTTGTCCGCGCCGACTGCCAGAACACCACGGCCGGAAAGATCCGCGCCGCGAGCGCGACCGCGTCCTGCGGGACAAGCTGGCCCAGGCTGTTGATCCGCCGGATCAGGCGACGCAGGCGCGCGACCATGCGGTGCGGTGGAATGGTGTCTGTAGCCTCGGTCATGCCGTGTCTCCGTTGATGCACCCGACGACAAGCCCATGGCAGAGCAGGAGGGTGAGGGCGGCGGTGGGGTCTACTGTCTCGGCCGCGCGACCAAGCGGCGCGCCGGCGGCAAGCGCGGTCAGCACCGCATGGGTGCCGGCGTCGATGGCCGTGGTCAGGATCGAAAGGTCGGGCCGGCGCCCGACAAGCGCATGTTCCGGTCCCGGCGGCAGCGGCCCGGGCGCAGCACCTGGCTGATGGGCCTGCCAGATGGATAGCGCCGGGAAGGGCGAGGCCAGAAGCGACAGTGACGGATGCAGAACGAGGCACAGCCGCGACGGATCGGCCAGCCCGAGCGCCGCGGACGGCGCAGGCGCCGCATCGGCGGCGTGATAGGCGCGACCGCGCGCGAGTTCCAGCCGCGCAACGTCCGAAAGCCAGGGCAGATGCGCGACCGGCGGAAAGCGATCCAGAAACCCGGGCAGGGCATCGCCCCATCGCAGCAGGACGGGATCGGCCGGCGGCGCCTCGGCGATGAAGAGCGGCGCCATGGCGGCGAAGAATTCGGGGCCTAGCAAAGCCTCGACGACCGGAAAGCGCGCGGCAAGGGCCCGGGTCAGCCCGTGCCGGACGTTGTGGCGATAGACGGCGAACCGGCGCGCCGTCTCGGCCGGATCGGGCGCGTGCAGTCCTTCGGGCGGCCTGTTCTGCCAGAGCGCCGCATGAAAGCCGGCCTGTGTCGCAAGATGGGTATGCTCAGGCTGCATCGTGCCGGCTCCGTGCCTCAAGCAGCGCCTGCGCGCGTCTGGCCTCGGCCAGAAGGGCGGGAAATGCCGGCACGTCGGTGTCCCATTCGATCAGCGTCGGTCGGGGGCCGGTCACGGCGAGAACCTCGGCATCCAGGGTCCAGACCGGATCGGCGACCGGCTGGCCATGGCTGTCGATCAGCAGGGGCCCCGTGGGCAGCTGCTCGGTGGCGTGCCCCGCAAGGTGGATCTCGTCCACCGCCGGCAGCGGGAAGGCCGCGAGGTAGGCCCGCGGGTCGAACCGGTGATTGGTTGCGGAAACGAACACGTTGTTGACATCGAGCAGAAGTCCGCAGCCCGTGCGCCGGACGACTTCGGCAAGAAAATCCGTCTCTGCCCAGGTGGAGGCCTCGAAGGTGACATAGGTGGCGGGGTTCTCGAGCAGCATTCGCATTCCCAGCGACTCCTGCACCGCGTCCACATGAGCGCATACCGTGGCAAGCGTCTCGGTCGTGTAGGGCAGGGGCAGCAGGTCGTTCAGCCAGGCGGCGTCGTGGCTCGACCAGGCGAGATGTTCCGAGAAGCTTTCCGGCCGGTGGCGGTCGATCAGCCGCGCGAGCCGGCGAAGATGGTCCCGGTCAAGTCCCTGGGCGCCGCCGATCGACAGGCCCACCCCGTGGATCGACAGCGCGTGATCCTCGTGCAGCCGGGCAAGCATCGCGTGCGGTGCCCCGCCGTCGCCCATGTAGTTCTCGGCATGTACCTCGAAGAAGCCCACCGCGCCGGGCGCAGCGGCGATTTCGCCGAAATGTTCGGGCTTGAAGCCCAGACCGGATGAGGCGGGTAGCTTCGGCATAGCGGATCCCTCGGAGCAGGCGAGGGGGCAGGCCGTTCGCCCGCCCCCCCGGACGAGCGCGATCACGCGGGGGGCAGATCGCGGTCAAGTTCTTCGAGCGAGCCCATGCGCGGTGTGCCGTCGGCGGATGCGGGAAGCTGCATCATCGTGCAGGTGCCGGCGGGCACGAGTTTCCAGGCATTGCCCTGATAGTCCACTGTCGAAGTGCCCGAGCAGCTCGTCCCCGGTCCCGCGGCGCAATCGTTCTGGCCCGCAAGCGCGACGCCGTAGCACTTTTCCATGGTGGCGCTCTGTGCCTGTGCCTGCGCTGCGGCAAGCGACAGGGCGGCGGCGACCGAGGCCGCCAGCGGCAGGGCAAGGGGTTTGGTCGGCATGACTTCGAACTCCTGTTGACGGGTGCATCATTGCGGTCCCGCCGGACTGGTCGGACGGTTGACCGATGTCGTTACGGGCTTCACGCGGACGTGATGGCGTGGTCGTGTCGCGGGTCGGGGGGCCCTGCCGTAACATCAGGCGTGCCGGATTCGAAAGGGAAGGAGGCAGGTCTGGAACGCGAGCCGCCCTGGGAGGATCTGATGCGCGCGGCCAATGACGGCGATGCTGCGGCCTATCGCCGGCTTCTGCAGGCCATCACCCCGGTGCTGCGGGGCCTCGTGCGCAGCCGTGGCGCGAGCCTTGGGGCCGAGACCTGCGAGGACATCCTGCAGGAGGTGCTGCTGGCGGTCCATCTCAAGCGCCAGACCTGGCGCGTGGATGCGCCGCTCAGGCCCTGGCTTTACGCCATTGCGCGGCACAAGGTGGTCGATGCCTTTCGCGCCCGCGGCCACCGGATCGACCTGCCGATCGAGGAATTCTCCGATACGCTGCCGGCCGCCGATGTGCCCGACCCGACGCTCGCGCGCGACATCGAGACGGTGCTGTCCCGGCTCGAACCCCGAGCAGCCGAGATCGTCCGCAGCTTCGGGCTGCGGGGCGAAACGGTTGCAGAAACCGCGCAGCGGCTCCAGATGACCGAGGGTGCCGTGCGCGTGGCGCTGCATCGGGCGCTGCGGAGCGTCGCCCGGCTGCGGGAAAGGATGATGGAATGAAGACCGACGACCTGATCGCCGCGCTTGCCGCCGACACCCGCCCGGGCCCTACCGTGGTGCAGCGGCTGATGCGGGTGCTGCCGGTGGCGCTGGCGGTCACCGCCGTCGCCTTCGTCCTGTTCTGGGGGGTGCGGCCCGATCTTGCCGCGGCCCTGACCTCGGCGGCTGTCGTGAAATCGCTCCTGCCGCTCGGCCTCGCCGGTCTGGCCGGGGCGCTGGCGCTTGTTCTGTCGCGACCCGAGGCGCGGCCGGGCGCGGCCGGTGCAGCTCTCTGGGCGCTGGGGGGGATCCTGCTGGCGGCGCTTGCGGTGTCCGTGGCGTCCGGCGGGCTGCCGGCGCTGCGGTCCGCGCTGTCCACCCCGAGCCTTGCGGTCTGCCTCGTCAGCATCCCGCTGATCGCCCTGCCGCTTCTTGCTGCCGCGCTCTGGGCGCTGTCTGCGGGCGCACCGCGGTCGCCTGCCGGGGCGGGTGCCGTCGCCGGGCTTGCGGCGGGCGGTCTCGCCGCGACGATCTATTCGCTCTACTGCGACCAGGACGCCGTGCAGTTCTTCCTGCCGGCCTATGCCGCGGCCATCCTGATCGTCGCGGTCCTCGGCCTCGGCCTCGGGGCGCGGATGCTCAGGTGGTAGTCCGCGGGGCAGGCGTGCCGCCGATCCGGGCAGGGGCGATCGTGACCCGGATCGCGCTCGCCCCGTTCGGTTCCGGCCGGCCATCACCGCGCGACAGCCGCGGCGGCTCTTCGCCTATCGTGCGAACTTCTTGTACTTGACCCGCTTTGGCTCGATCGAGTCCGGCCCCAGCCTGCGGACCTTGTCCTCTTCGTAGGCCGCGAAATTGCCTTCGAACCACTCGACATGCGCATCACCCTCGAAGGCGAGGATGTGGGTGCAGAGACGGTCGAGGAAGAAGCGGTCGTGGCTGATGATCACGGCGCAGCCGGCGAAATCCTCCAGCGCCGCCTCGAGCGCCTGCAGGGTTTCCACGTCCAGATCGTTGGTCGGCTCGTCCAGCAGCAGGACATTGCCGCCACGGCGCAGGAGCTTGGCCATGTGGACCCGGTTGCGCTCGCCCCCCGACAGCAGGCCCACCTTCTTCTGCTGGTCGCCGCCCTTGAAGTTGAAGGCCCCGCAATAGGCGCGGGAATTCATCGTGGCGTCGCCAAGCTCCAGCACCTCGAGCCCGTCCGAGATTTCCTCCCACACGGTCTTGTTCGGGTCCAGCGCATCGCGGGACTGATCGACATAGGCAAGCTTGACCGTGTCGCCATAGGTGATCGTGCCGGCGTCCGGCGCAAGATCGCCGGTCAGCATCCGGAACAGGGTGGACTTGCCCGCCCCGTTCGGTCCGATCACCCCGACGATCCCGCCGGGCGGCAGGCTGAAGCTCAGATCCTCGATCAGGAGCTTGTCGCCCATTGCCTTCCGCAGACCCTCGACCTCGATCACCTTGCCGCCAAGGCGCGGGCCGTTCGGGATGATGATCTGGGCGCGGGCCAGCTTCTCGCGCTCGGACTGGTTCGCCAGTTCCTCGTAGGCCTGGATGCGGGCCTTGGACTTGGCCTGCCGCGCCTTGGCGCCGGCGCGGATCCATTCCAGCTCCCGCTCCAGCGTCTTTTGCCGCGCCTTGTCCTCGCGCGCCTCCTGCTGCAGCCGTCTGGCCTTCTGTTCCAGCCAGGAGGAATAGTTGCCCTCGTAGGGAATGCCCCGGCCGCGGTCGAGTTCGAGGATCCAGCCGGTGATGTCGTCCAGGAAATAGCGGTCGTGGGTGACGATCAGGATGGTGCCCTTGTATTCGATCAGGTGCTTCTGCAGCCAGGCGATGGTCTCGGCATCCAGGTGGTTGGTCGGCTCGTCCAGCAGCAGCATGTCGGGCGCCTCGAGCAGCAGCTTGCAGAGCGCGACGCGCCGCTTCTCGCCGCCCGAGAGGGTCTTGACGTCGGCATCGTCGGGCGGGCAGCGCAGGGCCTCCATCGCCACGTCGATCTGGGCATCCAGATCCCACAGGTTCTCGGCGTCGATCTCGTCCTGAAGCCGCGCCATCTCCTCGGCGGTGTCGTCGGAATAGTTCATCGCCAGTTCGTTGTAGCGGTCGAGCTTGGCCTGCTTCGCCGCGACGCCCAGCATGACGTTGCCGCGCACGTCCAGCGCCGGGTCAAGCTCGGGCTCCTGCGGCAGATAGCCCACGCGCGCCCCCTTGGCTGCCCAGGCCTCGCCGGTGAAATCCTTGTCGATCCCGGCCATGATCCGCAGCAGCGTGGACTTGCCCGCGCCGTTGACGCCCACGACGCCGATCTTGACCCCGGGCAGGAACGACAGGCGGATGTTCTCGAAGCATTTCTTGCCGCCGGGATAGGTCTTGGACACGCCGTCCATGTGAAAGACATACTGATAGCTGGCCATCGTCGCGATCCTTCGGGTGTGACGGGATTTGGCACTGGCTCTAGTCGAGATGCCGGGCAAGGGCAATCGCGCAGCGGCGCAGGAAAACCGTTGCAGGATCCGGAATCCATCCCGAGCCTTTGCCGGGCAGGGGTCATGTCGCTCGCGCTCTCTTACCGGAGACGCCGCAGCAACAGGCAGCCGGGCGCGCCCGGCCGACGCCTTTCTGCGGCCGGGCGCCGCCACCGCGTGATCCCCATGCGCCGGGCGCCCCGCATCTACACATCGACCTCCGATGTGTCTATGTTCCACAGGCACTTCGCAGAGGACCGTTGACGCGATGGGCTTGGCGACGCTTGCGCAGGACCTTGCGCACGAGGTTGAGACCCGGGTCGCGGGTCTGGGCGAGGCGCTTCTCGACCCGGTGATCCGGCTGGGGGTGACGGGACTTGCCCGGGCCGGAAAGACGGTGTTCATCACCTCGCTGGTGTCGAACCTTCTGGATCGCGGGCGGATGCCGGGGCTGCGCGCACAGGCCGAGGGGCGGATCGAGGCGGTCTGGCTGCAGCCGCAGCCCGACATGACGGTGCCCCGCTTCGACTACGAGGCGCATCGCGCGGCGCTGACCGGACCGACGCCGCGCTGGCCCGCCAGCACGCGCGAGGTTTCCGAACTGCGCCTTTCGTTCCGGCTGCAGCGCCGTGGTCTTGCCGGGGCAGTGCGGGGCGCGCGGGTGGTGCATCTCGACATCATCGATTATCCGGGCGAATGGCTTCTGGATGTCGCGCTGCTGGACCTCGGCTATCGCGAGTGGTCCGACCGGGTGCTGGGCCAGCTTTCCGATCGGCCGGAGGCAGCGGCGTGGTTGGGGCAGGCGCGCGCCGCCGCCGGCGCGGCGGCCTTCGCGGAAGAGGCGGCCCGCGCACTGCACGAGAGCTATGTTCAGACGCTTTCGGCTTTGCGACAGGCCGGCTATTCGGATGTGACGCCGGGCCGGTTCCTGATGCCTGGCGCGCTGGCGGGATCGCCGGCCCTGACCTTCGTGCCCCTGCCCCGGCCGGACGATCCGCGTCGCGGCAGCCTGTGGCGCGAGATGGCGCGGCGTTACGATGCCTATCGCGACCGCGTCGCGCGGCCGTTCTTCCGTGATCACTTCGCGCGGATCGACCGGCAGGCGGTTCTGGTCGACGCGCTCGAGGCGATCCATGCCGGTCCGGCCGCGCTCGAGGACATGCGGCGCGCGATGGCGCAGGTTCTGGCCGCCTTCCGGCCGGGGCGTCGGGGCAATGCGCTGACCGAACTGGTGCGCGGCCGGCGTGTCGGGCGCATCCTGTTCGCCGCCACCCGTGCGGATCACCTGCACCATACCCAGCATCCGCGCCTCGCTGCCATCCTGGCCGCGATGCTGCGCGAGGCGAAGGACCGCGCCGATTTTGCCGGCGCCCATACCGCGGCCATGGCGATCGCCAGCCTGCGCGCCACGACCGAGACCGAGGTGCGGCGCGACGGGCGCGTGATCCCCGCAGTGCAGGGGCGGCTTCTGGACACCGGCAAGGCGGTTGCCATGCACGCGGGCGATCTGCCCGAGGATCCCGGCCGGCTTCTCGATCCGGCGCGGGGCGGGGCCGACGGATGGCTCGACGGCGACTATTCGGTGATGCGGTTCGCCCCCGCACCGCTGACCCTGACGCCAGGCCTCGGCCTGCCGCATATCCGGCTCGACCGGGCGGCAGAATTCCTGCTTGGCGACCGGCTGTGAGGTGCGTGGAATGACCAGTCGACCCTTCGTTCAGGATGTCGACCAGGCTGCGGTCCAGAGTCCCGCCGACGCGCCCCCGGTCGCAGAGGTCGATGTGGCAGAGCTTCCGCGCGTGCCCACGTCCGTGCCGCGCGGCGGGGCCGCGGGAAGGGTGCTGCTCTGGGCGCTGGGGCTGCTGGTGTCGCTGGCCTTCGGCGTCTGGCTGACCGATTTCGTCACCGGCCTCCTTGCGCGCAATGCCGTGCTGGGCGGGCTGGCGCTGGGTCTGGCCGCACTCGCGGGCCTGACCGCGCTGGTGCTGGTGATGCGCGAGGTCGCTGCCTTCCTTCGGCTCGGCACCATCGACGCCCTGCGGACACGCGCCGCCGCCGCGTTGGTCGAGGGCGATCTGGCCACCGCCCGCCGCGTCGTCGGCGAGGTGCAGGCCCTCTATTCAGGGCGACCCGACATGGCATGGGCCCGGGCGCGGCTGGGCGAACAAGGGGCCGAGGTTCTGGACGCCGCTTCGCTGCTGGATCTGGCCGAGACCGAGCTGATGGCTGGCCCCGACCGGGCCGCCCGGGCCGAGATCGAGGGGGCGGCGCGCCGCGTCGCGGCCGCCACGGCGCTGATCCCGCTTGCGCTCGCGGATGTGGCGGTGGCGATGGTCAGCAATGTCGCCATGATCCGCCGGATCGCCGCGATCTACGGCGGGCGTGCCGGCACCTTCGGCTCGCTCCGCCTGCTGCGGCGGGTGTTTGCGCATCTGGTGGCCACCGGGGCGGTGGCGGTCGGTGACGACCTGATTTCCTCGGTCGCGGGCGGCGGGGTGCTGTCCCGTGTCTCGCGCCGGTTCGGCGAGGGGGTGGTGAACGGCGCGCTGACCGCCCGGGTCGGCATTGCGGCGATGGAGGTATGTCGTCCGCTGCCGTTCCGCGCCCTGCCGCGGCCGCGGGTCACGGCGCTGCTCGGCCGGTCGCTGACGGGGCTATTCGGCGACGCCGGGCGCGGCTGATCAGGGACGGCGCAGGCGGATCGGGCCGCGCGGGGCTCCTTCGACCGGGCGGCCCCCTTGCGTCACGGCAATCTCGCCGGTCCGTGCCATCGCAAGGGCGACCTGCCGCACCGCGGGCATCAACGCGCGCCAGTCCGCCGCGAGCAACCGCGCCGCCTCGGACGGGCAGATGCTGCCCGCCCGGCGCGCGGTCAGGGACAGGATGGCGGCCCGGATCGCCTCATCCGAGGGCGGCATCGCAGCGCGCGCAGACACCGGGATGGCGATGCGTGCCGACATCGGGCAGGATCTGCCAGCAACGCTGGCACTTCTGCCCCTCGGCGCGGGCGAAGATGACCGCGACGCCGGGCACCTCGTCCAGCCGGAAGGCGTCGTCGGGCGCCGGCTCGGTCGTCAGCGTCACCGCCGAGGTGATGCAGAGCGTGGCAAGAAGCTCCGGCTCGGGGACGATCCGCGCGAGCTCCGCCGACAGATGCACGACCGGCGCCGCCTCGAGGCTGGAGCCGATGACCTTGTCGCGGCGGGCAATCTCCAGCGCACCGGTCACCACGCGGCGCACCGCGCGCAGCTTTACCACGCGCGCCGCCAGATCCGGGTCCAGCCACGCCCGAGGGGTCTCGGGGAAGTCGTGCAGGTGGACGCTGTCGTCCTCGGACGGGCGGCGGGCCAGCCAGACGTCCTCCATCGTGAAAGGCAGGATCGGGGCCAGCCAGAGGGTCAGGCGTGCGAAGACCGCGTCCATCACGGTCAGACATGCCCGCCGGACAGGGCTGCCCACCGGGTCGCAGTAGAGACTGTCCTTGCGGATGTCGAAGTAGAAGGCCGACAGATCCGCAGTGGCGAAATTGAACACATCCTGGAACAGGCCCTGGAAGTCGTAGGCCGCGTAGCCGGTGCGCACCCGGGCATCCAGTTCCGCCAGCCGGTGCAGGATCAGCCGTTCGAGTTCGGGCATCTCGGCCGGCTCTGCCCGCGTCCCGTCCCATCCGTTGAGCGCGCCGAGCAGGAACCGGAAGGTGTTGCGCAGGCGGCGATAGGCATCGGCCGTCCCCTTCAGGATCTCGGGTCCGATCCGCAGGTCCGCGGTATAATCGGACTGCGCCACCCACAGCCGCAGGATGTCGGCCCCGTACTGGTCGATCACCGCCTGCGGGGCGACCGTATTGCCGAGCGACTTGGACATCTTCATGCCCTTCTCGTCCAGCGTGAAGCCGTGGGTCAGGACCGCGCGGTAGGGCGCGCGACCGAGCGTCGCGCAGGCCTGGAGCATCGAGGAATGGAACCAGCCACGATGCTGGTCCGTGCCCTCCAGGTAGAGGTCGGCAATCCCGTCCGGCGTGCCGTCCTCGCGGTCGCGCAGGACGAAGGCATGGGTGGATCCGCTGTCGAACCAGACGTCGAGGATATCGAACACCTGTTCGTATAGATCCGGGTCGTGGTCCGCACCGAGAAACCGCGCCTTGGCGCCTGCGGCATACCAGCAATCCGCGCCCTCGGCCTCGAACGCCGCGACGATCCGGGCGTTGACCTCTGGATCGCGGAGAAGGAAATCGGGATCAGTCGGTTGCGCTCCCTTCTTCACAAAGCAGGTGAGCGGCACGCCCCAGGCGCGCTGGCGCGACAGCACCCAGTCGGGGCGCGCCGCGATCATCGAATGCAGCCGGTTGCGCCCCGATGGCGGGGTCCAGTCCACCAGCCGGTCGATCGAGGCCAGCGCCCGTTCCCGGATCGTCGTCCCGTATTCGCCCATCCCGTCGTCCAGCCGGCGATCGATGGCCACGAACCACTGCGGCGTGTTGCGGTAGATGACCGGGGCCTTCGACCGCCACGAATGGGGATAGGAGTGCCGCAGCCTGCCCTTGGCGAACAGTGCGCCGACCGAATGCAGCGCCTTGATGACGCTGACATTGGCGGGACCTTCCTTGCCGTCCGGGGTGATGATGTGCTGCCCGCCGAACAGCGGCAGGTCGGCGCGGAAGCTGCCGTCCTCTGTGACGTTGTAGGTCATCGGCAGGCCGAACTTCTGCCCGAGGATGTAGTCGTCGTCGCCGTGGCTCGGCGCGGTATGGACGAAGCCGGTGCCGGCGTCGTCTGACACATGCTCGCCCGGCAGCATGGGCACGTCATGGTCCCATTCGCGATTGCCGCCCTCGATGTCCCGGAAGGGGTGGGCCAGGACGAGGTCGCGCAGCTGTCCGGCCGGCACGTCGCGCAGCCGCCGATACATCGACGGCTCGAGCCGTGCCGCGGCGAACACCTGTTCGGCCAGGGCGTCGGCGACCAGATAGCAGGTGCCGATGGTCGCATTGCTTTCCGCGGGACGCCCGGTCACCTCGTAAAGACCGTAGGCGATGTCGGGGTTGAAGGCGACGGCGCGGTTCTGTGGCAGGGTCCAGGGCGTGGTCGTCCAGATCAGCACGCGCGCCGAAGCAAGCTCGGTCGAGCCCCCCGCGACCACCCGGAACGGCACCCAGACCTGATGGCTCTGGTGCTCGTGATATTCGACCTCCGCCTCGGCCAGCGCGGTCTTCTCGACCGGAGACCACATCACCGGCTTCGACCCCTGGTAGAGCGTGCCGTTCATGAGGAAGGTCATGAATTCCGCCGCGATCACCGCCTCGGCGTGGTAGTCCATGGTGCGGTAGGGGTCGGCCCAGTTGCCGGTGACGCCCAGCCGCTTGAACTCCTCGCGCTGCACATCGACCCAGCCCTCGGCGAACCGTCGGCACTCCTGCCGGAAGTCGATCACCGGCACGTCGTCCTTGTTCAGGCCCTTCGCGCGATACTGTTCCTCGATCTTCCATTCGATCGGCAGGCCGTGGCAGTCCCAGCCGGGAACGTAGCGCGAGTCATGCCCCATCATCTGACGCGAGCGGACCACGAAATCCTTCAGGATCTTGTTCAGCGCATGCCCGATGTGCAGATGACCGTTGGCATAGGGCGGCCCGTCGTGCAGGACGAAGTCGGGCCGGGCCCGCCCCTCGGCCGCCGCCTGCGCCGCCTTGTCCCGCAGCCGGCCGTAGACGCCGATCCGGTCCCACCGCGCCAGCCAGTCGGGTTCGCGCTGCGGCAGGCCAGCGCGCATCGGGAAGGGGGTGTCGGGCAGGAATACGGTGTCGCGGTAGTCGGGCGTGTCGGCGCACATCGGGCAGGTTCCTTCGGGCGTGGTCGGGGAAAGGCGGAGAACCCCGGCGGCCCGGTCAGGCCGCCGGGCCGGTAATTCGCCGCACTGGCCGGACCCGCATCATCATCGCCGGCGCTTATAGGCGCCGCCCCGCCCCCGGTCCAGAGCCCCTTTCCCAACGCGGCCTGATCCGGGTTCAGATCAGCCGGGCCAGCAGTGCGGCGGCAAGCGCGATGCCTGCGCCGGCCAGCATCCAGAGCGCCGGATGCAGACCCTTGGGCGGGGGCGGCGGCGGCGGTGCATCGCTGTCGCGCAGCCGCGCCTCGACCAGCCGGGGCAGCTTTGGCCCGAACCGGGCCAGCACCAGCGCGGTCCGGTGCAGATCCCGCAACAGCGCCCTCGGCCCCACGTTCTCGGCGATATAGCCCTCGACCACGGGGCGCGCGACCTTCCAGATGTTGATGTTGGGATCAAGCGAACGGGCGACCCCCTCGACCACCACCATGGTCCGCTGCAGGAGGATCAGTTCGGTGCGGGTCTGCATCCCGAACCGTTCCGTCACCTCGAACAGATAGGCCAGCAGCCGAGCCATCGAGATCCGGCTGGCATCCATGCCGAAGATCGGCTCGCCCACCACCCGCAGCGCGCGGGCAAACTCGTCGATGTCGCGGTCGGCCGGCACGTAACCGGCCTCGAAATGCACCTCGGCGACCCGGCGATAGTCGCGACGGATGAACCCGATCAGGATCTCTGCATAGACCCGGCGGGTATATTCGTCGAGCCGGCCCATGATGCCGAAGTCATAGGCGATCAGGTCGCCGTTCGCGGCCACCTTCAGGTTCCCCTGGTGCATGTCGGCGTGGAAATAGCCGTCCCGCAGCGCATGCCGCAGGAACAGCGACAGGACACGGGCCGCGAGCGCCGGACGGTCGTGCCCGGCCGCATCCAGCGCCTCGTTGTCGCCCAGCGGGATACCCTCGGCCCAGCCCAGCGTCATCACCTGCCGGCCCGACAGGTGCCAGACCGGCCGGGGCACGACGAAGCCTTCGTCCCGTTCGGTGTTGGCGGCGAATTCGGAGGCCGCGGCGCTTTCAAGCCGAAGGTCGAGTTCGCCCAGCACCACCCCCTCGAAATGCGCGACCACGTCGTGCGGCCGCAGCCGGCGCGAGAAGGGGGCAAGGGTCTCGATCACCGAGGCAGTCAGGTAGAAGGCGTCGATGTCGCGGCGGAAGGCGCGTTCGATCCCCGGCCGCAGCACCTTGACCGCGACCTCCTCGCCCGTGTCGGCCCGACGCGCCCGGTGCACCTGGGCGATCGAGGCAGCCGCCACCGGATCGGAGACCTCGGAGAACGCCTGCGCGACCGGCACGCCGATTTCCGCCTCGATCATCGCCTTGGCTGTCTCGGTCGGGAAGGGCGGCAGCCTGTCCTGAAGATAGCGCAGCTGGTCGGCCAGCGCGTCGCCCACGATGTCCGGCCGGGTCGACAGGATCTGACCGAACTTGATGTAGGCCGGGCCGAGCGCCGTCAGGGCCCGGGTCGCCGGCGGCAGGTCGGGGTCGCCGCGCAGTCCGAGCCACTTGAAGGGCCAGCCCAGGACCCGTGCGGCGACACGCAGCCGGGGCGGGGCATTGAACGCCTCCAGCACGACCCCGATCGCGCCGGTGCGTTCCAGCGTCGCCAGCGTGCGGACCAGCCGCCAGATGTTGTGCGGGCCCCGCATCCGGTCAGAGCTTCCAGCCCGAGTGCAGCGCGGCGACGCCCATGGTCAGGTTGCGCCACTTCACCTGACGGAATCCCGCGGCGCCGATCATTGCCGCAAAGCTCTCCTGGTCGGGAAACCGGCGGATCGATTCGACCAGATACTGATAGCTGTCGCGATCGCCCGTCACCGCCTGACCCATCGCCGGGATGACGGAGAAGGAATAGCGGTCGTAGGCCCAGCGCAGAAGCGGCGGATCGACGCGGCTGAACTCGAGCACCATGAGCCGTCCACCGGTCCGCAGGACCCGGAACGCCTCGGTCAGCGCTTCCTCGATCCGGGTCACGTTGCGGATGCCGAAGCTGATCGTGTAGGCATCGAAGGCGTCGTCCGGGAAGGGCAGCGCCATGGCATCGCCCACAACCCAGTCGATCTGGCCGGCCAACGTCGCTGCCTCGGCCCGGCGCCTGCCTTCCGCAAGCATCGGTTCGGTCAGATCGCAGACCACGGCGCTGGCCCCCGGGGCGCGGCGCAGGAACCGGAAGGCGATATCGCCGGTGCCCCCGGCCACATCCAGAAGCCGCTGGCCCGGGCGAGGGGCCAGCCAGTCCATCATCGCATCCTTCCAGAGCCGGTGGACACCCGCGCTCATCAGGTCGTTCATCAGGTCGTAACGACCCGCAACGCTGGAAAAGACCCCGCGCACCATGTCGGCCTTGTCGGCCTCGGGCACCTCGCGAAAGCCGAAATGCGTCGTGCCCTCGTCGGGCGGATCGGTCTGTGCCATGGTCCTTCCTGTCGGCCCGTGGGCCGATATAGCGCCGGGACAGGCGACGGGAAACCGCCATTCTGCCGCGCCCCCTTGCGCGCCCCGGTCCGGCGCGAAAGGATCGCCGCCGTCCGCCCGAGGTTCACGATGCCCGAACTGCCCGAAGTCGAAACCGTCCGCCGCGGCCTTCTGCCGGTCATGGAAGGCCGCCGCATCGAGCTTGCCGAAGTGCGCAGGCCCGATCTGCGGTGGCCGCTGCCCGAGCGGATGGCCGACCGGCTGACCGGCGCCCGGGTGAACCGGCTGCGGCGGCGGTCGAAATACATCCTCGCCGATCTCTCGACCGGCGAGACGCTGCTCGTCCATCTCGGGATGTCGGGACGGATCCTCGTTGCGCCGCCGGCGGGGCCGGCAGCGATGCCCGGCGGCTTTGGCCTGAACCAGCCGGCGGCCGACCGGCACGACCATGTCGTTCTGACGATGGAGGACGGAAGCTGCGTCACCTTCAACGATCCGCGCCGCTTCGGCATGATGGATCTCGTGTCCACGGCGGCGGTGGAGACGCATGCGCTTCTGGCACCGCTCGGTCCGGAACCCTTTGCCAACGCCTTCCACGAGGACTATCTGGTGGCGCGCCTGCGCGGCCGCCGCAGTGCGGTCAAGGCGGCGCTTCTGGATCAGCGCGTCGTGGCAGGGCTCGGCAACATCTATGTCTGCGAGGTGCTGCATCGCACCGGCATCGACCCGCGGCGCCAGACGGGCCGGATCGCCGCGGGCCGGATCGCCGGCCTCGTGCCCGCGAT
>JBKBMT010000025.1:8669-37486 GCA_046295655.1 Gemmobacter sp. | reverse complement strand
CGGCCATCATCCGCCCCGCACCGGGTGGCGATCCGATGCGGGGAACGCGGGGCGCGCTTTGCGGCAATCCCGCGCTTCTGGGCGAGACGCTGCCGCGCATCGTCGGCCAGATCCGCGGCTGCGGGATCGAGCGGCCGGTCCGGGTGAACGTCGTGGACGGTGTCCGGCTCAGCACCCCGGCGACCATGGACTGCGACACCGCGAACGCGCTGGCGGCCTGGGTGCGGGACGGGGTGAAACCCGCAGTCGGCCGCGCCGGCGGCGGGGTCGCGCAGTTGCATGTGGCGGCCCATTACACCTGCCGCACCCGCAACCACCGGCCCGGCGCGCGGCTTTCCGAACACGGCCGCGGCCGGGCGATCGACATTTCCGCCATCACCCTTGCCGACGGCCGGGTGCTGAGCGTGCTGCGCGACTGGCGCGGTCGCGACGGCCATATCCTGAAGGCCATGCACAAGTCCGCCTGCGGGCCGTTCACCACCACCCTCGGCCCCGGATCGGACGGCATGCACGAGGATCACCTGCACCTCGACACCGCCCAGCACCGGCGCGGGCGCTACTGCCGCTAGGTGCCGCGCGCGCGCCCCGCGGGCGGGCGGGCGGGTCAGGCGCGGTAGCCTGCCGCCGTCGGCACCTTCGCCGCATTACGCTCCCGGATCGCGGCGGCGGCGTCGTCGTAGAGAAACGGCAGGAAGGCGAAACGGCGGCCCGATGTCACCCGTCCCACCGCATGCAGAAGCGAGCAGGAAAAGATCACCGCCCCGCCCCGCGGCGCCTTGTAGCCGCGCGGCCCGTATTCGGGAAAGCTGACCTCGCCGCCCTCGAAATCCTCGTTGAGGTTGATCGAGACGGCATAGCGCCGGTGCGCGGTGCCATGGGTGGTGTTGTCCCGGTGCGGGCGGAAATGCCCGCCCTCGGCGGCATCGTAGCAGGCGACCAGATAGCGCTCCATCCGGGTGGCACGGAAGAAGTGCACCCGCTCGATCTGCGGCAGGACGCGGCGCATGATGCGGGCCTGCACCTGGGCACGCAAGGCCTCGTCCTCGATGATATAGTCCCGACGCACCTTGAAGCTCGGGTCGTGGACCGCGACCGTCTTGCCGTCCTGGTCGCGCATGAAGCCCGACATCGCGCCTCCGGCGGCCTCGTAAAGGCCGATGAGATGGTCGCAGAAGGCCGGTTCGAACACGTCCGGCAGAACAAGGATCGGGGCCGGAACCTCGAAGCCAAGAAAGGCCTCGGGCGGCGGAGCGGCGCGCAGGGCCGACAGCAGCTCGGCCACGTCGCCGCCGTCGGTCCGGAACGGCACCACACGGCGGATGGTCAGGCCCGGATCGATCAGCACCCAGGCCGGCGAATAGGCAAGGCCGGCCTCGGCCGTGCCCGCGGCCGGCAGCGCCCCGTATGCCCGCGCCACCGCGCCGTCGGCATCCCAGAACACCCGGCAGCCGGGGATGCGGTCGGCGAGCCGGCACTCGGTCTCGTCCGAGGGATCGCTGCTGAGCAGGAACAGGCTGGCGCGGTCGTCGTCGAACTGGTCGGTCGCCTCCGTAACGGCTGCGACGCGGGCGGCGATCTCGGGATGGGCGGCGGAGCCCAGGAAGCCCAGCACCAGCCACCGGCCGGCGACGCTGTCGAAACGGAACTGGGGGTTCTGCATGGTGCGGGCGTGAAAGCCCGGCGCCCGGTCGCCGGGCAAGAGCTGCACACGCTCGGGTGCGACGGGCCGGCTGGGGGCCGGTGCGGGGCTGCTGGTCATCGGTCGTCGTTCCGGTCAGGGGCGGGCGGCAGGTGGCCACAAAACGAAAAGACCGCGACCGGCGTCCCCGGTCAAGCAGAACCGCACGGGCGGCGGTCAGTTGGACAGCCGCGGCGCCGCCCCGATCGGCAGCGGGCCAAGGCTCATCCAGCCGCCGGACATGGCAAGCGGCAGGGTCACGGTGCCGGGCGTGCCCCCGGCGGCTTCCAGCATGGTCAGCGCCTGGGTCCAGGTCGGCGCGACCTCTGGCGCGATCCAGCCCGCCGCCTGCGCCGCCGCCAGCGCCAGCGGCCAGTCATGGAACGTGATGTCGATGCGCCCCTCGGCCCGTCCGGCCGCGTCGGCCGAAACCGCACCGCGCGCCTCGATCCGCAGGCTGCCCCAGTCGAGCCGACCGTCGCGCAGCTCGACCCGGCTGACCCGCGGACGGGTATAGGGCAGGTGCCGGTCGAGCGGTGCAGTCAATCCGATATCGGCCAGAAGCTTCGCGGTCGCGATCCGCTCGGGTAGCGGGGTTCCCGCGGGCAGGCCCGCCCGGAAGGCCGCACCGGGATCGAGCCTGTGCACCTCGACACCCAGATCGAGCACGCCCGGACGCCCCTCCGCCTCGCGCAGCCCGACCCGCAGCACCTCCATCAGGACGGTATCCTGGGGCGTCCGAAGCTCCACCGCATCGCCCACCAGCGCGGCCCGGTCGAAGGTCAGATCGACCGAGGGGCGCACCACGAGACTTGCCTGCAACTTCGCCGCCGCGATCCGAAGCCCGCCCCCGTCGGCCAGGTCGATGTTCTGTTCGGGCGGGAAGGCGGCGATCACATGCCAGGGCCGGTAGCTGAGCGCGAAAAGCTGGACGAAGGGCGCCGCCCAGGCGGTGCCGGTGACCGGGTCGGCCAGACGCGGCGCCGTCAGCGTAAGGTCCAGCCGGTTCGGAAAGCCACGCACCGCCGTGCCGCCGGTATCGACCGTCCAGCCCTCGGCCCGGCGTGCGGCGATCCAGCCTTCGGTCGCGCGCTCGACCGCAGTCGCGGCGGCCCACCACCACGCCCCCCAGACGGTCACCGCCACCAGCACCAGAACCAGAAGCACGCGCATCGCCGTTCCCTTCGCCGCGAGGCCCCGCTAGAACGCGGCAATACATCAGCCCCGCCGGCCGGGGCCAGTGCGGGATACGACACATGTGGGTGTTCGGCTACGGATCGCTGATGTGGAACCCCGATTTTCCGGTCGCCGAGACCGCCCCTGCCCGGCTGCACGGCTGGCACCGGTGCTTCTGCATGTGGTCGATCCACCACCGCGGCACACCCGAATGCCCCGGCCTCGTGCTGGCGCTCGACGCTCGGCGCGGCGCAGTCTGCGACGGGCTGGCGTTCCGGGTGGCGCCGGGGGCCGAGGCCGCAACCCTTGCCGCGCTGCGCGAGCGCGAACTGATCTCGGCGGCCTATCTGGAAGCGACGCTGCCGCTGGCACTCGGCTCGGGCGCGACGGTCGAGGCGACGGCCTTCGTGATCGACCCGGCGCACCGGCAATATACCGGCCCCCTGTCGCTGGAGGATCAGGCGCAGGTCATCGCCCGGGCCCACGGCGGGCGCGGCGCCAACCGCGACTATCTGTGGAACACGGTGGCGCACCTTCAGGCCCTGGGGATCGACGACCCGGACCTCGTATGGCTGTCCCGGCGAGTCCGGGCGCTGTGCCCGGATGGATGAGCGGCGGACGCCGGGTCGCGCCATGCCCGGGCGGCCCGGCGCCTAGCGGTCGGGCGGCAACAGCCCCAGCCCGCGCAGATAGATCCCGATCCCCGCCTCCAGCAGATCCTCGGGCGAGAAGGGCGAGCGGGCGCCCGGCGCGCCGCGGGCGAAAAGCTCCACCACCCCGTGGCTCATCGCCCAGACATGGGCCGAGAACATCGCCGCCGGCGGCCGCCGCCCGGGCGGCAGATGCTCCGACAGCCGCGCCGCCGCGGCCTCGAGCGTCGCGCGCCCGCGCGCCGCCGCCTGTGCGAGCCCCGGATGCGCGTTCACCGACAACCCGCTCTCGAACATCGCCATGTAGTGCCCCGGAAACCGGCGCGCGAAGGCCAGATAGGCGCGCCCGGTCGCCTCGAAGGCGGCAAGCGCCGATGGCTTGCCGTCGTTGAAGGCATGTTCCATCAGATCGGCGAAGATGCCATAGCCCTGGATCGCGCATTCCGCGATCAGGTCCTCGCGCCCCTCGAAATGCCGATAGACGGCAGCCGGCGTCACCCCGGCCTCGCGCGCCGCCTCGGACAGGGTAAAGCCCGCCGGCCCCTTCTCCTCGATCAGGCGCAGCGCCGCATCGACAAGTTCCTGGCGCAGGTTGCCGTGATGATATCCCTGCTTGGCCATGGGGCCCCGGCCGGCCTCAGCCCGGCCAGATCTCCGGCCCGCCGCAGATGGCGGGATCGACCGCGCCGACCGCCGCGGCATCCTTGCGGGCGTAGTCCAGCGCCCCAAGGATGGTGCGGATCGCCGCCAGCCGCGCCCGATGCTTGTCGTCGGCGAGGATCACCGTCCAGGGGGCGAAATCGGTGTGGCTGCGCGCGAAGGTCTCGGCGATCGCGGCCGTGTAGGCGTCCCAGCGGTTCAGGCCCTCGACATCGATCCAGCTCAGCTTCCACTGCTTCAGCGGATCGCGCTCGCGCGCCAGCAACCGGCGCAGCTGTTCGGCCCGACCCACGGTCAGCCAGATCTTCAGCAGGATCACCCCGTCGTCCACCAGCATCCGCTCGAAGGCGGGAAGCTGGTGGAAGAAGCGTTCGCGCTGGTCGTCGGTGCAGAAGCCGAAAACCTTCTCGACCACGCCGCGGTTGTACCAGCTGCGGTCGAACACGGCCATCTCGCCTGCGGCCGGAAGCCAGTCCACATAGCGCTGGAAATACCATTGCTTCGCCTCGCGGTCCGAGGGCTTGGGCAGGGCGACGATATAGGTCTGGCGCGGGTTGAGGTTCATCGTCAGCCGCTGGATCGCCCCGCCCTTCCCGGCCGCGTCGCGCCCTTCGAAGATCGCGACCACACGCTGGCCCGACGCCGCCAGATGCGCCTGAAGCTTGACCAGTTCTATCTGGAGCCGGCCGAGTTCGGCCTCGTAGTCCGCCCTTTTCATCCAGCGGTCGTAGGGATAGCCCGGCGTGATCACGTCGCGCTTGCCACCCGCGTCAACGGCCGCGCGGATATCGGGCGGCGCGGTCTCGGCGTGAAAGCGGCTTATGGCGCCGTCGAAGGGCAGATCGGCAGGATCGGGCATGACAGACTCCGTTTGTGCCAGATTGCGCCTTCGGCGCGCTCAGCGCAATCCGGCCCGCCGCGCGGCCCGGCGGATCGCCCCGACCGTCTCGGCCTCGCGGGCATGGTGCGGCATGTGCCCCACACCGGGCAGCACCACCAGGTTCGCGTTCGGCAGCACGCGCGACAGCGGTTCGGAATGGATCGCAAGGCCCACCGTGCGATCGGCGCTGCCGTGCAGGATCTCGACCGGCAGCCGCAGATCCGGATAGAGCGCCGACATCGCCTGAAGATAGGGCTTCAACCCGTTGACCTGCCGGGCATTCGCGCGCAGCACATCGGCCCGCAGAGTAAGCGGCGCTCCGACGTAATCGACATAACCGGCCGGCACCGGGTCGGGGCGGAAGATCCGCGCCACAACGTCCTCGGCCCGGTCCTCGGACACGAAGGCGGCCAGCAGCGGCACCACCGTCGCGCCCCCGAAGTCAGAGGCCGCGATGCGGTAGAAGGGGCCGAGGGTGCCCGGCCAAGGCATCGTCGCCCCGGCCAGGCTGACCACGGCCGCAGTTTCCGCCGGCGCCTCGAGCGCCCAGCCCATGGCGACGGCGGCGCCGTAGCTGTGGCCGACCACCACCGGGCGGCGGATGCCGATCTGCGCAGCCGCGGCCCGCAGCGCCCGGGCCTGCCCGGCCGGGTTCACGCCCGCCTCGCCCAGATCGTCGGAATGGCCAAGCCCGGGCCGGTCGAAGGCCGTGACCCGGAATTCGCGCGCCAGCCGGTCCGCCAGGCTGAAGGTCATGTCGCGGGTATTGCCGCCGGCGCCATGCAGCAGCACGACATCGGGCCCCCGGCCCCGGGTATCGGCATGGATGCGCCTGCCCCCGACCGTCAGGATCCGCCCGGTCGGCGGAAAGTCTGCCACCGCCTCCTCGGCCCGCGCCGTCGCCCGACGGTCCGCCACCACGCCGCACCCCGCCGCGGCGGCGGCGGTCAGCAGGCTAAGGATGGCCAATCTCCGCGAGGTCATAGGGCGTGGTCTGGTAGATCTCGTTGATCCAGTTCCCATATAGAAGGTGGGCGTGACTTCTCCAGCGGTTGGTCGGATTTTTCGTCGGATCGTCGTCGGGATAGTAGTTGGACGGCACGTTGATCGGCGTTCCGGCCGCGATGTCCCGGTCGTACTCGGACTTGAGCGTGTCGCTGTCGTATTCGAAGTGATTGAAAACCCAGAGGCTGCGGTGCGCCGGATCCTCCACCAGGCAGGGTCCGGTCTGGTCCGAGGCCAGAAGCGTCGCCACCCCGGCGCGGTCGAGATCCTCCTGCCGCAGCTCCGTCCACCGGCTGACGGGGATCAGCAGGTCGTCCGAGAAGCCGCGCAGATAGGGCGATGCCGGCGCAAGATTGCGGTGCCGGAAGCAGCCGAAGGCCTTGTGGTCCAGCATGTGCTTCGGAATGGCGTGGAAATGCCAGGCCATGGCCATGCCCCCCCAGCAGACGCCGAAGGTGGAATGCACGTGGGTCTGGGTCCAGTCCATGACCCGGCGCATCTCGTCCCAGTAGGTGACCTGTTCGTAGTCAAGATGCTCGATCGGCGCGCCGGTGATGATCAGCCCGTCGAACTTCTCGCCCGTCTCCTCGACCGCCGCGAAGGGGCGGTAGAAGGCCTCCATGTGCTCTGGGGCGGTGTGGCGGCTCTGGTGTTCGGTCATGCGGATCAGATGCAGGTCGATCTGCAGCGGCGTTGCGCCGATCAGCCGGGCGAACTGCGTCTCGGTCCTGATCTTGTGCGGCATCAGGTTCAGAAGCCCCACCCGCAGCGGCCGGATGTCCTGCCGTGCCGCGCGCCCCTCGCCCATGACCATGACCCCCTCGCGGGCGAGGATGTCGAAGGCCGGCAGGGTTTCGGGCAGCTTGATCGGCATGAAGGCACTCCGTCGCGATGCTCAGAGCTAGGCAGCGGCCGTCCGCGCCTCAAGGGCCTCGGCCACCAGGGTGACGAAATCGGCTGAATCGCGCACCCGTGCCACGGCTTCGGCGGTCACGCTGACGCCCCAGTTCCGGGCCATGGCGGCATAAAGCGGCTGACGGTGCGCCAGCGCCCGGGCATAGGTCCAGCGCACGAAGGCATCGGGATCGACCCGGTCCTCGGCGAGGCCGGTCTCGGCGCGGTAGTCCGCCCATGCGCGGGCCAGGAAATCGGGCCGGTAGTACATCGGCTTCGGCGCCCGGTCGAAGCGGCGCACAAGCTCGGCCGTATGCGCCTCGGAGCCTTCGATCCAGATCATCAGCATCGCGGCGGAAAGCGTCGTCAGGACCGGATCGGCCGGGTCGTCCGGGTTCACCACCTCGCAGATCGAACCGCCGGAGTCGCAGACGAAATGGGGGTATCCGTAGAGCGTCTGCGCCCGCTCGATGAACCGCGGCGTGTCCAGAAGCGCGGCGATCTCGGCCTCGCGGTGCTGGTCCTGCCGGCGGCGGTATTCGTCAAAGCTGAGCCCGCCCTTTGCCGGATCGCCGGGCTTGCCCAGGTAGGTGGACAGCGGCGCCAGGTTCGAGAAGGTGATGTTCGAGGCGATATAGACCGAATCGGTCATCAGGAGGTCGCGCAGCAGGGGCACCTTCATCGCCTCGCGCTTGAAGTTGTCGGCGATATGTTCGCCCATGTAGCGGGTGCCGATGCGGTAATCGACCGAATAGTGGAACCAGCCGCCCGAAGCGCGCAGAAGGTTCGAGACATGGGTCTTGCCCAGCCCGGACATGCCGAACAACAGCACCCGCCGGTGCGCCGTGCCGCGCCATTCCTCTGCCGTCCGGTAGATCATGCCTGCCTCGCCGCTGCCGCATCTTGTTAGAGCGGAATTGCGGAAAGGGGAACAGCGCGGCGTCGTCTGCCCCGCCGTGCGGGGCGGGCTGCTTCGGCGCCCTACCGCTTGCCGGCCCTGAGGTTCACGATGTTGCCTGCGATGATCAGAACGACCCCGACGACCAGCGCAAGCTCCAGCCGCTCGTCATAGAGAACCGCGCCGACCACCGCCACCAGCGGAAGCCGTGCGAAATCCACCGGCATCACGAATCCGGCCGGCGCAAGCGACAGCGCCTTGGTGAGCGAGTAATGCGCGATCAGCCCGCCGATGCCGATCGCGGCCAGCCAGGGGATCGTCCCGGCATCGGGCCAGCGGGTCTGGCCGTCATGGAAGGTGGTCAGCACGCCGAGAACGAACTGCATCCCGGTCAGCCAGAACATGATCGACACAAGGCTTTCGCCCCGGGTCAGAACCTTGGTCATCAGGATCGTCACGGCAAAGGCAACCGCCGCCCCCAGCGCCGCAAGGACGCCGGGATCGATCCGCCCGAAATCGGGCCGGGCGACCACCAGTATGCCGGCAAAGCCCAGCGCCGCCGCGACCGTCCGGCGCAGGGTCAGCCGTTCGCCCAGGAACAGGGCCGACAGCAGGATGACCCAGATCGGCGTGGTGAATTCCATCGCGAACAGCTGCGCCAGCGGGATCAGCGTGACGGCCCAGAACCACAGGTTCTGTCCGATGAAATGCACGATGTTGCGCAGCGCATGCGCACCCAGCCGGTCGGTGCTGATCTCGCCCAGCCGTCCGGCCCAGCCGGCGACCGCGACGACAAGGACGATCCCGATCAGCGACCGCCACATCAGGATCTCGAAGGTATCGTGCCGCCCCCCCAGTTCCCGCCCCGAGACGGCAATGACCGTGAAGGCAAGGATCGACCCCACCATCCAGCCGGCGGCGGCCAACGGGCGGTAGATCGGCGGGGGCAGCGTGGCGGTCATCGGTATCAGGGTCCGGGCAGCGTGCGACCTTGGCGCGCCGTGCAGGCGAAGTCCAGCCGCCACGGTTGCACCGCTGCCGCGGCCGCGCCATATCGGCACCATGGATGGACCGATGCCCGCACGCACCTTCGCCCTGCTGATCCTGACCGTTCTCGCCGCCGCCGGCGCGACCGTCGCGTTGTGGCAGGCCAGCGGCCTGCCGGCGCTTGCGCTTGCCCTGCCGGCACTGGCGGGTGTGGCGCTGCTGTGGCGGCGCCGATGACCCCGGATCCGCCGGACGACGCGACACTGGCCCGCGACGGCCTCGCGCCCCGCGGCGCCGGCCGGGTTCTGGTGATCGGCTGCGGTGCGCTGGCGCACGAGATCCTGGCGCTCAAACGGATCAACGGCTGGGACCATCTGGATCTGCAATGCCTGCCCGCGGATCTGCACCTCTGGCCCGACCGGATCACCCCGGCGGTCGAGGCGGCGGTGGCCGAATCGCGCGCGCGCTATGATCGCGTGTTCGTGGCCTATGCCGATTGCGGCACCGGCGGGCAGTTGCAGGCTGCCTGCGCGCGGCTGGGCGTCGAGATGATCGCCGGGCCGCATTGCTATGCCTTCTACGAAGGGCTCGACCGGTTCGCCGCGCTCGACGAGATCGACGCCTTCTACCTGACCGATTTCCTGGTCCGCCAGTTCGACGCCTTCTTCTGGCGTCCGATGGGGTTCGACCGGCACCCGGAGCTGATCGGCATGATGCTCGGGAACTACCGCACGCTTGTCTATCAGGCCCAGACCGACGACCCCGAGCTTGACGCAAGGGCACGCGACTGTGCCGCACGGCTGGGCCTGGCCTACGAACGGCGCCTGACCGGCTATGGCGATCTGGCAACGGCACTGTCGCGCGCAGCCGGCGGCGCGACGGATGCCTGAACGGCGCCGTATTTCCGCCTTGGCGGCTCCCCGGACCTACGGCTAACGTGATCGCGGCCGCGGCATCGGTCGGCGTCCGACGCGAAAGGCATGTGATGACGAGTATCCATCCGGTCCTGCTGTGCGGCGGTTCCGGCACCCGGCTCTGGCCGCTGTCGCGCAAGGGCTTTCCCAAGCAGTTCGTGGCGCTGACCGGGACCGAAACCCTGTTTCAGGCGGCCGCGCGGCGCCTGTCGGGGCCGGGGTTCGCGCCGCCCGTCGTGGTGACCAATGCCGACTTCCGCTTCATCGTGGCCGAACAGCTGCTGCAGGCCGGAATCGAGCCTGCGGCGATCCTGATCGAACCCGAAGGACGCAACACCGCCCCGGCGATCCTTGCCGCCACACTGCACATTGCGCAGTCCGATCCCCGGGCGATGGTCCTCGCCGCGCCGACCGATCACGTCCTGGCCGAGCCGGACCGCTTCCGCACTGCTGTGGCCTGCGCGAAGGAGGCGGCCGCACAGGGGCAGATCGTGACCTTCGGGATCCGGCCGGACCGGCCGGAGACCGGGTATGGCTGGCTGGAGCTGGCTGCGCCAGCACACCCCGGCTGCACCGCGGCCCAGCCGCTTGCAGGTTTCGTCGAGAAGCCCGATGCCGCCCGGGCGGCAGAGATGCTGGCGGGCGGCCGGCATCTGTGGAACGCGGGCATCTTCCTGTTTCCGGTCCCGGAACTTCTGGCCGGGTTCGAAGCCCATGCGCCCGATCTGATCGCGCCGGTCCGCGCCGCCCTGGCCGGGGCGCGGCCCGATCTCGGATTCCTGCGGCTGGCACCGGCGCCCTGGAAGCAGGCGCGCGACATTTCGATCGATTATGCGATCATGGAACGGGCGGGAAACCTTTCGGTCGTGCCCTTCGACGGCGCCTGGTCCGATCTGGGCGACTGGAATGCGCTCTGGCGCCAGTCCGGCACCGACGCCGCGGGCAATGCCACATCGGGCGACGTGACGGCACTGGATTGCACGGGCAGCCTGATCCGCTCGGAGACCGAAGGGCTGACGGTGGTCGGCATCGGACTGCGCGATACCGTCGTCGTCGCAATGGGGGATGCCGTGCTGGTCGCCGAAAGGTCCCGCGCCCAGGAGGTGCGCGAGGCGGTGGGACTGCTGAAGGCGCGCGGCTTGCCGCAGGCCGAAACCTTCCGCCGCGATCACCGCCCCTGGGGCTGGTTCGAGACGCTGGCCGACGGACACCGGTTCCAGGTCAAGCGCATCGTCGTCCATCCCGGCGCGGCGCTCAGCCTGCAAAGCCATCACCACCGCGCCGAACACTGGATCGTCGTCCGGGGGACGGCACGGGTCACGCTCGACGGCCGGCAGCAGCTCGTGTCCGAGAACGAGTCGGTCTATGTGCCGCTGGGCACGAAACACCGGCTGGAGAACCCGGGCAAGATGCCCATGGTGCTGATCGAGGTGCAGACCGGCAGCTACCTCGGCGAGGACGACATCGTGCGCTACGACGATGTCTATGCCCGCGGCGACGGGCCGCGCGGCTGACCGCCCATCGGCAACCCGGAAGGGCGCGCGCGGTTCGTTGGCGACGCTCTGGCCCGTTCCGGCGGCATGTTCACACGGTTAGCGGGACCGGCTCAGAACCACCGGCCGATCCGCAGCTTGTTGTTGTCCACGCTGGTCACGGTCCCGACGAAGGGTGCCGGGTTGGTCGCGATCGGATTGTTGCCGTTTGTGCAGATCTGCGTGCCGTCGGCCCAGCGCACATATTCCCCGTTGGCGTTGGACCCGCGTTCGACGACGGCGCCGGTCGGCGTTCCCCCCGACTGGCTGACCGTGCCGACAACGTTGCCGGAATGATAGATCCGCTGCCACGGCATCCAGACGCCGGCCGAATGTCGCACCCGGAACCACAGATGCGGTGCCCCGGCCGCGGTCTCGAAGGACTGCCACTGCTGCCCGATCCGCCCGTTGCCGCCGACCGTGACCAGAAGGATGCCCGGCCGCGCTTCGGGCCGGTTCGCGGGATCGTCGCCCTGCAGGAAGTAGTAGACCCCGGACTGGCCGTAGTCGTTCAGGTTCCGTCCTGCGCCCTCGGACGGCAGGCCGTCCGCGCCCCAGCCATAGACCGGCACCCGGCTGGTGAAGTCCTCGAACCAGCCGGTCCAGGCGCTGCCGGTGTAGGAGCGCACCCACGACCGCGTCTCGTGCGCCGGGTCGCCGGAGCGGAAGATCTGCGTCACCCGGCCAGAAGCGCCGCCGGGGATCACCTCGACGCTGCCGGCGAAGCTGCCACCGACCGGCCGGTTCGCCGCGCCCGGAGCCACCCGCGCGACGCCCGAGAGGAAATGATCGTTGAGGTCGGAAACCTGGTATCCCGCAGCCAGGCTGCCCGCGATGCCCAGACCGAAGGCGCCGACGCGCAGCAGCCGCCCGGCCCCGGTGTCATAGCGACCGGCCTCGGTGTCGGGCTGCGCCGCGTCGCCCGACACCGCGCCGTCGATCACCGCGCCGGCCGGCAGGTTCACGCGCCCGGTCGCGCGATCGACACGCAGCGCGGTCGCAAAGCTGGCCCCGTCCGGGCTGACCTTGACCGAGAAGTCGTCGTCGCCCGCAAGCCCCATCTCCGCCCTGCCCGACCAGCTGGTCTGGAACAGCAGGCTCGCCGTGTCGCCCGCCGCGGCCTTGTTGACCTTCAGCTGATGGCCGGCCCCCGCGTGGGTCAGAAGCACCGCATCCGACGCGACAGCAAGCCGGTTCACAGGGTCCGCGCTGGCAGAAATGCCAAGCTGCGGCACGGTCTCGGCCAGACCGCCCGACGGCTGCCAGCCGGCCGTCGCATCGAACCGGACCGCCCCGCCCTCGGCCAGAACCTGCGCGACCCATCCCGGATGCGGCCGGACGAACTGCCATCCGGTCCCGTCGTGCACTGCGATCGCGCCGTCCTGCCCGGCCCAGCCTCCGGTCGCCCCCGACGCCACGATGTGCCGGTCGCCCTCGGCCGGATCTTCGGGCGGCGCCGTCCGGTCGCGGTCGGCGACGACCAGCTGCACCAGCAGGTCGAGAAGCCGCAGCGCCTCGTTGTGGGTGACGTGCTTCTGCGCCTGCGACGGCAGGATCAGCGGCAGCGAAAGGACGGGCGTGGCATCGTCAGACATGGAAACCTCCGGCGCATGGGTCGCGGCGAAGCTAGGCGCCTTCGGTTGACCGCACGTAAGTCCGCCGCGCGGTCGCAACACCGCGCTTCCGATGGTTCCGGCCTGCCCGCCCGGCTCAGACGGGCAGAACCGCCAGCGCCACCCGCCGGCCCTCGGACAGGCAGACATTGTAGGTGCGGCAGGCGGTCGGCGAATTCATGATCTCGACACCGATCCCGGCCGCCTCCAGCGTCCGCCGGAACTCCGGCGGCAGGGGCGCGATGGCCGCGCCCGTCCCGACGAACAGCACGTCGATCAGCTCCGCCCGGGCAAGGAAGGGTCCGGTCTCCCCGTATCCCTGCCAGCGACCGCGGATCTCGGGCAGGATCATCGCCGCGCCCTCGATCACCTCGCCCGCGATGCGGAAGAACCCGGGCCCGTAGCCGTCAACCGGGGGCTGGCCGGCAAAGGTCATCTCGCGCATCTGCATGTCATCCTCCGCCCCATACCGGCAGCCCCGCCAGCGCCGACACCCCGATCAGCAGATAGGAGGCGATACGATAGGCGCGCGCACGGTCCGGATGGAATAGATGCGAGCCGACCCAGTTGGCAAGACTGAACGGCACCAGAAGCCCGAGGCCCAGGGCCAGTTCGAGCCACCCCATCCGTCCGGTCGCCGACAAGGCCACCACCATGCCCAGATCGACGAGCACGAGGAACATCATCAGGTTGGCGCGCACCGCGCCGATGCCCAGCGGGCTGGCCAGGTAGTAGAGGATGACCGGCGGGCCGGCCAGGCCGGATGCGCCGCCGACGATGCCGGATGCGAAACCCGCACCGACGGTCATGCCGGTGCCCCGCCCGCCGCGCCAGCGCCAACCCGTCACCAGCAGCGCGACCGTGCCCAGCGCCAGCAGACCGACACCCCACCGGAACGCCTCGGCCGAGATCACGAACAGGATCGCAAGCCCAAGCGGCAGCCCGACCAGCATTCCGGCAGCCAGCCGCGCCATCTCGGACGGCTGGCCGTTGCGCCAGGCGCCCGGAAGGTTCGGCAAGGGTCCGATCAGATCGGTGACGACCAGCACGGCGACCGCCTGCGCGGGCGACAGCACGGCGCCGGCGATGGGCATGAAGACAAGCCCCGATCCGAAGCCCGAGAAGCCGCGGACCAGCCCCGCAAGCGCCGCGGCCAGGATCAGCCAGCCGAGCCCGGGCAGCGCGAGGACGGCCGCGGCAAGCTCGGCCATTGTTCAGGGTTGCGCGCCGAACTGGGTGCCCGAGGGTCCGTCGGTCGGTTTCGACCAGTCGCGCTTGGTGCCCAGCCACAGCACGACGTTCTTGGCCATGTAGACCGAGGAATAGGTGCCGACCAGAATGCCCCAGGTCATCGCAAAGACGAAACCGCGGATCACGTCGCCGCCCAGCACCAGCAGCGCGATCAGCGCCATCAGCGTCGTGCCCGAGGTCATGATCGTCCGGCTGAGCGTCTCGTTGACGCTCAGGTTCATCACGTCGCGCAGCGGCATCTTCTTGAACTTTATCAGGTTTTCCCGCAATCGGTCGAACACCACCACGGTGTCGTTGATCGAATAGCCGACGATCGTAAGGAGCGCGGCAATGATCGCCAGATCGAACCGGATCTGGAACAGCGCGAAGATGCCGATGGTCAGGATCACGTCATGGATCAGCGCGGCGACCGCCCCGACCGCGAACTGCCATTCGAACCGCAGCCAGATATAGACCATGACCGCAAGCAGCGACAGCGTGACCGCGATGATGGCGGATTGCACCAGCTCGCCCGAAACCTTCGGCCCCACACTTTCGACCGAGGTGAAGCGCACCCCGGGGTCAACCTCGCGGAGCGCCTGCTCGACCGCGGCAATCGCCGCCGGGGACATGCTTTCCTCGCCCGGTTGCGCCTGGATGCGGATCATCATGACGTGCCGCCCCGCCTCGAACGTCGGGTCGAACACTTCCGAGATCACCACATCGCCCAGGCCCAGCGGCGTGATCGCGGCGCGATACTGGGCAACGGTCACGGCGCTTGCGGTCTCTGACCGGATGGTTGTGCCGCCGCGGAAGTCGATGCCGAAGTTGAGCCCCATGGTCAGGAACAGGATCACCGAGGCGACCATCAGCACCACGGAGATGCCGAAGGTGATCCGCGCTGCGGCGAAGAAGTCGATGTTCGTCTGGTCGGGGACAAGGCGAAGCCTGCGCATGGTCAATCCTCAGACGGCAATCGCGCGCGGGCGCTTGCGGTCGAACCAGGTCGCGATCAGAAGCCGCGTGACGAAGAGCGCGGTAAAGACCGAGGTGAAGATCCCGAGCCCCAGCGTGACCGAGAAGCCGCGAACCGGTCCCGATCCCATGACGAACAGGATCACCGCGATGATGAAGGTGGTGATGTTTGCGTCGAGGATCGCCGACAGGGCCTTTTCATAGCCGAGCTCGATGGCGCGCGCCGGGCCGCGGGCACTTCGCAACTCCTCGCGGATCCGCTCGAACACCAGCACGTTCGCGTCCACCGCCATGCCGATGGTCAGGACGATCCCCGCGATCCCGGGGAGGGTCAGCGTGGCACCGATCACCGACAGCAGCGCGAAGACGAGCATGACGTTGATCGCCAGCGCGATCGTGGCAAACACCCCGAACAGCCCGTAGGAGGCGATCATGAACACGACCACCAAGGCCATGCCGACGATCGCGGCGATCCGCCCGGCCTCGATGCTGTCCTGCCCCAGTTCCGGGCCTATGGTCCGTTCCTCGAGGAAGGTCATCTCGGCCGGCAGCGCCCCGGCGCGCAGCAGCACCGCAAGCCGTGTCGATTCCTCGACCGTGAAGCGCCCGGTGATTATCCCCGATCCGCCGGGAATATGGCTCTGGATCACCGGCGCGCTGATCACCTCGTCGTCCAGGACGATGGCAAAGGGGTTGCCGATGTTGTTCGCAGTATAGTCCCCGAACTTCCGCGCGCCGGAAGGATTGAAGCGGAAGCTGACCGCTGGCCGGTTGTTCTGGTCGAAGGATGGCTGGGCATCGACCAGTTCCTCGCCGGTGACGACCGGCGTTTCCTCGATGATGTAGAAGACGTCCGGCTGATCCATGGCCGGCAGGACCAGCGCCCGGGGCGGCGCGACGGCCGCCCTGTCGGTGGTCTGGCCCAGCACCGGATGGAAGGTCAGCCGCGCCGTGGTGCCGATCAGCGCCTTCAGCTCCTCGGCCGAACCGATCCCCGGGACCTGGATCAGGATCCGATCGGCGCCCTGGCGCTGGATCGTCGGCTCGCGGGTGCCCACCTCGTCGACCCGCCGGCGGATGATTTCCAGCGACTGCTGCATGGTCCGGTCGTCGGTCGCCTCGCGTTCGGCCTGCGACAGCGACACCACGATCTCATCCCCGTCGCGCCGCACCTCCAGGTCCGACGCGCCGAAGCCCGTCAGCGTGACCACCGGCCGTGCCAGGCCGCGCACGATCTCCAGCGCCCGGTCCATCCCGGCCGGTTCGCTGATCGCCACGCGCAGCTCGCCCGGGTCGGTGCCCACGCGACGGACATTGCCCACCACCTCGCGTTCGGCCCGCAGCGCGTCGCGCACCTCGGGCCACAGCCCGTTCATGCGGCCGGCATAGACATCGGCGACATTGACCTCGGCCAGAAGATGCGCCCCGCCGCGCAGGTCGAGCCCGAGGTTGACGATGGTCGAGGGCAGGAAGGACGGCCAGGCGTCGCGCGCCATCTCCTGTTCGGGCGTGGCGCGGCCGCCGGCCGCCTCGATCGCCTTCACCGCGTCGTTGTGCATCTCGACGCGCGAATAGAACAGGTTCGGCATGGCGAAGATCAGGCCCAGGGCCACGATGCCCCAGACCAGCACCTTCTTCCACAACGGGAATTGAAGCATTCTCTGCCCCCTCGGGCGCGCGCCGGATCAGACGTTCGCGGGTTCTGTCTTGCTCAGGACCTGGGCGACCGTCGCCCGGACGACCCGCACCTTGACCCCCTCGGCGATCTCGACCTCAAGCTCGCCGTCCTCCTTGACCTTGGTCACCTTGCCGATGATCCCGCCCTGGGTCAGCACCTGGTCGCCGCGCCGGATCGCCTCGACCATCGCCTTGTGTTCCTTGATCTTCTTCTGCTGCGGACGGATCAGCAGGAAATACATGATCGCAAAGATCAGGACCAGCGGAATGAAGCTTGCAAAGGCCGATCCGCCGCCGCCGGCGGCCTGGGCAAAGGCGGGGGTTGCGATCATCTGTCGTCCTCTCGTTCGGGCCCGGGTGAGGGCGAAACCGGCGCGCACCCTATAGGCGGGGTCGTGGGAAGGCAAGCGACGCCGGGGCCCCGGGACGGCACGTCAGGTCGCGCGGCGAACTCAGTCGAACCGGCCCGATCCGTGCAGCGCCGCGATCTCGCCCAGCGTCACCGGCTTGAACGGCGGGCGGGTGCGGAACTGGCCGATCTCTGCCGGAGATCGGTCCCGGACCTCGGCCAGCAGCTCGGTCACTGTCGGCCCGCAGTAGCGGCCCTGACAGGGCCCCATTCCGACGCGGCCGTAGGCCTTGATCTGGTTCGGCCCCTGGCAGCCCAGCCGTGCCCAGTCGCGCAGCTGACCGGCAGTCACTTCCTCGCAGCGGCAGACCGGGGTCGCATCGGCCGGGCGCAGGATCGCCGGCGGCACCGGATAGGCCGCATCGAGGAACGGCCGGACGGCGCGTTCGGCCAGCAGCCGTGCCCGGGGCGCGCGCGCGGCCGCATCGCGCTCCGCGGTGCCGATCCGGCCAAGGCGGTGCGCCGCGGCCAACGCCGCCAGCCGCCCGGCCTCTTCCGCGGCCCCTGCTCCGTCGATCCCGGCCCCGTCGCCGGCGACATAGATCCCGGGCCGCGACGCCTCGCCCCAGGCGTCGGTCTCGGGCACGAAGTCGCGCTGGCCTTCGTGCCAGCGATGGGCGAGCCGCAGCGCGCGGGTGATCTGGGTGTTCGCCACCAGGCCCTGATGCAGCAGCACCGTGCCACAGTCGATGCGTTGCTGCCGCCCGCCGGCCTCGAACACCAGCGCCTCGGCCCGGTCCCCGCCCTCGATCCGCAGATCCCGCGCGCCCCTGTGGCGCCGGATCCCGTGCCGGCGCAGCGCCGCCAGAAGCGCCATGCCCTTGCCGAGCGTCCGCCAGCCGCGCAGCGCCGCGGGCAGGCGCGGAAGGGCCGCGATCAGGTCGCGACGGCCGCAGGTCTCGACCAGGGCCAGCGGCGGCGCGCCGGCCCGGGCCATCTGCACCGCAAGCAGGTAGAGAAGCGGGCCGGCCCCGGCCAGCACCGCCCGGTCGGGCACGAGCCCCGATGACTTGAGCAGGATCTGCGCCGCCCCGGCGGTCATCACGCCGGGCAACGTCCAGCCCGGCACCGGCACCGGCCGCTCGAGCGCACCTGTCGCAAGGATCAGGCAGCGCGCCGAGAGAACCCCCGCCCTTCCGTCGCGGGAGTGGCAGACCGCGAACGGCCCCTGACCCTCGATGTCCCAGACGGTGGTACCTGCGAACAGGTCGATCCCGTCGCGTTCCAGCCCATGCGCAAGCAGCCGTCCGCGCAGATAGTCCCTGCCCAGGATCGCTTCGCGCGTCGGGCCCCCTGCGGTCACGGAGCGATAGATCTGCCCGCCCGGCCCGGGCTGTTCGTCCAGCAACGCCACCGACAGTCCCAGCCCGGCCGCCATGCCGGCCGCCGCCATGCCGGCCGGGCCGGCACCGACGATGCAGAGGTCATGCATCGGCCCGCCCCCGGTGCCGCGCCAGAACCAGTCCCGCCGACACCTCCATCAGACAGGCCTGCCGGGTGATGCCGCCCACCTCCAGCAGACAGTCGAAACAGGCACCCATCATGCAGAACGGCCCGCGCGGCGCACCCGAGACCGGCGTCGCGCGGAAAACCTCCACCCCCGCGGCCAGCAGCGCGGCCGCCAGGTTCATGCCGGCGGGCAGGTCCAGCCTTTCGCCGTCCAGCGTGACCGTCACGCGCGCCCCCGCCGGTGCGAGGTCACGAAAAGCGGGCTTCACCGAACACCTCCAGATCGGGCGCCGCGGCGGTGCCTTCCAGCCATTCGGGCAGCAGGCGGGCATGGGCCGCGGCCAGCGTGATGCCGGAATGGCAGGTGACAAGGCTTGCGCCCGGCATGGTTTCGGAATGCTGATAGATCGGCAGACCGTCGGGTGACATGATCCGCAGCGCCGCCCAGCTGCGCAGCAGCCTCGCGCCCGCCAGCCGCGGCACCGCCGCGACCGCCCGCGCCGCGATCCGGGCTACCTCGGCCGCGGTTGTGCGGTCGTCAGGGCCGACCTCTTCCTGGCTGTCGCCGATCTGGATGCCGCCCTCGTCGACCTGACGGATGATGCCCGAAGGACGACGGAGCAGCGGCGGCAGCCGTTCGGTGATCAGGACCTGCCCGCGCTGGGGACGCACCGGTGCCCGAAAGCCGAACAGCGGACCAAGCCGCGCCGCGCCCAGCCCCGCCGCCAGAACGACGCGCCCCGCCTCGACCGTCCGCCCCGAGGCGCAGGCGAGGCAGAAGGCGCCGTTCCGCCGGACCCCGACGACCGTCTCGCCGCTCAGCACCTCGGCCCCGCGGCGGCGCACATCGGCCGCGAGGCTGCGCAAGAGCCGCAGCGGGTTCACATGGCCGTCCCGGTGGTGCAGGATCGCGCCCGCGACCGCGGGTCCGATCTCGGGTTCCTCCCGGCGCAGGGCATTGCTGCCCAGAACCTCGAACGGATAGTCGCCGCCAAGGGCATCGCGCAGACCGGCAAGCGCCCGCGCCCGCGCGTCGAGTTCGGCCTCGGAGAAGAAGAAGTCGTATCCGCCTTCCTGCCGCAGATGCAGATCCGCACCTGGGCCCTGCCCAAGTTCGGCGGCAAAGTCGGGCCACAATCCGGCCGAGGTCAATGTCCAGCGCGCATAGGCCGGCATGTTCAGGCCCTTGCCCTGCACCCAGACCAGACCGAAATTGCCGCGGCTGGCCCGGAAACTGCCGTCGTCGCCGTCGATCACCACCACCCGCCGGCCGCGGCCCGCCAGCCCCCAGGCCAGCGACAGGCCGACGACCCCGCCGCCGACGATGGCGTAATCGGCCTCCATCCGGTTCAGGTCCCGCGCGCCCAGTCCCGGAACGGCGCCACGAGAAGCGCGGCGAAGGGGGCGGCCCGGGCGGCGTCGGCCGCGTCGTACTGCCCGGCCTCGTGCAGAAGATTCATCGTCCCGATCACCCGCGGCCCGCCCTCTGCCGCCTCGTCGATCACCGGCACGTTGATGCAGGAGGCGCAGCCGAGGTCGGCGATCGTCTGATGGTCGAAGAAGGCCCAGCGGATGTCCTCGGCCGTCCGGCCGATCCATGGGCGGCGACCCTGCAGCACGACCTCGCCCCAGCCGGTCATCCGGCCCAGCGGCTTGCGGCCGCCCACCGGGTATTCGACCGGATGGCTGGTGTAGATCCGTGCCGCCTCTCCGCGGGCGTGGTCGATGGCCATCAGCGTGAACAGCCTGTGCCCGACCGTCTCGGCCATGGCATCGCGCAGGGCGGCATAGAGGTCGGGTGCGCTGCGGCAGCGGTCCAGAAGCGCGGCATCGTCGGTCATCGTCGGACTTTCGGCAGGAAGGGTGGCGGAGGACGCTCGGCCAACAGGCCGCGCGGGCGAAACTGCATGATGGCGATCAGGGCGACGCCGATCACGATCTCGCGCAGGGCAGCCTTCTGCACCCCGCCGATCCCCGGCACGAAGCCCTCGATGAAGCGCGACCCCTCCAGCACCACGACAACCGCGACCGCACCGAGAACGGCGCCCGTGGTGTTGCCGGTGCCGCCGGCGGTCAGCGCGAGGAATATGTATATGGTTATCAGCGGCCGGAAGATGTCGGGCGCGATATAGCTGGTATAATGCGCATACATGGCGCCCGCGAGCCCGAGGATCGCCGCGCCCAGCGCGAAGGCCTGAACCTTCAAGCGGCGCACCGGCTTGCCCGCGACCGCAGCCGCGGTCTCGTCGTCGCGCACCGCCCGCAGCGCCCGGCCCCAGGGGCTGCGCCGCAACCGTTCCGTAACGGCCCAGACCGCCGCGACCCCCGAAACCGTGATCGCGGCATAGAGCATGTTGAACTCCTGCGGCGCCAGACTGCCGCGCGCCGGACCTGGAATGCCCGAAATGCCGTCCGATCCGTTGGTCAGCCAGATCTCGTTTGCGGCAATCAGCCGGACCAGTTCGGAAAAGCCCAGCGTGACGATGGCCAGGTAATCGCCCCGCAGCCGCAGGGTGAGCCGGCACAGCAGCGCCCCCGACAGCGCCGCAAGCCCCGCCGCCAGCGCGATGCCGGCCGGGATCGGCAGGCCGCCCGCCGCGGTGGCGAGTGCGCTGGCATAGGCGCCCAGGGCAAAGAACCCCGCCATCCCGAGATTGATCATCCCGCCCATGCCCCAGATCACGTTCAGCCCCAGGGCCAGAAGCGCGTAGATGCCGGCGAAGGTGACGACCGAGAAAAGCCAGCTGAGCATCAGTAGGCCCTTTCGCCCAGCAGCCCGCGCGGCCGGAAGGTCAGGACCAGGACGATAGCCATGAAGCCGACCGCGCTCTTGTAGGCCGGGGCGAGGACGATCATCGACAGCTCCTCGCCGATGCCGACGATCATCGCGCCCAGCACCGCGCCCGGTATGCTGCCCAGTCCGCCGACGACCGCCGCGGCAAAGATCGGCAGGATGAAGCGGAACCCGGTCAGCGGATCGATCGATGTGCCGAGACCGAACAGCATGCCGCCTACGCCGACGAGGCCCATCCCCGCAAAGGCGGTCGCCCGCCCCACCATGACGGCATCGATCCCCTTCAGATCTGCCAGCGCAGGGTTGTCGGCCACCGCCCGCATCGCCTTGCCCATGCGGGTGAACTTCAACGCCAGGAACACCGCCGCCATGATCGCCACGGCAAGCGTCAGGTTCTCGACCTGCTGCGGCCCCACGCGGATGTCTCCGAACCGCCAGTCGCGCACCAGCGGCAGGTCGTAACCGCGCAAGGCGTTGCCGAAGAAGAAGCGGACGACGTTCTCGAGCACGATCGTCAAGGCAATCGAAGCGATGGCGGTGGTCAGCGCCCCGTGCGGCCGCAACGGCTTCAGCGCGATCTCGTCGGTCACAAGCCCGACCAGCCCCGCGACAAGGAAGGCCACCGCCAGCGAAGGCGCGGCCGGCAAGCCGAGCCAGACATTGGCGGCATAGCCGGCGAAGGCACCGATCGTGGCGTGGCTGGCCACCGCGAAGTTGGGAAAGCGCAGCACTGCAAAGATCGCGGTGAAGCCGATGGCCGGAACGGCCAGAAGCGCACCGGTTATGATGCCGTTCACCAGAAGCTGGGGCAGAAGGTCCATCACGCGCTGCGCCTCGAAGGGGCCGGCGGGGCGGACCCCGCCGGCAGGTCGGGTCAGACGCGCTTGTACTCGGCGGCCGCCGCGCCGGCGATCCGCTTGAACAGGAACTGCGTGCCGGTGATGTCGCCGATCTCGTCGAAATCGCAGGGGCCCGAAGCGCCGGAATAGTTCACCGCCCCGCCCGCGGCGAGCTTCTCGAGCCCGCTCACCGCATCATAGACGGTGTCGCCCTCGCCCTGGCTGATGGTGCGCAGCGACTGGCGGATCGCGTCGCCGCTGCTGTCGCCCGCCGCCGCCATCGCAAGCACGGCAAGGCTGGCATGATCGTAGGTCTGGGCCGAATAGGGATCGACATCCTCGACCCCGAGGATCGCCTGCACCTTCGCAAAGGCTTCGCTGCCGATGTCGGGGGCGCCTTCCCAGGTGAAGATGCCTTCGGTCACTTCTGCCGGCAGGGCGCCGAGGACGGTGGCATTCACCGCATAGGCCGGACCGATGATCTTGCCCTCGTATCCCGCCTGCCAGATATCGCGCAGCAGCACCGTGCTGTCGGCCGCATAGCCGCCGAGCATCAGGAAATCGGGCCGCGACCGGAGGATCGTGTCCACCTCGGACCGATAGGTGCTCTTGTCGGCCTCGTAGATCAGGCTCTGGAACGGGATCGACTTCGCGGCGGCGATCTCGGCCAGGATGTCGATCGAGGACTGGGCGAAGGGCGTCTGCGGCCCGATCCAGGCCATGCCGGTCGCACCCTCCTCGGTCATGAACTCGCCGGCGACCCTGATCTGGAGCTTCGAGTTCGGCTGGGTGCGCGCGATGAAGCCCTGATGCGGCAGCTGGGTGATGCTGTCCGCGCCCGAGACGGTGAACAGCATCGTCCGGCTTTCCCAGCACAGCGGCGCCACGGCCGTGGTCACCGACGAGGCCCAGGTGCCCATGATCGCCGAGACGCCATCGACGTCGATCAGCTTGCGCGCGGCACGCACGGCGGCCTCGGGGTTGGTCTGGGTATCCTCGGACACCAGCTGGATCTCGCGGCCGAGGACGCCGCCGGCGCCGTTGACCTGCGCCACCACCCCGCCGATCGCGTCGCGCATCGAGGGTCCGTAGCTTCCGCCGACGCCGGTCAGGGGGGTCAGGCTGCCGATGCGGATCGGCCCGGTCTGGGCGCGAAGCACCGCCGGCGCAGCCATCAGCGCCGCGGCCCCCATCAGGATCGCGCGGCGGTTGGGGTGAAGCAAGGCGGGACGTCTGGTCATTGTCGTTCTCCCTGTCGCTGTGATCTATCCACCCAGAAAGGCGCGGCGGATCTCCGGGTCTGCCGCAAGCGTCCGGGCGGCACCGTCGGTATGGTTGCGACCGGCCGCGAGTATGTAGGCGCGGTCTGCAAGGTCAAGCGCCTCAAGGGCGTTCTGCTCGACCAGCACCACGGCCACGCCACTTTCGCGGATCGTCCGGATGGTGGCGAAAAGCTCGGCCGTGGCGACCGGCGACAGCCCTGCCGACGGCTCGTCCAGCAGCAGCAGCCGGGGTTCGACCATCAGCGCGATGGCAACCGCGAGGATCTGGCGCTGCCCCCCCGACAGCGCCCGCGCCGGTTCACGTCGCTTCTCGGCGAGGATCGGGAACCGGGCGAAGATCACCTCGATCCGGCGGGCAACCTCGCGCGGGGCAAGAAAGCCGCCGATCTCGAGATTCTCGCGGATCGTCATGGAGGGAAAGACATTCGCCTCCTGCGGCACATAGGCGACACCCAGCCGGGCGATCTCGCGCGGGCGCATCCCGTCGATCCGGGCGCCCCCGACGCTGATCGTGCCCTCCCGAAGCCGTAGCTGGCCGGCGATGGCCTTCAGCAGCGTGGACTTGCCCGCCCCGTTCGGCCCGAGGACCGCGACGATCTCGCCGGCCCCGGCCTCGGCGGAAACCCCCTTGAGGATCATGTCGGCACTGGAATAGCCCGCGACCACACCCTCGGTGCGCAGGAGGGTCATCCGCGTTTCCCCAGATAGGCGTCCTGCACGCGCGCATCGGCCACGATCTGTGCGAAGCTGCCTTCGGTCAGGGTCGCGCCCTGGGCCATGACGACGACCGGATCGCACAGCCGGGCGACCACATCCATGTCGTGCTCGACGATCAGGAATGTCAGCCCCTCGGCCCGCAGTTCCTCGATCCGCTCGCCGATCTCGCGGGCCAGTGTGGGGTTCACGCCCGCCACCGGCTCGTCCAGCAGGATCAGCTTCGGGCGCCCCATCAGCGCGCGGCCGATCTCCAGCAGCTTCTTCTGCCCGCCCGACAGCGCCGGAGACAGGTTGTCGAGCACATGGGTCAGCTTCAGCCGCGCCGCCACCGCCTGTGCCCGCTCCACCAGCTCGGCTTCGCGCGCACGGGCAGCGCCGGGACTGAACAGCGCGGCCGCCATCGATTCGCCGGGCTGGTCCTCGCCGTGCAGCAGCAGCGTCTCGAGCACGGTCAGGGTCGGGAATCCGCGGGCGATCTGGAAGGTGCGCACAAGGCCCCGGCGGCTGATCTGGTCCGGGCGCATCCCGGTGATGTCGGTGCCGTCGAACAGGATGGCCCCGGACTCCGGCGGGATCACGCCCGAGATGCAGTTGAAGGCCGTGGTCTTGCCTGCCCCGTTCGGCCCGATCAGCCCGGTTATCGTGCCGGCCCGGACATCGAAACTTGCCCCGCGCAACGCCTGCACCCCGTAGAAGCTGCGGGCAAGATCGCGGACCGACAGAAGCGGCAAGTCAGGGTTCATCCCCGGCACGCTAGGCGAGGGTCTGCGCACTGACAAGGGGTTGCGCCGCCCCTGCCCTTACCGCAAGCTGGGCGGCGGGCTGCGGGAGGGGGACATGCGCATCCGGTTCGACAATTGCGACCTGTTCGACGGGACGGGCAACGAGATCCTGCGCGGCATGCATGTGCTGGTCGCCGACGGCCGCATCGCCGAGCTGTCCGAGACGGCAATCCGGGGCGAGGCCGACCGCATCGTCGATGCGACCGGCCGGACGCTGATGCCCGGCCTGATCGACGCGCATGTGCATGTGGCGGCCGCGACGCCGAACCTTGCCGCGCTCGAGGCGATGCATCCGTCCTATGTGGCGCACTGGTCGCAGGCCTATCTGTCCGAGATGCTCGACCGCGGGTTCACCACCGTCCGCGACGTGGGTGGCGGCGATGCGGGAACCCGGCGCGCGCTGGCCGAGGGGCTCATCCGCGGCCCGCGGCTGTTCACGTCGGGCAAGGCGCTGGGACAGACCGGCGGGCATACCGATTTCCGCGGCACCAGCCGCGCCGACATCGGCGATGTCCATCGCCGGCACATCCCCTCGCTGGGACGAATCGTGGACGGCGTGCCGGAATGTCTGCGCGCGGCACGGGACGAGCTGCGTCTCGGGGCCGATTTCGTCAAGATCATGGCCAACGGCGGGGTGGCGACGCCGACCGACCCGATCGACTGGATCCAGTTCACCCCCGAGGAGATCCGGGCCATCGTCACGGTGGCCGAGGCTGCCAACACCTATGTCGCCGCGCATACCTATACCGCCCGGGCGATCGAACATGCCGCAGTCAACGGCGTGCGCACGCTGGAACACTGCAACCTGATCGACGACCGGGTGGCCGGCATCCTGAAGGACCGCGGCTGCTTCGCGGTTCCGACGCTGGTGATCTACGATTGCCTCGACCGGCATGCCGACGCAATCGGCCTGGGGGCCGAGAACCGGGTGAAGAACCGCAAGGTGCGCGAGGCGGGGCTGAAGTCGCTCGAGATCCTCGACCGCGCCGGGACGCAGGTGGGCTACGGCACCGACCTGCTGGGCTGGATGGGCCGCGACCAGCTGGAGGAATTCGGCCTGCGGGCGCAGGTGCTGCCCATGGCCTCGGTGCTCCGCTCGGCCACCTCGGTCAATGCGGACCTCTTGCGGCGGCCCGATCTCGGGCGGGTGGAGCCCGGCGCGACCGCCGACCTGATCCTGATCGACGGCGACCCGATCGCCGATCCGGCCTGCCTGTCGGGCCAGGGCGAACGGATTCTTCTGGTCGTGCAGGAAGGGCGCGCAGTCAAGGACCGCATGACCTGAAAAGGCCATGGTTTCCCTTGGAATACAATGGCGTGACACATGCGTGTCACATCCGGCCGTTACGGAGCGCCCATGCTGATCCGCCTCGATTCCGTCCACAAGGTCTGGCCCGGCTCGGCCCAGCCCGCGGTTGACCGGGTTTCGCTGGAGGTGGAGCGGGGCGAGTTTCTGGCCCTTCTCGGCCCGTCGGGCTGCGGGAAATCCACGACCCTGCGGCTGGTGGCCGGGCTGGACGAGGCAAGCGCCGGCCGGATCTGGATCGACGGGCGCGACGTGACCGGGCTTCCGGCCGAGGCGCGGGGCGTGGCCATGGTGTTCCAGAACTATGCCCTGTTCCCGCATCTCACGGTGCGCGACAACATCCTGTTCGGGCTTCAGGTCCGCCGTGCACCGAAGGCCGAACAGGCGCAGCGGCTGGCCGAGGCGGCGGCGCTTCTGGGCCTCGAGACACTGCTCGACCGCAAGCCATCGGCCCTGTCGGGTGGTCAGCAGCAGCGCGTCGCGCTGGGGCGGGCGGTGGTCGCCCGCCGGCCGATCCTGCTGATGGACGAGCCGCTGTCGAACCTCGACGCCCTGCTGCGACAAGAGATGCGGCACGAACTGCGCGCCTTGCAGCGGAATCTGGGACTGACCGTTATCTTCGTCACCCACGATCAGGCCGAGGCGATGAGCATGGCCGACCGGATCGTGCTGATGAAGGACGGCCGGCTGGTGCAGGTTGCCGCGCCGGCCGAGCTTTATGCCCGCCCCGCCCATGCCTTTGCCGGCCGCTTCATCGGCGTGCCGCCGATGAACCTTCTGCCGCTGGAACCCGGCCCGGACGGACCCGTGGTGGCCGGAACCGGCTTTGCCCCCGGCGCGCCACCCGCCGCCGCCTGGCTGGGCGTCCGGCCCGAGGCGCTGCACATCGCCGAGACCGGTCTGCCGGTCACGGTCGAGGCCGAGGATTACCTGGGCGCCGAGACGCTGGCGCTGTGCCGCGCCGGCACGACCCGGATCGCGCTGCGGCTGCCCGGCGCCGGGGCCCCGCCACCGGGCGCCCGGCTGCATCTGAACTGGTCGCCCGAGGACGCCCATTTCTTCGCCCCGGACGAAAGCCGTCTGGACCCCGCTGCCACCCCCGTGATGGAGAGAACGGACCGATGACCCTCACCCGTCTTGCCCTTGCCGGCGCGCTTGCGCTTGGCGTCGCGGCACCCTTGCGTGCCCAGACCGAAGTGGTGTTCAACTTCCCCGTCGCAGTCGGCGGGCCGATCACCGCGATCATCGACGAATACGCGGCGGCCTTCATGGCCGAAAACCCCGACATCAAGGTGACCCCGGTCTATACCGGCAGCTATCAGGACACGATCGCCCGCACCCTGACCCAGATTCGCGGCGGCGACAGCCCGGCCATGGCGGTGCTGCTGTCGGTCGATACCTTCACGCTCTACGACGAGGACGTGCTGGTGGCGCTGGACGATCTGGCCGAGACAGACGAAGATCGCGCCTTCCTGACGGACTTCTTCCCCGCCTTCCTCGAGAACGGCCAGGTCGGGGGTCAGGTATGGTCGCTGCCATTCCAGCGCTCGACCCCGGTGCTCTACTGGAACAAGGAGGCCTTCGCCGAGGCCGGGCTCGACCCCGAGGTGCCGCCCGCGACCTGGGACGAGATGGTCGAGATGGGCAAGAAGCTGGTCAGGCGCGACGGGGCAGGCAACGTCACGCGCTGGGGCGTGCGGATTCCGACTTCGGGCTTTCCCTACTGGCTGTTCCAGGGCCTGACCACGGCGAACGACGCCTTCCTGATGAACGGCGACGGCAACGAGACCTATTTCGATGCGCCCGGCGTGGTCGAGGCGCTCGAGTTCCTTGTCTCGCTGTCCACCGAACACGGAGTCATGGCGCCGGGCATCATCGAATGGGGCGCGACACCCCAGGCCTTCTTCGAGGGCGAAAGCGCGATGATCTGGACCACCACCGGCAACCTGACCAACATCCGCAGCAACGCGCCCTTCCCCTTCGGCGTCGCCATGCTGCCGGCAAACAAGCGGCGCGGGGCGCCGACCGGTGGCGGCAACATCTTCATCTTCAACGGCGTGTCGGAGGATGTGCAACGGGCCGCATTCCGCTTCGCGAAATGGCTGACCTCGCCCGAGATCGCCGCCGACTGGTCGATCCGCACCGGCTATGTCGCGGTCAGCCCGGCGGCCTGGGAGACCGAGGCGATGCGCGCCTATGCGGCGGAGTTCCCGCCCGCAACGGTCGCCCGCGACCAGCTGGAATTCGCCACCGCCGAGCTTTCGACGCACGAGAACCAGCGGGTGACGCGCGTGTTCAACGATGCGCTGCAGGCGGCCATCCTCGGGCAGAAGCCGGCTGCGCAGGCGCTGGCCGAAGCCCAGGCCGAGGCCGACCGCATCCTGCGGCCCTATCGCTGACCGGTCGGGGGGGGGGCGCCGCGCCCCCCCCCCCATCACCCACCCCCCCGAGCCCCCCCCCCCCCACAGC
>JBKBMT010000025.1:0-8659 GCA_046295655.1 Gemmobacter sp. | reverse complement strand
GCCCCCTTTCCCATGCGCCGCTTTCCCCTGACCCCCTATCTGCTGCTGGCACCCGGCCTTGCGCTGCTGGTGCTGTTCACCCACTGGCCGGCGGTGATGGCACTGTGGCAGAGTCTGCATTCCACCCCGCGCGGCCGGCGGCCCTCGGTCTGGGTCGGGGCGGAAAACTATACCGCGATGCTGACCGATCCGGTGCTGGCCAAGGTGCTGTGGAACAGCGCCCTCTACGCCGGGGCGACAATCCCGGCCTCGATCCTGCTGGCCTTCGTCATGGCGCTGTGGGTCAACGGGCGGATGCCCGGGCGGGCCTTCGCACGGCTGGCCTATTTCACGCCGACCATCCTGCCCATGGTCGCGGCGGCCAACATCTGGCTGTTCTTCTACACGCCGGGCTTCGGCCTGCTGGACCAGATCCTCGGCCTGTTCGGGGTGCCCTCGACCAACTGGCTGGGGTCGGACCGCACCGCGCTCTGGGCGGTGATCGTGGTGGCGATCTGGAAGGAGGCGGGCTTCTTCATGATCTTCTATCTCGCCGCCTTCCAGGCGATCCCGGTGTCGCTGGCCGAGGCGGCCCGGCTGGAAGGATGCGGGCGCTGGACCTATGTGCGGCGCGTGCTGATCCCCCTGGTTGCGCCCACCACGCTGTTCATCGCGGTCAACGCGCTGATCAACGCCTTCCGGGTGGTCGACCACATCTTCGCCATGACCGGCGGCGGGCCGAACAACGCGACGAACCTGCTGCTCTTTCACATCTGGGAGGTCGGGTTCAAGTTCTGGGATACCGCACAGGCCTCGGCGCTGACCATGCTTCTGCTGGCGATCCTGGGCGCGATCGCGGCTGTCCAGTTCCGGCTGCTGGAGAAGCGGACGCATTACCGATGACCGACCGCACCCCGAGGCTCGAGACCGTGGGCGCATGGATGCTGGCCATCCTGTGGCTGGCGCCCATCCTTTTCGCGCTCTGGGCCGCGATCCACCCGCCGGAATACCTGACGCGGTTCGACCCATTCGCACCGGTGACGCTGGACAACTTCCGCCGGGCCTTCGCCGCCGCGCCCTTCGCCCGCTACATGCTGAACACCGCGATCCTGGTCACCGGCATCCTGATTGCGCAGTTCATCCTCTGCACCCTTGCCGCCTATGCCTTTGCCCGCTGGCGCTTCCCCGGCTCGGGCCTGCTGTTCGCGCTGGTGCTGATGCAGCTCATGGTCGCGCCCGAGATCCTGATGGTGCAGAACTATGCCACCGTCTCGCGGCTGGGACTGCTGGACAGCCTCGCCGGGATCGCCGCGCCCTATGTCGCCTCGGCCTTTGGCATCTTCCTTCTGCGCCAGACCTTCCGGCAGGTTCCGAAGGAGCTCGAGGATGCCGCGGTGATCGAGGGCGCGGGGCCGCTGACCGTGCTGTGGCGGGTCTATGTGCCGCTGGCCAAGCCGGTCTATGTCGCCTACGGCCTTGTGTCGGTGAGCTTTCACTGGAACAACTTCCTGTGGCCGCTGATCGTGACAAGCTCGGTCTCGACCCGACCTGTCACCGTGGGCCTTCAGGTCTTTGCCAGCGTCGATCAGGGCATCGACTGGGCGGTGATCTCGGCCGCGGCCCTCGCCACATCGGCGCCGCTCCTGATCGCCTTCCTGCTGTTCCAGCGCGCCTTCGTGCAAAGCTTCATGCGCGCGGGGATCCGCTGAGGCGGCCCGCAGTCTCAGCCATCCCGCCGGAGCAGGGGAAAGACCGCGAAGGCGATCTGCCCGGCCAGGCCCAGCAGATGCGGCGCCTCGTGGTAGAGCGCCAGATGCCCCGTCAGCGTCCGGCCGGCCAGGACCGCCGACAGCGCCGCTTCGGCGAGCATCAGCAGTGCAAAGGCCACCGCGCCCATGCCCAGGGCCTGACCCTGCGACAACCCCCTGCCCCGGACCAGACGACCGCAGATCGCCCAGGCTGCCAGCAGGATCACCGGCAGCTCTGCCGCCACGGCGCCGAACTCGCCAAGGCGCGGCACCAGCACCAGCGTGCGCAGCGTGCCCAGAACGACCCCGACCGCAAGGACACCCGCGAAATACAGCGCGCCGAGGCGCAACACGGTCACGGCCCGGTCAGGCGCATTTGGAATGGCCGCAGTCGGCGCAGGTCATGCAGCCCTCGATCATCTTCATCGCATAGGACCCGCAGGCCGGACAGGCGGGCCCGCGCGGTCGCTCGCCGACCCGCATCACCTCGGCCTTGGGGTCGGACTTCAGCCCCAGCCCCTCGCCGGCGATGAAGCCGATCTCGACCAGATGCCGCTCGATCACGCCGCCGATCGCGGCAAGGATCGAGGGGATGTAGCGCCCCTCCATCCACGCCCCGCCGCGCGGATCGAACACCGCCTTCAGCTCCTCGACGACGAAGGATATGTCGCCGCCGCGCCGGAATACGGCCGAGATCATGCGGGTCAGCGCCACGGTCCAGGCATAGTGCTCCATGTTCTTCGAGTTGATGAAGATCTCGAACGGCCGCCGGTGGCCGGCAATGACGATGTCGTTCAGCGTGATGTAGAGCGCATGTTCGCTGTCGGGCCACTTGAGCTTGTAGGTCGCCCCCTCGAGCGCGGCCGGCCGGTCGAGCGGCTCGGACAGATAGACCACCTCTCCGCCCTTCGCCGCCATCGCCGCAGGTGGCCGGTCGGCGGTTTCCGAGACGGTCAGGACCGATCCGGTCACATCGTTCGGCCGATAGGTCGTGCAGCCCTTGCATCCCATGTCCCAGGCGGCCAGGTAGACATCCTTGAACGCCTCGAACGAAATGTCCTCCGGGCAGTTGATCGTCTTGGAGATCGAGGAATCGACCCATCGCTGCGCCGCCGCCTGCATGCGCACGTGATCGACCGGCGCAAGGGTCTGGGCATCGACGAAATGATCGGGCAGGGCCGCATCCCCGTGCAGGCGACGCCACAGGGCCACGGCATAGTCCACCACCTCTTCCTCGGTCCGGCTGCCGTCGGGTTGCAGGACCTTGCGCGTATAGGCATAGGCAAAGACCGGCTCGATCCCGGACGAGACATTGCCGGCCAGCAGGCTGATCGTCCCGGTCGGTGCGATAGAGGTCAGAAGGGCGTTGCGGATCCCGTGCGTGCGCACCGCGGCGCGCACGTCCTCGTCCATGCCCGCCATGTTGCCCGAGGCCAGGAAGGGATCGGCCTCGAACAGCGGGAAAGGCCCCTTCTCGCGCGCCAGATCGACCGAGGCCAGATAGGCAGACCGGGCGATCGCCCGCATCCAGGCCTCGGTCTGCGCCACCGCGGCATCCGACCCGTAGCGCAGTCCGACCATCAGCAGCGCATCGGCCAGGCCGGTGACGCCCAAGCCGATCCGCCGCTTGGCCCGCGCCTCCTGTTCCTGCTGGGGCAGCGGAAAGCGGCTGGCGTCAACCACATTGTCCATCATCCGCACCGCCACCCGCACGAGGTTGTCCAGCACCGCCGGGTCGATCCGCGCCTCGGCGGTGAACGGGTGGTCGACGAGCCGTGCAAGGTTGACCGACCCCAGCAGGCAGGCGCCGTAGGGCGGCAGGGGCTGTTCGCCGCAGGGGTTCGTTGCGGCGATGGTCTCGGCGTAATGCAGGTTGTTGGCGCGGTTGATCCGGTCGATGAAGATCACCCCCGGCTCGGCAAAGTCGTAGGTGGCGCGCATGATCCGGTTCCACAGGTCGCGCGCCTCGACGGTTCGCCAGACCCTGCCGCCGAAGGACAGATCCCACGGACCATCTGCCTTGACCGCCTCCATGAAGGCATCCGTCACCAGGACCGACAGGTTGAACATCCGCAGCCGGGCCGGATCCTGCTTGGCGGCGATGAAATCCTCGATATCGGGATGGTCGCAGCGCATGGTGGCCATCATCGCGCCGCGGCGGCTGCCGGCGGACATGATGGTGCGGCACATCGCGTCCCAGACATCCATGAAGCTGAGCGGTCCCGAGGCATCGGCCGCGACCCCCGCGACCGGCGCGCCCCGGGGGCGGATGGTGGAGAAATCGTACCCGATTCCCCCTCCCTGCTGCATGGTCAGGGCCGCTTCCTTGAGGTTTTCGAATATTCCCGCCATGCTGTCCGGGATCGTGCCCATCACGAAGCAGTTGAACAGGGTCACTGATCGGGCGGTGCCCGCGCCGGCATAGATCCGCCCGGCGGGAAGAAAGCGGAAATCGTCGAGCGCCGCCATGAAGCGGTCTTCCCAGACGGCGGGATCGGCCTCGGTCGCGGCCAGCGACCGGGCGATCCGGCGCCAGGTGTCCTCGATGGTCTGGTCGACAGGCGTGCCGTCGGCGGCCTTCAGCCGGTATTTCATGTCCCAGATCTGCTCGGCGATCGGCGCGGCGAAACGGGTCATGCGGTCCTCGATCCTGTGGCGCATCAGGGGAAAGACACAAGATACGCGCAGCCGTCGCACCGGTCAATCGCCATGGCCTGTTGCACTGGCGGCATCCCGCACTATCCTGCCCGAACGGGGGCGAGTCGATGACCGTGCATCTGCTGAAACTCTGCGTCGGTGCGGAAAGCGTCGAGGATCTGGCCGACTGGCAGGCCAGCCAGCGCCACCGCTGGGCGCCGGGCCGGTGCGTGCATGTGACCCGGATGTGGCCGCGCCGCGAGGTCGAGGTGCTGGACGGCGGGTCGCTCTACTGGGTGATCAAGGGGGCGATCCTTTGCCGCCAGCGCATCCTGGCGCTGGAAGAGGCGCGGGGGCAGGATGGCATCCTGCGCTGTGCGCTGCATCTCGACGCGGAGATCGTGCGCACCGAGGCGGCGCCGCGCAGACCTTTCCAGGGCTGGCGTTATCTGGCCGCCGCCGAGGCACCGCGCGACCTGCCGGCGGGCCGGGCTGCGGACAGCGCCCTGCCGCCGGATCTGGCGCTTGCCCTGGCCGAGCTTGGCCTGCGCTGACGTCCCCGCCGGTTGACCGCGGCCCGCGGCGCTGACATAGGGGCGCGACGCAAGCCGGAGGCACGATGATCCCCGCATCCTATCCCCCGAAGGACGAGATGGCGCGCCTGACGGCCCGCATGCTGCTGGAGATCGGGGCGGTCCATTTCAACGCCGAGACACCCTTCGTCTTTGCCTCGGGTCTGCCTGCGCCGGTCTATATCGACTGCCGCAAGCTGATCTCCTATCCGCGGATCCGGGCGACGCTGATGGATTTCCTGACCTGCACCGTGCTGCGCGAGGCAGGGTTCGAGGCATTCGACAACATCGCCGGCGGCGAGACCGCGGGCATCCCCTTTGCCGCGATGGTGGCCGAACGGCTGGCCCTGCCCATGACCTATGTGCGCAAGAAGCCGAAGGGCTATGGCCGCAACGCCCGGATCGAGGGGGCGATGGAGCCGGGCCAGCGGGTGCTGCTGGTCGAGGATCTGGCGACCGACGGCGGCTCGAAGCTGTCCTTCGTCGAGGCGATCCGCGAAACCGGCGCCGCCTGCCACCACACTGCCGTGATCTTCTTCTACGGCATCTTCCCCGAGGCGCTGCCGCGGCTGGCCGGGCATGGCGTGACGCTGCATCACCTCTGCACCTGGTGGGACGTTCTGGCCGAGGCGCGGGCGCAGGCAACCTTCGACGCCGAGACCCTTGTGGCGGTGGAATCCTTCCTGACCGACCCGGATGCGTGGCGGGCCAGCCGCGCGTAAGTATGAGCGGCGGCGCGGCAGCTGTGGATGGCGGTGGAAAACCCTCGCAGGGGCTTCGCCCGAATCGTTACCGGTGGTAGGTTGTCGCCGACATCTCACCAGATATGGGACAACAGCGAACCATCCACAGACCCGAACGGGCAATCCACAGGCCTCGGGCAGACTTATCCCCGCTTTTAACAGGCTTGAACCGCCGGACGGATGTTTTAACGAGGGGCATCACAACCGGCCGCATCGCCGGACAAGGCAGAACGGGACAGGCATGAGCGAGATCACCCCGCTGCGCGTTGCCGCAAGCAATCTTCCGTCGACCGAACCCGAGGGGTTACCCCATTCGATCGAGGCCGAACAGCAGATCCTCGGGGCGATCCTGACCAACAACGACATCCTGGACCGGGTCGATCCGCCGTTGCGGGCGGAGCATTTCTTCGACCCGCTCCATGCCCGGATCTACGAGATTGCGGCAGCGCGGATCCGCAAGGGCGCGCTGGCCTCGCCGGTGACGCTGAAGGCCTTTCTGGAGGACGACCCGGCGCTGAAGGCGGCGGGCGGGGCCGCCTATCTGGTCAAGCTTGCCGGGGCCGCCATCGCGGCCTATGCGGCGCGCGATTACGCGCAGATGATCTACGACCATGCGGTGCGGCGCGAACTGATCGGGCTCGGCCGCGACATCGCAGTGCGGGCCTCGCGGATCGAGGTGGATTCCGAGCCGGCGCAACAGATCGTGGAGGCCGAGCAGCGGCTCTATCAGCTTGGCGAAAAGGGCCACGTCCAGCGCGGGTTCCAGAGCTTCGTCCAGGCCGCGCTGGAGGCGGTGAACATCGCCAATGCCGCCTATCAGCGCGACGGCGGGCTGGCAGGAATGGCCACCGGCCTGATCGATCTGGACCGCAAGCTGGGCGGGCTGCACCCGTCGGACCTGCTGATCCTTGCCGGCCGCCCGTCGATGGGCAAGACCTCGCTGGCCACGAACATCGCGTTCCATGTGGCGCGCAACTATCGACGTGGCCGCCTGCCGGACGGGACCGAGGGCGCCGTGCAGGGTGGCGTGGTCGGGTTCTTCAGTCTCGAGATGTCGGCCGAACAGCTGGCCGCCCGCGTCCTGTCCGAAGCCGCCGAAGTGCCGAGCGAGAACATCCGCCGCGGCGATCTGACCGAAGCCGAGTTCCGCCGCTTCGTCGAGGCCGCCAAGGCGCTGGAGGTCTGCCCGCTGTTCATCGACGACACGCCCGCGCTGCCGATCAGCCAGGTCGCTGCCCGGGCGCGGCGGCTGAAGCGGACGCACGGTCTGGATCTGCTGGTGGTGGACTACCTTCAGCTTCTGCGCGGGTCGTCCAAGGACAACCGGGTTCAGGAAGTCAGCGAGATCACTCAGGGTCTGAAGGCGATCGCGAAGGAGCTGAACATTCCCGTCCTCGCGCTGAGCCAGCTCAGCCGGCAGGTCGAAAACCGCGACGACAAGCGCCCGCAGCTCAGCGACCTGCGCGAATCGGGCTCGATCGAACAGGACGCCGATGTCGTCATGTTCGTGTTCCGCGAGGAATATTACCGGGAGCGCGAGAAACCCGGCGATCACGACCTGGAGGCCATGGCCAAGTGGCAGACGGTGATGGAACAGGTGCACGGCAAGGCCGAGGTCATCATCGGAAAGCAGCGTCACGGCCCGATCGGCACGGTGGAACTGAGCTTCGAGGGTCGCTTCACTCGCTTCGGCAACCTGGAGAAGCACCGGAGCCTGCGCGGGGACGAGGCGTTCTGACCCGACGCAGCAGCCGGCCTGGGTCCGGTGCGACCTGCCGGAACGCACTCGGGCCCGGTCGATGCCCGAGCGATCCACGGTCCGGACCGCCGTGCGCGCCGCAGCGGCGGGGGCGCCGTTTCAGGCCGAAGAGGCCGACTTCAGGCCGGATAGGCCGACGCGACCATCGCCGCTTCCTCGGTTTCGTCCTTTCCCGCGCCGTTCCGGCCGCTCACCGACGCGACGGGCGCGCGCAGATGGTAGCGCAGTCCCTGCGGGGCGAAGTCGCGTCCGGCCTCGCCCTCCAGCATCATCGGCACCGCCTGGGTCAGAAGCCTGGTGCCGAACCCGGAGCGCTCGGACGGCGTTCCGCCGCCCTCCTCCTGCCAGGAGAACACCAGATCCGGGCCGGTCTCCGACTGTTCGACCCACCAGCGGATGTCCACCCGTCCCTCGGGGACGGAGAGCGCGCCGTGCTTGATCGCATTGACGGAAAGTTCGTGCGCGGCAAGGCCGAGGTGCTGCGCCGCATCGGGGGTCAGCTCGATCTCCGGTCCGTGCAGCGAAACGCGGTCGCCGTAGGTCTCGATCGCCGGGGCAAGCTGCCGGGCCAGCAGGTCCCCGATAGACGCCGCACTGTGCCCGGGGCGTGGCACGACCGATGCGGTCGCCGTCGCCAGGGCGTTGATCCGCCCCGTCAGGCTGTCACGGAACGTCGCGATGTCGGTTGCGTCGCGTGCCGTCTGTCGGGCGATCGAGGTGACCACCGCAAGCAGGTTCTTGGCGCGGTGCACCGACTCGCGCGCGGTCAGTTCCAGCCTTGCGTTGGCGGCGCTCAGTTCCTCGGTCCTCTGCGCAACCCGTTCCTCAAGCTCGGCGTGCATGGCGCGCAGTTGATCGAGCGTGGCCCGGTGCGCGTCGATCTCGGCCCTGAGGGCCGCGTTGGCGGCCTCAAGCTGGCTCGGGCTCGGTATCCGCACGATGGTCGGGATCAGCGAGAAAAGGACCACCGCCGTTGTGGCCGACACGAGGCCGGTCAGAAGCTTCAGCGCGCCCTCGGCCGGATATACCGGAATCCAGAGCGTGACCAGCGACACGAGATGAGTCAGCCCGCACAGCATGATGAAGGCGGCGAACAGGGCAACGAGGCCGCGGAAGCGGACGTCCGGGCGCCGCCTGAGTGCAATCACCAGCGCCACGGGAATGGCCGAATAGGACAGGAATATCAGAGCGTCCGAACCGGCATGCAGCGCGACCAGCCAG
>JBKBMT010000024.1:0-37844 GCA_046295655.1 Gemmobacter sp. | reverse complement strand
GGCCGAGGACGTGCATGTGGGCAACTTCGTCGAGATCAAGAACGCGATCCTCGACGAAGGCGTGAAGGTCGGCCATCTGACCTATCTGGGCGATGCGCATGTGGGCGAGCACGCCAACATCGGTGCCGGAACCGTCACCTGCAACTACGACGGCGTGATGAAGCACCGCACCGAGATCGGCGCGGGCGCCTTCATCGGATCGGACACGATGCTGGTGGCACCGGTCCGGGTGGGCGCGCGGGCGATGACCGGCTCGGGCTCGGTCATCACCTCGGATGTGCCCGAGGGGGCGCTGGCGGTGGCGCGGGCGCGTCAGGAGGTGAAGCCGGGGCTTGCCGTGCGCCTGATGGACCGGCTGCGCGCGATCAAGGCGGCGAAGGAGAAGGGCTGATGTGCGGCATCGTCGGGGTTCTGGGCCATCACGAGGCCGCGCCGCTGCTGGTCGAGGCGCTGAAGCGGCTGGAATACCGCGGTTACGACAGCGCCGGCATCGCCACCGTCAACAACGGCGTGCTGGACCGGCGGCGGGCGGTGGGCAAGCTCGTCAACCTGTCGGACCTGCTGGTGCATCAGCCGCTGGCCGGCAAGGCAGGCATCGGCCACACCCGCTGGGCCACCCATGGCGCGGCGACGGTGATCAATGCGCATCCCCACCGGTCCGGCCGGGTCGCGGTGGTGCACAACGGGATCATCGAGAACTTCCGCGAGCTGCGCGCGGAACTGGCCGAGGCCGGCCTGTCCTTCGAATCCGAGACCGATACCGAGACGGTGGCGCTGCTGACCCGCCACCATCTGGACCGGGGCATGCCGCCCCGCGAGGCCGCAGCGGCGACCCTGGACCGGCTCGAGGGTGCCTTCGCGCTGTGCTTCCTGTTCGAGGGCGAGGACGACCTGCTGATCGCCGCGCGCAAGGGCAGCCCGCTGGCCATCGGGCATGGTGAGGGCGAGATGTTCGTGGGCTCGGACGCCATCGCGCTTGCCCCGCTGACCGACCGCATCACCTATCTTGAAGAGGGCGACCGGGCCGAGATCACCCGCGCCGGCGCGGTGATCTTCGATGCGGCCGGACGTCGCGCGAACCGGGCCGAGACGCGCATCCAGATCGATACCGCACGGATCGAGAAGGGTGGCCACCGGCATTTCATGGCCAAGGAGATCGCCGAACAGCCGGTGGTTCTGGCCGACGCGCTGCGCCACTACCTGACATCCGACCGCCACGGGCTCAACCTGCCCGAGACGCTGGACTTCCGCGACGTGGCGCGGCTGACGCTGATCGCCTGCGGCACGGCCCACTATGCCTGTCTGGTTGCGAAATACTGGTTCGAGACGCTGGCCGGTCTGCCCTGCGAGGTCGATATCGCGTCGGAATACCGCTATCGCGACCCGGTGATCGACCCCCACGGCTGGGGCGTCTTCGTCAGCCAGTCGGGCGAGACCGCCGATACCCTGGCCGCGCTGCGGCATGTGCAGGGAAGCGTGGCGAAGGTCGTTTCCGTCGTCAACGTGCCCACCTCCTCGATCGCCCGTGAATCCGATCTCGCGCTGCCGATCCTGGCCGGGGTCGAGGTCGGCGTGGCCTCGACCAAGGCCTTCACCAACCAGCTTCTGGTGCTCGCACTCATGGCGCTCAAGGCCGGCGTGGACAGGGGCCGCATCGACGCCGGGACACTGGCCGGGCATCTCGCCGGCCTTGCCGCGTTGCCGGGGCTGATGAACCACGCGCTCGGCCTCGATGCCGAGATCCGGGCACTGGCCGGCGAGCTGGCCAAGGCGCGCGACGTGCTGTTCCTCGGGCGCGGCCCGATGTATCCGCTGGCGCTCGAAGGGGCGCTGAAGCTCAAGGAGATCAGCTATATACACGCCGAAGGCTATCCGTCGGGCGAACTGAAGCACGGGCCGATCGCGCTGATCGACGCGGCCGTTCCGGTGATCGTCATGGCGCCGCAGGACGCGCTGTTCGACAAGACCGTGTCGAACATGCAGGAGGTGATGGCGCGGCACGGGCGCGTGGTGCTGATCTCGGACGGGCGCGGCGTGGCGCGCGCGGCCGAGGGCACCTGGCGGCGGCTTGTCCTGCCCGAGGCATCGTCGCTGGCTGCACCGATCCTCTATGCCCTGCCTGCCCAGCTGATCGCCTATCACACCGCCGTCGCCAAGGGCACCGACGTGGACCAGCCCCGCAATCTGGCGAAATCGGTGACGGTGGAATGACATGAGCAAGCTGTTCGACCGGCTGGAGCCGGAGCATGTCGATTTCGTCGCCGGGCAGCAGATCTTCTTCGTCGCCACGGCGGCACCGGACGGACGTGTGAATCTCAGCCCCAAGGGCATGGACAGCCTGCGGGTTCCGGCTTCCGACCGGATCCTGTGGCTGAACCTCACCGGGTCCGGCAACGAGACTGCCGCGCATCTGGCCGAAAGCCCGCGGATGACGCTGATGTGGTGTTCGTTCGGAACCCGGCCACTGATCCTGCGCGCCTATGGCACCGCCCGGGCCATCCATCCGCGCGATCCCGACTGGGCAAGGCTGTCGGCCGAACTGCCGCCCGAACCGGGCGCCCGGCAGGTGATCGAGATGCAGGTGGACCTGGTGCAGACCTCCTGCGGCTTTGCGGTCCCGCTGATGGACTTCCGTGCCGAACGCACGGTGCTGCGCGGCTGGGCCCGGCAGAAGGGCGAGGCCGGTCTGGCCGCCTACTGGGCCGAGCGGAACGGGCAAAGCCTCGACGGCCGGCCGACCGGCATTGCGGAATGATCGAGACTGCGCTTGCGGCGCTGCGGGCGGCGGGGGATGGCGGCCGCGCCGCCGGCATGGCGGCCTATCACAAGGTCCCCCGCGTCTATCTCGGCGTGCCGGTGCCCGTCATCGACGACCTCGCACGCGACTGGCGCGCCACGCTGTCGCTTGACGACCGGCTGGCGCTGGCCGCCGCGCTGTGGGACAGCGACATCCACGAGGGCAAGGTGGCGGCGGCGAAGCTGCTGACCCAGGCGCGCATCAGGCCCGACGATTCCGGCGCCTGGGACCTGATCTGCCGCTGGGCGGAAGGGTTCGATGCCTGGGCGTTGGCCGATCACGCCAGCATCGCCGGGCAGAAGCGGCTGGCGGCCGACCCGCGGCGGATCGAGACCGTCGCAGGCTGGCGCGACCATCCCAACATGTGGACCCGGCGCGCCGGGCTGGTGATGACCCTGCCCTGGGCGCGGATGAACCATCCCAAGCCGGCCGATCTGGCGATCCGCGACCGGGTGCTTGACTGGGCGGCGCACCACGCCGACGACCGCGACTGGTTCATGCAGAAGGCGGTGGCCTGGTGGGTGCGCGACCTGTCGCGCCACGACGCCGACCGGGCGCGCGCCTTCCTTGCCGACCACGGCGCCCGGCTGAAACCCTTCGCCCGGCGCGAGGCCGGGCGGCATCTGGCCGGCTAGCGGGTCGCGGTCACTTCCAGATCGGATTGGTCCAGGCCCGCCGGCCGGCGGCGTCGATCACCGTCACCCGGACCCACGGCGAGGCGGCGAAACGGTCAAGCTTCAGCCGCGCTCGGGTCAGGGAATGGCCGTGCAGCGCGGTCGCCGCCGTCCCCTGCCCCTGCACGATGACGCTGCGCACCGCCGAACAGGCGACCTCGATCGTCCGGCCGTCGCCTTCGACCGCATCGATCCGCGGCCCCTGGCTGGAATAGAACCGCCCCGCCTTCAGCGCCGCCAGCAGCGCCGCGGGCTCGTTCTCCTCGGCCCGGACCATGACCCAGCCGCCGAAATGGTCGGGTTCGGTGAAATGCGCATCGTCGGTCGCGATCAGCGACAGCCGCCGCCCCTCGGACAGCAAGAGGTCGGCGATGCCGAAACCGTCGCCGCGGTCGCAGCCCATGGCGCAGCCGTGATTGTAGATCTCGACCGCATGGGCAGCGGCAATGCTGCGCGCATCGGCCAGCGTCAGGCCGGACCATTGCGGATGGGCGATTGCCACGAAGGCACCCGCCTCGGCAGCGCGCGCGGCAAGCTGCGGCCCGGTTTCCTGTCCCTCGAGTGGGCCGAAATGCGGCACGTCGGGCGGGGCGAAGTCGTCGGGCAGACCGACCGCGAGGATGTGCCACATCTCGCCGTTGGCCATCGCGCCGCTGTGCAGCTCGGCCCCGATCAGCGTGGTGAACCGGTCGCTGCGCCAGGGTCGCGTATCGACCACCGGATAGCCCCAGAGCCCGACCAGATGATCGGTCAGCGCGATGAAGTCATAGCCTTCGGCCGCGTAGCGGCGGCAGACCTCGGCGGGGTCCAGCGCACCGTCCGACCGGTCGGAATGGGTGTGCAGGTTGCCGCGGAAGAACCGCCCCGGCGCGGTGAAGGTGTCGGGCATGGCAGGCTCCGGTCTGTCACCGCCGGTCTAGCACCGCTTTCGCGACGGCGGAATGACCGGCTCAGAACACTGTCCGCGGCAGCCAGGTGGCGATCGCGGGCAACAGCCAGATCATCGCCATGGCGAGGATCTGGAGCAGGATGAACGGCACCACCCCGCGATAGATCATGCCGGTCGTCACCTCGGGCGGTGCCGCGCCGCGCAGGTAGAACAGCGAGAAACCGAACGGCGGTGTCAGGAAGCTGGTCTGCAGGTTCACCGCGATCAGCACCGCCAGCCAGATCGGATCGTGCCCCATCAGGATCAGCGGCGGGATCAGCAGCGGCAGCAGGATCACCGAGATCTCGACGAAGTCCAGAAAGAAGCCGAGGACGAAGACGAAGGCCATGGCAAAGACCAGTGCCCCCGTCGGCCCGCCGGGAAGCGATTCGAGGATCGTGGCGACCCGGTGTTCGCCGCCCAGACCGACGAAAACCAGGCTGAAGAACGAGGCCATGAGGATGGTGGCGAAGATCATCGCCGTCACCACCATGGTCTGCCGCATCGCCGGGATCGCGATGCCGCGGCGGAACAACGCGGCCAGCGCCACGAGGATCGCGACGATGCCGATCACGGCAAGCCCGGTGTAGATCGCCGCCAGCATGTATTCGCGCGGGCCGACATCCGACCGCTGCAACCGGACCGGTGCCAGCCCCGCCGCGATTGCGAGCGCCAGCAGCGCCGCCGCGCCCCCCAAGATCAGCCAGCGCGGCGCGCCCTGCCGCAGTCCGGCCAGAAGGATCGCCCCCACCGCACCGACGCTTGCCGCCTCGTTGGGCGAGGCGATGCCGCCCAGGATCGCGCCCAGCACCGCGACGATCAGCAGGACCGGGGGCAGGATCGCGCCCGAGACCTCGGCCAGCGACGGCTCGCGCCCGGTCTCGCGCATCGCCGGCGCGTCGGCGGGGCGCAGCGCGGCGCGGACCAGGATGTAGATGATGTAGATCCCGACCAGAAGCAGCCCCGGCACCAGCGCCGCGGCAAAGGTCTGGCCGACCGATATGGTCTCGATCGAGAACCGCCCCTGCCGGAACTGCGCCTGCTGGAAGGCAGAGGACATGACCTCGGCCAGGATGATGAGCAGCGTCGAGGGTGGGATGATCTGCCCCAGCGTGCCCGCAGTGCAGACGGTGCCGGCGGCCAGCGGTGCGTTGTAGCCGTTGCGCAGCATCGCGGGCAGCGCGATCAGCCCCATCGCCACGACCGTCGCCCCGACGATCCCGGTCGAGGCCGCCAGCAGCGCACCGACCACGACCACCGACACACCCAGTCCGCCGCGCATCCGCCCGAACAGGCGGCCCATGGTTTCCAGCAGTTCCTCGGCGATGCGGGATTTTTCCAGCACGACGCCCATCAGCACGAACAGGGGAATCGCAGTCAGGACCGGATTGGTCAGGATGGCAAAGAACCGCTGCCCCAGCGCCCCCATCAGGTTCATCGAGAAGTCGCCGGTCAGCCAGCCCAGAACGGCAAAGATCGTGGCGACGCCCGCGATGGTGAACGCCACCGGATAGCCGAGCAGGATGAACCCGATCAGCGCCGCGAACATCAGAAGGTCAAGCGGCATCGGAGTCCCTCAGGCGCATGATGTCTCGGATCAGCGCCGAGACGCCCTGGATGAGCAGCAGCACGCAGAACGCCGGCACCAGCGACTTCAGCAGGAAGGAGGCCGGGATACCGCCGACCGAGATCGGCCCCTCCATGATCGCCCAGGACCTTCGCACCATCGGCCAGGACCACCACAGCAGCATCAGGAGCGCGGGCGCCAGCAGGAACAGGTGTCCGAAGATGTCCACCAGCGCCTTGCCGCGGGGCGACAGGCGGGCAAAGAAGATGTCCACCCGAACGTGCCCGCCGACCAGCAGCGTATAGCCCGCGCCCAGCATGAACAGGCTCGCGTGCAGGTAGAGCACGCCCTCGTTCCAGAAGATCGACGTGGTGCCGAACACGTAGCGGGCCAGCACGATGGCGAATTGCAGAAGCACCATCAGCAATGCAAGCCACATCGTGACCGCACCGACCGCGCGGTTGATCCAGTCGAGCGTGTCGGCGAGACGACCCATGGCGGCCTCCGGTGATCGGCGGGGGCCGAACCGGCCCCCGCCAGGTGCTTCAGCCCTCGTAGTTGAAGTCGAGCCCGCGGGCCGCAAGCTGGCCACCCTCGGCATGGGGCATGTATTCGACCATCAGCCGGCGGTAATCGAGGAAGCTTTCGGTGATCCGTCGCACCAGCTCGTCGTCCGAGGCGCGCAGGTCGGCGATCACCTCGCCCATCGCGTTGCCCATGGCCACGATGATGTCCTGCGGCCATTCCCGGATCTGCACCCCATGCTGCGACACCAGTTCGCGCAGCGCCAGCGCGTGCTTGGTGTTGTATTCGGTCAGGACCGGGTTGTAGAGGCTTTCGGCGGCGAAGTTCACGGCCTGCTTCAGATCGTCCGGCAGGTCATTCCAGACATTCAGGTTGACCGCGCATTCCTCGGCCGAGGACGGCTCGCCCACGCCGGGGCCGTAGTAGTTCTTGACGATCTGCTGGATCCCCAGCGCGCTGTCCGACCACGGGCCGATGAATTCGCCGGCATCCAGCGCGCCCGATTGCAGCGCCTGGAACATTGCCGGACCCGACATCGCCTCGACCGCGACGCCGAGCTTGGCCATGACCTCGGAATTCAGGCCGGTGGTGCGGTATTTCAGCCCGCGGATGTCGTCGAGGCTGTTGACCTCGTTGCGGAACCAGCCGGCCCATTGCGGGCCCGAGTTGCCGCACAGGAAGGGCTTCAGCCCGAACCGGCCGTACATCTCGTCATAAAGCGCCTGACCGCCGCCGTGCAGCATCCAGCCGTGCTGCTCGATCGCCGTCAGGCCCAGGGGCTGGCTGCCGAACAGCAGGATGCCCTTGGACTTCGAACCCCAGTAGGCCGGCACGGCATGATAGATCTCGGCCGTGCCCTCGGCCACCGCATCGAAGACACCCGGCCCGGGCACGATCTCGCCGGCGGCGAACAGCTCCACCTCGATGCGCCCGCCGGACAGCGCGGTGATCCGGTCGGCCAGCATCTGCGCGGCGACACCGGGCCCGGGCAGGTTGCGCGGCCAGGCGGACACCATGCGCCACTTGCGCAGATCCTGCGCGATGGCCGGGGCGGCCAGGGTCGCTGCCGCGGCGCCCATGCCGGCGGCGGCGATGAAGGAACGTCGTTTCATTGTCTCACTCCTCTGTCGGTGGTCGGTTCGTGGTTACGGCGCAGAAGATCACGCCTTGAGGATCGCCGGAAGGTTCAATCCGTGCTCGCGGGCGCAATCGAGCGCAATCTCGTAGCCCGCATCGGCATGGCGCATCACCCCGGTGGCAGGATCGTTCCACAGGACGCGCCCGATCCGCCGGTCGGCCTCTTCGGTGCCGTCGCAGCAGATCACCATGCCGGAATGCTGGCTGAAACCCATGCCGACCCCGCCGCCATGGTGCAGGCTGACCCAGGTCGCCCCGGAGGCGACGTTCAGCATGGCGTTCAGCAGCGGCCAGTCGCTGACCGCATCCGATCCGTCCTTCATCGCCTCGGTCTCGCGGTTGGGGCTGGCGACCGAGCCCGAATCGAGATGATCGCGGCCGATCACGACAGGCGCCTTCAACTCGCCCTTGCGGACCATCTCGTTGATCGCAAGCCCCGCCCGGTGCCGGTCGCCCAGCCCGATCCACATGATGCGCGCGGGCAGGCCCTGGAAGGCGATCCGCTCGCGCGCCATGTCCAGCCAGTTGTGCAGATGCGCGTTGTCGGGGAACAGCTCCTTCATTCGCGCGTCGGTCCTGTAGATGTCCTCGGGGTCGCCCGACAGCGCGCACCAGCGGAACGGGCCGATGCCCCGGCAGAACAGCGGGCGGATGTAGGCTGGCACGAAACCGGGGAAGGCGAAGGCATTCTCCAGCCCCTCCTCCTGCGCGACCTGGCGGATGTTGTTGCCGTAGTCCAGCGTCGGCACGCCGGCGTTCCAGAAATCGACCATTGCCGCAACGTGGGTCTTCATCGAGGCGCGCGCGGCCCGTTCCACCGCCTTCGGGTCGCTTTCCTGCCTGGCGCGCCATTCGGCGACGGTCCAGCCCAGCGGCAGATAGCCGTGCACCGGATCATGCGCCGAGGTCTGGTCGGTGACGATGTCGGGCCGCGGCCCGCCCGCCTTCATGCGCCGCACGAGTTCGGGAAAGACCTCGGCGGCATTGCCGATCAGCGCCACCGACTTCGCCTCGCCCGCCTTCGTCCAGCGGTCGATCATCGCAAGCGCCTCGTCGAGGCTGTGGGCCTTCTCGTCGCAATAGCGGGTGCGGATGCGGAAGTCGGCGCGGGTCTCGTCGCATTCCACGGCCAGACAGCAGGCCCCGGCCATCACCGCGGCCAGCGGCTGCGCGCCGCCCATGCCGCCCAGTCCGGCGGTCAGGATCCACTTGCCCTTCAGATCGCCGCCATAGTGCTGGCGCCCGGCCTCGGCAAAGGTCTCGTAGGTGCCCTGCACGATACCCTGCGTGCCGATGTAGATCCAGGAACCGGCCGTCATCTGGCCGTACATGGCCAGGCCCTTGCGGTCGAGTTCGTTGAAGTGGTCCCAGGTGGCCCAGTGCGGCACCAGGTTCGAATTGGCAATCAGCACCCGCGGCGCGTCCCGATGGGTGCGGAACACGCCCACCGGCTTGCCCGACTGCACCAGAAGCGTCTGGTCGTCGTCCAGCCGGCGCAGCTCGGCCACGATCCGGTCGAAGTCCTCCCAGGTCCGCGCCGCCCGGCCGATGCCGCCATAGACCACCAGCTCGTGCGGGTTCTCGGCCACGTCGGGATGCAGGTTGTTCATCAGCATCCGCAGCGGCGCTTCGGTCAGCCAGCTCTTGCAGCTGATCTCCGGGCCGGTCGGCGGAAACACGTCGCGGATGTTGTGGCGGGGGTTCGTCATGATTGCCTCCTCAGGCGGCCAGCAGGTGGCCGGCAATGATGTTGCGCTGAATTTCGGACGAGCCCTCGTAGATGCGCATGATGCGCACGTCGCGGGCATGGCGTTCGAGCGGGAAGTCGCGGGTATACCCATAGCCGCCATGGATCTGCAGCGCGCCGTCCGTCACGCGGTGCGCCATCTCGCTGGCATGCAGCTTGGCCATGCTGGCGGCTTCGGAAAAGCGCTGGCCCGTCTGGCGCTGCCGCGCGGCCTCCAGCGCCAGGAGTTCGGAGGCGCGCAGGTCCAGCGCCATGTCCGCCAGTTGCCAGCGGATCCCCTGTCGATTGGCCAGCGGCTCGCCGCCGATGATCCGGGTCTTGGACCAGGCGGTGGCGGCCGACAGCGCGGCGCGGGCGATCCCGATGCACATCGCGGCCACTTCCAGGCGTCCGTTGTCCAGCACCTTCATCGCGGTGCGGAAACCGGTGCCTTCGTCGCCCAGCCGCTGCGCGGCCGGCAGCCACAGGTCGAAGTCCAGTTCCCAGACATGGCCCGCGCGCAGGCCCATCGTGCGCTCGGCTCGTCCCGGCACGAAGCCGGGGGTCCCCTTGTCCACGACGAAGGCGGAAATCCCGCGATGGCGCGCCGCGGCGTCCGTCACCGCATAGACCACCACGAAATCCGCCACCCCGCCATTCGAGATGAAACACTTGCGCCCCTTGAGGCGATAGCCCTCGCCCTCCCGGATGGCGCGGGTCTTCATGTCGGCGGGGTCGGACCCGGCAGTGGGCTCGGTCAGCCCGAAGGCGCCCAGCAACCGGCCTTCGGCCGCAGCCGGCAGATAGCGCGCGCGCAGGGCATCGTCGCCCCCGATCAGGATCGAGTCGGTCGCGAGGTAATGCGCCGTCAGCGCCGAGGCGGTGGAGCCGCAGCCGCCCGCGACCACGCCAACCGCCCGCAGGAGCGCCTGGGCCGAGATGTCGGCGCCGCCCCAGGCCTCGGGCAGGTTGGCGCCCATCATGCCGGTAGCCGCCAATGCGCGCAGCTGGTCGTGGACGAACACGCCACACTCGTCGGCCGCCGCAGCCTTCGGCGCCAGTTCCTCGGCGGCGAACCGGTCCAGCACGGCGATGAAGGCCGCCTCGGCCGGGTCGAGCATGTGGTAGAGGTCGCTCATGCCGTTCCCTCTCTGACGATGCCGGATCGGAGCAGCCCGGCGATCTGGGTCTCGGTCAGCCCCAGCTGGGCCAGCGTGGCGCGGGTCTGGGCGCCAAGGGCCGGCGCGCCAGCGCCAGCCAGCGGCTTTTCCCCGTCAAAGCGCACCGGTTGGCCGACGACCGGGGCCTGCCCCAGCCGCGCGTGCGGCAGGTGGGCGACAAGACCGCGCTCCTGTGCATGGGGCGTCTGTGCCGCCTGGGCCAGCGACAGGATCGGGGCTGCCGGAATGCCCGCGGCGCGCAAGGCACCGATCACGGTCTCGGTGGGATGCCGCGTGGTATGCGCCTCGATCATCGCGCGTACGGCGCGTTCGTGGGCGGTGCGCCCCTCGTCGCTGGAAAGCCGCGGGTCGGATGCCGCCTCGGGACGTCCGATCAGGTCGCACAGCGCCGTGAACTGGCGTTCGCCCAGAACCGCGATCACCACATGGCCATCCGCGGTGCGGAAGGCACCGAACGGGGTGGACAGGGGGTGGCGGTTGCCGACCCGCGCAACCGGCTGGCGGGCGTAGAGATGCAGCGCATGGCTGGTCGGCAACAGCGCGAACAGCGCATCGAACATCGCCACGTCCAGCGTCGCGCCCTGCCCGCTGCGGCCGCGCGCGACCAGCGCTGCGGCGATCGCCCAGGCCGCGTAGAGCCCGGCGATCAGGTCGCCCAGCGCCTCGCCGGCCTTCAGCGGCGCGCCGCCTTCCTCGCCCGTGGCATCCATCAGCCCCGACATGGCCTGCACCACGATGTCGTAGGCGGGCAGATGCGCGAAGGGGCCCGACTGTCCGAAACCCGAGATCGAGCAATAGACCAGCGCCGGGTTCTCCGCCCGCAGCCGTCCCGCACCAAGTCCCAGCCTTTCGGCCACGCCGGGGCGGAAATTTTCCACCACCACGTCGCAGGTGGCGGCGATCTGGCGGGCGATCGCCTGGCCGCGGTCGTCCTTCAGGTCGACGACGATCGAAGCCTTGCCGCGGTTGGTCAGCGCGAACAGCGCGCTTTCCCCGTCCACGAAGGGGCCGATATGGCGGTAGTCGTCGCCCTGCGGCGGTTCCAGCTTGATGACCTCGGCCCCCAGGTCGGCCATCAGAGCGGTGGCAAAGGGCCCGGCCAGGACGCGGGTCAGGTCCAGCACGCGGATGCCGGCCAGCGGCTTCATCGGGCCAGCTCCGGGGCCAGGTCCGCCAGCCGGTGCAACAGCCCGGCCAGGTGCGTGCGCAGCCGGCGGGCCTTGGCGGGATCCAGGGCGAAAGGCGGAGCCTCGGTCTCCAGATGGGTGATCTGCGCCAGTTCCATCTGGATCGCGTGGTATCCCTCGGCCGGCCGGCCGTAGTGGCGCGTGGTCCAGCCGCCCTTGAAGCGCCCATTGAGGATGTGACTGTAACCTTCTGCTGAAGAACAGATTTCCAAGGCTGCCGCCTCGACCTCCGGGGCGCAGCTCCGGCCCTCCGCGGTGCCGATGTTGAAATCCGGCAGGCGGCCCTCGAACAGGAACGGGATGCAGGACCGGATCGAGTGGCAGTCGTAGAGAATGGCCACGCCGTGCCGCTCCCGAACCCGCTCGAGCTCGGCGCTCAGCGCCGCGTGATAGGGGGCGTGGAAGGTGGCCCGCCGCGCCTCGATCTCGGCCGCGTCCGGCGGCTGCACCCAGATCGGATGGCCGTCGAAATCGGTCGTGGGCACCAGCCCGGTGGTGTTCTGCCCGGGATAGAGGCTTTCGCCGTCGGGCGGGCGGTTGGCGTCGATCACATAGCGGTGGAACGTCGCACGCACCACGGTCGCGCCGGGCAGCAGCCCGTCATAGAGCCGGTCGATGTGCCAGTCGGTATCGGCCAGGATCTGCCCGCGGGCGTTCAGCCGGGCCATCACCTCGGGCGGCAGCCAGGTGCCGGTATGGGGCAGGCCCAGCACCACCGGCCCGTCGCCGCGGATCACCTCGACCGGGGTCACAGCGCGAACTCCAGCCCCGCGGCCCGGACCAGGCTGCCGTCGCGCACCAGGGCGGCCGCAGCCTCGATTTCCGGGGCGAGATAGCGGTCCCGATCGAGTGCGGGGACCGTTTCGCGCAGGGTGGCGATGGCCGATTGCAGCCGCGGCGCGGTTCTCAGCGGCGCGCGAAAATCGATCCCCTGCGCGGCGCACAGCGCCTCGACCCCGAGGATGACCGCAAGGTTCGCATTCATCCGGCCCAGCCGGCGCGCGCCGTGGGCGGCCATGCTGACATGGTCCTCCTGATTGGCGCTGGTGGGCGTCGAGTCGGTCGAACAGGGGGTGGCGAGATGCTTGTTCTCGCTCATCAGCGCGGCGGTCGTCACCTCGGCGATCATGTAGCCGGAGTTGAGGCCGGGGTTCGGTGTCAGGAAGGGCGGCAGGTCGTGGCTCAGGGTCGGATCGACCATCAGCGCCACGCGGCGCTGGGCGATGGCCCCGATCTCGGCCAGCGCAAGGGCGATGATGTCTGCGGCGAAGGCCACCGGCTCGGCATGGAAGTTGCCGCCCGAGACGATCGCCCCGGGGATGACCAGCGGGTTGTCGGTCACTGCATTGGCCTCGGTCTCGAGCGTCGCGGCGGCAAAACGCAGAAGGTCCACGGCGGCGCCGGCGACCTGGGGCTGGCAGCGGATGCAATAGGGATCCTGCACGCGCTGGTCGCCGTCGCGGTGGCTTTCGCGGATCTCCGACCCCTCCATCAGCGCGCGCATGGCGGCGGCGACCTCGATCTGGCCGCGATGGCCGCGCAGGTCGTGGATCGCCGGTTGCAGCGGCGCGGTCGAACCCATGATCGCGTCGGTCGAAAGGCACGAGGTGACGAGCGCGGCTTGCGCACGGCGCCAGCCCTCGAACAGCCCGGCAAGCGCCAGCGCGGTCGAGACCTGGGTGCCGTTGATCAGCCCCAGCCCCTCCTTCGGGCCCAGCGTCACCGGGTGAAGCCCTGCCGCTGCCAGCGCCTCGGCCCCGGGCATCCGACGCCCGCCCACCACCGCCTCGCCCGCGCCGATCATCACCGCGGTCATGTGCGCAAGCGGCGCGAGGTCTCCCGAGGCGCCGACCGACCCCTGCGCCGGCACCACCGGGATGACGCCGCGTTCCAGCATCGCCTCGATCAAGGCGATCACCTCCCACCGCACGCCCGAGGCGCCGCGGCCGAGGCTGAGAAGCTTCAGCGCCATCATCAGTCGGGTGGTGGCTTCGTCCAGCGCCTCGCCCACGCCGCAGCAATGGCTCAGGATCAGGTTGCGTTGCAGGGCGGCAGTGTCTTTCGGTGCGATCTTTACCGAGGCGAGCTTGCCGAAACCGGTGTTGACGCCATAGACCGCCGCCTCGCCCCTGGCTGCCTCGGCGACGCGCGCAGCGGCGGCATCGATACCGGGCCGCGCGACCGGGTCCAGACGGGCTGGCAGACCCTCGCGCCAGATCCGCTCCAGCATCTCAAGCCGCGTTGCACCAGGGGTCAGGGTCAGCATGTGCGGCCTCCGAAGATGCGGGCATGCAGCGGGTTGAAACCGAAGCGATAGGCAAGTTCCGCCGGCGTCTCGACGTTCCAGACCGCCAGATCGGCGCGCAGGCCGGGGGCCAGCCGGCCGGTGTCGTCGAGCCCGAGCGCCCGGGTGGCATGTTCGGTGACGCCGGCCAGCGCCTCGGCCGGGGTCAGACGGAACAGGGTGCAGCCCATGCTCATCGCCAGCAGCAGCGATGTCATCGGCGAGGACCCGGGGTTGCAGTCGGTGGCCAGTGCCATCGGCACGCCATGGGCGCGGAAGGCCTGCACGGGCGGCAGCCGGGTTTCCCGGAGCGCATAGAAGGCACCGGGCAGCAGCACCGCCACCGTGCCGGCAGCCGCCATTGCGGCGGCATCGGCCTCGGTGGCGTATTCCAGATGGTCGGCCGACAATGCGCCGTGGCGGGCGGCGAGCTGGGCGCCGCCCTGGTTCGACAGCTGTTCGGCATGCAGCTTGACCGGCAGGCCAAGCGCGCGCGCGGCGCCGAAGACCCGCCCGATCTGTGCCGTGTCGAAGGCGATCGTCTCGCAGAACCCGTCCACCGCATCGACCAGCCCTTCCGCATGGGCGGCCCGCAGGGCGGGAATGCATACCGTGTCGATGTAGCTGTCGGCCGCCATCCCCTTCGGCACGGCATGGGCCCCGAGAAAGGTGGTGCGGATCCGAACCGGGCGCACTTCGGCGATCCGGCGGGCCGTGCGCAGCATCCGCAATTCGGTCTCCACGTCGAGGCCGTAGCCGGACTTGACCTCGATGCACGAGACGCCTTCGGCCAGCAGCGCATCGACCCGCGGCAGCGCCTGCGCCAGCAGGTCGGCCTCGGTCGCCTCCCGGGTCGCCGCGACGGTCGAGACGATGCCGCCCCCGGCGCGGGCGATCTGCTCGTAGCTGGCGCCTTCCAGCCGCATCTCGAATTCGCGGGCCCGGTGGCCGCCGTGCACGATGTGGGTATGGCAATCGACGAAGGCGGGTGTCAGCAGCCGCCCCTCGAGCGCGTGGCGCGGCAGGTCGCGCAGGTCCGGCGGCATGTCGTCGGCGCGGCCGACCCAGGCGATGCGGCCGTCGCGGATTGCCAGCGCATCGCCCTCGGCCCCCGCCAGGCGGGCATCGGTCAGGACGATGGGCGCCTCGATTTCCATGCTTGATTCCCCCGCTGTTGGCGCTATTATGTATGCACATATTATTCCTGTCAACAGGAGGCGGCGATGACGACGATCTGGGCCCGGCAGGCGCTTCTGGCCGATGGCTGGGCGCGGGACGTGACGGTGCGGCTGGCGGGCGACCGGATCGCGGCGGTTTCGGCCGGCACGGTTCCCGAAGCGACGGTGCGGCGGGTCGGCATCCTGCTGCCCGCGCCCGCGAACCTGCACAGCCACGGCTTCCAGCGTGCAATGGCCGGGCTGACCGAACACCGCGGTCCCGACCCGCGCGACAGCTTCTGGACGTGGCGCGCGCAGATGTATGCCTTCCTCGACCGGCTGACGCCCGAGGATGTCGAGGCGATCACCGCCATGGCCTTTCTGGAGATGGCCGAGGCGGGCTATGCCGCGGTGGCCGAGTTCCACTATCTGCACCATGCGCCCGGCGGCCGGCCCTACGGGGATCTGGCCGAGATGTCGGCGCGGGTCGCGGCGGCCGCCGGGGCGGTCGGCATCGGCCTGACGCTGCTGCCGGTGCTCTACATGCAGGGCGGGCTGGACGGGCGGGCGCTGGTGGCGGGACAGGACCGGTTCGGCAACGACCCCGACCGCTTCGCCCGGCTGGTCGAGGGGGCCGAGGCGGCGGTGCGCGGCCTTCCTGCGGATACCCTCGTGGGGGTCGCACCCCATTCGCTGCGCGCGGTGACGCCCGAAGCGCTGGCAGGAGCGGCGGGTCTGCGGCCCGCAGCCCCTTTCCACATGCATCTGGCCGAACAGGTGGCCGAGGTCGAACAGGTTCAGGCGCATCTGGGGGCGCGGCCGGTCGAGTGGCTGTTGCAGAACCACGCCGTGGACGGGCGCTGGTGCCTGATCCACTGCACCCAGATGGAACGGCACGAGACCCTCGGGCTGGCGGCCTCGGGCGCGGTCGCGGGGCTTTGCCCGATCACCGAAAGCTCGCTGGGCGACGGGATCTTCGATGCCGTTGCCTTCGCCGCGGCAGGCGGGCGCTGGGGCGTCGGCAGCGACAGCAACATCCGCGTCGCCCTGTCGGAAGAGTTGCGCACGCTCGACTATTCCCAGCGGCTGGGCGCCCGGTCGCGCGCGGCGCTGGCCACCGCCGATCGGTCCACCGGCCGGGTCCTGCTCCAGTGCGCCGCCGAGGGCGGGGCGCGGGCGGCGGGCCGCGCGGCAGGCACAATCGAGGTCGGGCGGCTGGCCGATCTGGTGGCGCTGGACGACGATCACCCCGATATGGCCGGGCGGACGGGCGACCTGGCGCTCGACACCTGGATCTTCGCCCGCGACGACCGTCTGGTGCAGGAGGTATGGGCAGCGGGGCGGCATGTGGTGCGCGGCGGCCGCCACCCTGCGCGCGAGCGGATCGAGGCAGGCTTCCGCGCGGCGATGACACGGCTGCTGGACTAGACCGATGCCGGCAATGACCTGGCAGGCGGTTCAGGACGAGGCGCTGCGCCGGATCCGCAGCCGCGAATGGACGCCCGGCGCCCGGATTCCCGACGAGGAGGCGCTGGCGCGCGAACTCGGCTGTGCCCGCGCGACCGTCAACCGCGCCCTGCGCGAACTGGCCGCCGCCGGCTATCTGGAACGGCGGCGCAAGGGCGGCACGCGGCTTTCGGAAACCCCCGTCCGCAAGGCAACCTTCGAGATCCCGATCATACGGCAGGATATCGAGGCGCGCGGCATGCGCGCCAGTTACCGGCTGCTGTCGGCGCGCGAGACGGTGTTGCCGCCGGCGGTCCGGGCCGCGCTGAAACGTCCTGCCGACACCCGGTTTCTGCACGTCCTCGCTCTGCACACTGCCGACGGCGCGCCCTTCTGTCTGGAGGATCGCTGGATCAACCCGGCGGTGGAGGGCGTGGGCACGGCCGATTTCGCCACCCTCAGCGCCAACGAATGGCTGGTGCGCAACACCGCCTTTTCGGGCGGTGACGTGGCCTTCGGCGCGGTCGCGGCGGATGCGACAGTCGCCGGTCACCTGGGCTGTGCGCCCGGCACCGCGCTTCTGACGCTCGACCGTACCACCTGGGCGGGTCCGACGCCGATCACCGCGGCACGACTGACCTATGCCGAAGGACATCGGGTCGAGACGCGGCTGTGACCGGGGCCGCCGGAGCCGCTGACGGCGTCGTGATGTCACAACCGATCGGTTGGGGCGCCGGTCCGCCCTATGTTAACCTGAGAACCGGTGGGTTCGTCCCGCTGCCATGAGGGCACAGGCCATGACTGCCGCAACCGGCAGGCGGAATTCCTGGCGCATGCTGCGGCTGGCATTCTTTTTTGCCGCGATGCTGACCGGTGCGCTCGCGCTTTCGGCGCAGGGCGAGAGGGGCCGCGATGCGGTGCTGCTGACCCTTGCCGATGCCGTAAGCCCGGCGACGGCCGATTACGTCGTCCGCGGCATCGCCGTTGCGGCGGAGCGCGATGCCGGTCTCGTCATCATCCGCATGGACACGCCCGGCGGGCTTGAAACCTCGATGAACGACATCGTCAAGGCGATCCTCGCTTCGCCGGTGCCGGTCGCGGTCCATGTCGCGCCAAGCGGGGCCCGGGCGGCAAGTGCCGGAACCTACATCCTCTACGCCGCCCATGTCGCGGCAATGGCGCCGAGCACACGGCTGGGCGCGGCAACCCCGGTCGCCATCGGTGGCGGGATGCCCTTCGGCGGCAGCGATGAGGATGGGGACCGGCCCGGGGAAACCACGCCCGAGACCGCGAACGGCGCAGAAGAACGCCCGCGCGATCCCGCCCGACAGCGCCCGCCGAACGCCGCCGCGGCCAAGGCGATCAACGATGCGGTGGCCTCGATCCGGGGGCTTGCTGACCTGCGCGGCCGGGATGCCGATTTCGCCGAGCGCGCGGTGCGCGAGGCCGCGACCATGACCGCCCGGGAGGCCGCCGAGGCCGGGGTGATCGACTTCGTCGCCCGCGACACCGCCGAACTTCTGGCACTGGCCGACGGCCGCGTGGTCGAGGTCGATGGCGCGGAGGTCACGCTTGCGACCGCCGGACTCGCGGTCGTCGAGGTCGAGCCCGACTGGCGCACGCGCCTGCTTGCCGTGATCACCAACCCGAACGTCGCGATCCTGCTGATGGTCGTCGGCTTCTACGGGATCGTGTTCGAACTGTTCAATCCCGGCACGCTGATCCCGGGCACGATCGGCGGCATCAGCCTTCTGACCGGGCTCTATGCGCTGTCGGTCCTGCCGGTCAGCTATGCCGGTGTCGCGCTGATCCTGCTCGGGCTCGCGCTGATCCTGGCCGAGGCATTCTCGCCGTCGTTCGGCATCCTCGGGATCGGCGGGGCGGTTGCGGTGGTGCTGGGCGGGACGATGCTGATCGACACCGATGTGCCGGGGATCGAAGTGTCATGGGCCGCACTCGCGGCGGTCCTGGTTGCCGGGGCGGCCTTTTCGGTCCTGGTCGGGCGGATGGCCGTCGCGTCGTGGAAGGCGCGGGTCACGACGGGGGCCGAGGAACTGGTCGGGCTGTCGGCCGAGGTCCGCGACTGGCGCGGGACGCGCGGGCATGTCTGCGTGCACGGCGAGCGCTGGAAGGCCGAGGCCGACGCACCGCTGCGCCCCGGCGAACGGGTGCGGGTCACCGGGATCGAGGGGCTGACGCTGCGGGTCGCTCCCGGTGGGGAAACGCTGCGGGCCGCCGGGCAACCTGCCCGCGGCGACAGGCAGGAGGTCTGACGTATGGATATCTTCGGCGATTTCGCCTTCTACATCGTGCTGATCGCGCTGGTGCTGGGCTTCCTCGGCTCGGCGATCAGGATCCTGCGGGAATACGAGCGCGGGGTGGTGTTCACGCTCGGCCGCTTCACCTCGGTCAAGGGGCCGGGGCTGATCCTCATCATCCCCTTCGTGCAGCAGATGGTTCGGGCGGACCTGCGGGTTCTGGTACTCGACGTGCCGAGCCAGGACGTGATCAGCCACGACAACGTCTCGGTCCGGGTCAATGCGGTGATCTACTTCCGCGTGGTCGATCCGGCCAGGGCGGTGATTCAGGTCGAGAACTTCATGCAGGCCACCTCGGAGCTTGCCCAGACCACCTTGCGCTCGGTGCTGGGCAAGCACGAACTGGACGAGATGCTGGCCGAGCGCGACAAGCTGAACAACGACATTCAGGAGATCCTCGACGCCCAGACCGATGCCTGGGGCATCAAGGTGACCAATGTCGAGATCAAGCATGTGGACATCAACGAAAGCATGATCCGCGCCATCGCCCGCCAGGCCGAGGCCGAGCGCGAGCGGCGCGCCCGGATCATCAACGCCGAGGGCGAACAGCAGGCCGCGGCCAAGCTGGTTGAGGCCGCAGAGATGCTCTCGACCCGCCCCGAGGCGATGCAGTTGCGCTATCTCAACACCCTGGCGCAGATCGCGGGCGAGAGGAACTCGACCATCGTCTTCCCGTTCCCGACGGAACTTTCCACGCTGGTCCGGCAACTTGCCGGAACCGGTGGCGGCGACAGGAAGCCCGCCGACGACGGATCGTGAATTTCCGTCGAGAACCCGCTTGACAGCTGTGGACCCGGAAATCTTTACTGAACCGTAAAGTAAGGTTTCGCCGCACGGGGGGGTGCGATGCTGCAGGAGCGCATCGAGGGCAAATGGCTCGACGCCTTCCGGCGGGTGTTCCGGCTGAACGGCATCGGAACCGGCACAAGTGTGGCGATCCTCGCGGAGACCCAGTCGCGCCCGGTGCTGGTCGACCTCGCCCGCCTGGCCTTGCACGATCTCGGGGCCGAACATCACGCGATCGTCCTGACCACGCCCCCGCAGACCGCGCCCGTCCCGGTGAAATCCACCGGCACCTGTGTTGCGATCCGGCACAACCGAGCCGTGGTCGAGGCGCTGAAGCGGGTCGAGGTGATCGTCGATGTCACCGTCGAGGGCATCATCCACGCCGAGGAATGGCCCGAAATCGAGGAGGCCGGCGCCCGGCTGCTGGTCGTCTGCAACGAACATCCCGAAATCCTGGAGCGGACCGAGCCGCGCGCCGAGCTTGGCCAGAAGGTGGAGCTGGGCATCGAGATGCTGCGCCGTGCCAGCCTGATGCGCGTCACCTCGGCCGCCGGCACCGACCTGACCATCGACATCCGCGACGCCCCCTGCGGCGGGACGGCGGGCTTTTCCACGCGGCCCGGCGCGGTGGCGCACTGGCCGGGCGGGCTGTGCCTGTGCTTTCCCGGCCCCGGCACGATCAACGGCCGGATCGTGATGGCGCCGGGGGACATGAACCTGACCTTCAAGACCTACCTGGCGACCCCCATCGACATCACGGTGGAGAACGACTTCATCGCCGAGATCCGCGGCGACGGGCTGGATGCCGAACTGTTCCGCGACTACCTGGACGCGTGGGAGGACCGAAACGCGTATGGGCTCAGCCATGTCGGCTGGGGCATGAACCCCGGCGCGCGCTGGGTCTCGGGCGCGCTCTACGACAAGCGCGACATGCAGGCGACCGAGTTCCGCGCCTGGGCCGGCAACTTCCTGTGGTCCACCGGGGCGAACCAGTATGCCGGCCGCTTCACGCTGGGCCATTTCGACCTGCCCATGCGTCGCTGCACGATCACCCTCGACGGCGAGACCGTCGTGAAGGACGGCGCCCTGCAGGGCGCGCTTGCCTGAGATGGAGGTCAGGATGAGCCCTCTCGACGCGCCCGCACCTGCCACCGGCCTGCCCGGCAGCGACATCGCCGACTACTACGACCTCAGCCGCATCCGCCCCGAGGTGATCGAGGTGCTGCGCCTGGCCGACCGGCTGGGGCGCGAGCGCTTCGCCCCCCGGGCGCGCCAGCTCGACATCGACGCGACCTTTCCGGTCGAGAACTACCGCGACCTGGCCGAACACGGTTTCCTGACCCTGACCGTTCCGCAGGAGTTCGGCGGCATGGGGTTCTCCCTGGGCGAATATGCCATGGTCGGCGCCGAGATCGGCAAGCACTGCGGCGCGACCGCGTTGACCTTCAACATGCACCAGTCCTCGATGATGTGGTGCCGGTTCATGTTCGAGCTGCCGAACCTGACGCCGGAGGAGCGCGCGGCCTTCGCGCCCCTGCGCGAGCGCCAGTTCCGCCGCGCCGTGGCCGAGCGCGGTATTTACAGCCAGCCGATTTCCGAGGGCGGCGCCAACTGGACCTCGAAACCCGCCCAGACCAATTGCCGGAAGGTCGATGGCGGCTGGCTGATCAACGGGGTCAAGAAGTTCGCCAGCCTCGCCGGCTACTGCGACTATTACTCGATCGTCTGCACCGAGCATTTCGAGGGTGTGGAGCCGCGGCACGAGGACACGATGATCTTCGTCGTGCCGAAGGACCGTCCGGGGCTGAAGGTGGTGGGCGAGTGGGATCCGCTGGGGATGCGCGGCACCAATTCCCGCGACCTCCTGCTCAGGGACGTTTTCGTGACCGAGGACGACCTGATGATGCCGCGGGGCATCTTCATCAGGACCCTGCCCAACTGGCCGCACATGATGGCCACGCTCAGCCCCACCTACATGGGGGTGGCGCAGGGGGCCTACGATTTCACCGTCGCCTATCTGCGCGGGCAGGTGCCCGGCCTGCCGCCGATCGACCGGCGCATCTATCCGACCAAGCGCCATGCGGTGGGGCAGATGTATGTGCGGCTCATGCAGATGCGCGCGCTCTGGTGGCAGGCGTTCGGCGAGGCCAAGGGCTTTCCGTCGAAAGCCGAGGTGATGCGGATGTATGCCGCCCAGTATTCGGTGATGGAGGGCGTGCAGGAAATCGCGGCCATGGCGATCCGCACCTGTGGCGGGCAGTCGATGCTGAGATCCCTGCCGCTGGAACGGATCTACCGCGACAGCCGGTGCGGCGCGCTGATGCTGCCCTATACCTCGGAGATCATGGAGGATTACCTCGCGATCCTGTCGGTCTACGACCTCGACGAGATCGACCGGGTGGGCGCGGACACCGAAAGCGCGCGTAACTCGCTGTGGCGCGGCGAGGCGGGCAGCCTGCGGGCGCTGCGCTGATGCCGCGCGAGCGTTTGGTTGTGACGGGCCGGGTGCCCGCTGCGCCCGGGGCGGTCTGGGCGGTCGTGCGGGACTTCGCGGCGCCGTGGCATCCCTGGATCGCGACCATGGCCGAGGAGCGGCTGACCGGCGGCGGCATGGTGCGCCGCTTCACCGTGCGCGACGATCCGACCGTCTATCGCGAGCGGCTGACCTATCTGTCCGACACCGACCGGGTGCTGGCCTATACCCATCTGCAGGGGATCGAGGGGGTGGATCGCTATGCCGCCCGGCTATCGGTCGCCCCGGCCGAAGGCGGCGGATCGAGCGTCCTGTGGAGCGCCGAAGTGTCCGCCGGCGCCGGGCGTCTGACCGCGATCTGCGACGGGACCCGCGCAGTGTTCGAGGCCGGGATCGCCGCGCTGGCCGCGGCACCCGAGCCGCCGCCCCCAGAGCCGCCCCCTGCCCTCCTCCGCAAGCGGGCATCGCTGCGCGAGGCCGTGCTGGACGGCACGCCGCGGCTCGCCCTGACCCTGACGCCCGAGGCCGAGGGACCGCTGGTGCTGTTCCTGCACGGCATCGGCGGGGGGCGGGACAACTGGCAGCCGCAGCTTGCCGCGCTGTCCGGCCGGCATCGGGCGGCAGCGCTGGACCTGCGCGGATACGGCGGATCGACCCTGGGGTTCGGGCCGTCGACGGTGGATCTCTACTGCGAGGACATCCTGCGGGTGGCCGACCATCTGGGCGCAGACCGGCTGGTGCTCGTGGGCCTGTCCTATGGCGCCTGGCTTGCCACGTCCTTCGCCATGCGGCACGGCGACCTGCTGGCCGGTCTGGTCCTGTCGGGCGGCTGCACCGGCATGTCCGAGGCCGGCCCCGAGGAACGCGAGGCATTCCGGGTCAGCCGCGAGGTGCCGCTCGATGCCGGCCGGACCCCTGCGGATTTTGCGCCTGCGGTGGTCGAGGTGATCGCCGGCCCGAACGCCGACGCGGACCTGCGCGCCGCGCTTCTGGCGTCGATGGCGGCGATCCCGGCCGCGACCTATCGCGATGCGCTGAACTGTTTCACCAACCCGCTGGAACGGTTCGACTTCGCAAGGCTCGACATGCCCTGCCTGCTGATGACCGGAGAACACGACCGGCTGGCACCGCCGGCCGAGATCCGGGCGGTCGCGGGGCGGATCCTCGATGCCGCGTCCCTGCCCGACATCCGCTTCGAGGTGCTGGCCGGCGCCGGCCATGTGTGCAACCTGGGCGCAACGGAGGCCTACAACCGGCACCTTCTGGCCTTTCTCGAACGGGTCTGCGCATGACCGGCGCACCGCGCCCGCGCCGCGCAGCCCGCGAACGCGCGATTCTCGAGGCCGCGCTGGGGGTTTTCGGCGAGGCGGGCTATGCCGGGGCCTCGATGGATGCGATCGCGCTGGCGGCCGGCATCTCGAAACCGACGCTCTATCAGTATTTCCCGGGCAAGGAGGCGCTGTTCGCCGCCATGATGGGCATGGGGCGCGACCTGATGCTGGACCCGCTCGAGGCCCCGACGGGCGGGGACATGGTGGCGCGGCTTCATGCCTTCGCCTGGGCCTATGCGGATTTCGTGCTTCGGCCCGAGCTTCTGTCGCTGGCCCGTCTGGTGGTGGGCGAGGCACAGCGTTTCCCCGAGATCGGGCGGGCCTATCAGGCCGCAGGACCCGACCGGCTGCTGGAGGGGATCATGGGCTATCTGGAGGGCCAGCGCGCCGCCGGGCGGCTGGTGTTCGGGGATGCCGAACTTGCGGCCCAGGATTTCTGGGCGCTGATCCTCTCGGCCCCCCGGACCCGCGCCCTGCATCGCCCTGATGCGCCGCCGCGCCGGGACGAGGTGCGACGCTATCTCGAAAACGGCCTGCGCGTCTTCCTGCGCGCCTATGCCGCCGACCCGGCCGCCGAACTCGTGCGGCTCGACACCCTGCTTGCGACCGAAATCCGAAGGCCCATCGCATGACGCTTTCCAACCTGCTCGACCAGAACGGCTGCCGCTTTGCCACCGTCGCCATGACCGATACCCACGGCAGCCTGCGCGGCCAGCTGGTGTCGCGCCGGTCGCTGGACGGGATCCTGCGGGCGGGCATGGGAATGGCGCCGGTGACGCTGGCGCTGGATCCGACCGACCAGATCCTGAACTTGCCGGGCGTTACCGACGAGAGCGCGGATTTCCACGACAGCCCGCTGATCGTGGACGAGGCGACGCTGCGCCGCATCCCCTGGGCGAAACCCGGCCACGACCTGCTGCTGCTGTCGAACTATGCCCCGCCCGCGGCCGACCTGTGCCCGCGCTCCATCCTGCGCCGGGTGCTGGACCGGGCCGAGGCCGCGGGCTTCACCGCCAAATACGGGCTGGAGCTGGAATATACCCTGTTCGACGAGACCGCCGACAGCGCGCGGGCGAAGAACTGGCGCGGCTTGCGCACCGCGACGCCGCAGGCCAGCCACGACCTCGTGCTCTACCAGACCGTCCAGAGCGAGTGGTATCAGTCAGTTGCCGAGATGGCCGAGCCGCTGCGCATCGATCTGGCGAAGATGCACGAGGAAATCGGCGGCGGCTTCATGGAGGCCTGCATCGCCGCGGGCACCGGGCTCGAACCGGCCGACCAGGCGGTGCTGCTGAAATGCTTCCTGCGGGCGCTGGCGATGCGGCAGGGGCGGATGGTGACCTTCATGCCGCGCTGGTCGGACGAGGCCGACAGCCAGTCCACCCACGTCCATGTCTCGCTGCTGGACCGCGACGGCCGGCCGGTGTTCCACGATCCCGCGGGCAGGCACGGCATGTCCGCGACCTTCCGCGCCTTCATCGGCGGACTGCAGCGTCATCTGGGCGAGCTGAGCCTGATCTTCCTTCCGACCGCCAATGCCTATCGACGATTTGCGCCGGGCACCTTCGCACCGCCCGGGCTGACCTGGGGCTACGAGAACCGGACCACCTGCCTGCGCGTTGTCGGTCACGATGCGCCCAGCCTGCGGGTCGAGAACCGCCTGCCCGGATCGGACGCGAACCCCTACCTGACCGTGGCGGCAACGCTGGCGGCGGGGCTGGCCGGCATCGAGTCGGGGCTGGAGCCGGACGACGAGATCCTCGGCAACGGCTATGCCCAGGGCACCCCGCCGCGCGACTTCGCCCGCGACATGGGCAGCGCCATCGCCCGGCTGCGCGCGTCCGGCCATGCCCGCGACTGGTTTGGGCAAGGGTTCGTCGAGGGGTTTGCGGCCACGCGCGAAAGCCAGATGCAGGCGCTTGCCGCCAAGGTGCCGGATACCGAACTCGCACGCTTCTTCGAGCTCGGCTAGGGCAAGGCCGCCATCGCCCGTGCAAGCACCGGCCGGCACAAAGCGGCTTGACCGGTGCGCCTCCAAGGCAATCCAATGGGGCCCGGCACCGGAACCGCCCCGACAGACAGGGAGACCAACATGCGCCATCTCATCGCTGCCACCGCAATCGGCCTTGCCGCCGCACTGCCCGCCTTCGCCGACTACCCGTCGAAGCCGGTCAGCTTCATCATTCCCTGGCCGCCCGGCGATCTGGAGGACATCCTGACCCGGCTGATCGCCGATGCCTTCCAGGCCGAGCATGGCGTGCCCGCGGCGGTCATCAACCGGCCCGGCGGTGGCGGCGGCCCCTTCCCCGGCGCGATCGACGTGGCCACCGCCGAGGCCGACGGCCACACGATCGGATCCTTCGTGATCGACGTTCCCGTGATCGGCCACGAGATCGGCATCCCCGAACTGACGCCCGAGAAGTTCGACCCGGTGGGCATCTTCCTCACCTATCCCTTTGTAATCGCCACCGGGAAGGATGCGCCCTATTCCACGATGGAGGAATTGCGGGACCATGCCCGGAACAACCCGGTTGCCCTGGGGCATTTCGGCATCGTGGCGACGCCGACCCAGGTGACGATGGCGCTGTCGGCGCAGATGGGCTTCGAATGGGGGTCGGACGCGGCCTTCGACGCGGTGGACTGCAACACGCTGGCCTCGGGCGATGCCGATGTCATCAACACCACGATCCAGCTGATCCTGCCCTGCCTCGATCAGGTCAAGATGCTGGCCTCGATCACCGAGGAACGGATCGTGCTGGCCCCCGATACCCCCACTGTGGCCGAGATCGCCCCCGATCTCGCGCTGTCCACCTGGAACGGCCTGTTCGTGCCCAAGGGCACCCCGGAGGAGGTGAAGGCCACGATCGCGGCGACCGCCGAACGTGTGGTCCTGGGCGAACAGGCACAGCGGATCGCGGCCGAGACCGGCGCGCTCGTCTACTGGAAGGACGCCGCAGCCTCTGCCGAGCGGATCGCCAAGGATCAGGAGATCGTGGCGCGGATCCAGCAGATGATCGAATAGCGGCGAGGCCATGCGCCCGGTCGCCCCCGGCACGCCCGCCTGGGCCGACGACCGCCCGACCCGGCGGCCGGGCGAGATCTGGTTCGTCGCCGCCTTCTTCGTCTTCTCGCTCTGGCTGCTGGCGCATCTCGGGACCGAGGCGCGCTGGTTCGCCCGCGGGGTCCGGTTCCATTCGCAACCCGCGTTCTGGCCCGGCGTCGGGATTGCGGGCATGGCGCTGTTCTCGGGCCTCTACCTGATCGTGCTGCTGCGGTCGCGGGCGCCCTCGGCCGAATGGCGCGAGCTTCTTCTGTGGCTGCGCGCCTTCGAATATGTGCTGTGGTATCTGGCCTATGCGTTCCTGACCCCGGTCCTCGGCTATCTGCCCGCGAGCGTGCTCGTGATGGTGGCGCTGATCCTGCGGGCCGGCCCGCGCAGCCGTGGCGCGGTGCTTGCGGCCGCAGGATTCGCGGTGGGGATGGTCGTGCTGTTCAAGTCGCTTCTGGGCGTCGCCATTCCCGGCGGGCGGCTTTACGACCTGGCACCAGCCGGGATGCGGACCTTCCTCGCGGTGTATCTCTAGACGGCGGAGCGGAGCGCTCAGGGCACATGCAACGACAGCATCCGGCCGGCCATGGATCTTGATACGCTTCAGTCGGCATTCCTGCTTCTTGCCCGGCTCGACGTGCTGGTGGCGCTGCTGATCGGCTCGATCGGCGGGGTCATCATCGGCGCCATTCCCGGTGTCGGACCGCCGGTCGCCATCGCCATACTGCTGCCCGCCACCTTCGCCTTCGATCCGCTGGTCGGGCTGACCGCGCTGCTCGGGATCTACGGCAGTTCGATGTATGGCGGGGCGATTCCGGCCATCCTGATCAATACTCCGGGCACGCCGGTCAACGCGCTGACGACCTACAACGGGTATCCCATGACCCAGCGCGGCGAGGCGCAGCGGGCGCTCAGCCTTGCCTATGCGGCTTCGTTCTTCGGCGGCGTGTTCTCGATCGTCTGCCTGATCCTGTTCGCCCCGGTTCTGGCGAAGGTCGCGCCGATGTTCGGCTCGCGCGAGATCTTCCTGGCCGCGCTGCTGGGCGTCGTGCTGGTGATCGTCGCGCATCGCGGTCAGGTGCTGGCGGCGGGGATGCTGTGCTTCTTCGGCATCTTCCTGTCCACCGTCGGGCTGGAGCCGGTGCGCTATACCCGCCGCTACACCTTCGACCAGACCTGGCTGGCTTCGGGTGTCGATCTGATTGCGGTGGTGCTGGGTCTGTTCGCCATCAGCCAGGCCTTCGTGCTGCTGGTCGAGCCGAACCACCGCCCCCGCGCTGCGAAGCTGACCGGCAGCCTGTGGCGCGGCATGGCCGAGGTGCTGCGGCACAAGCGGGTGGCCACCGTCTCGGCGGGAACCGGCGTGACCATGGGGATGCTGCCGGGGGTGGGAGAGTTCACGTCGCAGTTCCTCAGCTACACCTACGCCCAGCGCACCTCGAAAACCCCCGAGCAATTCGGCAAGGGCAGCGCCGAGGGTCTGGTCGCTTCGGAGGCGTCGAACAACTCGGTTCCCGCGGCCGCGATGGTGCCGCTTCTGGCGCTGGGGATTCCGGGCGAGGAACTGACGGCGATGATGCTGTCGGTATTCTACGTCCACAATGTCGTGCCCGGCCCCGGCCTGTTCCAGAACCGCCTCGATTTCGTGGTGGCGCTGTATCTCGCACTCCTGATCCTCAATGTCATGGTGATCCTGTTCCTGCTGTCCTCGACCCGGCTGATGCTGAAGGTGATCGAAGTGCCGACCCGGTTCCTTGGTGCGGCGATACTTGTGCTGAGCTTCGTCGGCGCCTGGTCGATGCGCAACTCGATCACCGATGTCGCGGTCGCGGCCGGGTTCGGCGTGTTCGGCTTCATCCTGCGCCGGCTCGACCTGCCGATCGTGCCGGTGATCCTTGGCATGGTGCTGGGCGTGATCCTGGAGACCAGACTGCGCACGGCGATGATGCGGGTCAACGCGCCGCTCGACTTCATCGACCGGCCGATCGCGGCGGTCCTGTTCGGCATGATCGTTCTGGTGGTGGGGCTCCAGCTGGTTTCCGGCGTGCGGGCCGTTCTGGGCCGCCGGCGCGCGGCGAACCGCGCCTGAGGCTGTGGAAACGGCGTGTTTCCGCCTTCTTGACAGTTTTGATTTTGCCGCCGCCGGAAAGGCCGGGTAGTTAGGATCTGAAACGGCCGCGCGTCGGCGCGGCGCAACGGTGATGCTGGTTCAGGGAGCGTGCCATGCCCATCATTCTGTCCGGAACGAATGTCGGACCCGGGGTCCGGGCCAATATGGGCGACACCGCCTCGGAATCGGTGATCGTCGAGGCCGGCGCCAACCAGGGCTCGACCAACGACCGAGCCGTGCTGGGATCGGGCCCGGACCAGAGCGTGCTGGTGGAGGGGCGGCTGAGCTCGGCCCTGCAGAACACGATCGCGCTGGAAGGCAATGATGCCTCGGTATCGGTCAGCACCACGGGCGAGGTCGAGAATGCCTCGCCGACATGGATTGCGGCGGTGGCGCTGGTCGGCGGCGGGGTGGCATCGCTGTCCAACGCCGGCACGATCCGGGGTGGCATGGGCGTGTACGCCACCGGCAGCCTGATCCTGAACAACACCGGCACGATCACGGCAACCGGGAGCGGCGGTGGCGTGGTGGAGTCGCTGGCGACCGCCGGGATCATGCTGGACAACCTCGGCAACCTGTCCGGGCGGACGGCGCAGATCACGAACAACGGCACGATCACCGGATCACCGCTGCGCGCCGACCATGTCTACGGCAACCGGACCTTCGCCATCATCGAGGTGGGCAATTCCGATCCGGCGGCGGTCGGCACCGCGGTCACGATCGAGAACGCGGGAACGCTGAACGGCGAGGTGCTGCTGGGCAAGCAGGCCGACACGCTGCGCAATACCGGCACGATCAACGGCCGGGTGGCGATGGGGGCCGACGACGACCTGGTGGAGAACAGCGGCACCATCCTCGGCGCGGTCTATCTGGAGGCAGGCAACGATTTCTACGATGCGCGCTCGGGCGGCAGCGTGTCCGAGGAGGTCTATGGCGGATCCGGCAACGACACGCTGCACGGCGGCGGCCTCGCCGACACGTTCTACGGCAGCACCGGCGACGACCTGATCTATGGCGGCGGCGGCAACGACCTGATCTTCGGCGGCCAGGACAACGACACGCTCTATGGCGGCGACGGCAACGATACCCTGTGGGGCGGCTCGGGCGACGACCGGATGCTCGGCGGGGCCGGGAACGATTCGATGGAAGGCGGCCCGGGCGAGGACATCCTGTTCGGCGGGGCCGGCGCCGACACGCTGCGCGGCAATACCGGAGAGGACACGATCTATGGCGGCACCGGCAACGACCGGATCGTCGGCGGCGACGGCAACGACCTGCTCTACGGCGACGCCGGCAACGACATCATCTACGGCGGCCGCAACTTCGACCTGATCTACGGCGGCGACGGCAACGACACGATCTATGCCGGCTCGGGCGCCGACACCGTCTATGGCGACGACGGCGACGACGTGATCTTCGGCGGCCTCGGCCGCGACCGGCTGATCGGCGGCGACGGCAACGACCTGATCAACGGCGAACTGGGCGAGGACATCATCTTCGGCGGCCGGGGCAACGACACGCTGTTCGGCGGGTCGGACAGCGACACGCTGTATGGCGGGTCGGGCGACGACCTTCTCTACGGCGGCCAGGGCGACGACGTGATCGAGGGCGGCGCCGGCAACGACCGGATCGTCGGCGGCTTCGGGTCGGACACGCTTTATGGCGGCGAGGGGGCGGACGTGTTCGTCTTCTCCGACCCCGGCCACAGCCCGGCGCGCGACCGGGAATCGCGGATCATGGATTTCGAGGTCGGGGTGGACAAGGTCGAGCTGCGCGCGCTGCACAACAACCTCGTCTTCGTCTCGGCCTTCACCGGCGTCGTGGGTCAGGTCCGCTACGACGAGCCTTCGGGGCGGCTGCTGGTCGATCTGACCGGCAACCGGATCGCCGATGTCGGGGTGCAGATCGAGGGTGCACCGGCCCTCACCGCGGCCGACCTGCTGCTCTGAGAATCCGTTTCGCCGATCGGAGGCATGGCGCTAGGCTGGCATCGGGGAATTCTCCCCGATACCAGCCGGGATTTGCATCATGCCCTCGTTCACCCTGATCGGATCATCCACCGTCGCCCGCAGCCTGATCGCCGGAGAAACGGGCTTCGTCGGCCCCAACGCCACGCTGTATGTCAGCGGCGCGCCGGCTGTCGCCATGGAGAATGCGACCGCCATTAGCTATCTGACGGTCATGGGCGCGGTCTATCGCGACGGCGGCACGGCGATTTTAGGGACTCAGGTTGGCCAGAAGCGCATCTCGGTCCTTGGCGGTGGCATCGTGTCCAGCACCGGGGACAATCCGATCTTCGTGGGTGCCGGTGGAGGCGCCCTCTACCTGATGAATGAAGGCACCCTGCAGGGGAACTTGCGCGGTCTCGGCTTCAGTTCTACCACTCTGGAGCTTCTGAACACCGGATCGATCATCGGTATCACCGGTAGCGGAATCCTGTTCCAGACATCGGAGGCGAGCACGGTCACGAACCTTGGGGTCATCTACGGGGGCGGAGTAGGGCTGTTCCTCGCAGGTGAAGGGACGAAGCAGATCTACAACAGCGGCACGATCATAGGGCTGAACGGAAATGCGGTGTCGGGCGGTGGCGGCCCAGTTCAACTGATCAACGAAGGCGCGCTTCGCGGGTCCGTCATCTTCGGCATTGGCAACGATCTCTACGACGGCGAGGGCGGCACCGTGACCGGCACCGTCGCCGGCAACTTCGGCAACGATACCCTGCGCGGCGGGGCGCTGGCCGAGACGCTGGACGGCGGCACCGGCGACGACTGGCTCTACGGCGGCGGCGGCGACGACCGGCTGCTGGGCGGCGCTGGCGCCGACCGGGTCTATGGCGGGGCCGGCGACGACACGATCTTCGGCGGGGCGGACAACGACCACCTGGTCGGCAACGACGGCGACGACGAGGTGCACGGCGAGGCCGGGGCCGACCGGCTGTATGGCGGACGGGGCGACGACATCCTGTTCGGCGGCGAGGGGCAGGATACGCTCTACGGCGGGTCGGGCGAGGACACGCTGGAGGGCGGCGCGGGACGGGACGAGCTCTGGGGCGGGACCGGGGCGGACGTCTTCCTGTTCACCAATGCCGCGCACAGCCCGATGAGCGCCCAGCGCGACGTGATCCGCGACTTCGAGTGTGGGGTGGACAAGATCGACCTGTCCGGCATCTTCGCCGGGCTGACCTTCGTCTCCAGCTACACCGGGGTTGCGGGCCAGGTGCGGTATGATGCCGCCATCGGCCGGCTCTATGCCGACCTGACCGGCAACCGCGCCTCGGACTTCAGCCTGGACCTGACCGGCCGGCCGGCGATCACCGAGGCGGATCTGATCCTCTAGCCGCGGACACCGGCGGCCCGCAGGCGCGCGATGTGCATGCCATGGCCGTAGCGTTCGGCAAGATGCTGCCGCGCGCGGGCGACCTGAGCGGCGGTCGCGGCAGGGTCCGCCAGCAGACGCCGCACCGTCGCCACCGCGGTCTGCGGCGTGGCGTAGAGCGCGGCGTCGCCGAACAGCGGGCGATAGTTCTCTGACAGGACGACGGGCACGCCGGCGGCCATCGCCTCGATGATCGTGCGGCCGAAGCTTTCCACCCAGCCGGGGTGCGCGAAATAGACGAAGGCGTCGATTCCGGCCAGGAAATCGCGCACCGGCATCGCGCCGAACGGGTGGACCGTCCAGTTGCCCGGCAACCGTCCACCCAGCACCGCCGCCGCGCCGTCCGCGCCGCCGAGCACATGCACCTCGGTCCCGGGGTCCTCGGGCCAGGCCGCCAGGATGTCGGCCTTGCGGTCGGGCCATTTCAGCGGATTGTCGCGGCCGTGGCGGCCGATGCGCAAGGCCCCGCTGCGGGCCGGACGAGGGCCGGTGTCCCAGTCGGACAGGTCGATGATGTTCAGCCAGTCCTCGTCCGACAGCCGGATCGCCCGCAGGTCTGCCGCATGGTGCCGGTGCAGCGCCTCGCGGACCAGCGGACCGATCGGATGCCAGACCGCATCGCGCCCGAACTGCGCGCGCAGGTTCGCGGCACAGGTCGGAATGTCGTAGCGCATCACGCCGTCCGCGCCGTAGTCGCTGCGCGGGGGCTGGTTGACGATCACCTTGATCTCCGCCGCCTCGACCTCTGGCAGATACCGGTGACGGTGCTGGAGGATGGGGGGATAGCGCAGGATCAGCAGGTCGCAGCGCACCCGCTCGCCATAGACGATCGGCTCGACCGTCTCGCCGTCGATCTCGGCGCGCAGCTCGTCCAGCATGTGCAGGCGCGGGCTGCGGAACAGGTCGTAGCGATACATCTCGAACACGCCGGTGCGGATCCCGGCACGGCGCTGGGCGCGCAGCTCCTCGGCGCAGGACAGGACGCTGCCGCCCGGCATGCGGAATTCCGAGGCGAGGACCACCGGAAAGTGCCGCACCGTGCCCGGCGCGGGCCGGTCGGCGCGCATGATGGCCGGGGCAGGGAATGGCCGCGGCGAAATGCGCCCGTCGTAGCGCAGGCGATCGGGGTCGCGGTGGGCCAGCCGCTGGGCGTCGCGGTATTCCTTGCGGGCGCCGAACAGGAAGCCGTTGATGCCCAGCGCATCGTCCGCCACCGCCGAGTCCGCGCTGTCGCGCTGAAAGGCAAGCGGCCCGGTCCCGAGGTTCGCGACCGCCCCGTTGCCCCAGGCACGCTGCATCCGCCGGATCAGTTCGCTGTCGGCGGAAAAGCGCACCGTGTCCCAGCACCCAAGCCGGTCCTGCACCGGGGCGCGGCGGAACATCAGGGACGAGATGTTCTGGATCAGGAAGCGTCCGTCGCCGGTCCAGCGGGTAAAGCTCAGGTCGTCGCCCGCCCGGGCCTGACGGCTGGTGCAGGCGATGAGGCCAGGATGATCGAGCAGATGGCGGACCTGCCGGGCGATCCTTTCCGGGTGCGCCCAGTCGTCGGCGTCATGCAGCGTGACGAACTCTCCTGCCGCCTCGGCGAGGCCGCGGTTGCGTGCGACATAGGCACCGCGGTTCGTCGGCATGCGGATCAGGCGGATTCGCGGATCGTGGGCGGACTGACGCAGCACCGCGTTGCAGGTGCCGTCGCGGCTGGCGTCGTCGATCACCAGGATCTCGAGCGCCCGCCAGGTCTGCTCGCGCAGCGCCCGCAGCGCGGTGTCGATGGTTCCCGCGGCCTGATGGGCCGCGACCAGCACCGTCACCAGCGGCCCCTGCGTGACCGAGCCCAGCCGCGCGGCGCTGGTCAGCCGGTCATAGGCGGGCCCCTGCCCCGGTATCAGCGCAAGGGGGGCGATCCCGTCCTGCCGCAACGCCAGATTGATCCAGGCCAGACGCATCGCCGGATCGGCTTCCAGATTGGCGCGCGCCAGAAATCCGTCCTCGGCAATCTCGCCGGCCCGCCGCGCGCGATGGAATGCAGCCTCGGCCTCGGTCCGCTGCCCGAGGTGGTGACGGCACAGCATCTCCAACGTGGCGAGCCGTTCGTTCAGCGCCTCCGCAGGCGCGCCGACGGCCCCGGCGGCACGGGCGGCGGCGATGTGCCCGAGCGCGGTGCGCCAGCCCTCTGGCGTGCGGCTGCGCATGTGCCACAGGGCGATCTCGCGCGCGGCATGGGCGCGGCACAGCGGGTCGGGATCGGTCCGCGCCAGCCGGTCGAGATCGGCCAGCGGTTGCTCGGTAAAGCCCAGATCCAGAAGCCGCCCGCGCAACATCCGCACCATGCGCAGCGCATCCCGTTCGTTGTCGGGGCGCGGAGCGTAACCGTGGGCGCGACCGTGCAGGATGTAGTGCAGCAGCGGATTCATGCCCGCCTGGGCGACATGACGGTAGGCGGCAAGGTAGCCGCGGGTGTCGAATTCCGGGCCCGGATCGCGCCCCAGTGCAGCCCCGATCTTCATGTAATGCGCGGCCGGTGCCAGGCCCGAGGCGGGCACGTCCGGATAGCGGCGGCAATACCAGTCGTCCTGCACCATCCCCGAGCGTTCGAGGATTGCGATGCGTTCCGCCAGTTGTTCCTCGGTCTCCATCCTCGTCTCGATAGCGCAGCCGCGGCTCCTGGGAAAGCCGCCCCGGGCTGGACGCGGGCGGCGCCCGGCCGTAAGTTTGCCGCCCTGCGGCCCCGGGGCCGCGTTTGCGGAGGCTGCATGGCGCGGATGGGCGCGGAACGCGAGGGACAACCGGCAGCACCGGACGCCGAGGCGCAGGCACTTCACGATCTGCGCCTGCGCCTCGCGGAGGCCGAGGCCGAACTCAGCCCGGCGGTGCGCGAAGTGCGCAGGCTGCAGGATCTGGTCGGCGAACAGAGCCGCGAACTGGCAGAGCTGACCCGCATGGCCGAGGCGCAGCGGCAGGAACTGCAACGCCTGCGTGCCCAGCTCATGCAGCCGGGGCAGATGCAATGGGCCGCCATTCGCGACGAACGCGACGCGCTGGCGGCCGAGGTGCAGGCGCTGCGCGCAAGCACCTCCTGGCGGATCACTGCCCCGCTGCGGGCGGTCTCGGCCCTGCTGCGCCGCGGCGCGCGCTGAGGCCCCGTTCGCTTTACTCCCGATGGTGCGGGGGGTATGGGAAAGGGCAGTTTGCGGCCCCCCGGACGACGAATCCGCCCGGCATGCGCAACCCATTGTTGTGCAGGCCGGCCGTTCCGGGACCACGCGGGGGCAGGGACAGGACAAAGTCGGGCGATCGGGGCAGGATCATGGACAATGCGCAGCAGCTTGAGGTGATCCGGTCCTCGACCCATCTGCACAAGGCCTGGTATCGGGCAAGCTATCTGGGAGAGGGCGATACCGATCCGGCCGAGCATTATCTGACGGTCGGGGCGGCGAAGGGCTTCAACCCGGGCAAGTTCTTCGACACCGCCTTCTATGTCGAGACCTATCCCGACGTCGCGGAAAGCGGGCTCAACCCGCTGGTCCACTACGAGTTGTACGGGCGGCAGGAAGACCGGATCTACAACCCGGCCAAGGCTGCGTCCCTGGAACGCCGGCGCGCGGCCCAGGAGGCGGCCGCGGCCCGCGCCGCCCGCAGGGCCCCGAACAACGGCAATGCGGAGGCCGACCGGTCAGAGGCGACGAGACAGCCGCCAACCGCGCCGGAGCCAGCCCTGTCCGCGGTCGACCGGCTTGCCGCCGAAGCGCGCGAGGCGGCGCGGCGCGGCAACTGGGCCGAGGCGGCGCGCGGCTGGCAGATGGTCCTGTCGCTGCCTGCGGAACCCTATGTCGGGCTCAGCGAGGCGCTTTTCGCCCAGGGCGACATCGGGCGTGCCGAAGCTGTGATCCGGCAGGGGCTCGAACAGCTTCCGGACAACCCGCTGCTGCTGATGCGGTACTGCCAGATCGCGATCGACGCGAAGCGCTGGGCCGAGGTGCCGGCGCGATGGCAGATGGTCGAGTCGCGCCATTGTCCGGCGGACGCGAAGCTGCGCGGCGAGGTGGCCGAGGCGCTGATCCGCACCGGCCATGTGGACCGGGCCGAACTGATTGTCCGCGATGCGCTGGCGGCAGAGCCTGGCAACCTGCATCTGCTGAAGGCCGAAGCGCGGGTCGCCGAGGCGCGGGGCAACTGGCGGCTGGCCGCCGACCTCTGGCAGCGACGCGGCCGGATGGCGCGCGGCGTCGCGCAGGCCAACAGCAATGTCTTTGCGGTCCGGGCGCTCTTGCGGCTGGGCGATACCGACGGTGCGGAGGCGCTCTGCGCCGCCTTGGTCTCGGAAAACCCCGGCGAGAGCCGCTATCTCCGGCTCCGGGCAGAGCTTGCGATCCTGCAGGATGCCTGGGCGGTCGCCCTCGATCGCTGGATGCAGGTCGAGGAGGTCGAGGCCGACGAGGCAGGCGCGATGCCGCCGTCGTGGGTGTTCCGCATCGGGATCGAGAATGCGCGCACCCGGACCGCGGCGATCCGCATCGCCCGGTTGCGGTCGCGCGGCTTTATGACCCTAGCGCGGACGCTTCGCGCCGTGGACGAGGTGGCGGCACTGCGGATGGCACGGCGCGCCCGGACGCATTACCCCGACCAGATGCGGGCGCTGGTCGCAGAGATCCTCAGCGACAGCACCCGCCACAGCGCGGCGATCTGGTGGCTGCGCCGCCTTGTTGCCAGTTCCGCCCAGCCCGCACGGCACTACCCGCTGCTGGTCGATGCGCTGATCGAAAGCTCGCGTCTGGACGAGGCGCAGGCACTTGCCGAGGAATGCGCGGCGCGGTTCGGCCGCGACACGCTGTGGCTGCGGGCGATGACCGAAATCCTCTATCGGCGCGGCGATTTCCCCGCCCTGCGGCAGCTTCTGCTTTCGGCCACGTCCGACCGTCTGCCCGATGCCGACGGGTCGGTGCGCGTCACCCGATGGCTCTACGACCTGATCCGGCTTCACCCCGATCCGCAATCCTTCCTGCCGGCCGAGATCCACGACCTCGCGGCGCGCACCGCGACGATCTATGACGGCAAGTTCATGGCACAGGCCCTGACGACGCTTCTGAACCCCGCCGCCGGCGACATCCAGGCCGAGACCTGGCTGCGCGACATCGCCGCGGCGACCGAAGCCGGCCGCGACCTCGACGTGGTCAGCAAGGACGAGATGCTGCAGTTCTTCCTGCGTCGCCGCGACTGGGACACGGTGCACGGCATCCTGTCGCTGCCGCTCATGGACAGCTTCGACGCGGAAGCCCCCGGCAAGACCTGGAACGTCGTGCGCACCCGGGTAGACCTGCTGCTGGGCGAGGGGGCGGTGGCCGAGGCCGAGGCGCTGTCGGCATCCTTCATCGACCTTCTGGACCGCGAGGGCCGACACGATTTCACCGTGACCGAGGCGACCCGGCTGCTGTTCCGCTTTCCCCTGTCGGCGGGTATCGCGGACCGCATCGGCGCCGCGGCCGGAAAGCTGGGCTTTGTCGATCTGCGCGACCGGATGATCGCCTGGCGCCGGCGGTTCGGCGGCATGGCGCCGGCGCTGCCGACCGCCGGGCGGGCGCGCTGCTTCATCCTGGGCAATGCGCCCTCGGTCGGGCGGATGCCGCTGCATCTGCTCGAGGGCGAGGATATCTTCGTGGTCAACCGCGGCATGCGGGCGCGCGACTTCGGGCTTCCGCAGCCGAAGTATCTCGTGGTCGCCGATCCGCTGGTCTACAAGAACCACCTCGCCGAAATCGACGCCGACGGACGCACGGTCGAGGGCTTCTTCGTCGC
>JBKBMT010000023.1:0-38107 GCA_046295655.1 Gemmobacter sp. | reverse complement strand
GAACGCCGCGGTGGACGAGGTGATCACCGTCGCCGAGCGCGAGGGGATCGACGCCGACATCGTCCGCGGCGGCGAGTTCGAGGTCGCGCGCACCCCCGCCCAGCTCGCCCGTCTCCGCGCCGCCGCGCGCGCCGGGCTCTGCCGGCCAGTAGGTCTGATCGGGCCCGGGTCTCACGGGGTCCGACCGCCGGTATGGCGACCCCTGCGCATCGAACTGTCCGAACAGGCCTTGCCCATGGCGCGACAGCCTAGATCAGCACATGCGCAGGCGAAAGGGTCTCTGCAGGCGCTCTGCCTATGCGTGTGCGTAACCCAGCCGGCCCAGCGCCACCCGGATCTCGTCCAGAATCGCCGGATCGTCGATCGTCGCGGGAACCCTGACCTCCTGACCGTCGGCGATCTTGACCATCGTCGCGCGGAGGATCTTGCCCGAGCGGGTCTTGGGAAGCCGATCCACGACACAGGCCTTCTTGAAATCCGCAACCGGTCCGATCCGGTCGCGGATCAGGCGGACGCACTCGGCCACGATCTCGTCATGGCGGCGATCACACCCCTTGTTGAGACAAAGAAATCCCAGCGGAATCTGACCCTTGAGCGGATCGGACACACCAACCACGGCGCATTCCGCGACATCCGGGTGTCCTGCCAGCACCTCTTCCATCGCCCCGGTCGATAACCGATGCCCGGCGACGTTGATGACGTCGTCGGTGCGCGCCATGATGTAGAGATATCCGTCCTCGTCCACATAGCCGGCGTCGCCGGTCTCGTAGTAGCCAGGGAAGTGCTCGAGATAGGCCTTGCGGAACCGCGCCTCGGCGTTCCACAGGGTCGGAAGCGTTCCCGGAGGCAAGGGCAGTTTGACCGCGATCGAGCCCAGCGTTCCGGCGGGAAGCGGATGCCCGCCCTCGTCCAGAACCTGGATGTCATAACCCGGCATCGGCACGGACGGCGAGCCGAGCTTGACCGGCAGAAGTTCCAGCCCCACCGGATTGGCGGCGATGGGCCAGCCGGTTTCGGTCTGCCACCAGTGGTCGATCACCGGAACCTTCAGCTTGTCCTGCGCCCAGACGATCGTATCGGGGTCCGCCCGCTCGCCGGCCAGGAAAAGGGTCCGCAGGCTCGACAGGTCGTAGTCTCCGACCAGCCGGCCTTCGGGGTCGTCGCGCTTGATCGCGCGAAAGGCCGTCGGCGCGGTGAACAGGGCGGCGACGCCGTGGTCCTGGATGACCCGCCAGAACGTCCCCGCATCGGGTGTGCCTACCGGCTTGCCCTCGAACACGACGGTGGTGTTGCCGTGGACGAGGGGCGCATAGCAGATGTAGCTGTGCCCGACGACCCAGCCGACGTCCGATGCTGCCCAGAACACTTCGCCGGGCTCGACGCCGTAGATGTTCCGCATCGTCCAGTGCAGCGCGACCAGATGACCGGCCGTGTGGCGCACGACGCCCTTTGGCTGGCCGGTCGTGCCCGAAGTGTAAAGCACGTAGGCCGGGTGATTGCCCTCGACCGGCACGCAATCGACCGGGCTCGCGCCCTCCTGGAACGCGTGCCATTCGTGATCGCGGCCCGGAACCAGAACAGCCTGTTCCTGCGCGCGCTGAAAGATCACGCAGAAGTCCGGCTTGTGCGTGGCCAGGTCGATCGCCCCGTCCAGCAGCGGCTTGTAGTGGACCACGCGATTCGGCTCGATCCCGCAGGATCCGGCGAGGATCGCCTTCGGCTTTGCATCGTCGATGCGGGTCGCCAGTTCGGCGGCGGCGAACCCGCCGAACACGACCGAATGGATCGCCCCGATCCGCGCGCAAGCCAGCATGGCGATCAGCGCCTCGGGGATCATCGGCATGTAGATGATCACGCGGTCGCCCTTGGCGACGCCCCGCGCCGCCAGTGCGCCTCCCAGGCGCGCAACACGGTCCTGAAGTTCGGCGAAGGTGATCTTCTGCACCGTGCCGGTTACCGGGCTGTCGTGGATGATGGCAAGCTGCCCGCCGCGTCCCGCCGCCACATGGCGGTCGACCGCGTTCCAGCAGCCGTTCAGCAGACCGTCGGAATACCATTCGTAGATCGGCGCGCGATCGTCGAACAACGCCTTGGAGGGGGGGCGCACCCAGTCGATCGCCTTCGACCGCTCCATCCAGAAGGCTTCCGGATCTGCCTTCCAGCGCGCATAGAGTTCACGGTATGCCATGGTATGCCCCTCCGATCCGACGCCTGCTTACGCTGGGGAATGCGCTGGCACAAGATTATTGCGCCGATGTTTCCGTCAACTCGGCCTGCGACAGATGGACCCTGCGAATGACAAAGGGGCGGGCCTTTCGGCCCGCCCCCTGAATGCGCTTCGCCCGGATCAGGCGAGGACGAGATTGATCGCCGATTCGCGGCCGTCGCGGCCCTTCTCGATGTCGAACTCGACCGGCTGGCCGTCGTTCAGGCCGTCAAGGCCGGCGCGCTGCAGCGCGGTGATGTGGACGAACACGTCCTTGCGGCCACCCTCGGGGGCGATGAAGCCATAACCCTTGGTAGCGTTGAACCATTTCACGGTGCCCTTGGCCATCGTGATATCTCCTGTCTGTTCTACCGCCCGCGGAATGCGGCGGCCCGGCGCAGTCACGTCACGATCGAGGGAGTGGCCGCGTGAAAGCAGACAGGTGGTCGATAGCAAGTGTCGCAGGCGTCATATGAGACCGGAGGCTCCAAAAAGCAAGGAAAATCATTCCGCGAGCCGGGCGAAGGCCTTTGCACACAGGACCGAGAGCACGATCCGCGCGATGTGATGAGCGGTGACATAGACCGCACTCAGCTGCAACGACACCGCCACCAGCGACATCTCGGAAATGCCGCCCGGCGCATAGGCCAGAAAGACCGCGGCCGCCGGTTCTGCAACATGCGGGGCCAGCACCGCGGCGAATCCGGCGGCAAGCGTCAGGGACAGTGCGGTGTTCAGAAGGGAAATGCCCAGACCGCGGCGCAACTGGGTCCGTCCGAAGCCCGCGAACCGGGTGCCGAGGCTCGTCCCGACCACCCATTGCGTCACCACGATGGTCCAGTCGGGCGGCACGGCCTTGGTCAGTCCGGCGGCGTGGATCAGTGCCGAGGCCAGGACCGGGCCCGAGATGATCGCCGCCGGAAGCCGCGCGAACTGTCCGAGGATCACCCCCAGAACCGCAGCGGCAATCAGCAGGACAGCGTCCACCGGCCCGATCGGTACATCCGATCCGGGCAGGGCGGCGCCACCTCCGCTGCCCACGGCCTGCCCGGTTGCGATGGAAAAGCCTATCGGAATCAGGATGATGCAAAAATTCAGCCGAAGGAACTGCAGAAGCGTCAACATCGCCACGTCGGCCCCTGCCTTCTCGCCCATGGCGAGGCTTTCCAGCAGCCCGCCGGGCATGGCGGCCCAGTAGGCCGTGGTGACGGAAAGTCCGCCAAGCCGGCGATAGATCGCGTAGGCCAGCAGATGCGCGAGCGGGATGTAAAGCACCAGCCCGGCCAGCGTGACCCACCAGAGGACGGCCTGCGCCGCGACTTCCTCGGTGAACCCGCCACCGATGGCGACGCCGATCACCGGCACCAGCGCAAAGCGCCAGGATTGCGGCACCGCCACCCTGACCCCGGCCGAGGCCAGCAGCGCCACGGTGACGAGCGAGCCGAGCAGCACCGCAAGCGGCAGGCCGAGAACCAGCCCCGCCGCCCCGCCCAGCGCGCCGAGCATGAAGGTAAAGGCGATGCGGCCGGGCGGCAGGCCCGCGGTCAGCCGGTGGATCAGCGCGTTCATCGCCGGCACCCGACCATGCCGTGCGGGCGACTGCAAGATGGCTGCCTACCAGTGCGGCGGCTTCTGGTCGGCCAGCGGCACGGTGCCCGAGGCATCGGCCTCGCGCTCGGCCTCGCGTTCCAGCAGCATCTGCATCCGCCGGGTCAGTCGCGCAATCTCGCCATCCTGCCGGGCCGTGATCTCGGACAGATCCTCGACCGCCCGTGTCAGATGCGCCACGGCATGTTCCAGTGCCTCGATCCGGTCCTGCATCGCCCCCGCCTTGCTCCGCCGCCGCCCATCCGATAGAGGACGCGCGGAACCCAGCAAAGCCGAAACCGATCCGATGGCCAAGGACAAAGCCCCGCGTCGCCCGCGCGCCGAGACGCCCAAGGGCTTTCGCGACTATTTCGGTGCGGAGGTGACCGAGCGTCAGGCGATGCTGGACACCATCGCCGATGTCTACCGAATGCACGGTTTCGAGGCATTGGAGACCTCGGCGGTCGAGACGGTCGAGGCGCTGGGCAAGTTCCTGCCCGACGTCGACCGCCCCAACGAGGGCGTATTCGCCTGGCAGGAGGAGAAGGACTGGCTGGCGCTTCGCTATGACCTGACCGCGCCGCTGGCGCGTGTCGCGGCGCAGTACCGCAACGACTTGCCCAGCCCCTACCGGCGCTATGCGATGGGTCCGGTCTGGCGCAACGAGAAGCCGGGGCCGGGGCGGTTCCGGCAGTTCTACCAATGCGACGCCGATACGGTCGGTGCGCCCTCGGTCGCCGCAGATGCCGAAATCTGCGCCATGCTGGCCACGGCGCTGGAGGCCGTGGGCATCCCGCGCGGTGACTACGTGATCCGGGTGAACAACCGCAAGGTGCTGAACGGGGTCATGGAGGTCGCAGGAATCCTGGACCCGGCCGACCCCGACCGCTTCGCCCGGGAACGCGGCATCGTCCTGCGCGCCATCGACAAGATCGACCGGCTGGGCGAGGGCGGTGTTCGCGCGCTTCTGGGCGCGGGTCGTCGGGACGAAAGCGGTGATTTCACCAAGGGGGCGGGGCTTTCGGATGCACAGTCCGATGTCGTGGTCGCCTTCCTGTCGGCGCGGGGTTCCGATGGCGTCGAGACCTGCGAGACCTTGCGTCGGCTGGTCGGGGGATCGGAGCTCGGGCTTGCTGGCGTCGCCGAACTGGAAACCATCGGCGATCTCCTCGGCGCCCAGGGCTTCGGTCCCGACCGCATCGTGATCGATCCTTCGGTGGTCCGCGGCCTCGGCTACTATACCGGTCCGGTGTACGAGGCCGAGCTGACCTTCGAGATCCCGGGCGAGGACGGGCGACCGCGTCAGTTCGGCTCGGTCGCCGGCGGCGGGCGGTATGATGACCTCGTCAAACGCTTCACCGGACAGGAGGTGCCCGCCACCGGCGTCTCGATCGGGGTGGACCGGCTGCTGGCCGCCCTGCGGGCGAAGGGGCGCATCGGGCCCGATGCCCGGGGTCCGGTCGTCGTGACGGTGATGGACCGCGACCGGATGGCCGACTATTTTGCCATGGCGGCCGAATTGCGCGCCGCCGGCATCCGGGCCGAGGTCTATCTGGGCAATCCCCGCAACTTCGGCAACCAGATGAAATATGCCGACCGGCGCCGAAGCCCGGTGGCGGTGATCCAGGGCCAGGACGAGGCGGCGCGCGACGTGGTGCAGGTCAAGGACCTGATCCTCGGAGCCAGAATCGCCGAGGGCGCGAGCCTTGAGGAATGGAAGGCACGGCCCGCGCAGGTGGAATGTGCCCGCGCCGATCTGGTGGCGACGGTGCGCGCCATCCTCGCCGGCTGACATGCCGATCAGCGCCGAAGCCCGCGCCGAGGCCGAACGGCTGTTTGCGGCCTTCGTCGCGGCGGGAGCGCAGCCGATCGAGGCCGACATCCTGCAGCCGGCCGAGACGCTGCTCGACCTCTACGGCGAGGATATCCGTGCGCGCGCCTATGTGACCTGGGATCCGGCCCAGGGCGAGATGATGCTGCGGCCCGACTTCACCGTGCCGGTGGTCCGCGCGCACATGACCAACGGCGCGGAACCGGCGCGCTACTGTTACCGGGGCGAGGTGTTCCGCCAGCAGGACCGCGGTTCGGGCCGCGCGGCGGAGTACCTTCAGGTCGGCTACGAACTGTTCGCGCGGGACGACCCGGCCGCTGCGGATGCCGAGGTCTTTGCGCTCGTCGACCGGCTGCTTGCGCCGCTGTCGCTTCGTGCGACGGTCGGTGACATGGGGCTTCTGTCCGCGGCGGTGCGCGGGCTGCACACCACCGACCGGCGCAAGGCCGCGCTGTCGCGACACATCTGGCGCCCGCGCCGGTTCCGCGCGCTGCTCGACCGCTATTCCGGCTGCGCCCCAAGCCCGCCCAGCCGGCGCCGTCTGCTGGCGCGACTGGCCGCCGAGACGCCCGAGACGATGATCGCGGTCGCCGGCCCCGTGATCGGCCTGCGCAGCGAGGAGGAGATCGTCGCGCGTGTCCGCGCGCTGGCCGAGGATGCGTCGGCACCGCCGATTTCCGAACGGGAGGCCGATCTGATCGACGAGTTGCTGCGCGTCTCGGCGCCAGCGCCTGCAGCGCTGGAACGGTTGCGGGATCTGGCCGTGGACATGGTTTCGATCCGCGACGCCGTGGACCGGCTGGATGCGCGGCTGGAGGCGCTGGCGCGAGCTGGCGTCGATCCGAAGCGGCTGGTGTTCGAGGCGAGCCTCGGCCGGGCGACCATGGAATATTACGATGGTTTCGTCTTTGCGTTCGAGGCCCTCGGCCGCTCCGGCCTGCCCCCCGTGGCTTCGGGCGGGCGCTATGACGCGCTGACCCGGGTGCTGGGGCAGGGCCGGGCGATCCCGGCGGTCGGCGGGGTGATCCGCCCCGGCCTGGTGGCCCGCCTGAAGGCGGAGGACAGGGCATGACGCTGCGGCTGGGGCTGCCGTCCAAGGGGCGGCTGATGGAACAATGTATCGAATGGTTCTCGGAGCGCGGTGTCAGCCTGTCGCGCAGCGCCGACGCCCGCGCCTATGCCGGGCAGGTCGAGGACATAGACGGCATCGATCTGGTGCTGCTGTCGGCGGCCGAGATCCCGCGGGAAATGTCGGCAGGGCGGCTCCATCTGGGCGTCACCGGGACCGATCTGGTGCGCGAGAAACTTTCCGACTGGCCGGCGCAGGTGGCCGAAGTCGCGCCGATGGGATTTGGCCACGCCGATCTGGTTCTCGCCGTGCCCGCCTGCTGGATCGATGTCGATACGCTGGACGATCTCGATGCCGCCGCCGCGGCCTTTCGTTCCGTGCATGGGCATCGGATGCGCATCGCCACGAAGTACCACCGGCTGACGCGGGATTTCCTGCGCGCCGCGGGGGTGGCGGACTACAGCCTTGTGGACAGCCAGGGTGCGACCGAGGGGACGGTGCGCAACATGACAGCCGAGGCGATCGCCGACATCACTTCCACCGGCGAGACGCTGCGCGCCAATCACCTGAAGATCCTTGTGGACGGGTTGATCCTGCGGTCCGAGGCGACGCTGTTCGCCGCCCGAACCGCCGACTGGGCCGAGGCACGCCGGCCCCTGGTGGCGCTTCTCGACCGGATCGGTCTGTCCGTGCCGGCCGGCCTCTGACACCGCTCACGCCCTCGCAGCCTCGTCCAGCCAGATCGTTACCGGCCCGTCGTTGACCAGCGAGACCTTCATCTCCGCCCCGAACCGGCCGCGTTCCACCGGCACACCCTCGGCCGCAAGCGCGGCCATGAATGCCTCATACAGCCGCTCGGCCGTCGCGGGGTCGGCCGCCCCGGAAAAGCCGGGGCGATTGCCGCGGCTTGTATCGGCGGCAAGGGTGAACTGGCTGACGACCAAAGCCTCGCCGTCGATGTCGCGCAGCGACAGGTTCATACGTCCCTCGCCGTCCCGGAAGATGCGCAGCCTTGCAATCTTGCCGGCAAGGCGCGCCGCCACAACCTCGTTGTCCCCCGGCATGGCGCAGACAAGGACCAGCAGACCGCGGCCGACGGCCCCTGTCACCTCGGTGCCGACCTCCACCCGCGCCTTTTCCACCCGCTGAATGAGCGCCCGCATCATCTGCTCCCGTCCGACGCGGTCAGGGAGACACGGAAGTTGACGCGGATCAAGGCGACTCGGCGGTCAGACGGTGCATTGTCCAACCGGTCAAGCAGCATCAGCCATGGAGGAACCGATGGTCGAGAAATCGCCTTTCGCAAGCTTTTGGCCTTCGCTCTACGAACCGTTCCGGGCGGTGGGATCGCGTCTTGCGGAACTGGTATCGGCCCCGTCCGAGGCGTCGAGCAACGACAGCACCTATCGCATCGCGCTGGAACTCCCGGGGGTCGCCGATGAGGACATCCAGCTGACCGTGGATCAGGGGGTCGTCACCGTGCGCGGCGAGAAGAAGACCGAGCGGGAAGAAAAGGGTGAAACCTGGTACTTCAGCGAACGTCAGTACGGCGCGTTCTCGCGCAGTTTCCGCCTTCCGCCGGACGCGGACGAGAACAACGTGAAGGCATCGCTCAAGGACGGGGTGCTGACGGTAAGCGTGGGCAAACGCGCACCCGACGCTCCCGAGGGCGCGAAACGGGTTCCGATCAGCCGCGGCTGACGAACCACGGCGCCAGCCGCTCCCGAATGCGTTCGAGCGGCGTTGCGCCGGCAAGGTCGGGTTCGAAGACCTGCCCCGTGATTGCCTCGAAAGCGTCGATATAGGTGCGGCTGGTCGCCTCGATCAGTTCGGGCGGGATCTCGGGAATGGGGTCGCTGTAGGGGTCGCATCGGTCTGCGACCCAGGCCCGGATAACGTCCTTGTCGAAACTCGGCGGCCGGGTGCCGGCCGCCAGCGCCGCCTCATAGCCGTCGGCCTTCCACCACCGGCTGGAGTCGGGTGTATGGATCTCGTCGGCCAGGAGGATGCGTCCGTCCTGGTCGAGGCCGAATTCGTACTTGGTGTCGACAAGGATCAATCCCCGCTCCGACGCCATCCGCTGTCCGCGCGCGAAGACTGCAAGCGCCACGGTCGAGACCTCATCCCACTGGCTCGGGCTGAGAAGCCCGCGCGACAGGATCTCGTCCGCGGTCAGAGGCGCGTCATGGCCGGCGTCGAAGGCCTTGGTGGTGGGCGTTATGATCGGTTGTGGCAGCGCCTGGTTGGGTCGCAGCCCGTCGGGCAGGACATGTCCATACATGTTCCGCACCCCCTGACGGTAGAGCGTCAGGATCGAGGTGCCGGTGGTTCCAGCCAGATAGCCGCGCACCACGATCTCGACCGGCAGGATATCCAGCCGCTTTCCGATCACCACGTTCGGGTCGGGATAGTCCAGCGCGTGGTTCGGGCAGATGTCGGCCGTGCGTTCGAACCAGAAGCGGGCCGTCTGGGTCAGGACCTGGCCCTTCCACGGGATTACGGCGATCTGGCGGTCGAAGGCCGACAGGCGATCGGTCGCAATCAGGATCCGCCGGGCGCCCCCGCCGTCGTCGGGAAGATCGTAGCAATCCCGAACCTTGCCGCGATAGAGGCCGGGAAGTTCTGGAATGATGGCGTCGGGAAGCGTGCGCATCGGGCCTCCGGGCAGGCTGACCGAGGCCTTCTGCGGCGCTGCTTCGGGGGTGTCAAGCACATGTGCCCGGCAGGCCTGACCAAGCTGCGTCGCGCCCGGCAACGCGCGCCGGGATAGATCGGCTCAGCCGTCCGCTTGGGGGGCGTCAGCGCGGATGCGGGCGTTCGTCGGGTCGTGCGGGCTGTCGGCCACCACCTCGGCGGGCCAGAGTTTGCCCAGCATCCGAACCTGAAGCGATGTGCCCGGCTCGGCGAATGCAGGCTCGACATAGCCCATCCCGATCTGCCGTCCCGCGACAACCGACCATCCGCCAGAGGTCAGGCGGCCCACCTTGCGCCCCTCGTGCAGCAGCGCTTCGCGGCCCCAGGGGTCGGCATCGTCAGGGCCGTCGATCAGGACCGTGACACAGCGCGCCCGGATCCCGGTGGCAAGCATCCGGTCCTTGCCGAGGAAATCCTTGGTCAGGTCCACGAATCGGTCGAGCCCTGCCTCGAGCGGTGTTGCATCCCGGCCAAGCTCGGTTCCGAAGGCCCGATAGCTTTTCTCCTGCCGGAGCCAGTTCTGTGCCCGGGCACCGACCAGGCGCATCCCGTGCCGCGCCCCGGCATCGGTCAGCCGGTCCCACAGGTGGTTCTGCATCTCGATCGGATGGTGCAGCTCCCACCCCAGTTCGCCCGTATAGGCCACCCGGATCGCCCGAACCGGCACCATGCCCAGTTCAAGCCGCCGGCACGACAGCCACGGGAACCGCCGGTTGCCCAGCACCGTGTCGGGATCCGCGTCGCGCACGATGTCCCGAAGGATGGCCCGCGATGCCGGTCCGGCGAGCGCGAACACGCCCCACTGGGTCGTCACGTCCTGAATCTCGACGTGACCGGCGCCGCCCCAGTCCGCGGCGCATTTCCGAAGCCAATCGCTGTCATAGGCGGTCCAGGCCCCGGCGGAGATCAGGTAATAGTCGTCATCGGCCAGCCGCACGATGGTGTATTCGCTGCGCACCGTGCCGGTGTGGGTAAGCGCGTAGGTCAGGTTGATCCGGCCGACCTTCGGCAGCGCATTGCAGGTGAACCAGTCAAGGAAGGCGGTCGCCCCCGGACCAGCCACCCGATGCTTGGTGAAGGCGGTCGCGTCGATCAGTCCTGCGGTCTCGCGCACAGCCCGGGCCTCGGCTTCGGCGAACGGCCACCAGGCGCCGCGGCGGAAGGACCGGCCGTCATGGTCGAAACCCTCGGCGGCATCGGCAGGGCCGTAGTAGTTCGGGCGCTCCCAGCCGTTGACCTGCCCGAACTGCGCGCCCAGCGCCTTCTGCCGGTCATAGGCCGGGGCGGTGCGCAGCGGGCGGCAGGCTTCGCGCTCCTCGTCCGGATGGTGCAGGATGAAGACGTGCTCGTAGCATTCCTCGTTCTTGCGCGCGGCATATTCGGTGGTCATCCAGTCGCCGTAGCGGCGCGGATCGAGGCTTGCCATGTCGATTTCGGCCTCGCCCTCGACCATCATCTGCGCGAGGTAATGTCCGGTGCCACCTGCGGCAGTGATCCCGAAGGAGAACCCCTCCGCGAGCCACATGTTCCGCAGCCCGGGCGCCGGTCCGACCAGGGGGTTGCCGTCGGGAGTATAGCAGATCGGACCGTTGTAATCGTCCTTGAGACCCACGCTCTCGGACGAGGGGATGCGGTGGATGAAGGACATGTATTCCGTCTCGATCCGCTCGAGATCGAGCGGGAAGAGGTCGGCGCGGAAGCTATCGGGCACGTCGTGGAGAAACCGCGCCGGCGCGCCCCGCTCGTAGGGGCCGAGGATCCAGCCGCCGCGCTCCTCGCGCACATACCACTTGGCATCGGCATCCCGCAGCACCGGATGCTGCGGATTGGACTTGCGCCATTCGACCAGCACAGGATCGGGTTCGGTGACGACATACTGATGTTCGACCGGAATCGCCGGGATCTTCAGCCCCAGAAGCCGGGCTGTGCGCTGGGCATGGTTGCCGGTCGCGGTGACGACATGTTCGGCCACGATCTCGAACCGGTCGTCCGAGGGCACGAGCCGGCCTCCCCGATCGACCATCCGCGTGCAGGACACGATCCACTCCGCCCCGGTCCAGCGATAGCCGTCCACCTGCACCTTCCGGTCGATCACCGCGCCAAGCTGGCGCGCCCCCTTGGCCATTGCCTGGGTGACGTCGGCGGGGTTGATGTAGCCGTCCGTCGGATGGAACAGCGCGCCCTTCAGATCCTCGGTCCTGACCAGCGGCCAGCGCTCGGCGATCTGGCGCGGAGTCAGGAATTCGTGGGGGATGCCTACCGTCTCGGCGGTGGCCGAATACAGCCGGTATTCGTCCATCCGGTCATCGGTCTGGGCCATGCGCAGGTTGCCGACCACGAAGAAGCCGGGGTTCAGTCCGGTCTCGGCCTCCAGCCCCTTGTAGAATTTCACGCTGTAGTCGTGGATGTGACTGGTGGCGTAGCCCATGTTGAACAGCGGCAGGAGACCCGCCGCGTGCCAGGTGGAGCCTGCCGTCAACTCGTCGCGTTCGACCAGCATGGTCTGCCAGCCGGCCTTCGCCAGATGATAGGCGATGCCGCATCCGACCGCCCCGCCCCCGACCACAAGCGCGCGCACATGAATCGCCATGATCTCGTCTCCCCGCAACCGCCCCGGCCATCAATGCCGCGAAAGCGGGTCGCGGCGAAAGGCCGGCCCGACGCTTGGCAGCCGGAATCCGACACGGCTCAGCCTTCGAATTCGACCAGAAGATCCTTTGCCTCGACCTGTGCGCCGGCGGTCACATGGACGGCCTTGACCACCCCTTCGCGGTCGGCGTGCAGACCGGTTTCCATCTTCATTGCCTCGATGGTCAGAAGCAGGTCGCCCGGCCGCACCTTCTGGCCTTCCCGCACCCCGATGCTGGCGACCGAGCCAGGCATCGGGGCGCCGACATGGGCAGGGTTTCCCTCGGCGGCCTTGGCGCGCCGGGCGGTGGCCGTCTTGACCGCGCGGTTCGGGACGCGCACCACGCGCGGCTGGCCGTTCAGCTCGAAGAACACCCGCACGTCGCCGTCCTCGCCGGTCTCGCCCACGGCCTGGAGACGGATCTCCAGCGTCTTTCCGGGGTCGATCTCTGCGGTGATCTCCTCGCCCGGCTCCATACCGTAGAAGAAGGTGCGCGTGGGCAGGGTGCGGACCGGCCCGTAGACGGCGTGGCGCTGACGATACTCGAGAAACACCTTGGGATACATCAGATAGCCATTCAGATCCTCGTCGTCGATCTGTTCGTTCTCGCCATCCTCGCCGGCATTCTCGCGCACCTTCGCAAGCAGGTCCGCGCGTGTCCCTTCCAGATCGACGGGGGGCAGGCGCTTTCCCGGCCGCTCGGTCAGCGGCGCCTCGCCCTTCAGCACCTTGCGCAGGATCCGCTCCGGCCAGCCGCCCGGAGGCTGGCCGAGATTTCCGCGGAACATGTCGATCACCGAGTCGGGAAAGGCGACCTCGACCTCTGGGTCCTCGACCTGAGCTCGGGTCAGTCCCTGGGCGACCATCATCAGCGCCATGTCGCCCACGACCTTGGACGATGGCGTGACCTTCACGATATCGCCGAACATCGCGTTCACATCGGCATAGGCCTGCGCAACCTCGTGCCAGCGCGATTCGAGGCCCAGTGCCCGGGCCTGCGCCTTGAGGTTGGTGAACTGCCCGCCGGGCATCTCGTGCAGATAGACCTCGGACGAAGGGGCCTGCATCCCGGATTCGAAGGCCGCGTAATGGCCACGCACCGCTTCCCAATAGTCCGAGATCGCGCGGACAGCGGCGATGTCGAGCCCCGTATCCCGTTCGGTGCCTTTCAGTGCCTCGACGATGGTGCCGAGCGTCGCCTGGCTGGTGTTGCCCGACAGCGCGTCCATGGCGCAGTCGACCGCATCGACCCCCGCCTCGGCGGCGGCGAGGATCGTGGCGCTGGCGATCCCGGCCGTGTCATGGGTGTGGAAGTGAATCGGCAGCCCGACTTCCTCCTTCAGCGCGCGGATCAGGATCCGCGCGGCGGCAGGCTTCAGCAGACCCGCCATGTCCTTCACCCCCAGCACATGCGCGCCGGCGTCGCGAAGATCACGCGCCATCTTCAGGTAATAGGCCAGGTCGTATTTCGGCCGCGCGGGATCCAGCAGGTCACCGGTATAGCAGATCGTGCCCTCGCAGACCTTCCCAGCCTCCTGCACCGCATCCATGGCGACCCGCATGTTCTCGACCCAGTTGAGCGAATCGAAGACGCGGAACACATCGACGCCGGTATCGGCGGCCTGGAACACGAAGGACCGCACCACGTTGTCGGGGTAGTTCGTGTAGCCGACCCCGTTCGAGGCCCGCAGCAGCATCTGCGTCAACAGGTTCGGCATTGCGGCGCGCAGATCGCGCAGGCGTTGCCAGGGACATTCCTGAAGGAACCGATAGGCCACGTCGAAGGTCGCCCCGCCCCAGCACTCGACCGAAAACAGGGTAGGCAGGTTCGTCGCATAGGCCGGCGCGACCCGGATCATGTCGAGGCTGCGCATCCGCGTCGCCAGCAGGCTCTGATGGGCGTCGCGCATCGTGGTGTCGGTGATCAGCAGCCGCGTCTGCCCCAGCATCCAGTCGGCCACGGCTTGCGGCCCTTTCGCGCGCAGAAGGTCGGCGCTGCCCGGCGGCGGCGTCTCGGTGCGGCGGGCGGGCGGGCGCGGGGTTCGGGCCAGGGCCGGTTTCGGCCGGCCTGCGGTCTCGGGATGTCCGTTTACCGTCACGTCGGCGATGTAGGTGAGGATCTTCGTCGCCCGGTCGCGCCGACGGCGGAACTGGAACAGCTCGGGCGTCGTGTCGATGAATTTCGTATGGTATTCGTTCGCCAGGAAGGTCGGGTGCTTCAACAGGTTCTCGACGAAGGCGATGTTGGTCGCGACGCCGCGGATGCGGAACTCGCGCAGCGCCCGGTCGATCCGTGCGATCGCCATTTCGGGCGTCGGCGCCCAGGCGGTTACCTTTTCCAGAAGGCTGTCGTAGTAGCGCGTGATGACCGCACCCGAATATGCCGTCCCGCCGTCCAGTCGGATGCCCATGCCGGTCGCGCCGCGATAGGCGGTGATGCGACCGTAGTCGGGGATGAAGTTGTTCTGCGGATCCTCCGTTGTGACGCGGCACTGGATCGCATGCCCGTTGAGACGGACATCGGTCTGAGATGCCGCGCCGGTCGCCTCGGCGAGGGTCGCGCCCTCGGCGATCAGGATCTGGGCGCGGACGATGTCGATGCCCGTCACCTCTTCGGTCACGGTATGCTCGACCTGGATCCGGGGATTGACCTCGATGAAATAGAAGGCTCCGCTGGACATATCCATCAGGAACTCGACCGTGCCCGCGTTCCGATATCCGACTGCGCGGCCGATGCGCAGGCCAAGTTCGCAAATCTCGGCGCGCTGGGTGTCGGTCAGGTAAGGGGCGGGCGCCCGTTCGACGACCTTCTGGTTGCGTCGCTGCACCGAGCAGTCGCGCTCGAAAAGGTGATAGAGACCGCCGTGGGTATCGCCGAGAATCTGCACCTCGACATGGCGCGCGCGCTCGATCATCCGTTCGAGATAGCCTTCGCCGTTGCCGAATGCGGCCTCGGCCTCGCGCCGGCCCTCGCGGACCTTGGCCTCCAACTCGTCCGGCCCGGCGATCGGCCGCATGCCCCGCCCGCCGCCGCCCCAGGATGCCTTGAGCATCAGCGGATAGCCGATCCGTTCCGCCTCGCGGCGGATCGCGGCCATGTCATCGCCCAAGACCTCGGTGGCCGGGATCACTGGCACGCCGGCCTCGATGGCGACGCGGCGGGCGCTGGCCTTGTCGCCCAGTGCCCGCATCGTCGCGGCCGTCGGGCCGATGAAGGCAATCCCGGCCGCGGAGCAGGCTTCGACGAATTCGGGGTTCTCGGAGAGAAGGCCATAGCCGGGATGGATCGCGTCCGCCCCGCAGTCGCGGGCAACGCGAATGATCTCGGGGATCGACAGATAGGCCCCGACGGGGCCCAGCCCCTCGCCGATGCGGTAGGCCTCGTCGGCCTTGAAGCGGTGCAGCGACAGCTTGTCCTCTTCGGCAAAGACCGCAACCGTGCGCTTGCCCAGCTCGTTGGCCGCGCGCATGACCCGGATGGCGATTTCGCCCCGGTTGGCCACGAGAATCTTTCCGAACCGGCTCATCTGCGCCTCCTCCCGCTGTGGTGGGGCGCACTCTAGTGGCGCTGCGGTGCAGCGCAAGGTTTCCGACGCGGTTCGCATCGCGTCGAGCGATCGGCGGTCGCAAGGTCCGTTCAGGACGGGCAGCAGCGCGGCATCCGATCAGGCGGGCTAAAACTACGATGACGCCCGCCCCGTTCCGGGCGTCATCGCGACACCGTTACCAAGACACCATTACAGATCTAACTCGTGACGATCATCAGAAGCGCCAGGGCGATCATCCACTCGCCGATCGGAAAGGACGGGAGCGGAAGGGCGCGCGACGCGGCTGCGGAACTGGTGATTGCGGGGCGGGACATGAGCTGGGACCGGGATTTCATCATGGCCCCATTATGCCGCGATAACGTTGAAAAGTCTTAAAAAACCTTGGGACCGAGACGGAAACAGTGGGTTTCGACCCCTTCCCGGGAACCTGCCGAAAAGGACAGGTGAGAGGCCCGGAACCTGTCGGAAAGGACAGGTGAACCAGCGCGCGAGGAGGCAGAAAAGCGGCAAGGTGACGGCCATGCGAACGGGCCGCAGTCGGACTGACTGCGGCCCGGCTTCGAAATGTGACGCTCATTGCGAATCGGCGCGCTGCCGTGCCGATGGGCGATCAGGCAGCCTTTGCGAGGTTCCGCAGGACGTAGTGCAGCACCCCCCCGTGCTTTACATATTCAACCTCGATTTCGGTGTCGATCCGGCATCTGAGGGTGATCGTGCGGACCGATCCGTCGGGACGGCGGATGGTGCAGGGAACCTCGGACAACGGCTTCATGTCGTCGCCCAGGCCCTCGATCGAGATTTCCTCGTCGCCCTTGAGCTCGAGCGTCCTGCGGTTCTCGCCGGGCATGAACTCGAAGGGGATCACGCCCATCCCGACGAGGTTGGATCGATGGATCCGTTCGAAGCTTTCGGCGATCACGGCCTTGACGCCCAGAAGGGCGGTGCCCTTGGCCGCCCAGTCACGGCTGGAGCCGGCGCCGTATTCCTGCCCGGCGACGATCACCAGCGGCGTGCCGGCCTCCTGCCAGGCCATGGCGGCGTCGTAGATCGAGGTCTGCTGCCCGTCGGGGCCGAGCGTGTAGCCGCCCTCGACGCCGTCCAGCATCTCGTTGCGGATGCGGATGTTTGCGAAGGTGCCGCGCATCATGATCTCGTGGTTGCCGCGGCGCGAGCCATAGCTGTTGAAGTCCTTCGGCGCGACCTGGCGATCGGTGAGGTATTTGCCGGCCGGCGTGGTGGGTTTGAAGCTGCCCGCCGGGCTGATGTGGTCGGTGGTGATCATGTCGCCCAGCAAGGCGAGGATGCGTGCGCCTTCCACCGGATGGATGCTGCCCTTCTCCTTCGACATGCCGCGGAAATAGGGCGGGTTCTGGATGTAGGTGGAACTGGCCGGCCAGTCGTAGGTCTCGGCGTCTGTGGTCTCGACGCCCTGCCAGCGCTCGTCGCCCTTGAACACGTCCGCATACTTTTCGATGAACATCTCGCGGGTGACGACGGTATCCACCAGTGCGGCGATCTCCTTCGACGAGGGCCAGATGTCCCTGAGATAGACCGGCTGCCCATCATTTCCGGTGCCAAGCGGCTCGCGCGTGATGTCGATGTTCATGTCGCCGGCCAGGGCATAGGCGACGACAAGCGGCGGCGAGGCGAGGTAGTTCGCGCGTACGTCAGGGCTGATGCGGCCCTCGAAGTTGCGGTTGCCTGACAGGACCGAGACGGCGACCAGGTCGTTCTCGTTGATCGACTTTGAGATCTCTGGCGCCAGAGGGCCGGAGTTGCCGATGCAGGTGGTGCAGCCGAAGCCGACCAGGTTGAAGCCGAGCGCGTCGAGATCTTCCTGCAACCCGGCCGCCTTGAGGTATTCGGAAACGACCTGCGATCCCGGCGCGAGCGATGTCTTGACCCAGGGTTTGCGCGTCAACCCCTTCTCGCGCGCCTTGCGGGCAAGAAGCCCCGCGCCGATCAGCACATAGGGGTTCGAGGTGTTGGTGCACGAGGTGATCGAGGCGATCACCACGGACCCGTCGCGAAGCTTCCAGTCGTGTCCTTCGACCGCCGCTTCGGAAAAGCCGGCCGTGTTTCCTGGCACGACCTTGGGATCGGGCGCGCCGCCTTCGGCGGTCATCTCGGCCTTTTCCTCGACCGGGGCCGAGGGCAGCTTGCGCACGCCGCGGATGTAGTCGCCGAACTCGCGTGCGGCGCGGTCGAGCGGCACGTGATCCTGCGGCCGTTTCGGTCCCGAGATCGCCGGCACCACGTCGCCGAGATCGAGATGCAGGGTCGAGGTATAGACCGGGTCGTAGCCCGCACCCCGCCAGAAGCCGTTCTCCTTGGCATAGGCCTCGACCAGGGCGATGCGGGCTTCGTCGCGACCCGTTTGACGCAGGTAGCGCAGCGTCTCGGCGTCGATCGGGAAGAAGCCGCAGGTCGCCCCGTATTCGGGGGCCATGTTGGCGATGGTGGCGCGGTCGGCCAGCGGCATGTGGTCAAGGCCCTCGCCGTAGAATTCGACGAACTTGTTGACCACTCCGTGCTTGCGCAGCATCTGCACGACCTTCAGCACGAGGTCAGTCGCGGTGACCCCCTCGCGCAGCGCGCCGGTGACCTTGAAGCCCACGACCTCGGGGATCAGCATCGATACGGGCTGGCCCAGCATTGCCGCCTCGGCCTCGATCCCGCCGACGCCCCAGCCCAGCACCGCCAGGCCGTTGACCATGGTGGTGTGGCTGTCGGTGCCGACCAGCGTATCGGGGTAGGCCACGGTATCGCCGTTCTGGTCCGTGTCGGTCCAGACGGTCTGGGCAAGGTATTCAAGGTTCACCTGATGGCAGATACCGGTACCCGGCGGCACCACCCGGAAGTTGTCGAACGCGCCCTGACCCCATTTCAGGAACTGATAGCGCTCCATGTTGCGTTCGTACTCCAGATCGACGTTGCGCTGGAACGCCCGCGGTGTGCCGAACTCGTCGATCATCACGCTGTGGTCGATCACCAGATCGACCGGATTCAGGGGGTTGATCTTCTGCGGGTCGCCGCCCAGCGCCCTGATCCCGTCGCGCATCGCGGCGAGGTCAACAACCGCCGGAACGCCGGTGAAATCCTGCATCAGCACCCGCGCCGGCCGGTAGGCTATCTCGCGCGGGCTCCGGCCGCCGTTTGCGGCCCATTCGCCAAAGGCGCGGATGTCGTCCTGTGTGACGGTCCGACCATCCTCGAAACGCAGCATGTTCTCGAGCACAACCTTCAGCGCGGCGGGAAGGCGCGAGAAATCGCCGAGCCCCGCCGACTGCGCCGCCGGGATCGAGTAATAGGCATAGCTGCGGTCGCCGACCTTGAGCGTGCGGCGGGTCCTGGCGCTGTCATGTCCGACGGTTACGGTCATTCGGGGCCTCCTGAGGAATGGCTGGCGGGTTGTCTGCCCGAGCTTTCAATAGCCGCTCAATGCCTTCGATTCGCGGTTCGGGCAAGGGCGTCGCCGCGCTTGTATGCAATTGTATGCCAAAAATCCAGCCCTTTCTCTGCAAGGAAGCCTCGCAATACCTTGATTGGAACGGGGCGGTGCGCTCGACTAATCAGGTCGGGCACGGCAGCAGGGACGTAAGCATGAATTGGCGGTTCTTCGGACTGGTCGGCGCAGCCCTTATCGGGGCGCTGGCAGGGCAGATCCGGGGCGCCGAGGCTCAGACGCACAGCCCGGTCGTGATCGAACTTTACACTTCCCAGGGCTGCGTCTCCTGTCCGCCGGCAGATGATTTCATGGGCCAGCTTGCGCGGCGCGACGATGTCATCGCGCTGGCCCTGCATGTCGACTACTGGGACTATCTCGGCTGGGCCGACCCGTTCGCCCAGCCCGCGTTCACCGAGCGGCAGAAACGCTATGCCCGGGCGCACCGCGAGAAGATGATCTACACGCCGCAGTTCATCGTCGGCGGCCAGGCGCGCGTCCAGGGATATCAGCCGCAGCAGATCGCCGAGCAGATCGCCCGTCGCGCCGCCGAAAATCCGCGGGTCGATCTGCGGCTGGAATGGCTGGGCGAGATGGTGCGCATCGAGGTCTGGGCCGAGCCGCCACTCGACCGGCCTGCGGTGGTGCAGCTGGTCCGCTATCTGCCCGAGGTCGAAATGACCATCGAGCGGGGCGAGAATGCGGGTCGCACGGCTGCCTTCCACAATGTCGTGACCGAATGGCGCCCGGTGTCGGAATGGGCTGGAACCGCGCCGCTGGTGGTCGAGACGCCGGCCGAAGGCGACCGTCCGGTGGTCGTCATCGTCCAGGAGAACGGCCCGGGCCGGATCCTGGCAGCAGGCCGGCTGCGCTGAGCGACCGGTTCGGCCCGCTCAACCCGCTGTGCTGCCACCGTCCTGCGCCACTGGGCTCTGGCCGGGGGCCCGAATGATCGTGACGACCGTGCCGCCGTATCTGCGTTGGTCCAGCAGCGTGAAACCGGGCGGAACCGGGGGGGGAGCCCCCTCTTCCCAGACGATGATAGCACCTGCGGCGAGCCAGCCCCCGGCAACGGCCGAGGCAAGCGCCGCTTCGCCGAGACGCATTCCATAAGGCGGGTCGAGAAAGACGAGACCATAGCCGGCGCCCCGGTTCGGACCGAGATCCGCAGCATTGCGGCGCCAGACATCGGTAACCCCCATGGCCCGCATCCGTTCGATGTTGCGGCGCAGGAGTGCACGCGCCGCAGCTCCGTCATCGACGAAGGCCACCCGTGCCGCGCCCCGGCTGAGCGCCTCCAACCCCAGCGCGCCGGTTCCGGCGAAAAGGTCGAGCACCCGCGCCCCGGTCACCGGATCGCCGTGGCCGCCGTGCAGAAGAAGATTGAAGATCGCCTCGCGGACGCGGTCCGAGGTTGGGCGCAGATGTGCGGCCGGATCCCCGGGCCCGACTTCGGCCAGTTGCAGACCGCGATGGCTGCCACCCACGATCCGCATGGTCTAGGCCAGCAATGTGCGCAGGTCGGTGGCCGGATTCGCAACCGCCGACTGCGCCGGGGTGCGTCCGTCCTCGATCAGGCGCCGGGCCACCATGAAGGCGCGCGGGTCGTTCATCGCATCGACCGCGATCAGCCGCTCGCCGGAATAATACCAGTGCGAGCGGGCTGGCGCGGTGTCGCGCACGATGATCCGGTCGGCGCCCGCCCCCAGCCCCGCGATCTGCAACTTCACATCGTACTGATCGGACCAGAACCAAGGCTTCGGGGAATAGGGCTCGGCCGCGCCCAGCATGTTCCGCGCCACGCAGTCGGCCATGTCGATGGCGTTCGGGACGCTTTCCAGCCGGAGCCGCCCGCGCTGAAGGGGAAAGCTGGCGCAATCCCCCGCCGCCCAGATCGCGGGATCGTCGGTGCGACCGAATGCGTCGGTCGCAATTCCGTCGTGGATGGCAAGGCCGGCGGCCGCGGCAAGTTCCGTATCGGGGAGGATGCCGATTCCGACGATCACGAAATCCGCCCCGACAAGGGTTCCGTCCGCCAACCTCGCCCCGGTGACGTGTCCTTCACCTTCGAGCCGCTCCAGCGCCACGCCTTCGCGAACGATCACGCCGTGCGACCGGTGCAGGCTCCGGAACCAGTCCGCCGTTTCGGCGCAGGCGACCCGTGCCAGGATCCGCGGCGCAGCCTCGATCACCGTCACGGCAAGTCCGCGCTGCGCTGCAACCGCCGCGGCCTCCAGCCCGATATAGCCGCCGCCGACGATCGCCACCTGCCGGCCGGACCGGAACTCCGGCGCCATGGCATCGACATCTGCCAGGCTGCGCACCACGTGGACGCCACTCAGCGATCCGCCGATCGCCATGGGCAGGCGTCGGGGGCGAGCCCCGGTGGTCAGCGCCAGGGCGTCATAGGGCAGCGCCGAGCCGTCGGACAGCAGGACGCGACGGGTTTGGCGATCGACCGACCGGACGGCGATGCCCGTCCGCAGATCGATCTGCTGCGCGGCCCAGAACTCCGGCGCGCGCAGCAGAAGCCTGTCCAGCGGCATCTCTCCCAGCAGGTAGGCCTTGCTCAGCGGCGGCCGCTGATAGGGGGCGACCGGCTCCGCGCCGATCAGCGTGAGGCTGCCCGCGAATCCTTCGGCGCGAAGTCTGGACGCAAGCGAAGCCCCTGCCTGCCCAGCGCCGACGATCACGATCCGGTCCATGCGGTCCCCTCTGGTCGCCTTTTGGTCCCCGCCTTATATCCCGCGGCACCGCATTGACAACAAACGGGGACGGACGATGACGATTTCGGTGGGTGACAGGCTGCCCGAGGCCGTGGTGCTGCGCAGCGGACCGCAGGGACCGGAGGAGGTGAAACTGTCGGAGCTGACCGCAGGTCGGCGGATCATCCTGTTCGCCGTCCCCGGCGCCTTCACGCCCACCTGCCATTCCGCACATGTCCCGAGCTTCGTGCGCACCAAGACCCAGTTCGATGCACGGGGCATCGACGCGATCTACTGCATCGCCGGCAACGATCCCTTCGTGATGAAAGCCTGGGGCGAGGCGACAGGCGCGACCGCGGCCGGCATCGGGATGCTGTCCGACCCGCAGGGCGAGTTCGCCCGGTCGATAGGCATGGGCCTTGACGCCCCCGCACGCGGGCTGGTCGGCCGGTCGAAACGCTATGCGATGTATGTCGAGGACGGCGTCGTGCGGGTGTTCCACCCCGAGGACTCCCCCGGCAACTGCGAAGTGTCGGGCGGCGAGGCCATGCTCGCCGCGATCTGACCCTGCCCTTGCGCTGCGGGCTGCGGCGGGCTAGGCGCAGCGCGGAGGTGCGCCATGCCCGAGCTTCTGGCCTTTACCGACGGCGCCTGTTCGGGCAACCCCGGGCCGGGCGGATGGGGTGTGCTGCTGCAAGCGCGCGACGGCGACGGGACCGTTCTGCGGGAACGGGAACTTTCGGGCGGCGAAGCCGACACGACCAACAACCGGATGGAGCTGATCGCAGCCATCGCGGCGCTCGAGGCGCTTGAGCGCCCATCAGAGATCACCCTCGTCACCGACAGCGCCTACGTGAAGAACGGCGTCACCGACTGGATCGACGGCTGGAAGCGCCGCGGCTGGCGGACGGCCGACATGAAGCCGGTCAAGAACGTCGATCTGTGGCAGCGGCTGGAGGCGGCGCAGGCGCGCCATCGCGTCCACTGGCGCTGGATCAAGGGACATGCGGGCCATGCCGAGAACGAACGTGCCGACGCTTTGGCGCGGGCCGGCATGGCACCCTTCAAGGAGCGCCGGACGTGACGCTGGTCGTCTTTCTGGATCATGCATCGGTTTTCGTCTTTGCGCTGACCGGCGCGCTTGTCGCCAGCCGCGCGCAGCTTGATCTGGTCGGCTTCGTGTTCGTCGCGTCGTTGACGGCGGTCGGCGGCGGAACCCTGCGCGACGTGATCCTGAACCGGGACATGGTGTTCTGGGTCGCGAACCCCGGGTTCATCGGCCTGGCGGCCGCGGCCGCAATCCTGGTGTTCTTCACCGCGCACCTTCTGGAAAGCCGCCTGCGCGCGATCGAATGGCTGGATGCCTGCGCCCTCGCCGTGGCGGTGCCTGCCGGTGCCGGTGTTGCCCTGACCCTCGGGCATGGCTGGCCGGTGGTGCTGATCATGGGGGTCGCGACCGGATGCTTCGGCGGGCTGATGCGGGACGTGGTCTGCAACGAAGTGCCGCTGGTCTTGAAGAAGGGCGAGCTTTACGTGACCGCCGCCTTCGCCGGAGCCGCCGCCGCACTTCTGGCGCTCGAGGCCGGTCTGGGGCAGGCGACTGCGCTCGTCCTGTGCGCGGGCGTGACATTTGCGCTGCGCGCCGGCAGTCTGGCGCTCGGTTGGCGTCTGCCGGTGTACCGCGCCCGGCCGCCACGGCGCTAGGGGCTTCCTGTGCGGCCGCCGGGCGCTATAGTGCCTTCATGCCGCGACCCCGATCCGTACCCGACAGTATCGTGCACGAGGCGGTTCTCGACCTGCGCCGCGCGGGCGGCGACAAGGCCGTGACATTCGGGGCGGTGGCCGCGCGTGCAGGGCTTGCGGCGTCGTCCCTGGCGCAGCGGCACAAGACCGTGGCGGGCATGATCCGCGATGCGGAGAACGGCCTGTGGCAACGGCTGGATGATGCGCTGACCGAAGCGGCGGGCCAGGCGCCTGCGTCCCCCAAGGGCGCGGCGGCGCTGCTGAAGGCGCTGTCGCCGCTGGCCCGCAACCTGCCGGTCGAGGCACCGGCAGCCGAAGCATGGCGGGCGCGGGTCGAGGCGGAACTTGCGCTGCGGCTCGGGTCCGGCGGCAAGGCGCGGGACGCGGCCGCAGCCCTGTTTGCGGCCTGGCAGGGCCTGCTTCTCTGGGAAGCGGCGGGCGGTCGGCCGGTAAGGCTCAAGGATCTGGTCAAGCGGATCGCGCCGTGATCCTCAGCCGCGCGGGTTCAGAAGTCGGCCCAGCACATCCACCGGTTCGATGACGCCGATGGCGGTCTCGGCCTCGATCACGGCAAGCGTGGCGGTGCCGGTGCGCAGACGTTCCATCACCTCCCGCACCGGCAGATCGGCAGGAACCGGGCTTGCACCCGCCGGCGCCCGGCCAGCGCGCATCACGTCGCGTGCTGTCAGCACCCCCAGCGGGTTCATGTGCGCGACGAATTCCGCAACGTAATCGCTGACCGGTGCCGCGATGATCTCGCGCGCCGTGCCGACCTGGACCAGTCGTCCGCCTTCCATGAGGGCAATCCGGTTGCCAAGCTTGAACGCCTCGTCGAGGTCGTGGCTGACGAAGATGATGGTGCGCCGCAGCGCCGACTGAAGTTCCAGCAACTCGTCCTGCAGCTTCGAGCGGATCAGCGGGTCCAGCGCGCTGAACGGTTCGTCCATCAGCAGGATCGGCGCTTCGGTCGCGAAGGCACGGGCCAGTCCCACGCGCTGCTGCATGCCGCCCGAAAGTTCGCCCACCTTCCGGTCGGCCCAGTTCGACAGCCCGACCAGTTCCAGCTGCGCATCGACGCGGTCGCGCCTTTCGGCCCGCGACATGCCGCCGAGCTCCAGCCCCAGGCCCACATTCTCGCGCACGGTGCGCCATGGCAGCAGGCCGAACTGCTGGAAAACCATGGCCACCCGTCGCAGCCGGATGCGCCGCAGCGTTGCCGCGTCGGCGTGGCTGACATCGACCAGAACATTGCCGTCGCAGACGAGGACCGAGCCTCGGCAGACCGGGTTGAGACCGTTCACCGCACGCAGGAGCGTTGACTTGCCGCTGCCGGAAAGACCCATCAGGACAACGATCTCGCCCTCGGCCACGTCGAGCGAGCAGTCGTGCACGCCAAGCACCTGGCCGGTCCGCGCCTGGATGTCCGCGCGGTCTCTGCCTGCGTCCATCAGGGGCAGGGCAAGGTCGTGGCGGTCGCCGAAAACGATCGACACACGGTCGAACCGCACCGCAATGCCCGCAGTCTCGGCCGGGTCTGTGCGGCGCTTCATCGACGTCCCCCGATCCGCAGCATGCGGTCAAGGATGATCGCGACGACGACGATGATGAGCCCCGCCTCGAACCCCAGTGCGGTGTTGACCGAATTCAGCGCCCGGACAACGGGCACCCCCAAACCCGCGGCGCCGACCAGCGCCGCGATCACCACCATCGAAAGCGACAGCATGATGGTCTGGTTGAGCCCGGCCATGATCTGCGGCACGGCCCAGGGAAGCTCCACCTTCCACAGTCGCTGGCGGGGTGTTGCACCGAATGCGGTGGCGGCCTCGAGCAGCGGCTGCGGGGTGGACGAGATACCCAGATGGGTCAGGCGGATCGGTGCCGGCAGGACGAAGATCACGGTCGCGATCAGGCCCGGCACCATTCCGATCCCGAAGAACACGATGGCCGGGATCAGATAGACAAAGGTGGGCAGGGTCTGCATCAGGTCCAGAACGGGCCGCATCGCCGCATACAGACGCGGGCGATGGGCCGCGGCGATGCCGATCGGCACCCCCACCGCCATGCACACGACACAGGCCGACAGCACCAGTGTCAGGCTTTCGGTGGTCGCGCGCCAGTAGCCCTGGTTCAGGATCAACAGGAACCCCGCGAGCACGAGCAGGCAGGTCTTCCACGACCGCTGCAGAATCCAGGTCAGCCCGACAAAGGCTGCGACCACCATCAGCGGATGGGGTGTCTGCAAGACCCAGAGGATGCCGGCGATCAGGGCCCCCAGCCCGTCGGACAAGGCATCGAACGCACCGGCCGCATTGGCCTGGAGCCAGTCGAACACCTGCTTGGCAGTGCGTCCGACCGGAATCTTGGTTGCGGTGATCCAGTCGAGCGGATCCATTTCTCAGATGCCCGACCCGGCCCTGTGCGTCACCGAAGCGCGGCCGTGACAGCGGCCATGGCGTCGCCGCCGTCACGGGCCGTCACGCCGTCCAGCCAGGGCCCGAGGACACCGGGGTTGGCGGCAAGCCAGTCGCGCGCGGCTGCCTCGGGGTCGGCGCCCTCGTTCAGGATCTTGCCCATGATCTCGTTCTCCAGTTCCAGCGTGAACTCGAGGTTCTGCAGGAACCGTCCGACGTTCGGGCAGGCTTCCACATAGCCGGCGCGGGTATTGGTCAGCACCTCGGCGCCCCCCAGATCGGGCCCGAACCAGTCGTCCCCGCCTTCCAGATAGGTCAGCTCGAAGTTCGCGTTCATCGGATGCGGCTCCCATCCGAGGAACACGATCGGCTCGCCGCGACGGGTGGCGCGTTCCACCTGGGCGAGCATTCCCTGTTCCGAGCTTTCGGCAAGTTCGAACCCGCCCAGCTCGAATGCATTGGCCTCGATCATGTCGAGGATCAGCCGGTTGCCGTCATTGCCGGGCTCGATGCCGTAGATCCGGTTGCCCAGCGCAGCCCCGTGCGTCGCGATGTCCGCGAAGTTGCCGATGCCGAGCGCAGCACCGGCTGCGTTGGTCGCAAGGGTGTATTTCGCGCCGGTAAGATTGACCCGGACGGTATCGACCGTGCCGGCGTCGCGGTAGGGCGCGATGTCGGCCTCCATCGTGGGCATCCAGTTGCCGAGGAACACGTCGATGTCGCCGGCGGCGAGCGAGGCGTAGGTCACGGGGACCGACAGGATCTTGACCTCGGTGTCGTAGCCCAGCGCCTGAAGGACCGTCGTTGCCACGGCGGTCGTCGCGGTGATGTCGGTCCAGCCCACGTCAGAGAAGGTGACACGGTCGCAGTTCGCAACGGCGGGCGCGGCAAGCGTGGAAAGGGCGGTGGCAAGGATCAGGCGGCGGATCATGAACGGTCTCCCTGTGCGTTTCTTGATTGACGAGTCAATCAACATCCGGTTACGCCGGCATGCAAGCTTTTTGTCGGAGCAGCCGCAATGCCGAAGCTGGGGATGGAGCCTATCCGAAAGGCCGCGCTGGTCAAAGCCGCGATCGACGAGATCGGAGAGGCCGGCACGCTGGATGTGACCGTCGGGCAGATCGCCCGGCGGGCGGGCATGTCTTCGGCGTTGGCGCATCACTATTTCGGCGGCAAGGAAGCGTTGTTTCTTGCCGCGATGCGCCACGTGCTGACGCTCTACGGCATCGAGGTTCGGGCAGCACTGCGCGGGCTCGACGACCCGGAGGCCCGCCTGTCCGCGCTTCTCCGCGCCTCGTTCAGCGGCACCCATTTCCGGCGCGAGGCGATCTCGGCCTGGCTCACGTTCTGGGTGCTGGCTCAGACGGTTCCGGAGGCCGCGCGATTGCTGCACGTCTATCAGCGGCGCCTGAATTCGAATCTGGTGGCCTGCCTGCGCCCGCTGGTGGGCGCACGGGCGCCACAGGCTGCCGCGATGGCCGGGGCCCTGATCGACGGGGTCTATCTTCGTGCAGTCCTCGGCAGGGATAGGCCCGACGGCGCCACGGCCGCGGCATTGGTCGCCCGCGCCATCGCGGATTTCCGGGCAGGGGGAGCCGGGCCTTGTTGGGGGCGCCGCCTGCGGCAAGTCAGTGGAGCGTCGGCGGTCCGGCCGCTGACCCGGCCGGCGGCGCCTTCGATGTGACGGACCCCTGGTCGGGCGCGGTCATCGCACGGCTGCATGAGGCGACGCCCGCGCTGATCGAGACGGCCATGGCGTCGGCCGCCCGGGCACAGCTGGATTGGGCGGGATTGCGCCCGGTCGAGCGTGGCCGGATCCTGTTCCGCGCGGCCGCGATCATCCGCGACCGGGCCGAGGAGCTGGCTCGTCTGGAGACCCTCGATACCGGCAAGCCGATTTCCGAGACGCGGGTCGCCGACTGGCCATCGGGCGCGGATGCGCTGGAGTATTTCGCGGGGCTCGCCCCTACTCTGACCGGCGAGACGATCCCCCTCGGGTCCGATTTCGCCTACACGCTGCGCGAGCCGCACGGGGTCTGCGTGGGGATTGGGGCGTGGAACTATCCCAGCCAGATCGCCTGCTGGAAGGCGGCGCCGGCGCTTGCCTTCGGCAACGCGCTTGTGTTCAAGCCTTCCGAAGTAACACCCCTGGGCGCGTTGAAGCTTGGTGCGATCCTGACCGAGGCGGGTCTGCCGCCGGGTCTGTTCAACGTTGTGCAGGGCGCCGGTTCGGTCGGCGCGGCCCTGGTGGGCGACAGTCGCGTGGCCAAGGTTTCGCTGACCGGGTCGGTGGCTACCGGCCGGAAGGTCTATGCCGCAGCGGCGGAGGGGATCCGGGCGGTGACGATGGAGCTTGGCGGCAAGTCGCCGCTGATCGTCTTCGACGACGCCGATCTGGACGATGCGGTCGGCGCAGCAGTGCTGGGCAACTTCTATTCGGCCGGTCAGGTCTGTTCGAACGGAACCCGTGTGTTCGTCCAGCAGGGACTTCACGATGCCTTCCTCGAACGGCTTGCGCAGCGCGCAGCGCGGATCAGGTCGGGCGATCCGATGGACGAGGCAACGCAGATCGGGCCGCTGGTCAGCGATGCCCAGGCCGCGAAGGTCCGGGGGTTCATCCAGCGGGCACGCGCCGAGGGCGCGCGGCTGGTCTGCGGCGGTGACGTGCAGGGGCGGCTCGTCGAACCCACGGTCTTTGCCGACGTTGCCGACTGGATGGAGATCGCCCGCGAAGAGGTATTCGGGCCGGTGATGGCAGTGTTGTCCTTCGCGGACGAGGACGAGGCGGTCGTGCGCGCCAACGCGAGCCCCTACGGACTCGCCGCCGGCGTATTCACCCGCGATCTGTCCCGGGCGCATCGGGTGGTCGCGCGGCTTCAGGCCGGCACCTGCTGGATCAACAGCTACAACCTTACCCCGGTCGAGATGCCGTTCGGCGGTGTCCGCCTGTCGGGGGTCGGGCGCGAGAACGGTCGGGCCGCTGCCGAAAACTGGACGCGGATCAAGGCCGTGCACGTGGGGATGGGGCGCGTCGAGGCGCCGTTCTGAACTAGGGGGTGCCCCGCAGCCCGCCCGCCCGGGGGAAGGCGGGGTACTGGGCGCTCGGCACCCGGGAGCGTGTGGGATGGAAGCGGATTACGTGATCGTCGGCTCCGGTTCGGCCGGTTCGGCACTGGCCTTCCGGCTGGCCGAGGCCGGGCGCAGCGTCGCGGTGATCGAGGCCGGGGGCAGCGATATCGGGCCATTCATCCGGATGCCGGGTGCGCTCTCCTATCCGATGAACATGAAGCTCTACGACTGGGGTTTCCGAACCGAACCCGAGCCGCATCTGGGCGGGCGGGTGCTGGCCTGCCCGCGGGGGCGGGTGATTGGCGGGTCGTCCTCGATAAACGGGATGGTCTGGGTTCGCGGTCATGCCCGCGATTACGACCACTGGGCCGAGGCCGGGGCGTCGGGATGGTCGTTCGCGGATGTGCTGCCCTACTTCCGGCGGCTCGAGACCTGGCATGGTGCCGAGGACGGGGCCGATCCGGTCTGGCGCGGCAATGATGGCCCGGTGCATGTCACCCGCGGGGCCCGGCGCAATCCGCTGTTCCGGGCTTTCGTCGCGGCGGCGGTGCAGGCCGGCTATGCCGAGAGCGCCGATCTGAACGGCTGGAGGCAGGAAGGGTTCGGCGCCCTCGAGGCGTCGATCTGGCGCGGCGAGCGCTGGTCGGCAGCGCGGGCCTATCTTCGACCCGCCCTTGCCACGGGCCGGGTGAGGCTTATCCGGGCGACTGCACGGCGGCTCGTTCTTGCGGACGGACGGGCGACGGGGGTCGAGATCGACGGCGCCCGGGTCGTCGCCGCGCGGGCCGAGGTAATCGTCGCCGCCTCGGCCATCAACACCCCGAAACTTCTGATGCTGTCAGGCATCGGACCGGCGGGGCACCTGACCGCACACGGCATCCCGGTGATCGCCGACCGGCCGGGGGTGGGGGGCAACCTGCAGGACCATCTCGAGGTCTATCTTCAGTATTCCGCGCGCCAGCCGGTCACGCTCTATCGCTACTGGAACCTTCCCGGCAAGGCGTGGGTGGGGTTGCAATGGCTGCTGGCCCGGCGCGGCCCGGGCGCGTCGAACCAGTTCGAGGCGGGCGGGTTCATCCGCTCGGCCGCAGGCATCGACTATCCCGACATCCAGTTCCATTTCCTGCCCCTCGCGGTGCGCTACGACGGACGGGCGGTCGCCGAGGGGCATGGGTTTCAGGTGCATGTCGGGCCGATGCGCTCGAAGTCCCGCGGCACGGTGCGCCTGCGCGGCCCCGATCCGGCGGCACCGCCTGAGATCCGGTTCAATTACATGTCCCACCCGGACGACTGGGCCGAGTTCCGGGCCTCGATCCGCCTCGCGCGGGAAGTCCTAGACCAGCCGGCGCTTGCACCATTCCTGAGGCGGGAAATCCAGCCCGGCCCCGAGGCGCAGGACGACGCCGCGCTGGATGCCTTCGTGCGCGAGCATGTGGAAAGCGCCTATCACCCCTGCGGCACGGCGCGGATGGGCCGGCGCGACGATCCCGAGGCGGTAGTGGACCCCGAATGTCGCGTGATCGGCGTGGACCGGTTGCGGGTGGCCGACAGTTCGATCTTCCCGCGGATCACCAACGGCAACCTCAACGCACCGTCGATCATGGTTGGCGAAAAGGCTGCCGACCTGATCCTCGGCCGCCCGCCGCTACCTGCCGCGGATCTCGAGCCCTGGATCCATCCCCACTGGCCGGTGTCCCAGCGCTGAAGGGCAGGCAGGGATGCACAGCGTCCTGTGCGCCCCGGCAATGGACAGCAAACGCGCGCACGCGTAAGGGGCGGGGATGTCGCATGTTCCCGCACCGCCGCCGGTCCGGTTCCTGGATCGAACCTCGCCGCCCCATATTGCGACGCTGGTGCTCATGGCGGGCGTGTCAGCGCTCTCGATGAACGTGTTCCTGCCGTCCCTTCCGGCAATGGCGGTATGGTTCGACGCGCCCTATGCGGTGATCCAGCTTTCCCTTTCGGCCTACCTGGCGCTGAGTGCGATCCTTCAGCTTGTGATCGGGCCGCTGTCCGACCGGTTCGGGCGGCGACGTGTGATGCTGGCGGCAGGCGGGGTGTTTCTGGTCGCCACGCTGGGGGCCACGATCGCACCGACGGTCGAGATGTTCCTCATCTGCCGGATGGCGCAGGCGGCGATCGTCGCGGGCATGGTTCTGGGACGGGCGATCGTGCGCGACATGGTGCCCGAAGCGCAGGCGGCCTCGATGATCGGTTACGTCACGATGGGCATGTCGCTGGTGCCGATGGTCGCCCCGCTGATCGGCGGCGTTCTGGACGAGAGCTTCGGCTGGCAGGCGAACTTCGTCCTGATGTTCGTTGCCGGAGCCGCAGTGCTGGCGCTGGTCTGGGCCGATCAGGGCGAAACGGCGGTCCGCGCTCATGTCTCGTTCCGCGCGCAGATCCGCTCGTACCCCGATCTGCTGGCCTCGCGGCGATTCTGGGGATATGCGGTTTGCGCGGCGGCCGGGTCTGCGGCCTTCTTCTCCTTCCTGGGCGGTGCGCCGCTGGTGGGCGCGCGGGTGTTCGGCCTGTCGCCGGCGGAACTGGGCGGTTGGTTCGCGGCGCCGGCGATCGGATATCTGCTCGGCAACTATCTGTCTGGCCGGTTCGCGGTGCGCTTCGGTGTCGTGCCGATGGTGCTGAGCGGGACGCTGATCCTGACCGGTGCGACCGGCCTGCTGATTGCGGGTGCGATGCTTTTTCCGGCCGAACCGGCGGCGTTCTTTGCCGTCGTTACGCTGATCGGGGTCGGAAACGGGCTGTCTCTGCCCAGCGCCAACGCCGGGATGATGTCGGTTCGCCCCGATCTCGCCGGGTCCGCTGCCGGGCTGGGCGGGGCGCTGGTGATCGGTGGCGGCGCGGCGGTTTCGGCGCTTGCGGGGCCGCTTCTGGCGCTCGGCAGCACGGCGTTGCCGCTTGCACTGCTGATGTTCTCGACCTCGGTCATGGCGCTTGTCGCGATCCTTGCGGTGATCCGGCGCAACCGCCGGCTCGGTCTATGACGCCGGGCCTCCGGGCGGTCGCGGGGCGAAGGGCAGGCTCGCCGACAGCCCGCCGTCGACCGGGAGCACCTGGCCGTTGACATAGCTTGCCGCGTCGGAGGCCAGAAACAGCACCGTCTCCGCAACCTCGCTTGCCGCACCGCCGCGACGTTGCGGGTTGAGCTGACCGATCCGCCCTTCGCGTCCGCGGGCGCGCGCATCGGCAAAGACGGCGGCAGTCATCCCCGTCTCGATCAGGCCGGGCGCCACGGCGTTGATCCGGATGCCGCGCCCTGCCAGAAGGCAGGCGGCCGTCTGGACCAGACTGATGATCCCGGCCTTCGACGCCGAATAGGCAATGCCGCCCGCGCCGGCGCGCAGACCCGCGACGGACGCCGTGCAGACGATTGCGGACCCCGGTCGCATCTGCGGCACGGCCGCCCGGATCAGGACCCAGGGCCCGATCAGGTTGATCCGCAGGATCTCGGCAAATTCATCCGCGCCCTGGTCGAGACTGGGCGCCAGCGGCCCGGAGATGCCGGCATTCGCGTGCACGATATCGATGCGGCCGAACGCATCGACGGCTGTCCTGACCATAAGCGCGGCGCCGTCCTCGGTGGCACAGTCGATCTCCAGCGCCTCGGCCCGTCCACCCGCATCGCGGATCGACTTTGCGGTGTCCGCAACCGTTCGGGCGCGATCCACGACGACCAGGGCCGCGCCTGCTTCGGAAAGGCGCAGGGCCGAGGCACGGCCGATGCCCGACCCGGCACCGGTGACGACCGCGACCCGTCCCGAGAGCATCATGCCAGGGGCCGCAGTGCCCGGGCGCTCACCTGGGCGGGCCAGCCGGGATGATTGACGCCATGCCGCTTGCGCAGTTCCATCCGCGCCAACTGGTCGCGGTGCACCTCGTCCGGTCCGTCGGCAAGCCGCAGCACCCGGGCAATGGAATAGGCGATCGCGGTGCCGAAATCGTTGCCGGTGCCCCCGCCGCCGAAGACCTGGATTGCCCAGTCGCTGACCTGGCACAGCATGTTGGGCACCGCCACCTTGATCATTGCGATCTCGGCCCGCGCCTCCTTGTTCCCGACCGTATCCATCTTGTGCGCGGCATGGAGCGTCAGCAACCGGCACTGGTCGATCATGATCCGGGCGTTGGCGATCCGCTCGCGGGTCACGGACTGTTCGGCCACGGGCTTGCCGAAGGCAACACGCTGCAAGGCCCGGTCGCACATCGCCTCCAGCATCCGCTCGGCCATCCCGATCGAGCGCATGCAGTGATGGATCCGGCCTGGTCCGAGGCGACCCTGTGCGATCTCGAACCCGCGGCCCTCGCCCAGCAGCATGTTCCCGAGCGGCACGCGGACGTTGCGGAATACGACCTCGGACGCCCGGTCCGGCACGCCGTAGTAGCCGAATACCGGCAGCGAGCGGACGACCTCGACCCCCGGCGCATCCATCGGCACGAGGATCATCGACTGCTGCCGGTACCGGTCGGGGTTGGCTGGGTCGGACTTGCCCATGAAGATGCAGATCTTGCAGTTCGGGTTGGTCGCGCCGGTCGTGTACCACTTGTGCCCGTTGATCACGTAATGGTCGCCATCGCGGCGGATCTCGGCCTGGATGTTCGTCGCGTCGGACGAGGCGACGTCAGGCTCGGTCATGGCAAAGCACGACCTGATCCTGCCGTCGAGCAGCGGCTCGAGCCACTGCCGCTTCTGGTCCTCGGTGCCGTAGCGTTCGATCACCTCCATGTTGCCGGTGTCGGGCGCGTTGCAGTTGAACACCTCCGGCGCCAGCAGGGACCGCCCCATGATCTCGCACAGCCCGGCATATTCCAGATTGGTCAGTCCCGCGCCCCGGTCCGATTCGGGCAGAAACAGGTTCCACAGGCCGGCAGCCCGGGCGAGTGGCTTCAGCTCCTCGATCACCGGGTAGACGGCCCAGGGGCCAAGCTCCTCGGCCTCGCGGAAGTACCGGTTCTCGTTCGGATAGACATGTTCCTGCATGAAGGCGGTCAGCCGGTCCTGCAAGGCGCGGACACGCGGCGAGGGATCAAGATACATGGCAGACTCTCCCAGGTTCGACAAAGCGTAGTCCAGGGATGAACGTCTGGCAAGATCGTCTGACGATCCGGCTTGACGTTATCGCTGTGCAGTCGCATCCTGCCCGGGAAGGGAGGACGGGATGGATCAGCGCGAAAGGCGATTGTCGGCATGGATGGAGCGGAACGTGGAGGGCTTTTCTGGCCCTCTGCAGCTGCACCGGTTCACCGGCGGGCAATCCAACCCCACATGGCGGGTCGAGACGAGGGACCGCAGCTTCGTTCTGAGGCAGAAACCGGTCGGCAACACGCTGCCTTCTGCCCATGCGGTGGATCGGGAATACCGCGTGATGGGCGCCCTTCGCGGCAGCGCCGTCCCGGTCCCCGAGGTTCTGGCGCTCTGTCGTGACGAGGCGGTGATGGGCAGCATGTTCTTCGTGATGGAGCATGTCCCGGGCAGGGTCTTCTTCGATCCGCAATTGCCGGGCCTGCCGGCTTCGGAGCGCGCCGCGATTTTCGACTCGATGAACGCGGCCATTGCGGCGCTCCACTCCGTCGATCCGCTCGCGGCCGGACTTTCGGACTACGGGCGGCATGGTGGTTACGTGGAGCGGCAGATCGCGCGCTGGACCCGGCAGTACCGTGCGTCGGAGACCGTCTCGATCCCGGCGATGGAAGCGCTGATCGACTGGCTGCCTCGGAACGCACCCGACGGCGAGGAGGAAATCCGCATCGCACACGGCGATTTCCGGCTGGACAATCTCATCTTTCACCCGATCGAGCCCAAGGTCGTCGCGGTCCTGGACTGGGAACTGTCGACGCTCGGCTGCCCCTACGCCGATTTCGCCTACAATGTCATGGCTTGGCGGGTGCCTCCGGGGCTGTTCCGCGGGCTGGGCGGTGTCGATGTCGCGGCGCTGGGGATCCCGACCGAGGAAGCCTACGTCGCCCGCTGGTGCGAGCGCACAGGGCGCGAACGACCGGACCGGTTCGAATTCTACATCGTGCTCAGCCTCTTCCGCATCGCCGCGATCATCCAGGGGATCGCGCGGCGGGCGCTGGACGGCACCGCGGCCGATCCCTCGGCCGCCGAAATCGGTGCCAAGGCCGGCCCGCTGGCCGAAATTGCCTGGGACATGACACGGAACCTGCGGTGAACGCCGTCGTGCCCAGCACGGGTCCCGATCTCATCGTCCGGGACATCCGCCGCGGGCTGACCGAGGGGCGCTATGTGCCAGGGCAGCGGCTGGCGGAACCCGACCTGATGCGCCGCTATGCGGTCTCGCGCAGCACGGTGCGCGAGGCGCTGGGCCGGCTTGCGGCCGAGGGGCTTGTTCGGCTCGACCCGCATCGCGGCGCACGAATCCGGATGCTGTCGCGGGCGGAGGCGGCGGATGTGCTGCGGGTGGCCGAGGTGATGCTGGGGCTTGCCGCCCGGTGCGCGGCAGAGCGGACGGCCCGAGGGGCGCCAACCGCGCACTTTTCCCAGGCAGCCGAAGCCTTCCTCGCTGCGCCGGACGACCCTGCCAGACGGGCCCGCTACTATGCCGAACTGGCCCGGCTGTCGGGCAACCGCGAGATCGAGCGATTGCTTCCGGCGATTCATGTCCCGCTCCTGCGCGCGCAGCTTTCCTTGCCTGCACAGGACGGCGTTGCCGAGCATCGGCGGCTGGTCCAGGCGGTCCTTTCGGGTGGCGCAAACCGAGCCGAGGCAAGCGTCCGCCGACATCTGCGGCGCATCCTTGCGCTATTGCCTGACCTGCCCGATACGCGGTTCTCGAACGGTGCCGGCTAGCGGGTGCCGTGCCCGTGGTCCGATTGCGCCCCAGTCTTGCCCGGAAACGGTGCCAGTCTCCGGCGAGGCAGGAAGTCATGATGAAACGCATCGACGCTCATCCGGTCGGAATTGCGCAAGGCAGCCAGCAGCTGTTCTCTGACTATGTCAACGGCGGTCCGATGTGGACCGGGTCGGGTCCGCGCGAATGCCGGCACCCGATCGTATTCGACAGCCCCTTCGCCTTGCCGCCCGCCGTGATGGTCGGGATCTCGATGTGGGACATGGATCGCGAGACCAACCTGCGGGCCGATATCCGGGCCGAGCGGGTGACGGAGGCGGGCTTCGATCTGGTCTTCCGCACCTGGGGCGACAGCCGCGTGGCACGGATCCGCGCCGACTGGATCGCCTTCGGTCCGCTTCCCGATCCCGAGGTCTGGGATCTTTACTGAAGCCCGAGGTGGGCGCGCACGGCCGGGGCGATGACCTCGGCGTGGGTGATCGGCACCATATGGGTCGCACCGGGCACAGCAAGGCGCCGGGACTGCGGCAGCCGCGTGTGGAGAGCGGCCATGATCGCGGCAATGACCGGAGGCGACTGCTGCCCCTCGATCAGCAGGACCGGGATCGGCAGGCCTTCCAGCCGCCCCGGGGTCAGCAGCCCGGGCCGGTCGTCGAACAGCACATCGTTGACGGACGGAATGACGTGGATCCGATCGATAATGTAGCGGCGCTGCGGCTCGGGCAGCACTTCCAGTTCCTCGCCCATCCCCCACATCCGGTGGAACCAGCGCGCGGCACCGTCGGTATCGCCTTCGGCCAGGGCCTGCGAGAAGGGCGCCTGGAGGGCGGCGAATTCCGTGAATGCCGCGGACCCGGCAAGGCGGGCGGCGGCAAAGAACACCGGCTCGACAAGGACCAGGCTGCGCACCAGTTCCGGTCGTTCGAGGGCAAGACGAAGGGCAACGGTTCCACCGAAGGAATGGCCGATCACGTCCACCGGCGCGCCGCCGCAGACCTGCTGCGCCATTGCGCCGGCAACGTCGGTCGCCAGCCGGTGCATCGGGGTCCTGCGATCCCAGTCGCCGCTGCGGCCATGCGCCGGCAGGTCGGGCGCGGTCAGCGTGACGGCATCGGCGAGCGCGGTTCCGAGCGGCCCCCACGCCCCCCCGTGCGCCAGCGAACAGTGCAAGGCCAGAACCGGGCGCGGCCCGTGCCCGATGGTTCGCCAGTGGACCGGATGGCCCGCAAGGATCGCGTCCGGCATCAGCCCTGGCGGGAAAGGTGCCGGTCCAGGAAATCCAGCCGGTCCTGACCCCAGAACTTGCCCCCGTCATCGGTGATGTAGAATGGCGATCCGAAGGCGCCGCGGGCGATCGCCTCCTCGGTGTTCGAGGCATAGGTCTCGGCCCCGGCGAGAAGGCCGCTGTCCGCCAGCGCGGGATCGAACCCGTGGGCCGACAGCAGGTGCCGGATCACCGCGTCCTCGGCAATATCCCTTTCCTCGGCCCAGACCGCACGCATCGTGGCGTGCACCAGCCCGCCGATATCGCCGGTGCCCGCGCGCTGGGCCGCGATGATCGCATAGGACGCCGGCGCGCCGTTTGTCGGCCAGTGCGCAGGACGCAGGTTCAGCGGCATGCCAAGATGGCTTGCCCACCGCGGAAGTTCCTGCGCGCGATACTCCATCCGGCTTGGATGACGGTCCTTCGGCAGGGTGCCACCGGTGCGCGAAAAGAGCTGGCCGATATCCACCGGCTTGTAGGCGATGGTCGCACCGTGACGTTCGGCGATCGCTTCCAGCCGCTGCCCCGCGAGATAGGCCCAGGGCGACAGGACGGTGAAGAAATAGTCGATATGGGGCATCGGCGGCTTCCTCTGCGGGCCATGGTTTGCAAGACCCTAGACGGGTGATAAGCGGTGTCAACGTCGCGAATCCACCTGCGGAGAGGACCATATGCCTGCGCTTACCGAGCCCAAGCTGATCGCGGGCAACGCAAACCGGTCGCTGGCGCAGGCGATCGCACGGCGGATGTCGATGCATCGCGGCATGTCGGTGAAGCTTCTCGATGCCCGGGTCGAGCGGTTCAACGATCAGGAGATCTTTGTCGAGGTGTTCGACAATGTGCGCGGCGAGGACATGTTCGTGATCCAGCCGACATCGAACCCGGCCAACGACAATCTGATGGAGCTGCTGATCATCACCGACGCGCTGCGGCGGTCGTCGGCCCAGCGGATCACGGCGGTCATCCCCTATTTCGGCTATGCCCGACAGGACCGCCGCGCCAAGGCCCGCACGCCCATCTCGGCGAAACTTGTCGCAAACCTGCTGACCGTGGCCGGGGTCGAGCGGGTGCTCACGATG
>JBKBMT010000022.1:0-38701 GCA_046295655.1 Gemmobacter sp. | reverse complement strand
GACATGCGCCCGGCTGAACACCTGCCCCGGCTTGACGATGCGACGCGCCGTCCCATTGCGCAGCTTCTCGAACGGCCCTCGACCGGGGCCGTAGATGCCGGCCAGGCGGAAGATGTGCACGGGCAGGCCGGTGGCGCGCCATTCCGCCTCGGCCGCCACCCGGGCGCAGCCGCGCGCAGTGGCAGGTGCGGGCGGCGTCGTCTCGTCCACCCAGCCGCCGCCGTGATCGCCGTAGACGCCCGTGGTGGACAGGTAGCCGACCCAGAGCGGCCGCGCGGCCGCCAGATCGGCAGCGTGGCGCGCCAGAACGGGGTCGCCCTCCGGGCCCGGCGGTATGGACACGAGGACGTGGCTTGCCTGCCCCAGCACCGGGGCAAGGCTGGTCTGCGGCCAGGAAAGGGGCTCAACGCCCTCGGCCCGCAGCGTCGCCGCCGTCTCCGGCGCACGATGGGTTCCGATGACCCGCCAGCCTTCGGGCAGAAGCCTCCGGGCCAATGCGGCGGCGGTATATCCGTGGCCAAGGCTCAGAAGCGTGCCGGTCATGCCATCTGTATCGTCGCTGGGCACGCCACGCGCAAGGGTGGAGCGCCGACCCGCGGGGCGGCACTTGCCGCCAGTCGGGCACCGGTGCATCCTTGTGTGACCAAGGAAAGCGCTGCGCGTGAACGACCCGAGCCTGCCGATCCTGTCACCGCCCGCCTCCGGGCCGGCCATGTTCACGGACCCCTCCGCGGCGGTCGACCGGCTTTGCGCGCTTTACGCCGAGGCGACCGGGTTCCTGCTCGCAAGGTTCGCGACTGCGCTGGAAAAGGGGCGCCCGGCGGCGCGGGTGCGGGCCTTCTACCCCGAGATACGTCTGGTGGTGACCACCTTCGACCGGCCCGACAGCCGGCTGGCCTTCGGCCATGTGGCCGAGCCGGGCATCTATTCCACCACGATCACGCGACCGGACCTGTTCCGCAACTACCTGATCCAGCAGATCGAACTACTGATGCGCAGCCATCGGGTTCCGGTGCAGATCGGCTGGTCCGACACGCCCATCCCGCTGCATTTCGCGGTCATGTCGGCCCCGGACATCACGGTTCCGCACGAGGGTGTGCTGAATTTCGCGCTGCGGGACGTTTTCGACGTGCCGGACCTCGCGACGACGAACGACGACATCGTGAACGGCACGCGGACTCTGAACCCTGACGGATCGCGACCGCTGTCGGCCTTCACGGCGCAGCGCGTGGATTATTCGCTGGCACGGCTGGCGCATTACACCGCAACCGACGCCGAGCATTTCCAGAACCACGTCCTGTTCACCAACTATCAGTTCTACGTGGACGAATTCGAAGTTCGCGCCCGGCAGGCGCTGGCCGACCGGGACTCGGGATACGTTGCCTTTGTCGGACCGGGCAACCAGGTGCTCGCCGGTCCCGACGACCCGCTGCCCGGCCTTGCGAAGATGCCGCAGATGCCGGCCTATCACCTGAAACGCGCCGACGGGCAGGGCATCACGCTGGTCAACATCGGTGTCGGCCCGTCCAACGCCAAGACCGCGACCGACCATATCGCGGTCCTTCGCCCGCATGCCTGGCTGATGGTCGGTCACTGCGCCGGGCTGCGCAACACCCAGCAGCTTGGCGATTTCGTCCTTGCCCACGCCTATCTGCGCGAGGATCACGTTCTGGATGCCGACCTGCCGGTCTGGGTTCCGATCCCGGCGCTGGCCGAGATCCAGATCGCGCTCCAGGAGGCGGTGGCCGAAGTCACCGGGCTCGAGGGTTTCGAGCTGAAGCGGATCATGCGCACCGGAACCGTCGCCACCATCGACAACCGCAACTGGGAGCTGCGCGACCAGTCAGGGCCGGTGCAGCGGCTGAGCCAGAGCCGTGCCATCGCGCTGGACATGGAAAGCGCCACCATCGCCGCCAACGGCTTCCGTTTCCGCGTGCCCTACGGCACGCTTCTGTGCGTCTCGGACAAGCCCCTGCACGGGGAGCTGAAGCTTCCCGGCATGGCGTCGGAATTCTACCGTACGCAGGTCGGCAGGCATCTGGAGATCGGCATGCGGGCGATGGAACGGCTGCGCGGAATGCCGCTGGAGCGCATCCACAGCCGCAAGTTGCGCAGCTTCGACGAGACGGCATTCCTGTGACCTTCCGCTTACGCAGGGGAAATCGCAGCCGATCCGCCTTTCGCACTTGATTTCATCGTCGAAACCCTGTGTAGCGACAGGACTGCCCTTGGGGGGCAGCCCCGGCCCGAAGAATGGTCCCGGGGCGCAGGGACAAGTGAAGCAACAGGAACGATCCGATGACCAAACCGATGACCAAGGCCCAGCTCGTTGCCGCCGTCGCCGAAGCCATGGGCGGCGACAAGAAGACCGCCTCGGCTGCGCTGGACGCTGTCGCCACGGTAGTGACGCGCGAAGTGACCAACGGCGGCGCCGTGACCCTTCCGGGTATCGGCAAGATCGTCTGCCGCGCCCGGCCCGAGCGGCAGGTGCGCAACCCTGCGACCGGCGAGATGGTCACCAAACCCGCCGACAAGCAGGTGCGGATTGCGGTGGCGAAGTCGCTCAAGGACAGCGTGAACGCCTGACGGGGGCCGTGCCCGCCGGCCGATGCGGGGCCGCCCCTCTCGGGCGGCCCTTTCGCGTTTCCGCACCGTTCGCCCGTCCTTCGGGCGCGCTGAGGGATCAGGCGGCGGCCCTTGACAGCCGCGCGGGCAGCGCATTCGCCCAGGCCGAGATCGTGCCGGCACCGAGGCAGACCACGATATCACCCGGACGCGCCTGCTCGCGCAGCAGTCTTTCCAGATCGGCCTCGTCCAGCAAGGCCCGCGCATGGCGATGGCCATGGGCGATCAGCCCGGCAACCAGATCGTCGCGGCTGGCGCCCGGGATGGGGTCTTCGCCCGCCGAATAGACTTCGGCGATGGCAACGACATCCGCCTCGTTGAAGCAGGCGCAGAACTCCTCGAACAGGCTCGACAGGCGGCTGTAGCGATGCGGCTGATGGACGGCGATGACCCGCGCACCGGGGGTTTGCGCGACCGCCTGGCGGGCGGCGCGCAGCACGGCCGCGATCTCGACCGGGTGATGGCCGTAATCGTCGATCACCGAAACGCCGCCCAGAACCTCGCCGACCTTGGTGAAGCGCCGGTTGACGCCCGCGAATCCGGCCAGCGCGGCGCGAATATCCTCAGCCGACACGCCGAGGTCGCGCGCCACGGCAACGGCCGCCAACGCGTTCGAGACGTTGTGATCGCCCGGCATCGGCAGGGTGCAGCCTTCGATCACCGCGCCCTCTGCCTGCAGCGCGATGTCGAAATGCGCGACCCCGCCTTCGTAGCGCAGGTTGATCGCGCGGACATCGGCCTGCGCGTTGAAGCCGAAAGTCAGCACCCGCCGGTCGGTGATGCGCCCGACCAGCGCCTGCACCTCAGGGTGATCGGTGCAGCAGACGGCCAGCCCGTAGAACGGGATGTTCGAGACGAAGTCGTGGAATCCCTGGCGGAGGTTCTCGAAGGTGCCCCAGTGCTCCATATGCTCGGGGTCGATATTGGTGACGATGGCGATGGTCGCGGGCAGCCGGTTGAAGCTGCCGTCGCTCTCGTCCGCCTCGACCACCATCCATTCGCCGGCACCGGCCCGGGCGTTCGAGCCATAGGCGTGGATCACCCCGCCATTGATCACCGTCGGGTCAAACCCGCCACGGTCGAGCAATGTTGCAACCAGTGTGGTTGTCGTCGTCTTTCCGTGGGTTCCGGCGACCGCGATGTTCGATTTGAGCCGCATCAGTTCGGCGAGCATCTCGGCCCGTCGCACCACCGGCAGCTTGCGCCGACGCGCTTCTTCCAGCTCCGGGTTGCCGCGCTTGATGGCCGAGGAGACGACGACAACCGCGGCCTCGCCCAGATTCTCGGCGCGCTGCCCCTCGAAGATGCGGGCGCCCAGACGTTCCAGCCGCGCGGTGATCTTCGAAGCCTTCAGGTCGGACCCCTGCACGGAATAGCCAAGCGTCAGAAGCACTTCGGCGATGCCCGACATCCCGATCCCGCCGATGCCGACGAAGTGGATCGGGCCAAGCTCGTGGGGCAGTTTGGTCGCGGGGCTCATTGCGGGGTCTTTCTTGCCAGTTGTTCGACCAGCGACACCAGTCGTTCGGTCGCGTCGGGGCGGCTTGCCGAAAGGGCGTTGGCCGCCATGCGATGCGCCGCGTCGGGATTCGTCAGCACCGCAACGATGTGCCCTGCCAGGGCGTCCGGCGCAAGGGCAGCTTCGGGGACACGGATGGCCGCCTCGGCCTCGGTCAGCACGCGGGCATTGGCGGTCTGATGATCGCCGGCGGCTGCCGCATAGGGGATCAGGATCGAGGGGCGGCCGACCGCCGCGATCTCGGCCACGGTCGAGGCGCCGGCACGGGCGATCACCAGCTGCGCCTCGGACAGCCGGCGCGGCACGTCGTCGAAGAACGATTCGACCTCGGCCCTTATCCCGGCGGCCTCGTAGGCGGCCGCGACGCGTTCAAGGTCCTCGGGCCGCGCCTGATGCGCGACGCGCAGGTGACGCAACAGCGTTTCAGGCAAGGCCGCGACGGCTGCCGGAACCACATCGGAGAGGATCCGCGCACCCTGGCTGCCGCCGATGACGAACAGGCTCATGGGATAGTCGCCGGGCGGGATGTAGGCGGCACCGGCCCGTTCCGCGACGGCGCGGCGGACCGGGTTGCCGGTGTCGTGGCCCGCCACCCCGGCCGGCAGCGCGCAGGGCCAGATCCCGCAGGCAACCGCATCGACCCTCCGGGCGAAGGCCGCATTGACCTTGCCCGGCACACCGTTCTGTTCGTGGATCATCCGCGGCAGGCGCAGGATGGTCGCGGCGGTCAGCGCAGGGACGGTCGGATAACCGCCGAACCCCACCACGACCGCCGGCCGGTCGCGGAGCATCGCCGCCAGGGCGGCCGCTGCGCCGCCCGCGATGCGGAAGGGTGCGGCCAGCCTTGCCCCGATCCCGCCGCGGGCCGGGGTCGCAGCCGCAACGCGGCGCACCTGCACCTCGGCGGGAAAGCCGCCCGCATAGCGCGCGCCCCGCGCATCGGTCGAAAGCACCACCCGCCAGCCGCGCGACAGAAGTGCCTCGGCCAGCGCCTGGGCCGGGAACATGTGCCCCCCGGTCCCGCCCGCCGCGATCAGGCAGAGCGGCGCCATCCCGCTAGCGTCCGCGCCGCAGCAGGATGTCGCCGATCCCGCCCTGCGGCCGCGCCCGGGTCAGTGCCAGCAGCGCCCCGACCGTCAGGCCGGCGGCGATGACCGACGATCCGCCGTAGCTGACGAACGGCAGCGTCATGCCCTTTGCCGGCAGCAGCCGGACCGCGACCCCCATGTTGATCATCGCCTGCACGCCGAAGATGCAGGCAAGTCCGGTTCCCGCCAGCCGGGCGAAGGGATCGCGTTCGCGCATCAGCCGGTTGAGCGACCGGATCACGATCGTCGCGTAAAGCGCGATGATGGCAAGCACGAGGACCAGACCGTATTCCTCGGCCGCCACGGCGATGATGAAGTCGGTATGCGCGTCGGGCAGTTGCCATTTGACCTGGCCCTCGCCCACCCCGGTGCCGAAGAATCCGCCCTGCTGGATCGCGTTCGTGGCATAGCCGAGCTGTGTGCGCGGATCGACTTCGGGGGCAAGGAAGCCGTCGATGCGCCGGGCGAAATGTTCCGAGCCCGTATAGGCCAGGAACCCGCCCGCCGCGGCCAGACCGCCGATCCCCACCAGCAGCACCATCGAGGCACCGCCGACGAAGTAGACCACGGCCCAGCCGAACAGGATGAGGGCGGCCTGGCCGAAATCGGGCTGAAAGGCCAGCAGCAGGGCGACGACCGCAGCAAGGGTGAACGAGATCGCCTTTCCCGGCGGCCCGTTGATCTCCTGCCCGGCGGCGATCAGCCAGGCGGCGATCACCACGAAACAGGGTTTCAGGAACTCCGACGGCTGAACCGACGCGAAGCCCAGCGAATACCAGCGCACGGCGCCCTTTCCGAAATCGGTCCCGAAGACAGGCAGCAGGGCCAGCGCCACGAAAGCGCCCAGAAAGGCCAGGGTAAACAGTCGCCGGATGGTGCGTGGCGACATCATCGAGACGACCACCATGGACAAGAGCCCCATGCTGCCGAAGAAGATCTGCCGTTCGACGTAATGGAACGACGAAAGGCCGTTGCGCTGGGCCAGCGGAACCGAGGCCGCCAGCGCCAGCAGCAGGCCGATCCCGAACAGCACCACCACCGCGCCCATCGACCAGCGGTCCACCGATCGCCACCAGCGCGGTATGATCGCATCCTCGCCCCGGACCGGGACGGTGCCGTGCACCATTTCCGTCATACTGTCCGCCTGTGCTGCCCTGCGCCCGTTCTCCGGGTCTGAGGGCGAGTCTAGCCAATCGAGGATGGGTTTGGAAGCGCGTTATGCTGCCGCCGGCAGAGGCATGCCGGTGCCGCGGTCACCCGGTCGCGCGCGCCAGGGCAGCGACGAGGGCCGCGAAATGTTCGCCGCGTTTCTCGAAGTTCGGATACTGGTCGAAACTCGCCGCGGCGGGCGCGAGCAGAACCACCTCGCCCGGTTGCGCCTCGGCCGCGGCCCGGGCCACGGCGCGCTCCAGCGTCTCGGCGATCTCGTGCGGGGTGGCGCCGAGTTGCAGGGCGAAGTCCCTCGCCGAATGGCCGATCAGATAGGCCTTGACGACATTGGAAAGCTGCGGCGCCAGGCCGGCGATCCCGCCGTCCTTGCCCAGACCGCCCGCGATCCAGCGGATGCGGGGAAAGGCGGCAAGGGCATGGGCGGCGCTGTCCGCATTCGTGGCCTTGCTGTCGTTGACGAACCGGACGCCACCGATCTCTGCCAGAAGCTGGCTGCGGTGCGGCAGGCCGGTGAAATCGCCCAGCGCCGCCTCGATCTCGCGCGGGGATAGTCCCAGTGACCGGCAAGCCGCCCAGGCGGCGGCGGCGTTCTGGTGGTTGTGCGCGCCGGGCAGTCCGGGGGCTGCGCGCAGGTCCACCGCGGCCATCTGCCGCCCCCGCCGCCATTCGGTCAGGAATCCCTTGCGCGCGAACACCGACCACGAGAACCGGTCCAGCTTCTGCCCCGAGGAGATGCGGATCACCCGGTCGTCCGCGACCCCTTCGGACAGGACATTGGCCAGGAACCGCCCCTCGGCCTGATCCACGCCGATCACCGCGCGGTCGGGTCCGCCCAGGGTGAACAGCCGCGCCTTGGCCGCGAAATACCCGCCGCGGCCGGCGTGCCGGTCCAGATGGTCGGGCGAAAGGTTTGTGAACACCGCCACATCCGGGGTCAGAGCGCGCGCAAGCTCGGTCTGGTAGGACGACAGTTCCAGAACCACCACCCCGCCCTCGCCGGGCGGGTCGATGTCCAGCACGCCGCGGCCGATGTTGCCGGCCATCTGCGACGGTCGTCCGGCCCCGGTCAGGATATGGTGGATCAGCGCCGTGGTGGTGGACTTCCCGTTCGATCCCGTCACCGCGACGACGCGCGGGACGGTGCCGAGGCGCGACCAGTCGGCGCGGCCGAGCGAGCGGAAGAACAGCCCGATGTCGTTGTCCAGTGGCAGACCCAGCTCCAGCGCCCGCGCGATCACGGGATGCGGCGCGGGATAGAGATGCGGGATTCCGGGGCTGACCACCAGCGCGGCAAGCCCGACGAGCACCTTGTCGCGTGACAGATCCTCGGGCGCATGTCCCTCGGCCTCGGCCCGTGCCCGCGCCTCGGCGCTGTCGTCCCAGCAGACCGGAACGGCACCCCCGGCCGCAAGTGCACGTGCCGCGGCCAGCCCCGAACGGCCCAGACCCAGCACACCGACCCGCGCGCCCGCAAACCCCTCGACAGCGATCATTGTCCCGCCCCCTGGATCCCGGCGCACCATGCCGCTGCCGCCACCGGGCCGCAAGGCGCCACCGCAGCAGATGGCGGCATCGCGGCAGATGCCCGTTGACCGGACCGATGGGTTGTGATGCTTTCGGTTTTGACCATGCGGTCAGGAACGGATTCGCGTCAAGGGGCGGCAAGACCCCTTCCTGCAGGGAGACCGAGGACATGCCGGAACGGGCGGGCGAAAACCTGCGCATCGACGGTGCGCGTCTCTGGGACAGCCTGATGGAGATGGCGAAGGTCGGCCCCGGCGTCGCCGGCGGCAACAACCGCCAGACCCTGACCGACGCCGATGCCGAAGGCCGCGCGCTGTTCGCCGGCTGGTGCGAGGCGGCGGGCATGTCCATGGCGGTTGACGAGATGGGCACGATGTTCGCCACACGGCCCGGCGAGGACGCCGACGCCCTGCCCGTCTACATCGGAAGCCATCTCGACACCCAGCCGACGGGCGGCAAGTACGACGGGGTGCTGGGCGTCCTTGCCGGACTCGAGGTGGTACGGACCCTGAACGACCTCGGCATCCGCACCCGCCGGCCGATCGTGGTGACCAACTGGACCAACGAGGAAGGCACCCGCTTTGCCCCGGCCATGCTGGCTTCGGGCGTATTCGCCGGGATCCACGACCGCGACTGGGCCTATGACCGGCAGGATGCGAAGGGGCTACGCTTCGGCGACGAGCTCGCCCGGATCGGCTGGAAGGGCGACGAGAAGGTGGGCGCGCGCAGGATGCATGCCATGTTCGAGCTGCATATCGAGCAGGGTCCGATCCTCGAGGCGGAGGGCAGGGATATCGGGGTCGTCACCCACGGCCAGGGCCTGTGGTGGTTGCAGGTCACGCTGACGGGACGCGACGCACATACCGGATCGACTCCGATGCACATGCGGGTCAATGCAGGCCTGGGGATGGCGCGGGTCACCGAACGGGTGCATCAGATCGCCATGAGCCACCAGCCCGATGCGGTCGGCGCGATCGGGCATGTGGACGTGTATCCCAACTCGCGCAACGTGATCCCGGGCCGTGTCGTGTTCACGGTCGATATCCGCAGCCCCGACCAGGCCAAGCTCGACGCGATGCGGGCCGAGGTTGAACGCGCCGCCCATGCCGTCGCACGCGAACTGGGTCTGGGCTGCGAGATCGAGGCGGTGGGCCATTTCGACCCCGTCACCTTTGATCCCGGGCTGGTCGGCGTGGTGCGCGGGGCGGCAGAACGGCTGGGCTACAGCCACATGGACATCGTCTCGGGCGCGGGCCACGATGCCTGCTGGATCAGCCGCGTGGCGCCCACGGTGATGATCATGTGCCCCTGCAAGGACGGCCTGAGCCACAACGAGGCCGAGGAGATCACCCCCGACTGGGCACGGGCGGGGACCGATGTGCTGCTGCACGCGGTGCTCGAGGTGGCGGAGGTCCGCCGCTGACGGCGGGAGGCGAGGATGGAACGGAACGCCAGAAGGACGGGGAGCGGGTCATGGGAACGTTGGTGATACGAGGCGGGACGGTGGTAACGGCCGACCTGTCCTACGAGGCCGATGTGCGGGTAGAGGACGGCCGGATCGTCGAGATCGGGAAGGGCCTGACGGGCGGGCAGGAGCTTGACGCCACCGGCTGCTACATCATGCCCGGCGGGATCGACCCGCACACCCATCTGGAAATGCCCTTCATGGGCACCTATTCGGCCGACGACTTCGCCTCCGGCACCCGCGCGGCGCTGTCGGGCGGCACCACGATGGTGGTGGATTTCGTGCTGCCCGGTCAGGGCCAGGCGCCGATGGATGCCATGAAGATGTGGCACAACAAATCGGGCCGTGCGGCCTGCGACTATTCCTATCACATGGCCGTCACCTGGTGGGGCGAGGCGATGTGGGAGGGCATGGCCGACAGCGTCAGGGCGGGCGTCACCAGCTTCAAGCACTTCATGGCCTACAAGGGCGCGCTGATGGTGAACGACGACGAGATGTTCCAGTCGTTCCGGCGGGTGGGCGACCTGGGCGGCCTTGCCATGGTCCATGCCGAGAACGGCGATGTGGTGGCCGAACTGACCGCGCGGCTGCTGGCCGAGGGCAATACCGGCCCCGAGGGCCACGCCTATTCCCGCCCCCCGCAGGTCGAGGGCGAGGCCACCAACCGCGCCATCATGATCGCCGACATGGCGGGGGTGCCGCTCTACGTCGTCCACGTCTCCTGCGAGGACAGCCACGAGGCGATCCGCCGGGCCCGGCAGGCGGGCAAGCGGGTCTGGGGCGAGCCGTTGATCCAGCATCTGGTGCTGGACGAAAGCGAGTATTTCCATCCCGACTGGGACCATGCCGCGCGCCGCGTGATGAGCCCGCCGTTCCGCGACAAGACGCATCAGGCCAGCCTGTGGGCCGGCTTGCAGGCGGGGTCGCTGTCGGTCGTCGCCACCGACCATTGCAGCTTCACCACCGAACAGAAGCGGTTCGGCCGCGGCGACTTCTCGAAGATCCCCAACGGCACGGGGGGGCTGGAGGACCGGATGCCGGTGCTGTGGACCCATGGGGTCAACACCGGCCGGCTGACACCGAACGAATTCGTCGCCGTGACCAGCACCAACATTGCCAAGATCCTGAACCTCTATCCCCGGAAGGGCGCAGTGCTGGTGGGTGCCGACGCCGATCTTGTGGTCTGGGACCCGGCAAGGGGAAAGACCGTCTCGGCCGCAAGCCAGCAGTCGGTGATCGACTACAACGTGTTCGAAGGCCAGGTGCTGAAGGGTTTGCCTCGGTTTACCCTGACCCGCGGGCAGGTCGCGGTGCACGACGGCGAGATGCGTGCCGAGGAAGGGCACGGGCAGTTCGTCGGCCGCGAAGCCCGGCCGGCGATCAACCGCGCGCTCAGCAGGTGGAAGGATCTGACAGCGCCGAGACCGGTGGAGCGCAGCGGCATGCCGGCGACGGGGGTCTGACCGCATGAAGGTCGCCCTGGTGATCGGCGGCGGGTCGGGGATGGGCGCGGCTGCGGCCCGGCGGCTGGCGGCCGACGGCTGGAAGGTCGGCATCCTGTCGTCGTCCGGCAAGGGCGAGGCGCTGGGGCGCGAGCTGGGCGGGATCGGGCTGACCGGCTCGAACCGGTCCGAGGCCGACATCGCGCGGCTGGTCGATGCGGCCATGGCCGAATGGGGCCGGATCGACGGGTTGGTGAACAGCGCCGGCCACGGTCCGAAGGGCCCGCTGCTGGAGCTGACCGACGCCGACTGGCACGAAGGGGTGGAGGTCTATTTCCTGAACGTTGTTCGCGCATTGCGAGCCGTCGTCCCGGTGATGCTCGAACAGGGCGGCGGGGCAATCGTGAACATCTCGACCGCCTGGGCATTCGAACCGTCCGAAATGTTCCCGACCTCCGCCTTTGCCCGGGCGGGACTGGCCGCCTTCACCAAGATCTTCGCCGACACCCATGCTGCCCGGAACATCCGCATGAACAATGTCCTGCCCGGCTGGATCGACAGTCTGCCGCAGAAGCACGAACGCGCGGTGGCGGTGCCGATGGGGCGTTACGGCACTGCCGACGAGATCGCGGCCACCGTCGCCTTTCTGCTGTCGGTGGATTCCGGATACATCACCGGCCAGAACCTGCGGGTGGACGGCGGCCTCATGAGGTCTGTATGAGCGCGGCGCCCGCGAACGGTGACGGCGCGCCGCGGATCGCTGGGGTTCTGGAGGCGGCGCTTTACGCCGACGATCTGGATGCCGCCCGCGCATTCTACGGCGGCTTTCTGGCCCTGCCCGAGATTGCTGCGCAGGAGGGTCGGCACGTCTTCTTTCGATGCGGGGGAACGGTGCTGCTGATCTTTCGACCCGCAGTCAGCCGTCGGCCGGCCGGCCCGGACGCCCTGCCCGTCCCGCCGCACGGTGCGGAAGGTGCCGGCCATGTCTGCCTGACGGTCGCCGAATCCGATCTCGATGCGCTGGCCAGGCGCCTGCGCGCCGGCGGCATCGCTATCGAGGCCGATTTCCACTGGCCGCACGGGCCGCGGTCAATCTATGTGCGGGATCCGGCGGGCAATTCCGTCGAGTTCGCCGCGCCCGCGCTGTGGGGACTGCCGGCATGAACGCCTCGCCCAAACCGGTGATCGAGGCGCGCGACCTCGGGTTGACCTTCCACACCTCGGACGGCCCGGTGCGGGCGCTGACGGATGTGAACCTGTCCATAGGACGCGGCGAATTCGTCAGCTTCATCGGCCCGTCCGGTTGCGGCAAGACGACGTTCCTGCGCTGCGTCGCCGCGCTGGAAACCCCGACCGAGGGCACGCTGCGCGTGAATGGAATGGAGCCGGATGCGGCGCGCCGTGCGCGGGCCTACGGATACGTGTTCCAGCAGGCCGGGCTTTATCCTTGGCGGACCATCGCCGGCAACATCCGCCTGCCGCTGGAGATCATGGGCTTTCCCCGGGCCGACCGGGCGGCGCGGGTCGAACGGGTGCTGAAGCTCGTCGAACTGGAAGGGTTCGGGCGCAAGTATCCCTGGCAGCTGTCGGGCGGCATGCAGCAGCGCGCCAGCATTGCCCGGGCGCTCGCATTCGATGCCGACATCCTGCTGATGGACGAACCCTTCGGCGCGCTGGACGAGATCGTGCGCGACCGTCTGAACGAGGAGTTGCTGAAACTCTGGGACAGGACCGGCAAGACCATCTGCTTCGTCACCCATTCGATACCCGAGGCGGTCTATCTGTCCACCCGCATCGTCGTCATGTCGCCGCGGCCTGGGCGGATCACCGATGTGATCGACAGTCCCCTGCCCCGGGAACGCCCGCTGGACATCCGCGACAGCCGCGACTTCATCGAGATCGCGCACCGTGTTCGCGAAGGGCTGCGCGGGGGGCTTGTCGATGACTGAGCCGCGCGCCGCAGGGGGGAAGCGTTGAACCGGATCCTGCCCATCCTGACCGTGGTCGCGGCGATCATCGCGCTGTGGTATGCGGGTTCGGTGGCGCTCAACGCCCAGTGGACCCGGGATCAGGCCGCCCGCGCAGGGGTCGAGGTGACTTTCGCCGAGATCGCCCGCGACGCGATGCGGCAGGACCGACCCAGGCTGCCTGCCCCGCATCAGGTGGCGGCGGAGCTGTGGCAATCGACCTGGGTCGAGGAACGGCACGGGCGCCGGGGGTTCTGGGCCACCGGTAGCCTGTCGAACCGCAGCCTTGTCCACCACGCCTGGATCACGCTGTCGGCAACGGCGCTGGGCTTTGCGATCGGCACCTCGCTCGGGCTCCTGCTGGCCATCGGGATCGTGCACAACCGGGCCATGGACTTCTCGGTCATGCCCTGGGCGATCGCCAGCCAGACGATACCCATCCTTGCGATCGCCCCGATGATCATCGTCGTCATGGCATCGGTCGGTTTCACCGGGCTGCTGCCCAAGGCAGTGATCTCCGCCTATCTGTCGTTCTTTCCGGTCGTCGTGGGGATGGTGAAGGGCCTGCGGTCGCCCGAGGCAAGTCAGCTCGACCTCATGCACACCTACAGCGCCAGCCGCTGGCAGGTGTTCTGGAAACTGCGGCTACCCGCCTCGATGCCCTACTTCTTCGCCTCGATGAAGGTCGGTGTCGCGGCCAGCCTCGTGGGCGCGATCGTCGGCGAACTGCCGGTCCAGCAAGGCGGGATCGGGGCGCGTCTTCTTGCCGGCAGCTACTACGGGCAGACGGCGCAGATCTGGGCGGCGCTGATCACCGCGGCGGTGCTGGCGGCGGTTCTGGTTGGCGCGGTCGGGCTGATCCAGCGGGTGACGCTGGCACGCATGGGCTTCGGTCGATGAGCGCTGCGGCGTCACGGCGAGACAGCGCGCCGCTGCTCAGGGCGGCGGCAGCATCCGCGGCAGTTGCCGGCGCGGCGACGGTCGCGCTCGCGCATGACGTATCCGGGGCGGCGATCCTGCTGCTGGTCGCCGTTCTGGCCGCCGCAGCGCACCGGCCGGGCGCGGCGGTCGCGCTCGCCGCGGTGCTGGTGTGGCTGGCCTGGGGTCTGGAGCCCGGGCGGACGCCGGGATTCTGGATGTCGGTCGTGACGGTCTGGCTTGGCGCGTGGGCAACCGTGGCAGGGCTGGCCGAAGTCCGGCTGACAGGCGCCGCGGCGCGGCGCATCCGCGGGCTCCTGGCGCCGGCAATCTTCGGAGCCACGGTGCTGTGGCTGTGGGAGATGATCGTCCGCGGGCTGGAGGTACCGGGCGTCATCCTGCCGCCGCCCTCGGCCATCGCGGCGCGGATCGCCGGCTCGACCGACATCCTCTGGATCGACTTCGTCCAGACCTTCGTAAAGGGCGCGCTGTCGGGCTATGCGATGGGCTGCGGCGCGGCCTTCCTGACCGCAGTGCTGATCGACCGCTCGCCGTTCCTGCAACGCGGACTGCTGCCGGTGGGCAACTTCATCGCCGCCCTGCCGATTGTCGGCATCGCCCCGATCCTGGTGATGTGGTTCGGGTTCGACTGGCAGTCCAAGGCGGCGGTGGTCGTGGTCATGGTGTTCTTCCCGATGCTGGTGAACACTGTGGAGGGGTTGAAGGCCGCCGACCGGATGCAGCGCGACCTGATGGCCACCTGGAGCGCGAGCTACTGGCAGAGCCTTTTCAAACTGCGGCTGCCTGCGGCGATGCCTTTCGTGTTCAACGGGCTGAAGATCTGTACCACGCTTGCCCTGATCGGCGCCATCGTCGCAGAATTCTTCGGCAGTCCGGTGCGCGGCATGGGCTTTCGCATCTCGACCGAGGTCGGGCGCTTGCAGCTTGACATGGTCTGGGCAGAGATCGCGGTTGCGGCGCTTGCGGGTTCGGCGTTCTATGGCGCCGTGGCCCTGATCGAAAGGGGGGTGACATTCTGGCACCCCTCGCAACGAAGCCGGGCATGAAACCCGGTCCAACACGGAGGAAGACGATGAAACGAGTGACGATTGCGGCCGTTTCCGCGCTGGCCCTGGCCAGTGCGGCACAGGCGGCCGACGATGTGACGCTGCAGCTGAAATGGGTCACTCAGGCCCAGTTCGCAGGCTATTACGTCGCGCTGGACAAGGGCTTCTACGAGGAGGAAGGGCTGAACGTCACGATCAAGCCGGGTGGTCCCGACATCGCACCGCCCCAGGTGATCGCCGGCGGCGGGGCCGATGTGATCGTGGAATGGATGCCCGCAGCGCTGGCCGCGCGCGAGGCCGGGCTGCCGCTGGTGAACATCGCCCAGCCGTTCAAATCCTCGGGCATGATGCTGACCTGCCTGAAGGAGACCGGCATCCAGTCGCCCGAGGATTTCCGCGGCAAGACCCTCGGGGTCTGGTTCTTCGGCAACGAGTATCCGTTCCTCAGCTGGATGGCGACGCTGGGCATTCCGACAACGGGCGGCCCGGATGGGGTCGAGGTGTTGAAGCAGGGATTCAACGTCGATCCGCTGCTGCAGCGGCAGGCGGCCTGCGTGTCGACCATGACCTACAACGAATACTGGCAGGTCATCGACGCGGGCATCAGCCCCGACGACCTGGTGGTGTTCAAGTACGAGGACATGGGGGTGGCCACGCTGGAGGACGGACTCTATGTTCTCGAGGACCGTCTGGCCGACCCGGCATTCGAGGACAAGATGGTGCGGTTCGTCCGAGCCTCGATGCGCGGCTGGAAATACGCCGAGGAGAACCCGGAAGAGGCGGCGATGATCGTTCTGGACAACGACGACACCGGCGCCCAGACCGAAAACCATCAGAAGCGGATGATGGGCGAGATCGCCAAGCTGACCGCCGGCTCGAACGGCGCGCTGGACCCGGCAGATTACGAACGGACCGTCGCCACGCTGCTGGGCGGGGGGTCGGACCCGGTGATCTCGAAGGCGCCCGAAGGGGCCTGGACGCATCAGATCACCGACAAGGCGCTGAACTGACGCCCCGGGGCGCCCTGCGGGGCGCCCCTATCTTCCGTTGTCGAACCAGCCGTTGATTTGCGCCGCCATGCCCCAGGCGCGGCTGGTCTGACCGGCCATGCGGTTCACCCGCAGCCGCCTGATACCGTCGGGAACCGCGATTTCGATGAAAAGCCGCGCCTTCGGGCCGCCGCGCCTCTGCGAAGCATGCTCCACATCGACGACGGTGCGGCGGAAGTCCCCAAGCTCCAGTCGCTCCACCGATCTGCCGCCCAGACCGTTGCGGAACAGCCAGATCGCCCCCTCGCGTCGGTCAAAGACGATCTTCTGACTGTAGAACGCGTTCCAGAGCCCGAAAGCTGCAAGGGCAGCCAACGCGAGCCAGATCAGGGCCTTGATGCCCGGTTCGGTCGCCGTGTAGCTCACCGTCACTCCCACAAGGACCGCCGCTGCGACGAGACCTCCGATCGCCAGGGTCGGGGCGCGGTCCTCGATCACCAGCCGTTCGGTGCTGCGTTCGAGAAGCTGCATTCCGATGCGGCCCCCTCAGCCGATGCCGTCTTTCCAGCGGTTGACCAGCGTCGCGATCTCGGCCGGTTCGGGACCGGTGGTATATGCCAGCGTCAACGGCACGCGCCAGTCGGCGCCGGCTTCGGAGAACACGAGCGAGACCCGCGCAGCCCTCTCGGTGCCGCGACCCGACATGGCCTGCGTCTCGACCGTCGCGCGGCGCATCCGGTCCAGCGGGTGGCGCTGCACCTTGTCGCCGACGACCGTGACGGTGCGGATCGTCACCCGGTTGTCATCGCGATCGAATTCGACCTCGGTCCGGCGGACGAAGAGATAGAGCCCCAACCCGCCCCCCAGGATCGCCCCCGCCGCAAGCACGATTGCGACCAGCCAGGCACCTTCCGACATGCTGAACATGGCAAAGGCCGCAAGAAGCAGGATGAACACCACCACGATCCCGCCCACGAGCCAGGGGCGATCCTCTAGCACCAGACGGTGGTCGGTGTTTTCCCTGACCCTCATCGCTGCGTCCGTTCCCGGATTGAGGGTCGCGCCGTCGTGTCGGGCTGTCAATACCGGTGTCGGCTGCGCCGGTGATCCGGCCGATCAGGCATCGCGGCGCCTGCGCGCACGGCGGGTAGGGACGGCGCCGCCGCCCGGCGCCGCGCGGGAGCGGCCCGAACTGTCACCGCGCCCCTTCTGCGGATTTCCGCCCGTCGGTGCTGCCGCCTTCGACCCCGGCTTCGCGCCCGCACGGGGCGGCTTGCCTCGTCCGGCAGCGGGTTTCCGGGCGCGTTCGGCTGCGGCCGCCTTCACCGCGCCGGCATCGTGCGGCACCCCGCCGGCGACGGGAAGCGCAGCACCCAGCAACCGCTCGATCGCGCGCAACTCCTCCATCTCGGCCGGCGCGCAGAAGGCCACCGCGCGCCCTGCGGCCCCGGCGCGGGCCGTGCGGCCGATGCGATGGACATAGTTTTCGGGCACGTTCGGAAGATCGTGGTTGTAGACATGGCGGACCAGCGGAATGTCGATGCCCCGCGCGGCGACATCGGTTGCCACCAGCACCTTCAGCGTGCCCGCGCGAAACTCGGCCAGCATCCGGTCGCGCTGGTTCTGGCTGCGGTTCCCATGAATCGCGCCGGCCGAAAACCCCCAGGAGGCCAACAGCTTGGCCAGCTTGTCGGCACCGTGCTTGGTGCGGCAGAACACAAGCGCCGACTCGCCGGGATGGTTGACCAGATAGCTTTCCAGAAGCTTCGCCTTGTCGCCCTGAGTGGTGAAATGCACCGCCTGATCGATCCGTTCCGCCGGGCGCCCGGGAGGATCGACGGCCACCCGCACCGGATCGCGCAGCCAGGTCGCCGCCAGGTCCTCGATCGCCTTCGGCATGGTGGCCGAGAACATCAGGGTCTGTCGCTTCTGCGGAATATGCCGCGCGATCCGTCGCAGCGCGTGAATGAATCCCATGTCCAGCATCTGATCGGCCTCGTCCAGCACCAGATAGCCGGCATGGTCCAGGCTGACCGCCCGTCGTTCCAGCAGGTCGATCAGGCGGCCCGGCGTGGCGACCAGAATATCCGCCCCGCGCGCCAGCCGCTCGGCCTGCCGGTGCACCGAGGCGCCGCCGGTCACGGTGGTGACGCGGACCGCGGTGCCGCGGGTGAACAGCTCCAGATGTTCCGCGATCTGGCCCACCAGTTCCCGGGTAGGCGCCAGGATCAGCGCCCGGACGGTGCGCGGCGCCGGGGGATGCCCGAGGGCATGCAGCCGGTGCAGAAGCGGCAGGCCGAACGCCGCGGTCTTGCCGGTGCCCGTGCGGGCAAGGCCCATCAGATCGCGCCCCTGCATCACCTGAGGAATGGCGCGGGTCTGAATCGGCGTGGGTTCGGTGAAACCGCGCGACGCCAGCGCGGCGAGGATGGAGGGGGCGAGCCCCATATTGTCGAAACCGGACAAGGACGATGCTTTCTGTCGGGCGGCACGCGGCCGCGAAATGGGTCGTGCGCCCCGAAAAGGGCGCGGTGCAGGCGGTGCAGCGCAGGACGCCGCTATCCGCTGCGTGATGGCGGGAGGGGTCTGCCGGCGCCCGGTCCCGTTCGGGACGGCTGCTCACGCGGCAGCGGCTGTCCGGCCCGAACGACATGGGGCCTGGACCGGCCGAAGTCAATCGTCTTGCCCGGGCCGGCCGCACGACAGCCGGTCGGTGCAGCGTCCGGTTCAGGAACACCCGCAGAAGAAGGGCGCGCCAGTGCGCCAACGATCGGCCTCTTCGCGAGGCGGTCGCAGGTCGTCGCCGGCGGCGACCGACAGGCCCGCGAAAGGATCGGTGCGAGACGAGCGCCCTAGCCGGCAGTGTAGGCACCGAGCCGCAGAAGGCGCTCCTCGAAATCACGTACCCGATCCGCCGAATCCCGGTTGCGGGCGGCCAGAAGCGCGAGCAGCGCCTCGATCATGTGGAAGGCGCCGGATAGCGGCGGCAGGACATGCGGCCCGATCAGCGGTGGACGCAGGACAGCCCAGGCGCCCCGTGCAGCCGGGCTGGCAAGGCTGTCGGTGATGGCAAGCAGCCGGGCCCCCTGGTCGACCGCGACTGAGGCCGCGCGCAGGACCTCGGCGGAGTAATGGGCGAAGGTGATGACGATCACCACATCCTCCGACCCGCAGTCCGACAGGCTGTCCAGGATCAGGCCCGGATGTGCCGGCGTGGGGGCGATGTTCGGCAGCGCGATCGAGCCGACGTAGGTGAAGTACTGCGCGAGCGCATAACAGCTGCGCACCCCGATGCAGTGGATGCGCCGCGCCGCGAGGAGAGCGGGCACCACCCGGACGAGTGCCGCGCCGTGGCCGGGGCTGAACACCGCCTCGACATTGGCCCGGGCGGCAGCGCGCAGTTCGTCCAGAAGCTCGGTATCGGATCGGCCGACCAGAGCCGCGCTTCGGGCGCCATAGTCCGGCGGCTGCCGGCGGAGAGCAGCCTGCGCCGCGCTGCGGCAGGCATCGAAACCCTGAAAGCCGAGCGCACGCGCCAGCCGGACAACCGTGTTCGGGTCGCTGCCTGCCAGTGCGGCCAGCGAACGGACCGAATGGAAAGCCAGCTCTTCGGGACGGTCGGCAAGCCATCCAGCCAGCGAAGCCACCCGCGGCGGCGATGTTCGTGCCACCACGCCCAGCCGATCGGCCAGCGCCTCGATACCGTCGGAGGGCACGGTTTTGTCGGAAGCGGCCATGCGCGACGTCGGTCCTTTCCGGAACCTGGAACCGGCCGAGATACATTCGAATAAATGTTTGACAAATTCAATACATTTGTTCTAGTCGGACCATCCGCACCGTGGACCGGTCGCCACGACGACCGGCCTTCAACAACGTCAACACGACACGGAGGTTCCCATGACCAGATATTTTCTTGCCGGAGCGGCAGCCGCGGCGATCCTGAGCGTCGGCACGGCCGAGGCGCAGCAGACCTTCATCTCGATCGGCACCGGCGGGGTGACCGGGGTCTATTATCCCGCCGGCGGCGCGATCTGCCGGCTGGTGAACCGCGACCGGGCCGAGCACGGCATCCGCTGCGGCGTCGAATCGACCGGCGGATCGATCTTCAACATCAACGCCATCCGTTCGGGCGAACTCGAGTTCGGCGTCGCGCAGTCCGACTGGCAGTTCCACGCCTACAACGGCACCTCGCAATTCCAGGAGACCGGCGCCTTCGAGGGGCTGCGGGCGGTGTTCTCGCTGCATCCGGAACCGTTCACGGTCGTCGCCCGCGCCGACAGCGGCATCCGCAACTTCGAGGATCTCAAGGGCAAGCGGGTAAACATCGGCAACCCCGGCTCGGGGCAGCGCGGCACCATGGATGTCGTGCTCGAGGCGATGGGCTGGACCACCGCCGACTTCGCCGTCGCGTCGGAACTGCCTCCGGCCGAACAGGCGCTGGCGCTGTGCGACAACAACATCGACGCCATGGTGTATACCGTCGGCCACCCCTCGGGCGCGATCCAGGAGGCGACGACCTCGTGCGATACGGTGCTGGTGAACGTCACCGGCGAGGCGATCGACCGGCTGGTCGAGGAGAACCCCTACTACCGCGTCGCGGTCATTCCCGGCGGCATGTATCGCGGCACCAGCGACGACGTCACGACCTTCGGCGTCGGGGCGACCTTCGTCACCTCGGCGGACGTGCCCGACGACGTGGTCTATGCGGTGACCAAGGCGATCTTCGAGAATCTCGACCAGTTCAAGGGTCTGCATCCGGCACTTGCCGCGCTCGATCCCAAGCAGATGGTGACGGACGGCAACTCCGCCCCGCTGCATCCGGGCGCCGAGCGCTACTACCGCGAAGCCGGCCTGCTGAACTGACCCGGACCGACCGGGCCTGACGGCCCCTGCCGGACTGCCCCCGCCAGAGGGGCAGCCGGCCACACGAGTTGATGCAACAGATCAGGGGGGACCGGGACAGATGCAGGACGGCAAGGACGGATCGGGCGCGCGCAAGTTCAGCGACGACGAACTCCAGGATCTTGTGGCGCAGACGGACAGCGGCGCGCGCAGCCCGCGCAACCGCTTGGTCGCCGCCCTCATCGCCGGTCTGGCACTGGGCTGGTCGCTGTTCCAGATCTGGATCGCGGAGCCGCAGTTCTGGTTCGCCGGGGATATCCCCTTCCTGCGGATCCTCGGGTCGGAGCAGACCCGCCCGATGCATCTGGCCTTCGCCCTCGCGCTCGCCTTCCTCGCCTATCCGGCCTACAAGTCCGCGCCCCGCGACCGCGTGCCGCTTTACGACTGGGTGCTGGGCATCACGGCAACGCTGTGCGCGCTTTACGTCTTCTGGTTCTCGCGCGAGCTGGCCGCCACCGCCCGGTCGGGCCTGCCGACCCAAACCCAGATCATCGTCGGCACCGTCGGCATCCTTCTGCTCCTCGAAGCCTCGCGCCGGGCGCTGGGCCCCGCGCTTACGGTCGTCGGCGCGATCTTCCTGGCCTACAGCTATTTCGGCGAGGGCTGGCTGATCCCCGACCTGATCGCGCATCAGGGCCGCAGTTTCACCGCCATCGTCAACTCGCAGTGGCTGTCCACCGAAGGCGTGTTCGGCATCCCGCTGGGCGTTTCGACCGCCTTCGTCTTCCTGTTCGTGCTGTTCGGCGCCCTGCTCGACAAGGCCGGGGCCGGCAACTACTTCATCAAGATGGCCTTCGCGGGCCTTGGCCACCTGCGCGGCGGACCGGCCAAGGCGGCGGTCGTGGGGTCTGCCGCCACCGGACTGATCTCGGGCTCGTCCATCGCCAACGTCGTGACCACCGGCACCTTCACCATCCCGCTGATGAAGCGCGTGGGCTTCACCAGCGAGAAGGCCGGCGCCGTCGAGGTCTCGTCCTCGGTCAACGGCCAGATCATGCCCCCGGTCATGGGCGCCGCGGCCTTCCTGATGGTCGAATTCGTCGGCATCTCCTACCTCGACGTCATCAAGCACGCCTTCATTCCGGCGGTGATCAGCTACATCGCGCTGGTCTATATCGTCCATCTCGAGGCGCTGAAGCAGGACATGCCGGCGCTCGGCGAATCGAAGAGCCTTCTGCGGATGCTTCTCCGGGTTGCCGTGGGCTTCGTCATCGCGGGCGCGGTGTTCTATGCGGCGGTCTGGTCGGTCGGGGCGCTGCGCGCCGCGGCGCCGGGGATTTCGGGCGTCGTCATCGGGGCGGTTGTGCTGGCGCTTTACCTTGCAGCGCTCCGGGTTGCCGCCCGGCGCCCCGACCTGGAACTGGACGATCCCCACGCCCGCGAGATCCGCCTGCCGGTGCTGGCGCAGGTGGTGCCGACGGGCCTGCACTACATCCTGCCGATCCTGGTGCTGGTGTGGTTCCTGATGGTGGAACGCCAGTCGCCCGCGAAATCCGCCTTCTACGCGGTGCTGGTGATGCTGGTCATCATCCTGACGCAGCGCCCGATCAAGGCGCTGCTCCGCGGCGAGAACCCGGCGCCGGAATTCGCCCGCGGCTGGAACGATCTGATCGAGGGTCTGATCGCCGGGGCGCGCAACATGATCGGGATCGCGGTGGCGACCGGCGCGGCCGGGATCATCGTGGCGACCGTCACCCGGACCCCGATCGGGACCGAACTCGCCGGTCTGGTCGAGCTTCTTTCGATGGGCAACCTGTTCCTGATGCTGGTGCTTGTCGGGGTCTTCTCGCTCATCCTCGGCCTGGGGTTGCCGACCACCGCGAACTACATCGTGGTCTCGTCCCTGATGGCGACGGTCGTTGTCAGCCTCGGGGCGCAGTCCGGGCTGATCGTCCCGCTCATCGCGGCGCATCTGTTCGTGTTCTACTTCGGCATCATGGCCGATGTGACGCCACCTGTGGGCCTGGCAAGCTTTGCCGCGGCCGCGGTATCGGGGGGCGACCCGATCCGCACCGGCTTCACCGCCTTCTTCTACAGCCTGCGCACCGTCGCGCTGCCGTTCCTGTTCGTCTACAACCCCGCCCTGATCCTTTATGGCATCGACCTCGGGACCACGTCCGGCATCCTTCTGGCGACCAAGGTGTTCGTTGTGGCCACCATTGCCATGCTGCTGTTCGCCGCCGCGACACAGGGCTATTTCCTCGCCCGCTCGCGGGCCTGGGAATCCGCGGCGCTGCTTCTGGTGGCCTTCACCCTTTTCGTGCCGAACTTCTGGCTCGACCGGGTGCAGCCGGCCTACCAGGATCGCCCCCCGGCGCAGTTCGAACAGGCGCTGGCCGAGGCCGAACCGGGCGACCGGCTGCGGCTTGTGATCGAGGGGCCGAGCTTTGCCACCGGACAGATGACACGGACCACGCTGGTGCTGGAGGTGGACGAGACGCCCCCGGCGCAGCGGCTGGCCGCAACCGGACTGTTCCTGATGCCCGAAGGCGACCGGATGCCCATGGACGAACCGATGCCAGCCACCCGCTTTGCCGACGCTCTGTCCGGTTTCGACTTCTACACCGACCGGCAGGTGGAGATCGTCGCCTTGCAGCAACCCGCCGACCGGATGCCGCAGGAGGTGTTCTATCTGCCTGCCGTCCTGCTGCTCGGCCTGGTGATGATGGTCCAGCGCCGGCGCCAGACCAAGCCCGCGTTCTGAGGAGACAGCCATGCCCCGCACCATCCTGCTGCCGGTCGATCTGTCCGACGAACGAAGCTGGCGCAGGCCGCTGGCCGAGGCGCTTGCCCTCCTGGACGGCGGCACGCTGCATGTCGTCTCGGTCCTGCCGGATTTCGGGCTGGCACAGGTGGGCGCCTTCTTCCGCGAGGGATTCGAGCGCGACGCGCTTCATGCGCTGGGCGAAACCCTGACCGCCTGGACGAACGCGAACGTGCCCGCGGACGTGACCGTGAAACCGCACGTCCTGCACGGCTCGATTTACGACGAGATCCTCAGGGCCGCCGACAAGACCGGAGCCGACCTGATCGTGATCGGGGCCCACCGCCCGGAACTGCGGGACTATCTTCTCGGGCCAAACGCGGCCCGCGTGGTCCGGCACGCACGGCAGTCGGTCTATGTGGTGCGGGACTAAGCCATGCCGGGGCATGTGTTCGGGCGCTCGACACGGGGCACGCTTCCGATAGCGACCGAAGGCGACGGCTGCTACATCGTCGACAGGAACGGCAATCGATACCTGGACGGATCGGGTGGGGCGGCAGTGTCCTGTCTCGGCCATTCCGACCCCGATGTGCGGGCAGCGATCCACGCCCAGCTCGACCGCATCGCCTTCGCCCATACCGGATTCTTCACCACGGAAGCGGCCGAGGATCTGGCGGATCTGCTGGTCGCGGGTGCACCCGAGGGGATCGACCGGGTCTATCTCGTGTCCGGCGGGTCCGAGGCGGTGGAGGCGGCGCTGAAGCTCGCGCGCCAGTATTTCCTCGAAATCGGCCAGCCCCGGCGTCACCGGATCATCGCGCGTCGGCAAAGCTATCACGGGAATACGCTGGGCGCGCTGGCGGCAGGCGGGAATCTGTGGCGCAGGGCGCAGTTCGCGCCACTTCTGACCGAGGTCAGCCACATTGCGCCCTGCTACGAATACCGGGACCGCCGGGACGACGAAAGCGCCGATGCCTATGGCCGTCGCATCGCGGACGAGCTGGAGGCAGAGATCGGGCGCCTCGGACCCGAGACGGTGATGGCCTTCATCGCCGAGCCCGTTGTCGGCGCAACCGCCGGGGCGGTGCCGGCGGTGCCGGGCTATCTGCGGCGCATCCGCGAGATTTGCGACCGGCACGGCGTCCTGCTGATCCTCGACGAGGTGATGTGCGGCATGGGCCGGACCGGGCATCTTTTCGCCTGCCTCGAGGACGGTGTTGCACCGGACATGATCACCATCGCCAAGGGTCTGGGCGCGGGCTATCAGCCGATCGGGGCCTTGCTGACCACCGGCCGGATCTACGACGCCATTGCCTCGGGCAGCGGGTTCTTCCAGCACGGCCATACCTATATGGGCCATGCGATGGCGGCGGCCGGTGCCGGCGCAGTGCTGCGCGCGATCCGCGACCGGGGGTTGCTCGCGCGGGTCCGGCAGATGGGCGCGCAGCTGGATTCGGCGCTGCGCGAACGACTGGGGCAGCATCCCCATGTCGGCGACATCCGCGGCCGCGGCCTGTTCCGCGGCATCGAACTGGTCGCCGACCGCGAGACCAAGGCGCCGTTCGACCCGGACCGCAAGCTGCACGCCCGCATCAAGTCCGAGGCCATGGCGGCGGGGCTGATCTGCTATCCGATGGGCGGCACCATCGACGGTGTGCGGGGCGACCATGTCCTGCTGGCGCCGCCGTTCATCATCACCGAGGATCAGATCGGGGAACTGACCGGCAAGCTGGCCGGCGCCATCGACCGGGCACTGGCCGCCTGATCCGCCTCAGGCGACCATCTGCTCGGCACGCCTCAGATCGACGCTGACCAGCTGGCTTACGCCCTGTTCGGCCATCGTCACGCCGAACAGCCGGTCCATGCGCGACATGGTCACTGCATGATGGGTGATGATCAGGAACCGCGTCTCGGTCCGCCGCGTCATCTCGTCCAGCAGATCGCAGAACCGCGCCACATTGGCATCGTCGAGCGGCGCATCCACCTCGTCCAGCACGCAGATCGGCGAAGGGTTGGTCAGGAACACTGCGAAGATCAGGGCCAGTGCGGTCAGCGTCTGCTCTCCCCCCGACAGCAGCGACAGGGTGGACAGTCGCTTGCCCGGCGGCTGGCACATGATTTCCAGCCCGGCCTCCAGCGGATCATCGGATTCCACCAGGACGAGCCGCGCCTCGCCGCCTCCGAACAGATGGGTGAACAGCGCGGCAAAGCTCGCATTGACCTGCTCGAATGCGGTCAGAAGCCGCTCGCGCCCCTCGCGGTTCAGTGCGGCGATGCCGCTGCGCAGCTTCCGCACCGCTTCCTCGAGATCGAGCTTTTCCCGCTTCAGCGTCGCGTGTTCGGCCTCGACCTGCCGCGCATCCTCTTCGGCTCGCAGGTTCACCGCTCCGAGCGCCTCGCGGGCCCGGCGCAGCTGCGCGATCTCGGCCTCCAGAACCTCGGCACTGGCCATTGCGTCGGGGTCTATCCCGAGGCGTTCGAGCAGATCGGCGACACCCGCACCGGTATCCTCCGCAATCCGCGCCTCAGCCACCGACAGCGCCTCGGCCGCGGCATCGAGCCGCGCTTCCGCCCGCGCCCGGCCTTCGCGGCAATCCGCCGCGATGCGCTCGGCGGCACGTTCGGCCTCCTGCGCGGACCGGAGCGCGGCTTCGGCCCGCGACAGGCGGTCGGCGGCACGGGCACGGCGGCTTTCGGCCTCGGCGATGGCGACGGCCAGCTCGGACCGTTGCGCGGCAAGCATGTCCGGAGCGGTCTCCGCGTCGGCCCGCTGCCGCTGTGCGGCCTCCAACCGCTGGGCCAGCTCGCCGGCGCGCTGTTCGGCGGTGGCAAGACGCTGGCGCCAGTCCGCCTGCTCGCGCTCGATCTCGCGCAGGCGCCGCACCCGCGCCTCGCCCTCGCGCCGGGCCTCGTCGTGCGCCGCCCGGCGCGCGAGCATTGCAGCCCGCGCTGCCTCCACGGCCGCCCGTGCCGCATCGAGACGCGCGCGGCTCTCGTCGAGCGCCGGAAGGGCGGCAAGCATCGCCTCGGCCTCGGCGTGGCGTGCCGAGGCATCGCGCACCTCGGCCGCAAGCCGCGCCGCCGAGGCCCGCGCAGTTTCCAGCCGGCCGGCGACCATCGCCTGATCGGCTTCGGCGCGGCTCAACTCGCGCGATGCCTCGGCAAGCGCCTGGTCCGCCGCCCGGCGGGCTTCGCGCGCCATCTGGTCGGCCCGGGTCAGGTCGGCAAGGCGCGCCTGAAGCGATTCATGCGCCCGCCGGGCAGCCTCGGCGCGCGCAGCGACTTCCTCGAGGTCGCGCTTCAGGCTGGTGAGTCGGTTCAGTTGCCGCAGCCGTTCCGCCGCGGCACTGGGTGCGTCCTCGGCCGTCACCCGCATCCCGTCCCACCGCCAAAGGTCGCCCTCGCGACTGACCAGCCGCTGCCCCGGCAACAGGGCCGTCTGCAAGGCATCGCCGTCCGACCGGGCGACAAGGCCGATCCGGGCGATCCGGCGCGCGAGCACCGCCGGCACCCGGACATGATCGGACAGGGCCGTTACGCCCGCGGGCAGACGGGCGGGTTCGGGGTAGTCGTCCAGCGCGACCCAGCCCGAGGCGATGCCCGGTCCGGCCTCGGGCATGCGAAGGTCGTCGGCCAGCGCGGCGCCCAGCGCCGCCTCGTAGCCCGGGTCGGCCTCGACCCGGTCCAGAATAGCGCCGGCCTCACCCGATTCGCGCTGGATCAGCCGTGCCACGGCCGCGATCTCGGCGCGCAGGGCATTGGCCTCGCCCTCGGCGGCCGACCGCGCAGCGCGGGCCGTGCCTTCGCGCTCCTGACTTTCGGCCCGCGCTGCCTCGGTCTCTGTCAACACGGTCACGGCCCGGTCGGCCGTCGCCTCGGCCACGTCGCGGGCAGCCCTTGCGGCAGCATGTGCCGCCTGCGCACGACCAAGCGCTGCCTCGGCGTCCTGCGCTGCGGCGGATGCGCTTGCGGCCTCGGCAGTCAGACGGTCGCGCGTGGCGCGGATTTCGTCACGCAACCGACGGGTGGACTGGTGCCGGGCCGAAAGGCGCGCATCGTCCTCGGTGACTTGCGACAGCACGGCTTCCTCGGCCGCAAGTGTCGTCGCGGCGGCGCGAGCCTCTGCCGCCAGCACATCGAGGCGCGCGTCATGGCCTTTCTGCGCACCCCGGATCTGTTCCGATTCCCAGTCCAGACGTTCGATCATCGCTCCGGCATCGCGGTTCAGCGCGGCCTCGCGCTCGGCGTCGCGCTCCAGCAGGGAGATCCGCGCTGCAAGCTCGGCCAGCGCCTCGCGGGCCCGCGCCTCGTCGCCGGCCAGCGCGTCGCGCCTGAGCGCAAGACGCTGAAGGATCGCCCCGGCAATCGCCTCTTCCTCGCGCAGCGCTGGAAGCGCCTGTTCGGCAGCCTCGCGCGAACCGATCGCCCCGCGCACCTGCGCCTCGGCCCGCGACAATGCGACAGAGGCTTCGCCAAGGCCGCGCTCTGCCACGGCACGGTGCTGATCCGCCTCGCGCCAACGCCGGACAAGGAGCGAGGCTTCGGCCCGCCGCAGCGCCTCGCCGATCTCGCGATAGCGCGCCGCCTGCCGTGCCTGACGGGCCAGCGCGGAAAGCTGCTGGGCCAGCTGTTCGATCACGTCCTCGACCCGGGCAAGGTTGGCCTCGGTTGCCGCCAGGCGCAGTTCGGCCTCGTGCCGACGTTGGTAGAGCCCCGCGATCCCGGCCGCATCCTCGAGCACCCGGCGGCGGCTCCGGGGGCGCGCGCTGATTAGTTCGGCGATCTGCCCCTGCCGCACGAGCGCCGGCGAATGCGCCCCGGTCGCGGCGTCGGCGAACAGGATCTGCACGTCCCTTGCCCGCACCTCGCGGCCGTTGACGCGATAGGCCGAGCCGGCGTCCCGGGTGATCCGCCGCGCGATTTCCAGCGTGTCGGCATCGTTGAACCCCGCAGGCGCAAGCCGGTCGGAGTTGTCGATGACGAGGGCAACCTCGGCGAAATGGCGCGCCGGACGGGTGGACGCACCGGCAAAGATCACATCCTCCATCCCGTCGCCGCGCATGGCGGTCGGCCGGTTTTCGCCCATCACCCAGCGCAGTGCCTCCAGAAGGTTCGACTTGCCGCAGCCGTTCGGGCCGACGACGCCCGTCAGTCCGTCATGGATCAGAAGATCCGTCGGGTCGACGAAGCTCTTGAAGCCGTTTAGGCGCAGGCGGGTAAAGCGCACGTGGGCGTCCGATCCAGTGATTCCCGGTCGGATATCGTCAGTCGGGATCCGCAACGAGTCAAGCAAGCCACAGCATGTTGGCAATCCCCGACCCGCGCCAACCAGATGTTGAAACCACGACGTGTTTCAGAGAGGTTTTCAGAGGGTTCAGGGTTTGGAAACCCGAAGTGCCCAGACTTGGCCGGTGCATGCCGAGGGGGTTGCCGTGCTGGGATCACTGATTGCCGGCATCGTCGGGGGGTCGGTCGCCGCGTTTGCAAGCGCTATCGCGGGCCAGGGCCCTTTGCTGTCGTTCCTCGCCTATTCGGCGGCGGGAGCGGTGACGACGGTTGCAGCGGCGGCGGTGGTCGCCTGCCGACGGCCGCGCGGCACGGCGACCGGCGACATCCCGGCGACCCGGACTAATTCCTCTTTGGAAACAATCGGGCAAGACCCACGGCTCAGGCTGACGCACAGGGCTGTCCGACCGTCGGAGTTGCGGGCGATGTCGCAGTGCGAGCCATCATTGCTTGTCCCGAGACCCGAATCGGCCTGAGCCGAGGCCGGCTCCGGCCCATCCGTGCAACGCCCTCCTGCAACCGCGGCGCGGACACGGCCGAAATGCGGCAGGAAAACGGCTGCCAGGCCGGGCGTGAATCTGCCGGTCAAGCCCCAAATTGGATGTCCGCGAAAGAAATTTCCTTTCTGCAATCACAAACTAATCGTTAAAATGTCAGTCAAGGTGCTGGTCGTCGGGGGCTCCCGGCAAATGCGCCGAAAGGAAGCTGCGGCGTGAGACATGCGCCTCTTCCTTCCGTCCCGATCGGGGGCGGGCAGGCAAGAGGGGCGGATGTCTGGGGGACAGGTCGCGTCAGTATTGTTTGGGTGCTCTGTACAATGACCATGCCTTTTCACCGCTTCGCGCCCGGATCCGAGCTGCCCGGTCCGGTCGCATCACCCGCCACGACGACCGTCACCAGGCGGCGAGGGTTCTACCGCAACGTGGGCAAGCGCGCGATGGACATGGCGCTGGTTCTGCTTTCGGCACCGATCGTTGTGCCGCTTGTCGGGGCGCTTGCGGTCGCGGTCGCGCGGGATGGCGGGTCGCCGTTCTTCAGTCAGATCCGGGTCGGAAAGGATGGCCGACGCTTTCGCATGTGGAAGCTGCGCAGCATGACGGTCGATGCCGAAGCACGGCTGGCCGATCATCTGGAGGCCGATCCCGTTGCACGGCAGGAATGGGACGAGACGCAGAAGCTGCGGGATGACCCGCGCGTCACTCGCGTCGGTCGGCTGCTGCGCCGGTCTTCGATGGACGAACTTCCTCAGCTTTGGAACGTTCTCAAGGGTGACATGAGCCTTGTCGGGCCGCGTCCCATGATGCCGTGCCAGCAGTCGCTTTATCCCTGCACTGCCTACTATGCGATCCGGCCCGGAATCACCGGCTACTGGCAGACATCCGAGCGCAACAACAGTTCGTTTGCGGCGCGCGCCCAGTTCGACCGGGCCTATGAGCGCGATCTTTCGCTGCGCACCGATCTGTCCCTGCTGTGGCGCACGATCGGCGTGGTTTTCCGCGGCACGGGGTGCTGACGAAACGCTACCAGCCGGAGAACGCGGCGGTCGCAAGCAGCACGAGGGTCGCAAGCCCCAGTACGGCGAGGATCCGCCCTCGCATCGGGCCTGTGGCCTCGTCCATCAGCGGAATGGCGATGGCGGGGCGCAAGCCGACGGTGCGTTGAAGCCGCCGCGACGAACGGATCACCGGGTTGCGCAGTTCGAGCGTGAAGGCGACGGCCAATGCCGCGATCATGCTGCCGAAGACGCCGAACGCCATCACCCGGCGACGCCCCGAACGGGTGGGATGGTCGGGAGGAAGCGCAGGTTCAAGAAGCGTCAGACGCTCGGTCTGGCGGTTCGCCTCGAGCCGCTGCGCCGTCTCGGCCTCGGCCCGGCGCTGAAGGACCGCCAGATACTGCTCCTGAAGTTGCGCTAGCCGCCGCTCATGGCCCTGCAGAACGGTCTCGGCCGCGGGTGCGCGCGCGATCAGCGCCTCGATCTCGTCCAGCCGGGCGCGCAGTCGGGCCTCCTGGGCGTTCATCGATTCGATCTGCCCCCGCAATGTCGCCATCTGCCGAAGCTCGACCGAGCGCGGCGCCGTATTGGCTTCGAGCACAGAAAGCTCGCGCACCAGCGGAAGCCGGGTCGTCTCGATCTCGCGCAGGGCGGTTTCGATCCGCGACAGTTCCTCGCGCCGCAGGGCGAGACCGGCGGGGAGCACGTCGAGATTGGCATTCTTGAACGCGGTCAGCTCATCCTCGACGGCGGCCATTGCCGCACCGATCCGTGCCTCTTCCTCTGCGTAGAAGGCCAGGGTGTCACGCACCTGGGCCGCCTGGGTCGCCGCGCTCGTCTCAAGCACGGCGGCGGCAAGGTCGTTCGCGACAGCCGCAGCCTTGTGCGGGTCGTCGAGCGTCGCCCAGATCACAAGCGCCGACACCGGCTGATCGGCGCCGAAGGGAACGGATCCGCTGGTGACCCCTTCGAGCCGGAGCGACTGGCGCAGCAGCACCACCTTTTCGGTCTCGGTCAGTGCCGTCAGGTCCCGGAACAGGTCGTGCCGGTCGATCATCGCCAGCATGTTCTCGCGCACGAAAAGGCGCTGCTCGATCTGCTGCAACCGCCTGGCCGAGGTGCCGGGAAGCTGCGGCGCGCCTCCCCCTGCCACCAGTGGTTGCTCGATCTGGATCACCGCCGCCGTCTCGTAGCTGCGCGCCATCCCCAGGACATGCCACAGGGTCGCCAGTGTGCCCGCGATCGTGACCAGCCCCAGAAGGAACCAGCGCCGTCGGATCATGCTGATCAGTTCGTCCAGGCTCTGAACGGGACCCATGCGCGTCAGACCCGCGACCAGCGCCGAAGGCGCGCGCGCCAGCCGCCGGTGCCGCGGAGCGCGTCGCCCGGACGATCCTCGGCCCGGTTCAGGACGACGGCGACGAGTTCCGATCTTTCACGGATCAGCCGCTCGGCCTCCTGGACCTCGGAGGGAAGCGTCCGCAAACCGTCCACGACCAGGATCGCTCCGTCGGTCTGGGGCAGAAAGGCGAGGACATCGTCGCCTTCCAGAACCGGCGGCATGTCGTAAAGCAGCACATCGGGCGCGTACAGGCTGCACAGGTGTCGGAAGGTCTCAACCGTGGCCGGTTCCTGCAAAAGTTCGGCCGCGTCGGGCTCGGCGCGATCGCTGAGAGCGAGGCACAGGTTCTGGCCGACGCGCTGCATATGCGCCTCGACAGGCTGTTCGCCGGAGAGCATCGACCGGATCGGTCCCGGAGGCTCGACCCCGAACAGGCGATGAAGCGATGGCATCCGCAAGTCGAGATCGATCAGCAACGTGCGGGTTCCGGGCCGCCTGGCCATCGACAGCGCAAGGTTTGCCGCGACGGTCGACGTCCCGCAACCCCGGGTCGGGGCGGTCACGACGATCCGATTCCAGCCGCGCTCGTCCAGCGCCTGAAGAAGCCGGGTGCGCAGGACGTCGAACAGCGTTCCAACCGGATCCTCGTGGCGCGAGACGATCAGGTGAGCCGCATGCGCCGTGGCCTCGTCGATGGCCAGCAGGGGAAGCTGGCTCCAGTGGCCGGCGGGATCAAGCCTCGCAGGCAGCTTCGCCGCCAGCGCCGTCGCGGGCTGCGATCCCGGCATGCGGGATCCCGGCCCGCCCGGCCGGCGAAACAGCACGATCCCGGGCTGCCGGGGACTGTCGATGTCCAGGCGTTCGGAAAAGGGATCCCGCACCATCTCGGACTCGCCAACCGCTTCCGTGCCGCGGGGGTGGGCGACGCTGGGCCTGCTATCTGCCATGCGCTCCGTGCCTTCCTGCCGCGATCCGGCATAGCCGGAGTCCGAAAACCCGCCGCCAGTAGCACGGCGCATGCCCAAGTCGCCGTCCTGCCGGCGGACCGCCGCCTGACCGGAATCGACCGAGCCCCCGCCCAGCCACCTATGGGTATCAGACCGGGACGACAAGGGAAAGGCCACGACCATTCCGGGCCACGCGCCGTGTAGTCAGAACCGCTTTCACGGCATAGTGTTGACCGATTTGCGGCGGCAGGGGGCCGGCGTCTGAGAGGGAGCGATGCGCTTGCGGTCCGACGTGGCGGCAGTGGTTATCGGGCGAAACGAGGGGCAACGGCTTGTCGATTGCCTGTCCTCGCTTGCCGGCGAGGTCGGGCAGGTCGTCTATGTGGACAGCGGTTCGGCCGACGACAGCATCGAATCCGCCCGGCACGTTGGCGCGTCGGTCGTTGTGCTCGATCCCGGCAAGCCCTTCACCGCCGCCCGCGCCCGGAACGCCGGACTTGCGCAGCTTGCGGCCGAGCCCCGGCCACCGGCCTATGTGCAGTTGATCGACGGGGACTGTATCCTGCAACCGGGTTGGATCGCCGCCGCACTTGCGCATATGGAGGCCAACCCCCGGACCGCCGTCGTCTGCGGCCGACGGCGCGAGCGGTTCCCGGATGCGAGTCTCTGGAACCGCGTGATCGACCGCGAATGGAACACGCCCGTCGGCCCGGCGCTGGCCTGCGGCGGCGATGCGCTGGTGCGGGCCGCGGCGCTGCACGCGGTGGGCGGTTTCCGCGAGGGGCTGATCGCCGGCGAGGAACCCGAACTTTGCCTGCGGCTGCGACAGGCGGGCTGGCAGGTCTGGCGCATCGACGCGGAAATGACCCTGCACGATGCCGCGATGATGCGCTTCGGCCAGTGGTGGCGGCGAAGTCGTCGCGCGGGCCACGCATTTGCCGAAGGCGCCTCGCTTCACGGTGCGCCGCCGGACCGGCACTGGGTGGCCGAGACCCGGCGGGCGCTGGTCTGGGGGGCAGCGCTGCCTGCCGCAACGGTCGTCATGCCGCTTGTGCATCCGGCGTTCCTTGTCATCTGGCTGATCTGGCCGGCGCAGATCCTGCGACTTGCGCTGCGTCCCGGATGGGGGCTGGTGCACGCTGCCCTTTCGGTGCTGGGGAAGGTTGCGGAAGCCCAAGGCGTTATCGGCTATCACCTCGGGCGTATCCGGGGACGTCGCGCCGGACTTGTCGAGTACAAGTGACATCAGTTGCCACGCAGACGAAGCGCCGCGGCAATCTCGGCCGGAAGGATCAGCGCGCAACGAAGGTAGCGAGGAATCATCCGCCTAGGCTCCGCCAACATGCGCCATAACCATTCCAGCGCAAACGCCTGCACCCAGGACGGCGCGCGCAACTGCGTTCCGGCGATGAAGTCGATGCCGGCCCCCACCGACACGAAGCCAAGATCGGGGATGCACAGCCGCGCGCGCGCGGCCAGCAACTCCTGCTTCGGCGCACCGAGGGCGAGAAAGCACAATCGCGCTCCCGATGCGGCCAGTTCGTTCAACACCGCCTCTCCGCCGGGACCGTTCGGGTCGAACCCCATCGGCGGCGCGATGCAGGCCGCGACGGTCAACCCCGGAACCTCGTCCGTCAGTCGCGCAGTCGCCCGGGCCAGCGCCTGCGGCGTGCTGCCGACCATGGCAACCGGAACACCCAGCCGCGCGGCAAGGCGGGCCATCGGGACCACCATGTCCGACCCGGGAACAAGCTTCACCGGTCGTCCTGCAAGATGCGACAACCAGACCACCGGATTTCCGTCGGCAACGATCAGATCATGGTCCGCATAGGCATCTCGGAATGCCGCGATCGACCGGAGCTTGACCAGATGATCGAGATTTAGGGTGGCAACCGCAAAGCCGCGTCCGGCACGAAGCCTGTCCTCCGCCGCGGCCATCAGGTCCGGGGCAGTCGGAACATTGACTTCGATCATCGTGCCGAAAATGGCGAACCGCACCAACGCACCCTTACCCCAGCGCGCGGACTTTCGCATCTGCAGTGATTCCGTTCAATGTTCGATTGCGGGACAAGCCGTTTCCCGAGACGCTGTTGGACGCGGCGTACCCGTATGTTAATGATTTTCTGCGGGGGACGGGCTGAGGACCGGCCCGGCTTGTCGCCGCCGATCGCTGCCGGAATGGATGCCGAACACGCTGTCGTATCTCGTGCTGCTTGGCTGGCCGCTGGTCGTGCTGGTTCTGTTCCGTCGGATGCCGGCGGAGCGCGCGCTGATCTGGTCGATTCTCGGCGGCTATCTGCTCCTGCCGCCCGTGGCCCAGATCGATCTGCCGATGATTCCCGCCTTCGACAAGATGTCGATCCCGGCCCTTTCGGCCTTTCTGGTCTGCACCCTTGTCCTGGGCCACCGGATCGGCCTGTTACCGGCCACCTGGCCGGGCCGGATCCTGCTCGGCCTGTTTCTTGCTGCGCCGCTGGGAACCGCGCTGACCAATGCCGAACCGGTTGTGATGGCGCCGCAGGTGGTACTCCCCGGACTGACGCTTTACGATGCGTTCTCGGTGATCAGTCGGCAGATCTATATCGTGCTGACCTGGTCGCTCGCGCGGCATTACCTCGGGTCGTCGGATTCGCTACGCGAGATCCTCCGGGCGCTGGTCATCGGCGGACTGGCCTACAGCCTGCCGATGCTGCTGGAGGTCCGGCTGAGCCCGCAGCTCAACACCTGGATCTACGGGTTCTTCCAGCACAGTTTCGAGCAGATGATGCGAGGTGGCGGGTTTCGACCGATCGTATTCCTCGAACACGGGCTCTGGGTTGCCTTCTTCGCGATGACGGCGTTCATCGCGGCGCTTGCGCTGGCGCGAGAGTCTGCCGGAGAGGCCCGAATGCGACTCATTCTCGCTTCGGCCTACCTTGCCGTGGTGCTTGTGCTCTGCAAGTCGATGGGCTCGGTCGTCTATGCCGCGGTGCTGGCGCCGGTGGTGCTGGCTGCCGGGGTGAACAGCATGCTGCGCCTGTCGGTCCTGCTGGCGCTGGTGGCGCTGGCCTACCCTCTGCTGCGTGCGGCCGGGCACGTCCCGGTCGCCGCAATGGTCGAGCTTGCCGCTTCGGTCGACGCGGAGCGTGCGCATTCGCTGAACTTCCGCTTCGAGAACGAGGCGATGCTTCTGATGCGCGCGCTGGAGAGGCCGCTCTTCGGCTGGGGCGGCTATCTGCGCAGCTTCGTGTTCGACCCGGTGACAGGCCAGGTCGCAACGATCTCGGACGGACGCTGGGTGATCGTGCTCGGGATGTTCGGCTGGGCGGGATATGCGGGGGAATTCGGGCTGCTGGCTCTGCCGATCTTCATGCTGTGGCGCCGCTCCCGCGACAAGGCCGGATCGGCGATCGGTTTCGCGGCCGGAACGCTGGCACTGGTACATGGCGTAAACATGGTCGATCTGCTGCCGAATGCGACGATCACGCCCTTCACCTGGCTGATCGCCGGCGCGCTTACGGGCCATGCGGAATGCAGGCGCAGCCAGCCCGCGGCACAACAGGCGCCAAGCGGTCAGCCACCGCCGCGACCGACGCCCAGGACAGTCATCTGAAGGAACGGACCTGTGCGTGACAAGTACGACTGCGGTTTCCACCTCGCGATCCCCACCCGGCCAGGGGCGGCACGGACATGACCGACCCCTTGCACAAGACGCCGTCGCGTGCGCCTGATCAGGACATCGCCATCGTGGGGATGGCCGCGCATCTGCCGGGAGCCAGCAGTGTGGCGGCCTACTGGACGATGCTGTGCGAGGGTCTTGGCGGGATCAGGCGCCTGAGCGAGGCCGAATTGCTGGCCGCCGGCGAGAGCCGGTCAAACCTCGACGCGCCGAACTATGTGCCCTGTGCCGCGCCGCTGGACGATTTCGCCGATTTCGATGCCGAGTTCTTCGGATTGTCGCCCAAGGAGGCGGCGATCATGGACCCGCAGCACAGGCAGTTCCTGGAAGTGGCGTGGGAAGCGCTGGAGGATGCCGGCCATCCGCCAGAGGGCTTTGCCGGCAGCATAGGCGTCTTTGCCGGCTGCGGGATGGGCAGCTACTTCTACTTCAATGTCTGCACGAACCCCGAAGTCGTCCGTTCGACCGGGATGTTCCTTCTGCGCCATACCGGCAACGACAAGGATTTCCTTCCGACCCGCGTCAGCCATGTGTTTGACCTGAAGGGCCCGAGCCTCGGCATCCAGACCGCCTGTTCCACCAGCCTTGTGGCCGTGCATGTGGCCTGCCAGTCCCTGCTGAACGGCGAATGCGACATGGCTCTGGCCGGCGGCGTCACGATCGAACTGCCGCACGGGCGTGGATACCTCTATCAGGAAAACGAGATCCTGTCGCCCGACGGCGAATGTCACGCCTTCGACCATCGCGCCGCCGGAACGGTTTTCGGGTCCGGGGCGGGTTGCGTCGTGCTGCGGCGACTTGAGGACGCTCTGGCGGACGGCGATCATATCTGGGCGGTGATCAAGGGCACTGCGGTCAACAACGACGGTTCGGCCAAGGCGGGCTATCTCGCACCTTCGGTCGACGGTCAGGCGCGCGCAGTCGCCGAGGCGCTTGGTGTCGCCGGGATCGGGGCGGGCACCGTCGGTTATGTCGAATGCCACGGCACCGGCACCTATCTGGGCGACCCGATCGAGGTTGCGGCCCTGACCCAGGCATTCCGGGAAACGACCGATGCACGCGGCTTCTGCCGGATCGGTTCGGTCAAGACCAACATCGGCCATCTCGATACCGCCGCCGGGGTGGCGAGCCTCATCAAGGCCGCCATGGTCGTGCGAACCGGCCAGATCCCCGCGAGCCTCGGATTCGAGAAGCCGAACCCGGCCATCGACTTCGCGACCTCACCCTTCCGTGTGAACGACCGGCTGTCGCCGCTGCCGCGGCTGGGCGATGCGCCCCGGCGCGCGGGCGTGAACAGCCTGGGCGTCGGCGGCACCAATGCCCACGCTGTGGTCGAGGAACCGCCGCCGCGCCCGGCGCCGGATGGATCCGACTGGCCCTTCCAGCTTCTGGTGCTGTCGGCCCGGAACGGCAAGGCGCTGGATGCGGCAGGCGCCCGGCTGGCCGCGCATCTGCGCGCCCAACCCGGCCTGAACCTTGCCGATGTGGCCTGGACGCTGAAGGAGGGCCGGCGCGCCTTCGACCGGCGGCGGGTGCTGGTTGCCCGCGACACCGCCGAGGCCGCGTCGCTGCTGGAGTCCGGCGATCCGCGCCGGGTATTCACCCACAGCCGGCTTGGCGACGCGCCCGAGGTCGTGTTCCTGTTCCCCGGCGGAGGCGCGCAATACGCGGGCATGGCACGCGATCTCTACGAGACCGAGCCGGTGTTCCGGGACTGGATGGATCGGGGCCTCGGGCACCTGCAGCCGAAGCTCGGGTTCGACCTTCGCGCACTCTGGCTGGCCGAGCCGGCGGCGCGGGCAGAGGTGGAGGCGCGGCTGTTGCGCCCCTCGGTCCAGCTGCCGCTGATCATGATGGTCGAATTCGCGCTGGCGCAGCTGTGGACTAGCTGGGGCGTGCGGCCGGCTGCCTTGATGGGCCATTCCATGGGCGAGAACACGGCCGCCGCGGTGGCCGGGGTGATCGGATTCGAGGATTGCATCGATCTGGTGCATCTGCGCGGCCGGCTGTTCGACACGGTTCCGTCGGGCGGCATGCTGTCCGTGCCACTGTCCGAAGCGGCGCTGCGCCCGCTGATGGGCGACAGCCTCGACATGGCCTCGGTCAACGCACCCGATCTCTGCGTCGTATCGGGACCCGACGCGGAACTTGCGGCGCTGGTGACACGGCTTGCGGCAGAAGGAGTCGAGACCCAGCGCATCGCGATCGACATCGCTGCGCACAGCCGGATGCTGGAACCGATCCTGCGGCCGTTCGGCGACTTCCTGCGGAAGATCAGATTGAGCGCTCCGACGCTTCCGGTCATCTCGAACCGGACCGGAGAACCGCTGACCCCTGCCCAGGCGACCGACCCGGACTACTGGGTCCATCACCTGCGCAACACGGTGCGCTTCGCCCGCGGCATGGCCCATCTGGCAGAGGTGCCCGGGCGGGTCTATCTTGAGGTCGGTCCAGGGAAGGCGCTGGCGACGCTTGCCCAGGCGAACGGCGTTCCGGCAAACCAGGTTCTTGCCAGCCTGCGCCATCCCGAACTGGACACCGGCGACGACGCGCATTTCGTCGCGACGCTCGGGCGGCTCTGGGCGCTCGGGGT
>JBKBMT010000021.1:33084-38796 GCA_046295655.1 Gemmobacter sp. | reverse complement strand
CCTGGTTGCGCTTGCGCCGCGCGGAGATCCCCTCGACGGCCCAGCGCGCCTCGGCCCGGATCTTCCGGTCGAGCTTGTGGCGCGCCGCATCCTCCTCGGCCCAGACCGAGTCGCGCCATTCCTCGAATCCCTCGAACCCTGCCTCGCGCCGACGCACCGCGCCGCGGTCGAGCCACAGCGTCGCCCTGGTCAGCCGGCGCAGGAAGGCACGGTCGTGGCTGATCAGGACGAAGGCCGCCCGCGTCTCGGCCAGCCGTTCCTCCAGCCATCCGATCGCGGCGATGTCCAGATGGTTGGTCGGCTCGTCCAGCAGCATCAGGTCCGGGGCCTGCGCCATGAGCCGGGCAAGTGTCGCGCGGCGCCGCTCGCCGCCGGATGCGGTGGCGACCGGCGCCTCGGGACGAAAGCCCAGCCCCTCGGCCGCGGCCTCGACCCGCCAGGCCTCGCCTGCCGGCAGCCCGGCCGCCGCATGCTCGCCCAGCGTCGCATGGCCCGAGAGATCGGGATCCTGTTCCATGTAGCCGACGGTGACGCCCGGCCCCAGCAGCCGCTCGCCCGCATCGGGCTCCACGAGCCCGGCCATGACCCGCATCAGGGTGGACTTGCCCGACCCGTTCCGCCCCACAAGGGCGATGCGGTCGCCCGGCTGGATGGCCAGGTCGAGACCGTCGAACAGCGGCGTCCCGCCGTAGCCGAGGGAAATGCCGGACAGTTGCAGAAGCGGTGCGCGGGCCATGCGGCGGCAGATAGCCCGGACGCGACGCCGGCGCCAGATCCGACGGTCTGCACGCTGCCCCCGACGTTGCCCGGGCGGGCGCCGCCCATGCCCGGGCCCGCGACCCCGCTCAGACCAACGCCGCCGCCCGCGACGCGAGGGACAGGTTCACCGGGCTCTGCGGCCGCAGCGCCAGCCGTTCGGCCGCCAGACGGCGCGCAAGGCCGGGAAGGCGCCCCCGGATCGCCGCCTCGGCCAGCGTCCAGTCGATCACGTCGCGCTGGGCATGGCTGCCGCCAAAGGCGGCGGCGATGCGCCGGACAGGCATCAGGCTTTCGACCGCGGCGACGTAATCGCCCGCCCGGAACGCCCGGAACCCGGCAATCAGGGGCCTGCCGATCCGCGCCGTCCATTCGCCCGCCTCGCCGGGGCCCGGAACGCCGGCGAGCATCGCCTCCACCCGGTCGAAGTCGCCCGCGCCGAGCCAGGCCATCGCGGCATGGAGATCGTTGAAGGGGTAAAGCCGCGTCTCCGCATGCGCCGGCCACAGTGCGGCAAGCCGGTGCCAGCGGTCGCCCACGTCGATCCCGGTCATCTCGAGCCGCCACAGCAGCGCCGAGGCGTCGCAGAGGGCGACCGCGACAGGATTCCCTCCGCCCTGCATCGGCCCGTCGTAAAGCGCCAGCGCCGCCTCCGGCTCGCCGGCCTCGATATGGCACAGCGCCCGGTGCCACCAGTTGTGGCCCCGCAGGTAATTGGTCTCGTCGGCCCAGTGCGCCTCTCGCACCGCCATCCAGGCCAGACCCTCGCGGGCGCGGCCCTGCATTTCCAGAACATGGGCGACGGCGTGATGGGCCCATCCGTCGCGGGGATCGGCCTCGACCGCGGCCCGGCCCAGCGCCTCGGCGCGACGATAGTCGCCCGCTTCCTCGAAACCGAAGGCGGCCATGCCTGTGACCCAGCTTTCGCCGGGAACCCCGCGCCAGTCCGGCAGCACCATGGCCACCCGGTCGCGCAAAGCGCGGGCATCGGCGCGGAAGAAATCGCACAGATGCCCGGCCATCAGGGACAAGAGGTCGCGCGGCGCCTCGGCCTGCCAGCGTTCCAGCCGGACGGCGGCCTGCGACCAGTTGCCGTCCAGCACCGCCGCAAGCGCCCCGGCGTGGGCAAAGGCGCGATCGTCGGTTGCCAGCGCATGGCCCCGGGCCAGATGCCCGCGCGCGATGTCGGCCGCAGCCGGTTCGGTGGCCAGCGCGAAAAGCCAGCCCAGCGCCAGATGCGGCAGGGCGGCACCCGGCGCGACGGCGACCGCGCGCCCGAAGGCCGCGATCGGATCGCCGCGGTAGAGCGCGAAACATTCCATGCCCTCGTCGAAGGCCTCGGTCGCAGCCGGGGTCGCACCCGCCAGCGGATTTCCCTGCCGGTCGAGGGTCATGTCGGCTGCGCGGCGGCACAGGCGCCGCGCGCCCAGGCCAATATCGCATCGCCGTGGGGCGCGACCGGCTCGGCAAGTCCACCCGCGAACGCCTCGAACGCCTCGGCATTGCCGGGCTTCACCGCCGTCAGCACCGGGATCCCGCGCGCCAGCGCCTCGGCAATCAGCGGCCGGAAACCGCGGCCCTCGGCCTCCTGCTTGCCGAACTTGTTGACGATCACCAGGTCCACGTTGCCCGCCTCGACCGCCGCCATCACCCGGCCGGCAGCCGCCTCCAGCCCCGCGGCGTCGATCCGGCAGCCCCGGCTGTTGCGGCCGAGATCCTGGCTGATCCGCACCACGCCGGTGCCGTCGAGCAGTTCGAGTTCCATGTCGCACCGCGGCCGCCCGGGCCGTTCGACATTCAGCTGCACCACGCCGGCAAGGCGCAGTCCCTCGGACTGAAGCGCGAGCGCGACGTCCCGCAGCAGACGGTCGCCTGCACCCTGACCTTCCGCCGAAACGACCCCCAGCATTCCCGAACTCCTGCCGCCCCGTTCCGATATATCGCGCCGGTCGGGGCGGGAAAAGCCCGCACCCCCTTGCGGCCCGCGCCGCCTGCGCCAGAATGGGGCCATGACATTCCCCGCCCCGATCATTGCCCCGGCCCCGGACGACCCGCGCCTGACCCGCGCGGTCGAGGGTGTCGATCACACCGGCGCCCGCACCACGATCGCGGTCGTCGAGGAGCGGCCGCTGACGATCTTCCTGAACCGTCAGGAGATCGTCACGGCAATGACCATCGGCGATTATCCCGAGTTCCTGGCGCTCGGCTTCCTGCTGAACCAGGGGATGCTCCGGGGCGACGACCAGGTGACGGCGGTCGAGTTCGATGCCGAGACCGAAACCGTCGTGGTGCGGACCGAACGCCGCACCGATTACGAGACCAAGGTCGAGAAGAAGACCCGCACCTCGGGCTGCGCCGTGGGCACGGTGTTCGGCGACATGATGGAGGGTCTGGACGGCGTCACACTGCCCCCGGCGACGCTGCGGACAAGCTGGCTCTACGCACTGGCGAAGACGATCAATACCATGCCCTCGCTCTATCTCGCGGCCGGGGCGATCCATGGCACGGTGCTGTGCCGGCAGGACCGCCCGCTGATCTACATGGAGGATGTCGGCCGACACAATGCGGTGGACAAGATCGCCGGCTGGATGTTCCGCGCCGGCGAGACCGGGGCCGACAAGATCCTGTATACCACCGGCCGGCTGACCTCGGAAATGGTGATCAAATGCGCCCTGATGGGGATCCCGGTGCTTGCCTCGCGGTCGGGATTCACCGCCTGGGGGGTGGAGATCGCGCGCCAGGTCGGTCTGACCCTGATCGGGCGGATGCGGGGGCGGCGGTTCGTCTGTCTCGCCGGTGCAGGGCGGATCCTGTGGGATGCCGACCCCGGCGCGGTCGAGGACGAGGCGCCGGGGCTGCGACGCAAGGGTGCCGCGGATGGCTGAGACGGGGCCGCATCGGTCGGCGCTGCGGTCAGCGCGGGCTGCGGCGGACCGTCCCGGTCGGGACCGGGGACAGGATGCACGGACGGTGCGGTGCGCGCGGCCGGTGTGATCCTTGCCGGCGGCGCGGCGCGGCGCATGGGGGGCGGCGACAAGGGCCTACTGGAGCTTGCGCCAGGCGTCCGGCTTGTCGATCTGGTGGTCGCGCGGCTCGGGCCGCAGGTCGAGATGCTTGTCCTCAACGCCAACGGCGACCCGGCGCGGTTCGCCGATCTGGGGATGCCGGTTCTGCCCGACGACGTGCCCGATCTGCCGGGGCCGCTGGCCGGGGTGCTGGCCGGCATGGACTGGGCGGCGGCGAGGGGCCTGTCGCATGTGGTGACGGCCGCGGCCGACACCCCCTTCCTGCCGCGGGATCTCGTCGCCCGGCTGGCAGCGGCAGGCGGCTTCGCGCTGGCCGCCACGCCCGGGCCGGACGGGCCGGACCGGCACCCGACCTTCGGCCTGTGGCCCGTGGTGCTGCGGTCCGACCTGCGGCGCGCGCTGGAGTCCGGGGTTCGCAAGATCGTGGCCTGGACCGATGCCCACGGCGCCGCAACCGCGATCTTCGAAACCGTGCCGCGCGATCCGTTCTTCAACGTCAACACGCCCGACGATCTGGCGGTCGCAAGGCGCATGCTGGAGACGGACGCGTGATCGTCTGGGGTGTTGCAGGCTGGAAGAACTCGGGCAAGACCGGGCTGATGGAACGGCTGGTGTCCGAACTCACCGGCCGGGGGCTGCGCATCTCCACCGTGAAACATGCCCATCACGCCACCGAAATCGACCATCCCGGGCGTGACAGCCACCGCCACCGGCTGGCCGGTGCGGCGCAGGTGATCGTCTCGTCGCCGGTCCGCTGGGCGCTGATGACCGAGTTGCGCGGCACCCCCGAGCCGGCCCTCGAGACGCTGCTCGAACGCCTCGCCCCCTGCGACATGGTGCTGGTCGAGGGCTACAAGCGGTCGCCGCATCCGAAGGTCGAGGCGCACCGCACGGCAACCGGACGGCCCCTGCTTGCGCCCGGCAACCCCTCGGTCCGGGCCGTGGCGTCGGACGGGACGCCGGAGGTGCCGGTGCCGCGGTTCCATCTCGACGACACGCGGGCGATTGCCGACTTCATCCTGCGGGAGGCGGGGTTATGAGGTTCAACCGCGTCATCGTGGTGGACTGGTCGGCCGCTGCCGGGCCCAAGCGCGGCCGCGATTCGATCTGGATCGGGCCGAGCGACGGGGCACCCTCCAATCCGGCGACAAGGGCCGAGGCAGAGGCGCAGCTTGCCGCGGCGGTGGATAGGGCGCTCGCGGCCGGCGAGCGGCTGCTGATCGGGGTGGACATCGCCTTCGGTTATCCCTCGGGCCTTGCGCGGGCGCTCACCGGCCATGACGCCGCGCTGGCGCTCTGGGAGTGGCTGGCCTCCCGGATGGTCGAGGCCCCGGGAAACCGCAGCAACTATCGCGCGGTGGCCGCAGAGATCAACGCGCGTTTCGGTGGCGGCACCCCGTTCTGGGGCAATGGCGCAAGGGACGAGGTGCCCGGCCTGCCGCGACTGAAGCCGGCGCTCCCCGCGGGGATCGGCGCCGTGCGGGCGGTGGAACGGCTTGGGTCGGGGGGGCATCTGCAGCCGAAATCGCCCTGGCAGCTGGCCGGGATCGGGGCGGTCGGCGCGCAGACGCTGACGGCGATCCCGGTGCTGTGGCGGCTGCGCGCGCGCCATCGGGGCAAGGTCGCGGTCTGGCCGTTCGAGGAGGCGGAGGCACCGGTCGTGCTGGCCGAAGTCTATTGCACCCATGTCTCCCGGGCGGTCGCGGCGGCCGAGGCTCTGGGCGAGGCGCCGCGGGATGCGGCGCAGGTGCGGATCCTGGCGCGGGCGCTGCAACGGCTGTCGGACGAAGGGCGGCTTGCGGCGCTGTTCGCCGTGCCGGTGCCCGAGGCCGTCGCGCGGGAAGAGGGCTGGACGCTCGGCACCCACCACGCGGACCTGCTGGAGCGGGGGGGGGGCGGGGCGCAGCGCCCGCCCCCGCCCCCCCCCGGT
>JBKBMT010000021.1:0-33074 GCA_046295655.1 Gemmobacter sp. | reverse complement strand
AGCGGGCGGCGTCCGGGCCGCTGCGCCTGCCCGATCCGCCGCGCTTTGCCGACGATTGCTTCGCCCTTCCGCCGGGCATCGACTGGGTGCCGGTGGACATCGCTCTGGATCGTCTGCGCGGCGCGTTGCGGGTGGTCGCGGGGACGGAAACGGTGGCGGTCGCCGCGGCGGCGGGACGGATCCTCGCGCGCGACGCGGTGGCGCGGCGATCCAATCCGCCCGCGGCCAATGCGGCGGTGGACGGCTACGGCTTCGGTCATGCCGCCCTGGGGCCCGCACCGCACCGGCTGCCGCTTGTCGCCGGGCGCGCCGCCGCCGGCCGGCCCTACCAGGGCCGCGTGCCGCCCGGGGCGGCGCTGCGGATCCTCACCGGCGCGATCCTTCCCGAGGGTGTCGATACGGTCGTGCTGGACGAGGATTGCACCGCGGACGGCGGCGCGGTGGCCTTCGCCGGACCGGTCAGGACCGGCGCGAACACCCGGCGCGCCGGCGAGGATGTGGCGGCCGGATCGCCTGCCCTGCCCGCCGGCCATCGGCTGCGGCCGCCCGATCTGGCGCTGCTGGCTGCCCTCGGGGTCGCCGAGGTCAAGGTCCACCGCCCGCTCCGGGTCGCGGTCCTGTCCACGGGGGACGAGATCGAGGCCGATGCCGCCGCCGACGCGCCCGCGCATCGCATCTTCGATGCCAACCGGCCGATGCTTCTGTCGCTGTTGCGAGGCTGGGGATACGAGGTGCTGGACCTCGGCGCGGCGCCCGACGACGCCGCCGCGATCCGGCGCCGGCTGGACCGGGGGGCGGCCGAGGCCGACGCGCTCTTGACCTCGGGGGGCGCCTCGGCGGGGGACGAGGATCACCTGAGCCGGCTCTTGCGCGATGCCGGCCATCTGTCGAGCTGGCGCATCGCGCTGAAGCCCGGTCGACCGCTGGCCCTGGGGCTGTGGTGCGGAGTGCCGGTGTTCGGGCTGCCCGGCAATCCGGTGGCGACGTTCACCTGCGCACTGCTGTTCGCCCGACCGGCCCTGTCGCTCATGGCGGGGGCCGGATGGGCGGAACCGCTGGCCTTCACCGTGCCGGCGGCCTTCGCCAAGCGCAAGCGGGCCGGCCGGCGGGAATTCCTGCGCGCGCGGCTCGATGCCGCGGGCGCGGCAGAGGTGTTCGCATCCGAGGGGTCGGGCCGGATCTCGGGCCTTGCCTGGGCGACCGGCCTTGTCGAACTCCCGGACGGCGCCGTCGAGGTGAGGCCGGGCGATCCGGTGCGTTTCCTGCCCTATTCCGGGTTCGGGGTGTGACCGTGGGGCGCAAGCGCGCCCGGACGCAGCCGATCGGGGACCGGGGCCCGCCCCCGGGCCCGTTCCCGGCGTGCGTCAACCCCGGGCCGCGACCGCGCGCTGCATCGTTCCGGCCGCAACTGCACTTGCCCCCGCAAGCGCCGCCGCGGTGGCAAGGCAGGCCGGCAGTCCCCCGATCTGGTAGCTGAGGCCGGACAGAAGCGTGCCGATCAGCCGCCCGGCCGCGTTCGCCATGTAGTAGAAGCCCACATCCATCGTCACCCGCCCTCCGGTGGAAAGGGCGAGGATCAGGAAGGAGTGCAGCGCCGAGTTCACGGCAAAGACGAATCCGAACACGAGCAGCCCGACTATCAGAACCGGCGTCAGCCAGGCCGCCGTTGTGTCAAGGGCCAGCAGCGCCAGCAGCGCCGGGATCAGCGCAAGTGCCACGACCCAGCTTCGCGCCGCGGCGGCAAGGTCGCGCAGCGGCCGGCCGGCTCCGCCCAGGATGCGGGGCGCTGCCGCCTGAACCGCGCCGTAGAGGATGATCCAGACCGCAAGGAAGCTGCCGATCAGAAAGAATGCCGCGCGGTTCGATTCCGGGGTTCCGTCGGAAAGCGCCGCGTAGAACCAGACCGGGATTCCGACCACGAACCAGACATCCCGGGCACCGAACAGGAACATCCGGGCCAGGCTCAGCCGGTTGATCGCCGCGTCGGTGGACCAGACCTCGCGGAATTTCACGTCCTTGCGCCCGGCCGGCAGGCCCGGCGGCAGCAGCAGCGCGACGGCGGCCAGGATCGCGGCGAGGATCGCCGCCATGGCCAGGACGGACGTTTCGAAACCGGCGGTTCCCAGCAGCGCCGCACCGAGAAGGAACCCCGCGCCCTTCACCGCATTCTTGGACCCGGTCAGCAGCGCCACCCAGCGGAACAGCGTGTTCCCGCCCTCGGGTGCCAGAAGCTTCACGGCCGATTTCGAGGACATCTTGGCCAGATCCTTCGCCACCCCCGAGACACCCTGCACCGCCATCACATAGAGGACGGAGACCCCGACCGCCCAGGCGGGATCGAACCGTGCCAGCGCCAGCAGCGCAAGCACCTGAAGCAGCAGACCGGCGTGAAGCGTGCGCACCAGTCCGAACCGCGCCGCGATCCAGCCCGCCGAGAGGTTGGTCACGATCCCCGCAAGCTCGTAGAGCAGGAACAGCCAGGCAAGCTGGAAGGGCGTGAAGCCGAGGATGTGGAACTGCAGCAGGACGAGCATCCTGAGCGCGCCGTCGGTCAGCATGAAGGCCCAGTAGGCCGCCGTCACCGCGGCGAAGGCGGCCAGACCCTCCGGCTGGGCCTGCCGCTCAGCCATCGGCCCGGTCCGTGCCCGCCGCGGCCCGGCCAACGCCGGTCGTCGCACCGCAACGGGTCATGTCGCCGAAACCATCGCCGCAATGTCGGCAATCCGCAGCGCATAGGCCCATTCGTTGTCATACCAGGCGTAGATCTTCACCTGCGTTCCCCCGACGACCATGGTCGAGGGGCCATCGACGATCGAGGACCGCGGATCGTTCAGATAGTCCGCACTGACCAGCGGTCTGTCCTCGACCCCGAGGATCCCGCTCAGCGCGCCCGCGGCGGCGGCACGGAACAGGGCGTTCACCTCGTCCACCGTGGTCGGACGGGTCATTTCGAACACGCAATCGGTCAGCGACGCATTCAGCAGCGGCACACGCACCGCATGCCCGTCGAGGCGGCCGGCAAGCTCGGGAAAGATCAGCCCGATCGCCGTGGCCGAACCGGTGCTGGTCGGGATCAGCGAATTCAGCGCCGAACGGGCCCGCCGGGCATCCTTGGCGGGACGGTCCACGATGGTCTGGGTATTGGTGACATCGTGGATCGGGGTGATCGACCCGGGGCGGATCCCGAGGCCCGCGTGCAGCACCTTGACCACCGGGGCCAGGCAGTTCGTCGTGCAGGAGGCACCGGTGACGATCCGGTGCCGCGCCGGGTCGTAGAGGTCGTGATTGACGCCGTAGACCACATTCAGCGCGCCGCCGTCCCTGACCGGCGCGGAGACCACGACGCGGGAGACTCCGGCGGCGAAATAGGGCTCGATCCGCGCCGCTGTCTTGAAGGCACCGGTGCAGTCGATCACCAGATCGACCCCGTCCAGCGGCAGATCCTCGATCCGGCGTGCCTGGGTGAACCGCATGCGGTGGCCGTTCACGGTCAGGCCATCGGCGTCGTGAGCGAAACGGGCCGGCCAGCGACCGTGCACCGTATCGAACTCCAGCAGCAGGGCATGCTGCCCCGGATCGCCGGCGGGATCGTTCACAAGCACGATCTCGCCGCCCCTGCCCCGGTCGACCAGCGCCCGAAGCACCAGCTTTCCGATCCGTCCCAGTCCGTTGATCGCGATTGCCATCGACTTACGCCTCGGCAATCCTGTCCAGCCGGTCCTGCAGCGCGATCCGGTCCAGCTGTTCGAAGGGAAGCGCCACGAAGGCCTGGATGCGCCGCAGCATGGCGGAATAGGTCTGGCTGAAGGCCAGCGCCTTCTCGGCCTCGGTCCCCGTCGCCTTGACGGGATCGGGCAGTCCCCAGTGCGCGGTCACGGTCTGGCCGGGCCATGGCGGGCATTCCTCGGCCGCAGCAAGATCGCAGACGGTAAAGACGAAGTCGAGCTTCGGTGCATCCGGGCCGCGGAACGTCTCGATCGATTTCGGGCTGATGCCGGTCAGATCGTGACCAAGCCGCTCCAGCAGATCCCGGGTGAAGGGATTTATCGCCTCGCCCGGCCGCGTCCCGCAGGAGAAGGCCCGGAACCTGTCCGCCCCTTCGCGCGCCAGGATCGCCTCCGCGATGATCGACCTCGCCGAGTTCGCGGTGCATATGAACAGAACGTTGTAGGGCTTCGTCATGGTGACGGCTCCGGTTCCGGGTGGGGGAATGATGGGCCGGTTGCGCCCGGTGTCCTCGATCACATAGCGGGCCAGATCCTCGAACCGCCCGATGCTGGCGCGATAGTGGACTGCGCGGCCCGCCCGATGCTGCGTCACGAAGCCTTCCCGCTCCAGTTCCGCCAGATAGGCGCTGAGGGTCGAGGGCCGGACCTCCAGCGCAGAGGCGATCTCGGACGGGCGCACACCGTCGGGAAGTCGGCGCACGAGGTGGCGCAGCACGGCAAGCCGGCCGGGATGGGCAAGCGCGAAGAACAGGGCGGCCGCTTCCTTCAATTCCATGATTCGAGAATATCCGAAACATGTGACAGGGACGTGACGCGAGCCTCCTGACGCCAGCGCAGCGATCGGCGCGTCGGGCGGACGCGGCGGCGCGATCAGCGCCGGATCAGCACCTGAAGGTCGGCCACATTCGTCCCGGTTGCCCCGATCTTCAACAGATCCCCCGCAGCCGCCAGCGCGCGATAGCTGTCGTTGCGCTCCAGACGCGCCTCGGGATCGATGCCGGCCGCTCGCATGCGGGCCAGCGTTCCGCCATCGACAAGCCCGCCGGCCGCATCGGTCGGCCCGTCGCGCCCGTCCGTGCCGCCTGACAGGAACACCCAGTCGCCACGCCAGCCGGCAGCCCTTGCCAGCACCGCGACCCGCAGCGCCAGTTCCTGGTTACGCCCGCCGGTGCCGTCGCCGCGCAGCGTCACAGTCGTCTCGCCACCCCACAGCCAGACGCCCGGTCCCCGGGCTGTCGCGACGATCTGCGCCGCCGCCGCGGCCACGTCGCCGACCAGGGGGCAAGGACACACCTGCGCGGCCGGCGCCATGGCCGACATCGCGGCGAGCGACAGCGTGTTGGAGCCGATCAGCCGGGTATCGGTCGGCGGAACATCCGGGGCCGCCGCCGCCGTTTCGAGATGGCGGCGCACCGAAGCCGGAACCCGGTTCCACAGGCCGAGTCGCCGCAGCGTCTCGGCCGCCGCCTGCGGCGATCCGGCCGGCGGCACGGTCGGCCCCGAGGCGATCACCGAAAGATCGTCGCCCACCACATCCGAAAGGACCAGCGCCACCACATCGGCCGGCGCGGCAAGCCGCGCCATCCCGCCCCCCTTGAGCCGGCTGAGGTTCTGGCGCACCAGGTTCATCTCGACGATATCCGCGCCGGACGCCAGCAGCAGACGGCTGACCTCGGCCTTTTCCTCGAGCGCGATCCCTGGCGCCGGCGCCGGCAGAAGGGCAGACCCGCCGCCCGAAATCAGCGCCAGCAGCCGGTCGCCGGCCCCGAGCGCCGAGACCGCCGCGATCACCGCCTCGGCCGCCCTGGCACCCGCCGCATCGGGCACCGGATGGCCAGCCGCAAACACCGTCGCGCCATCGAGCGGGCGCGCGTTCTCGTGGTTCGTGACGACAAGCGCCCGGACCGGGCCGAGCACGCGAAGCGCAGCCTCGGTCATCCGCAAGGCGGCCTTGCCCACCCCGACGACCACTTGCCGCCCCGCAGGCGGCGGCAGATCGCGGAGTGCCCGGATCACAGCGGCGTGGGGATCCGCGGCAGCCACCCCGGCCCGGAACAGCGCCAGTGCCTCCGCTCTCAGCCCACCGGTTTCCTGGTCCACGCCGCGCCGTTCCTTTCGCCCCGGCACCTTGACCCAGATGCCCGATTGCGTAAAGACGCCGCACCACTTGAAAAGCTGCAGTTCACATCTATAGTTGTGAATGTCTTGAATGCCACGGTCGCGGCTGTTCCGCACCGACCCGTCTTTCCTGCCGCGGAGTGCCCGCCATGCCTGCCAGCCATGCCACCGCAAGCGCCGCCGGGGCAGCCTTGTTGCCCGTCATGCCGGACGGCGACGATCTTGACCGGATGACCAGCCGGGCCGAGGAGGCTGCCGCCTTTCTCAAGGCCCTGTCCCACGAGGGCCGGCTGATGATCCTGTGCCATCTCGCCCGCGGCGAGCGGTCTGTCAGCGAACTCGAGGCTTTGCTCGGCTCGCGTCAGGCCGCGGTGAGCCAGCAGCTTGCCCGACTCCGGCTCGAAGGACTCGTGGCCTGCCGGCGCGAGGGCAAGCAGATCTACTACTCGCTGCAGGACGCCCGGGTCGTGCGCACGATCGGCCTCATGTACGAGATGTTCTGCGCCGACGGGGACTGATCCCGCGACACCGGCACTGGCGCGGCCGTTCCGGCTCTGGCAGCATCACCGCGACGACCGGGAGGAACGGATGCTGGGCCAGATGATGACCCGCCCGCTGGTGACGGGCGACCTTATCGATCATGCCGCACGCTGGCATGGCGGAACGGCCGTGGTGTCGGTCGAGACCGACGGCAGCCGGAGCCGGACCGACTGGGCCGGGATCGCCGCGAATGCCCGGCGGCTCGGGTCGGCGCTGACCCGACTGGGGCTTTCGCCCTTCGACCGCTGCGCGACGATCGCCTGGAACAACCGGCGCCATCTGGAGATCTACTTCGGCACCTCGGCGGCGGGGTTCGTCCTGCACACCATCAACCCGCGTCTCTTCCCTGACCAGACGGCTCATGTCGTTGCTGACGCCGAGGACCGGGTGCTGTTCTTCGACCGGACCTTCCTCGGTCTGGTGGCCGGGCTGCGGGACCGCCTCGGCTCGGTCCGCCATTACGTCCTGCTCGGGCCGCTGGATGACGAGGCCCGTGCCGCCCTTCCGGGCGTCCTGTCCTACGACGAACTGATCGCCGGCGGCGATCCGTGCTTCGCCTGGCCCGAGATCGACGAGCATGCCGCCGCCGGCATGTGCTATACCTCGGGCACCACCGGCCTGCCGAAGGGGGTGGTCTATTCCCACCGATCGACGCTGCTGCACGCCTTCGCCGCCAACCTTCGCGACACGCTGGGCTTTTCTGCACGCGATGTCTGCCTGCCGGTGGTGCCGATGTTCCATGTCAACGCCTGGGGCGCGCCCTGGGCCTGCGCCATGACGGGTGCCGCGATGGTCCTGCCGGGGCCGGGGCTGGACGGTGCCAGCCTCCTGCGTCTGATCCGCGAGGAAGGCGTGACGGTGGCGCTTGGCGTGCCGACGATCTGGCGCGGGCTGCTCGAGGCCGCGACGGCGGATGGCGGCGGCATGGGGCGGCTCGAACGCACCGTGATCGGCGGTTCGGCCTGTCCGCCGGCGATGATCGCGGCCTTCCGCGATCGCCACGGGGTCGAGGTGATCCACGCCTGGGGCATGACCGAGATGAGCCCGCTCGGCACCGCCAACCACCTGCTGGCGCGGCACGAGGCACTGTCGCCCGAGGCGCGGGCCCGACGCCGCGAAAGTCAGGGCCGCCCGCCGTTCGGGATCGACCTCGCCGTGCGCGGCGAGGACGGAACCGCCCTGCCCCGCGATGGCCGGGCGCAGGGCGCGCTGGTCGCGCGCGGCCACTGGGTGCTGACGCACTACACAAACAGCCCCCCCGACAGCGCCCTGTCCGACGGCTGGTTCCCGACCGGCGACATCGCGTCGATCGACGCCGAGGGCTATCTGGCGCTGCACGACCGCGCCAAGGACATCATCAAGTCGGGCGGCGAGTGGATTTCGTCGGTGGAACTGGAGAATATCGCGCTGGCGCATCCCGAACTGGCCGATGCCGCAGTCATCGGGGTGCCGCATCCGAAATGGGACGAACGACCGGTCCTGGTCGCGGTGAAACGACCCGGCTGCGACCCGGCGCCGGAGGATCTGCTGGCGTTCTACGACGGCAAGGTCGCGCGCTGGCAGGTGCCGGATGCGGTGGTGTTCACCGACAGCCTGCCGCGCAACGCCACCGGCAAGGTGCTCAAGACCGAATTGCGCGCCGCCTATTCCGGCGTCCTGTCGGGCTGAGATCGCGCCGTCAGCGCCGAGGGCAGCGGCCGCAGCCCGGCGCGCAGCATCTCGGACATGCCATCCCCCAATGCCGCATCAACCCGGGCCTGGGTCGCGGCCCAGGTCGGCAGGGCGGCACGCAACGCCGCGATACCGGCCGGCGTGATCGTCACCACGCGGCTGCGCCGGTCCTTCTCGCCCGGCCCGACCTGCACCAGTCCGCGCCGTTCGAGGGGCTTCAGGGCCGCGGTCAGCGACGTCCGGTCCATGGCGAGGAATGGTGCAACCTGCCCGATCGTCGGCGGCACATCGCGGTTCAGCGCCATCAGCAGCGAGAACTGCCCGTTGGTCAGGCCGTGAGGGCGAAGCGCGCTGTCGAACAGACGGCCCAGTGCGCGCGCGGCGCGGTGCGCGTGCAGGCACAGGCAGGTTGTCGCCACATGGCGGACGATCCCGGAATCCAGACGTTCCTCGCTCGACATGGAGCTCATATGTTGATATCAACTTACCATGTCAACCGACGGGAGGAGTCGCGATGCACTACGTGGACGGTTTCGTGGCCGCGGTGCCTGACGGCAACAGAGAGGCCTATCGCGCCCATGCCCAGACGGCGGCGGCGGTCTTTCGCGAGCATGGCGCGCTCCAGGTCGTGGAATGCTGGGGCGACGATGTCCCGGACGGCAAGCTCACCTCGTTTCCGATGGCGGTGAAATGCCAGCCGGGCGAGACGGTGGTGTTCTCCTGGATCCTCTGGCCCTCTCGCGAGGTGCGCAACGCGGCATGGGAAAAGGCCCGCACCGATCCGCGCTTTGCAGATGGCGCGATGGAAATGCCGTTCGACGGCAAGCGGCTGATCTATGGCGGCTTCCGGATGATCCTCGATGCCTGACACTGAACGGTGCCGTCGCCCGCCCGAAGGAGACCGACAATGACCGACATGCCGAGCGATCGACCCGATGCCCGCACGATGCAGGGCGTGATCCCCTATCTGGCGATGGGCGGCCGCAGCGCCGAGGCAGCCGACTTCTACGCCCGTGCCTTCGGAGCGACGGACCTCGGGCGTATGCCCGATGCAGAGGCCCCGGGGCGGATGATGCATGTGCAGGTCGCGATCAACGGGGGGGCGCTGATGATGACCGACCATCCCGGCAACGGACCCGGCCCGGCGACGGAATTCGGCCATCTGCAACTGGTGGTCGAGGACGGTCGCGGCTGGTGGGATCGGGCGGTCGCGGCGGGATGCAGCGTGGTCATGCCCTACGAGCGGCAGTTCTGGGGCGACGATTGGGGGCTCCTGCAGGATCCGTTCGGTCTGAAATGGGCCATCCTTCAGCCCGGCCCGGGCTAGCGCGGCTCAGTCGCGCAGGGCTTCGAATTCGGCTGCCTGGCGGCCGGTCCAGCGCACATCGAGCCGCCAGCCGCCGTCGGTCTCGGTCTCGGACCTGACCAGACCGCGATCGTGCAGCCAGGCGCGGCTGCGCCCCTGACCGAACGTCAGTTCGACCACCGCATCGCGCGTTTCTTCCGCGAGCGCCTCCGACACGGCATCAAGCAGCCCCGCGATCCCCTCGCCGGTCAGGGCGGAAATCGGGCGCACCGCCGGCTGCCGGGCCGCTGCGGCCAGAAGCGCCGCACGCGGGACCTCGGGCACGAGATCCAGCTTGTTCCAGACCTCGATCAGCGGCACATCCGGGCCGACTCCGAGATCGGACAGGATCGCCGCAACATCGGCGGCCTGCGTCTCGGTCTCGGGGTGGCTGATGTCGCGCACGTGCAGGATCAGATCGGCCTCCAGCACCTCTTCCAGGGTGGCGCGGAAGGCGGCGACCAGCTGGGTCGGCAAATCGCTGATGAACCCCACGGTGTCGGACAGGATGGCCCGGCGGCCGGACGGCAGGACGATGCCCCGCATGGTCGGATCGAGAGTGGCGAACAGCATGTCCTTCGCCAGAACGTCTGCCCCGGTCAGACGGTTGAACAGGGTGGACTTTCCCGCGTTGGTATAGCCGACCAGCGCGACCACCGGGAACGGGACCTTGCGGCGCGCGGCGCGGTGCAGCTCACGCGTCCGCACCACCCTGTCCAGTTGCCGGCGCAGGCGCAGGATCTGTTCGTCGATCGCCCGACGGTCGGCCTCGATCTGTGTCTCGCCGGGTCCACCGACGAAGCCCAGACCGCCGCGCTGGCGTTCAAGGTGGGTCCAGGCCCGCACCAGCCGCGTGCGCTGATAGCTGAGCGCCGCCAGTTCGACCTGCATCACCCCTTCGCGGGTCCGGGCGCGGTCGGCGAAGATCTCGAGGATCAGGCCGGTCCGGTCCAGAAGCTTCACGCCCCAGTCCTTCTCGAGGTTGCGCTGCTGCACGGGGGTCACCGGCCCGTCCACCAGCACCAGCCCGACCCCGGCCTCCTTCAGCCGCGCGCCGAGTTCCGCCACCTTGCCGGACCCGAACAACCGGCCCGGCTGGGCCCGCGGCAGGCGGACGATCTCGGCCCCGACGACCTCGATCCCCGGCAGGGCGGCGGCCAGCGACACGGCTTCGGCAAGTCTGAACCCGGGTTCGCGCCGGCCGGGCTGCGTGCGGATGTCGGGATGCAGCACGAAGGCGCGCATGCTGCCCGCCCCGGTTCCGCCGTCGGGCGTCGTCAATCGTCGCCTTCGTAGAGGTTGATCGGCTGACCGGGCATGATGGTCGAGATCGCATGCTTGTAGACAAGCTGCGACTGACCGTCCCGCCGCAACAGGACGCAGAAGTTGTCAAACCAGGTAATCACGCCCTGCAGCTTGACCCCGTTGATCAGGAAGATCGTGACCGGAACCTTGCCCTTTCGGACATGGTTCAGAAACGCATCCTGCAAGTTCTGTTTGTCGGCGGCCATGTCTTTTCTTGCCTTTGTTTCGTTCGCGACGCCAGTTACCGCGGTTCCCTCCCGGTGGCGGTGGCCGCATCATGCAACGGGAGTCGGGTAGATTCCAGCACGAAAAACAGTCCGTTACGGACCTAATTCCGGCGGTCGCGCTCAGCGTCGCCAGGTCCGCGGCAGAAGCAGCGCCAGAAGCACCACCGTCTCGAGGCGCCCCAGCACCATGCCGGCGGCCAGGATGATCTTTGCCGCATCGCCCAGCGCGCCATAGCCCTGCACCGCACCGGTGGCCGCGTGGGCCAGCGGCCCGGTGGTCGTCAACGCGGCCACCGACAGCACGAGCGCCCGCTCGAACCCGAGGCCCGCCAGCGCGAGGGCGAGGTTCATGGCGCCCAGGGTCAGCGCGAACAGCATGAAGAAGATGAAGGCCAGGAATGCCCCCTCGTTGCGCAGCCGCCGCGCGATCACACCACCGCCGCCCACGGAATGCGGTTCGGCCAGCCGCTCCATCTCGCGCCGCCCCAGCTTGTAGAGTGCATAGACCCGGAACAGCTTGACCCCGCCCGCCGTGGTCGCGACGCCGCCGCCCATCATCGCAAGGCCCAGCAGGATCAGCCCCGGCGTCTCCAGCCCCGACCAGATCCGGGCGTCGTGCCAGCCGGCGGATTCGAAACCGGTCGTGGTCAGGAAGGACAGCACGGTGAATGCCGCCCCCCACAGCGCTTCGACCGCCATGGCGGCATCGTCGGGCAGGTCGCTGTCGATCGCGCCCAGCCAGTGGCGAAGGAACAGCGCCGCGGGCACGGTCAGGCAGAAGAACATGGCCATGCGGATCTCGGGATCGCGGCGCAGCTGGGGCCGGCTGTCGATGCGCACGCCACCGGGAAGGCTGCGCCGGGTCACGGCCACACAGAGGCCGAGAAACACCAGCACTTCGCCGGCAAAGCCCGACGGGGCGGCGGTGATCCCCTGGGGCAGGGGCGAGATTGCGCTGGTCGACAGCACCGCCATGGCATGCATGAGCGCGACAAGGCCGCTGTCCCCCGCGATCAGCAGCCCGACCCACAGGACGGCCGTGACCCCCGCATAGGCGGGCAGCAGGACAATGGTGTGATGCACGAGCCGGTCCGACGGATCGGCAAGCCGGTCCACCTGCCCGACCCCGAGGCCCGACCGGCCGACCGACCCTGGCTCAAGCACCTCGAAACCGCCGAGGTTGAGCGGCGCAAGGATCGCGGCCGCCGTCACCAGGACGAAGAAGCCGCCCATCCAGCCCACCAGCCCGCGCCACAGGTGCACCGACGGAGGCAGCCGGCCGGGCGCGTCGTATAGTGTGGCGCCGGTCGTGGTGAAGCACGAGACCATCTCGAACCAGGCGTTCAGGAACGTGGTGTCGCGCACTGCCTCGACGAAGGGCACGGTCAGCATCACCGGCAGCAGCAGATAGGCCAGCGGCAGCGCCACCAGATGGCTGCGGACCGCGTTGCGCGGGCGGTGGTTCAGCGTCGCTATGGCCAGCATCGCCGCGAGGATCAGGAACAGCGTGCCCGAATAGAAGAAGGCCCGACTCACCGCATGCTGCCGGATTGCCAGCGCATGCACCGCCGGCACATACATCGCCGCCGCGCCGATCCCCATCAGGATCACCAGGAACGGCAGGTCCAGCAGCCGGCGCATGTCTAGAAGTAGTCGATGGAGACCTGCAACAGCCGCTCCACCTCGGGAATGTCCCCGGCCATGGCGAACAGCGCGACGACATCGCCCTCCTCGATCCGCAGGTCGCCCACCGGCCGCAGGACCTCGCGGCCCTTCATCACCGCCCCGACCAGAACCCCCTCGGGAAACGCGATCTCCCGCACCAGACGGCCGGCAAGGGGCGAGGTGGACAGGACCTGCGCCTCGATCACCTCGGCCTCGGCATCGCCGATCGAATAGACCGCGCGGACCCGGCCGTGGCGCACATGCCGCAGGATCGAAGAGACGGTCGTGGCGCGCGGGTTGATGTAGGCGTCGATGTCCAGCGCGCCGATCAGCGGCACCATGGTCGGGTCGTTGATCAGAGCGATCGCCATGCGGCAGCCTGCCTGCTTGGCCCGAACCGAGGCAAGGAGGTTGGTCTTGTCGTCGTCGGTCACGGCCAGAACGGCATCGGCGAGGTCGATGTCGGCCTCCTCCAGCATCTCCATCGACAGACCGTCTCCGTTCAGCACGATGGTCCGTTCCAGCGCATCCGCCGCCGCCTCGGCTCGTTCCCGGCTGCGCTCGATCATCTTGACCCGCACCCGGTCGGTCCGCGCCTCGAGCCGCTGCGCCACCGCCAGACCCACGTTGCCCCCGCCGATCACCACGATGCGTTCCTGCTTGCGCGTGGACTTGCCGAAGATCTCGAGCGTCCGCTTGACGTCGTCCACATGGGAAAAGACGTAGATGCGGTCCTCGGCGAACAGCTGGTCCCCCGGTTCGGGCGCGAACAGCCGGCCGGCGCGGCGCACTCCGACGACGATGGCGCGCAAGGTCGAGAACAGTTCGGTCAGCTGCCGAAGGGGCGTGTCCAGAACCGGGCAGTCCTCGTCCAGCGCCAGGCCGAGAAGCTGCGCGCGGCCGTCCATGAAGGCCTCGGTGTCGAAGGTCGCGGGGGCGGCGATGCGCTGGAGGGCGGCCTGGGCCACCTCGCGTTCGGGGCTGATCACAACGTCGATCGGCAGGTGATCGCGTCGGTAGAGATCGGCGTGGATCGCCTCCAGATAGGCGCTGGCGCGCAGCCGCGCGATCTTGCGCGGCACCGAGAAGATCGAATGGGCCACCTGGCAGGTGACCATGTTCACCTCGTCCGAATGGGTGGCGGCGATGATCATGTCCGCATCGCGCGCACCCGCCCGTTCCAGCACCGACGGCCAAGAGGCGAAACCGGCGATACCCTGGACATCCAGCGTGTCCGAGGCCCGGCGCACCAGTTCGGTGTTGTTGTCCACGATGGTGACGTCGTTGCGCTCGCTGGCAAGATGCCGGGCGATCTGCCAGCCCACCTGCCCCGCACCGCAGATGATGACCTTCATGGACCGCGCCCTTCGCTGCCTCGCCGGCGTTCCTGCATGGCAGATGGCGGCCGGCCGGTCAATCTGGCCCCCTTCACATCCGGCAGGGGGCCCCCTATACCCCCGGGCCGGAGACGCAGGAGACCGCGATGCAGCGCAGCGCCAACCTCAACCTCATGGTCAAGGCCGTGCGCCGGGCCGCACGCAGTCTGGTCAAGGACTTCCGCGAGGTCGAGAACCTCCAGGTCTCGGCCAAGGGTCCGGGCGACTTCGTCAGCCGCGCCGACCGCGAGACCGAACGGATCCTGCGCGAGGAACTGCTCGGGGCCCGCCCGAACTATGGCTGGCTGGGCGAGGAGACCGGCCAGACCGCCGGCGCCGACCCGACCCGGCGCTGGGTCGTCGATCCGCTGGATGGCACCACGAACTTCCTGCACGGGCTTCCCCACTGGGCGATCTCGGTGGCTCTGGAACACAAGGGCGAGATCGTGGCCGGCGTGATCTACGATCCGGCCAAGGACGAGATGTTCATCGCCGAAAAGGGCCAGGGCGCCTGGCTGAACGACAACCGCCGCCTGCGCGTGTCGGGACGCAAGACGATGTCGGAAGCGATCTTCGCGACCGGGGTGCCGTTCGGCGGCCGGTCGGCGCTGACCGAAACGCTCGACGATCTGGCGCGGCTGATGCCGGTCTGCGCCGGTGTGCGGCGATGGGGCGCGGCCTCGCTCGACCTCGCCTATGTCGCCGCGGGTCGCTACGACGGCTACTGGGAGCGGGGCATATCGGCCTGGGATCTTGCGGCCGGCCTGATCCTGGTGCGCGAGGCGGGCGGGATGGCCGCGCCGGTCCGCAACGGCGAGGACATTCTCGAAACCGGGTCGGTCATCGCCGCCAACGCGAACCTGTTCGACGGGTTCATGGGGATCATCCGCGGCAACTGAGGCCGGTCCGGACCCCCATCGCGCCCGCGCCGGGTCCGGGAACCCGCCGGACTGTGCCGCGGGGCCTATCGGCGCGGGACGCGCGGGACCGAGCTTTTCGCCCAGCGATACTGCGCCTCCGGGTGCGGCGGTTCGCCGTGGTGGCGGGCCCAGAAGGCGGGACCCCCGAGGCGCAGCCAGACCGGGATCGTCAGCAGGAACCCGGCCGCGAACCCCCCCGCATGGGCCCAGTAGGCGACCCCGCCCTCGTCCGTGGGCGCAGCCCATCCGCCGATCACCTGGAAGGCGAACCACAGCCCCAGCATGATCCAGGCCGGCACCGGGAAGATGCGGAAGAAGATGATGAAGATGATCAGCACATCGACCCGGGCCTTCGGATAGAGCAGCAGATACCCCCCCAGCACGCCGGCGATCGCCCCGGAGGCGCCGACCATCGGGATCGGCGAGGCGGGATCGGCCGCAATCTGCAGGAAGGCCGCCGCGAGCCCGGACAGCAGGTAGAACCCGAGGAACCTGACATGCCCCAGCGCATCCTCCATGTTGTCGCCGAAGATCCACAGGAACAGCATGTTGCCGATGATGTGGAACCAGCCGGCATGCAGGAACATCGAGGTCAGGACCGTGTGCCACTCGCCCGACTGCAGCACACGCCCCGGCACGATGCCGAACTCGTCGAACACCGCGGCCATCTGATAGTCGCCCATCAACGGCCAGGTCAGCAGGAACACGAGGATGTTGACCGCCATCAGCGCCCAGGTGACCCAGGGCGTCCGGCCAGACGGGTTATGATCGCGGATCGGGAACATGGCGCGAGGCTGACCGTTCGGCGACCTGCCGTCAACCCGGGCTTTCTCCCCAGAGCGCGGCAAGGATGGCGTCCAGCCCGTCGGTCAACGCGGCCGGACCCGGTTGCAGGATCAGCGGCGACTTTATCTCGTGGATGCGCCCCTCTGCGACAGCGGGAACAGAGTGCCAGCCCGGCCGCCCCGCTATGCGCGCCGGGCGCACCTTCTTGCCGCACCAGGAGGCCAGGATGACCTGCGGTGCCGCGGCAATGACGGCCTCGGGCGTCACGATGCGGTCGCGGGCCGCCTTCTGCCGGGCGAGATCGGCAAAGACATCGCGACCGCCCGCAATCTCGACCAGTTCCGAAACCCAGCCGATGCACGAGATCAGGGGCTCGTCCCACTCCTCGAACCAGACCCGCGGCCGGCACGGGCGCGAAATCGCCGCGATCGCGGCGATCCGCGCCTCGTAGCTGGCAGCCAGCGCCTCGGCCCGACCAGCGGCGCCGACCAGGGCGCCGAGACGGCGGATCATCCGCAGGATGCCGGCGATGTCTCGCTGGTTGAAGGCATGGACCTCGATGCCCGACCGGATCAGTTCGGCGGCAATCTCGGCCTGAAGGTCCGAGAAGGTCAGGACAAGATCCGGCGCGAGAGCCAAGATCCTGGGAATGTCGGCCGAGGTGAAGGCACCGACCCGCGGCTTTTCCCGCCGGACCTGCGGCGGACGTACGGCATAGCCCGAGACGCCGACGATCCGGTGCGATTCCCCCAGCAGATAGAGCGTTTCGACCGTTTCCTCGGTCAGACAGACAATGCGTCCCGGAGGGCTCACCGGATCACGTCCAGCGGTTGCAGGACCGGCCCGGCGGCCTCGGCGCGGAACACGGTGATGCCGAACACATCGGCCAGACGCGCATCGTCCAGCACAGCCGCCGGCGGCCCGACCGCCACCAGCCGCCCCTTGTGCATCAGCGCGACCCGGTCGCAGTGGCGCGCGGCGAGACCGAGGTCGTGAACCGAGACCAGGACGCCGCGCCCCTCCGCCGACAGGTCGCGCAGCACCGTCATGGCACGGATCGCTCCCTCCGGGTCCAGCCCGGCGGCCGGCTCGTCCGCGATCAGCAGCGGCGCCTCCTGCGCCAGCGCCCGGGCCATCAGGACCCGCGCAAGCTCGCCCCCCGACAGTTCGGTTGCGCGCCGGCCCCGCAGGGATCCGAGCCCCAGCCGCCCGAGCGCACGGTCGACCGCCGTCCGATCCGCGGGCCCGGGCCGGCCGGCAAGATGCGGCAGGCGGCCGAGCGCGACCAGCGTGGCGACGTCCACCGGCCAGGCCACCTCCCGCGTCTGGGGCAGGAAGGCGACGGCGCGGGCGCGGGTGGCCGGCGGCATCGCGGCGAGGTTCGAGCGCCCCCGGTGCGGCATGAGGCCCAACGCGGCCCGCATCAGCGTCGTCTTGCCCGCACCGTTCGGACCGATCAGCCCCACAACCTCGCCCGGTTCGACGGTCAGCGTGACCCGGTCCACCACCGGGCAGGGTCCGCGATGCACAGTCAGGGAGTCGAGGGACAGCAGGCTCATGCCAGATCCCGCCGCATCCGCCAGACCAGATGCAGGAAGAACGGCGCTCCGACCAGCGCAGTCAGGACGCCAAGCTTGATGTCGCGGTCCGGCGCGACCAGCCGCACCGCCAGATCCGCCGCCAGCACCACCGCCGCCCCGCCGAGCGCAGCCGCAGGCAGCAGCCGGCCGGGGCGACCGCCGACCAGGGGGCGCAGGAGATGGGGCACCACGAGCCCCACGAAGCCGACCGCCCCCGTCACCGCCGTCGCCGCACCGACCATCGCCGCCACCCCGAGCACGAGCCGGAGACGCAGCGCGGCCAGGTCGATGCCGAGGGCGGAGGCCGCATCCTCGCCCAGGGTCAGCGCATCGAGCCCCCGGGCGCAGCCGGCGACCAGCGCCGCACCGGTCAGGATGATGGGGGCGGCCAGCCACAGATGCAGCATCGAGCGGTCGGCCAGCGAGCCCATCATCCAGAACACGATCTCGGCCACGGCGAAGGGGTTGGGCGAGAGGTTCAGCACCAGCGCCGTCGCCGCCCCCATCAGCGCGGACAGCGCGACACCGGCCAGGATCAGCGTCAGGGCGGCGCCGCGCGGCCCGGCAAGGCCGATCAGCAGCAGCACCGCCAGTGCCGCGGCCGTGACCGCGGCCAGCGGCAGGGCCAGGGCGAAGGCCGCGGCAAGGCCGGTCTGGATCGCCAGAACCGCCCCCAGCGCGGCCGCCGGGGACACCCCGATCAGCCCGGGTTCGGCCAGCGGATTGCGCAGGTAGCCCTGAAGCGCCGCGCCGGACAGTCCGAGCGCGGCACCGACCAGCAGGCCGAGAAGCGCGCGCGGCAGCCGGAGCTCGCGCATCACCAGCACCAGCGCCTCGCCCTCGCCGCGGACCAGCGCGGCCAGGCTTTCGCCCACCCCTGCCCCCGCCGGCCCGGTCAGCAGCGAGGCGCCGAACAGGGCCGCAACGATCAGCCCGAGAAGCACGAGAAGGCGCATCAGCGCCGGTCCAGCGCGTCGCGGGCCGCGGTCATTGCGGCGACGGCGCGCAGCAGATGCGGCGTGCCGCAGATCCAGTCCGCATCGGTCGCCGGCAACGGCCGGCCGGTCGTGTGCAGGGCCCGAAGCACGGGATGGCGCAGGATCTCCTCGGCCCGCGAGGCGCCGGGCCAGGGTTCGGAGGCGACGACCAGATCGGGCGCGGCGAGCACCAGCGTCTCGAGTGGCAGATACCCGCCGCCGGACAACCCGAGCGACCCCGCGATGTTGCGGAACCCGGCGGCTGTCAGGATGTCGTCGGCCAGCGTGCCCCGTCCCGTCGTCCAGCCGTTCGGGTGATAGAAGGCGGCCGCCGCCGGCGGGCCGGGATGGCGCAGCGCCGCGACACTCGTCTCGAAGGCCTCGGCCATCGCCTCGGCCTCGGCGGCGCGGCCAAGCGCAGCACCCACCGCCCGCATCTGGTCGGCCACCGCGTCGAGGCCGGACACCGGCGGGAATTCCTGCACCGGCACGCCGAGACGACGCAGCAGCTCGACCGTCGCGCGTGTGGTGTAGGTGCCGGCAAGCACGAGGTCGGGGCGCAGCAGCCAGACCTCCTCGGCGTGGCCCGCGATGCGGGGGAAGGCGGCCGCCTCCCGGGCCATGGCCGAAGTGCGGGGATCGGCGGCAAGGCGGGAGACCGCGACAAGCTGCCCCGGTGCGGCAAGGAGCATGGCGAGCTGATCGGTGCAGACGTTGAGCGATACCACCCGCGCCGGCCTTTCGGGGGCAGGCGGGGGGGGGGGACACGGCTTCGCCGGCCCCCGCCGCCCCCGCCATGGAGATCGCGCCCGCAAAGGCGAGCGCGAGAAGGCCCGGCCGCAGCGCGTCAGAAACTCTTGCGCAGGCTGACATGGAAGGTTCGCCCCGCCGTGGCATAGCCCTGCACCTCCTGATACTGCCGGTCGAAGAGATTGCGCACCCCGACGCCCAGGACCGTCGCCGCCGGCAACTGCCAGTCGAGCCCGACATCGACGGTCGTGAAGGCCGGCATCGGCTGCGCCGGGAAGCCGTCGGCCGGCCGCCCCCCGACGTGGCGCAGCCCGACCCGGCCCGTCAGCGTATCGGTCAGCGTCGCATCCAGGCCCATCGCCAGGCTGTGCCGTGGCACCCGGCCGATCCGGGCGCCCGAGGGCAGGCGCGCATCGACATAGGTGTAGGCGGCCGAGGCCGTCACCCGCTCGCCCAGCGGCAGCTGCGCGGCCAGTTCCGCGCCCTTGCGCCGCGAGGTGCCGGGGACGTTCTGGTAGGCGGCCGAGAACGGCGGCGCCGGCGCGACCGCGCAGGGGGCGGCGAAGGCGCCGCAATAGGTGACGGCGTTGCCCGTCTCGAGCAGGAACAGCGTGGCCGAGACCTGCGCCCCGCCCCCCGGGCGCCAGTCGGCGCCGATTTCCGCACTGCGGCTCGTCTCGGCCGAGAGCCCCGGATTCGGGGCGATGCCGAAGCGCGGATCGCCGAACTGTTCGTAGATCGACGGCGCCCGGAAGCCGCGTGCGAGGGCGCCGCGCAGGGTCACCTCGGGCGTCACGGCCCAGGCGCCGGCCAGGCGCGCCGAGACGAAGTTGCCGAAGCCCTGCGAGTGGTCGTAGCGCAGGTTCCCGGTCAGATCGAGACCGGGGGTCGGGGTCCAGATCCCCTGAACGAAGGCGCCGGTCGTGATTGTCGTCCGCCCTGCGGGCTGGGCCGACGTCAGCGCGCGCTCGCGCATCCGGTCGGCGCCATAGACGAGCGTCAGGGTTTCGCCCAGCGGAGAGACACCGCGCCAGGCCAGCCCCGTGCGCTGCCCTTCGAACCGGCCGCTCGGCACCCCGGCGGCGAAGTCCTCGCGCGTGATCCGGTAGCGGGTGACCTCGAAGGTCTGCTCGGACGCCCCGACCCGCCACTCGGCAAACATCCGGCCGCCGATCTCGCGCCGGTCGGTGCGGTTGTCGGCATCGGCAAGGAACCCGTCGTAGTCCGCAAAGCCGCTCTCCAGGAAGCCCGAGGCGCCGATCGTCAGGTCATCGTTCAGCCGGAAGCGCCCCGAGAACGACATCCGCGTGGCCGCGAACCCGTCGCGTTCGAGCCCCGGCGTGCGCGGCAGCGTGTCATAGGCCGAAAAGCCCTTGGACCGCACCCGCCCGAGGTTGAAGGCAAGCTCGCCCCGGCCGTCGCGGTAGCGAAGACCATAGCGGGCAGCAAGGGTCGAATGACTGCCCGCCTCGACCGCGACATCCTGCGAGAACCCGTCCCTCTCCGGCCGCCGCGTCGTCATGCTGACGACGCCGCCCACCGCCGACCCTCCGTAAAGCGCCGATTGCGAGCCCCGCAGGATCTCGATCCGGCCGATGTCGCCGCCGGTCAGCGCCCCGAAGTCGAACTCGGACGCGATGCCCGTCGGATCATCGACCCGGACCCCGTCCACCAGCACGGCGACGTAGCGCGGCTCGGCGCCCCGGATCCGCACCACGGCCGTGGAGCCGAGCGGCCCGGTGCGCGCCACGGCAAGCCCCGGAACCCGGTCGAGCACCGAGACCACCTGCGCACTGCCGGCCCGCTCAAGCGTCGCGGAGTCGATGACCGAGGCCGCCACGCCGACCCGCGCGGCCTCGACCGGGGTCAGGGTGGACGAGACCACGATCTCGCCAAGGTCGAAGACCTGCGCAGCCGCCGCCGCGGGCAGGCAGACGGCGAACGTCAGTGTGGAAACATGAATTCTTGTCAGAGGCATGCGTGCTTACCTTCATGCGGACAGGCCGCGTTTGACGATATGTCACGGGGGAAGCGATGCCCCCGCCGACGGTGCGATGCGTCACCACGGGCGGGTCTGCCGCCTTCGCCCGGGCCCCTCGCACGGGAGAAAGGTGAACACCTCGGCAGGTCTCCTGGCTCGCGGGTCCCGGCTTCGGCCTGCCTTCCCGGGGATCGTCCCAGTGGCGTCGCTGGCCGTCGCTCGCCGCTTACAGTTGCGGGGGCAGCCCCGGCCTCGGCACCGACGTGCCCCACCGGCGTTCCCTTTTCATCCGCCACGCCGGAAGACCGGCAGGACGGAACCGAAGCGTCCCCTGCATAGCGCAGGCAGGGGTCAAGTCAAGCCCGCCGGCACGGGGGTTGCCAACCCGCGCCGGCGCCGTGCATCATCGCGGCAAGGAAAAGACTGACAGGGAGCGACCGCTTGACAGAAACCGGAGCCGTCAGGGCAGACCGGGTCACCAAGGTCTTTGGCCAGGGCGAACATGCTGTCCACGCGCTGGACGACGTTTCGGTCACGATCCGGCAGGGCGAATTCTTCACTCTTCTCGGCCCGTCGGGCTGCGGCAAGACCACGCTTCTGCGGATGATCGCCGGCTTCGAATCGCCCACCCGGGGCGCCATCCTGCTGGACGGCGCCGACGTCACCGCCGAACCGCCGAACCGTCGTCCGGTGAACACGGTGTTTCAGTCCTACGCGCTGTTTCCCCACATGAGCGTGGCGCAGAACATCGGCTTCGGGCTGCAGATGATGGGCCGGCCCCGCGCCGAGGTTCAGACCACGGTGGAGCGGATGCTGGCGCTCGTGCGGATGGAGGCGATGGCCGGGCGGCGACCGGCGCAGCTGTCGGGCGGGCAGCAGCAGCGCGTCGCGCTGGCCCGCGCGCTTGCGCCGCAGCCGAAGGTATTGCTGCTGGACGAGCCGCTGTCGGCGCTCGACCTGAAACTTCGCAAGGAGATGCAAAGCGAACTGAAACGGCTTCAGACCGAGACCGGGATCACCTTCGTTTTCGTGACCCACGATCAGGAAGAGGCGCTGACGATGTCCGACCGGATCGGGGTCATGAACGCCGGGCGGATCCTCCAGATCGGCGATCCGCGGGCGATCTACACCGCCCCCGCCAACCGTTTCGTGGCCGGTTTCATCGGCGAATCGAACTTCCTGCCCGCCGAGATCCGCGACGGCGCCCTGCGGCTTGCCTCGGGCGACCGGCTGCCGCTGCCCGAGGGGGCGCCGGCATCAGGTCGGGTTACGGTGGCGATCCGGCCAGAACAGCTGCAACTGACCGCCGAGGGGACGCCGGGAACCCTGCCTGCGACGCTGGCCGATCAGGTCTATTTCGGCACCGATACCCACTGCCACCTGATGCTGTCGGACGGCACCGAACTGGTGGCCCGGGTCCAGAGCCCGGCGACCGGCGAGCTGGGACTGGCCCGCGGTGCCCGGGTCGGCGTTGCGCTCGCCCCCGGCGCGCTGCGTCTTCTGGAGGACTGAGGCGATGGCGCAGTCGGGCATCGAGGCAGAGGCACGGGCACGATCGGTGCGCAACGCCTGGCTGCTGTCGGCGCCGGCACTGCTGATCCTGTTCGTGGCCGCCTCCGGCCCGCTGCTGATCATGCTGGTCTATTCCTTCCTGACCCCGGGCCAGTACGGCAACGTGGTCTGGAAGTTCTCGACCGACGGCTGGTTCCAGGTGCTGTTCCGGCGCGACATCTTCGACGACACGGTGCACCTTGCCGAAGCGCATCTGACGATCTTCTGGCGCTCGGTCCGGCTGTCGCTGATGACGACCGCGCTGACGTTCGTGATGGGCTTTCCGGTCGCCTGGTTCATTGCCACGCGTCCGCCGGCCCAGCGTGCGGCCTGGCTGTTTCTCATCACCATCCCGTTCTGGACCAATCTCCTGATCCGCACCTTCGCGATCAACGAGGTGATCCGCAACGAGGGCATCCTGAACTCCGCGCTGATCGGACTCGGGCTGATCGAGCGGCCGATCCAGATCCTCTATACCGATACCGCGGTGCTGATCGGCATGGCCTATGTCTATCTGCCGCTGATGGTGCTGCCGCTGTTCGCCGCGATCGACCGGTTCGACATGCGGCTGCTCGAGGCGGGATACGACCTTTATGCGAACCGGCTTCAGGTTCTCCGCCGGATCATCCTGCCGATCGTCCGGCCGGGGATCGTCGCAGGCTCCATCCTGGTCTTCGTCCCTTCGCTCGGCGCCTATGTGACGCCGCGCGTGCTGGGCGGCGGGCGCAACATGATGATCGGCAACTTCATAGAGTTGCAGTTCGGCCAGGGCCGCAACTGGCCGCTGGGGGCGGCGCTGTCGATCGTGCTGCTGCTGATCGTGCTCGGGGCGCTGCTGATCTACGTCCGGGCCATGAACCGCAGCACGGGGGCCAATCCCCATGGTTGACCGGGCAGCACCGCAGCACGGCACGGCGACCCCGCCGGCAGCGCAGGACCGGGCGCCGCCGCGTCGCGGCCGGGGGTTTTCGGCAACCGCGCTGCCCGGCTTCGGCATGGTGGCAATCGTCGTCTTTCTGGCGCTCTACGCCCCGATCGTCACGCTTGTCGGCTATTCCTTCAACGCGGCGAATTCGATCTCCGTCTGGGGCGGATTCTCGTTCCGCTGGTATGCCGCCGCCTGGGAGAACCGCGCGGTGCAGGAGGCCACGATCCGCTCGCTGATCATTGCCACCTGGGCTTCGGCCATAGCCACCACCGTCGCCACCATGGCGGCGCTCGGAACCACCAGACGGGGCAGTTTCAAGGGCCAGACGGTGATCTACGTGATGATCAACCAGCCGCTGATGGTGCCAGAGATCGTGACTGCGGTTGCGCTTCTGATCCTGTTCGCCCAGATCAAGGTGGCAACCGGATACCAGGGCCTCGGCTATCTGATCCTTGCCCATTCCGCCTTCTGCATCCCGTTCGCCTATCTGCCGATCCGGGCGCGGCTGGAAGGAATGGATACCGCGCTCGAGGCGGCCGCCGCCGACCTTTACGCCACACCCTGGCAGACCTTCCGGCATGTCACCCTGCCGCTGGTCGCGCCGGGTATCGCGGCGGGGGCGATGCTGGCCTTCGTGATCTCTCTCGACGACGTGATCATCACCGAGTTCGTCAAGTCCGCCGGGCAGGACACGCTGCCCACCTACATGCTGGGCCAGCTGCGCCGGGCGATCACACCCGAGGTCAACGCGATTTCGACCGCGCTTCTGGGGCTGACGGTGCTGCTGCTGACCGCCTTCTTCCTTCTGACACGCAAACGGGGCGGCTAGCCCCCACCAACCGGGAGACACCGATGAAAAGACTTCTGCTGACCACCGCGCTGAGCCTCGGCGCCGCAGGCACTGCGGCGGCCTCGGGCGAGCTGAACCTGTTCAACTGGGGCAACTACACCTCGCCCGACCTGATCCGCAAGTTCGAGGAACAGCACGGCGTGCGCGTGACCGTCACCGACTACGACAGCAACGACACCGCGCTGGCCAAGATCGAGGCGGGGGGCCACGGGTTCGACATCGTGGTGCCGTCGGATTCCTACATGCAGATCTTCATCGAGAAGGGCCTGCTGATGGAACTCGACCCGGCCGAGATCCCGAACCACGGCAACATCGCCGACGAATGGATGAACGTGGACTGGGATCCGGGGCGGCGCTATTCGGTGCCGTGGCAATGGGGCACCACCGGGGTCGGGGTCAACACCTCGGTCTATTCGGGCGACATCAACACCTCGGCGATCTGGCTGGACCCGCCGGAAGAGCTTCGCGGCCGGGTCAACGTGGTGCCCGAGATGTCCGACGTCATGGCGCTGGCGATCTACTATGTCGGCGGCGAACGCTGCACCACCGACCGCGAGGTGCTGCGCAAGGTGCGCGACGTGCTGGTTGCGGCAAAGCCGCACTGGATGTCGATGGACTATGGCATGACCGAGAAGCTGGCCAACAACGACGTGGCCGCAAGCGTGAACTGGAACGGGTCCACCATGCGCGCCCGGCTGATCAACCCGGATATCGCCTACGGCTATCCGCGCGAGGGCTTCCCTGTCTGGATGGACAGCGCCGCGATCCTGTCGGATGCCCGCAACGTCGAGAACGCCAAGCTGTTCCTCAACTTCGTGCTGGAGCCCGAGAATGCCGCGATGATCTCGGCCTTCGCGCGCTATTCCAACGGGGTGAAGGGCTCCGAGGCATTCATGCCCGACGACATGCAGGGTGCGCCCGAGCTGGTGATCCCGCCGGATCTGGTGAGCGCGGGCAGGTTCAGCCCGACCTGTTCGCAGGAATCCCAGGCGCTCCAGACCGCGATCTGGACCGAACTGCAACGCTGAAGGCAGACGGGCGGCGCGGGGCATCGCCCGCGCCGCCTGCACCCCGCAATGGACCCGACCGCGCTTTCCGCGACCGAGCTTGCCGACCAGATCGCGCGGCGCGCGATTTCCTGCACCGAGGTCATGGCGGCGTTCCTTGACAGGATCGAGGCCGTCAACCCGCGCCTGAACGCCATCGTCGCGATGCGCGACCGCGACACGCTGATGGCCGAGGCGCGGACCGCCGATGCTGGGCCCCGGCGCGGCTGGCTGCACGGGATGCCTCTGGCGGTCAAGGATCTGGTGCAGGTCGCGGGCGTCCGGAGCACATGGGGCTCGCCGATCTTTGCCGACCATGTTCCCGACCGCGACGATCTTCTGGCCGCGCGGCTGCGGGCGGCCGGCGCGATCCTCGTCGGCAAGACCAACACCCCCGAATTCGGGTTGGGCTCGCATTCCTTCAACCCGGTCCACGGGGTGACGGCAAACCCCTACGACACCGCCCGGACGGCCGGCGGATCCTCGGGCGGGGCGGCGGCGGCGCTGGCGGCGCGGCTGGTGCCGGTGGCCGACGGGTCGGACATGATGGGAAGCCTCCGCAACCCGGCCGCCTTCTGCAATGTCTACGGTTTTCGCCCGACCTGGGGTCGGGTGCCGGGCGATCCGGTCGGCGACACCTTCCTGCACCAGCTGGCGACCGATGGGCCCATGGCGCGCACGGTCGAGGATATCGCGCGGCTGCTCGGGATCCTTGCCGTGCCCGACCCGCGCGTGCCGCACGGAATGCCGGCCGAACCCTTCGCCGAGGAGCTGGATACCGATCCGCGCGGACTGCGCATCGGCTGGCTTGGCGACTGGGGCGGCAGCTATCCGATGGAAGCCGGCATCATCGAGACCTGCGAGACCGCCCTGTGCGGCTTCGAGGATCTCGGCTGCCGGGTCGAACCCTTGCCCCCGCCCTTTCCGGCGGCCCGGATATGGGATGCATGGACCACATTGCGCGCCTGGGCGGTGGCCGGTCGGCTCGGCGTCCTGCATGCCGATCCGGCAAAGCGGTCGCGGTTGAAGCCCGAGGCGGTGTGGGAAATCGAGCGGGGCCTCGCGTTGTCGGCGATGGAGGTTCACCGCGCCTCGGTCCTGCGATCCGACTGGTTCTCGGCGGCGGCCGCCCTGTTCGAACGCTTCGACGTTCTGGCGCTTCCCTCCGCCCAGGTCTGGCCGTTCCCGAAGGACTTGCGCTGGCCGCGGATGGTCGCGGACCGGCCGATGGACAGCTATCACCGCTGGATGGAAGTGGTGGTGCCCGCCGGGCTGATCGGCCTGCCGGTGCTGGCGGTGCCGGCGGGGTTCGGGCCGGACGGCCTGCCGATGGGGTTGCAGCTGATCGGCCGCCGCGGGGCCGACCGGGCGGTGCTGCGGCTGGGTCAGGCCTGGCACCGTGCGACCGACTGGCCGGGCCGGCGCCCGCCCGGTCAGGGTGCGACCTGACCCCTCTGCACCGCCTTCCAGCGGCGATGGATCCACAGCCACTGCTCGGGGTTGGCGCGCACCCGCGCCTCAAGACTGTCGTTCAGCGCCTGGGTCATCACCTCGGGCGTGCCGGGCGGCACCGGCGCCTCGATCACGGTGCGGAAGCTCAGCCCGTCGGGCTGTCGAATGCCATAGGCGGGGATCAGCAGCGCGTCATGACGAAGCGCAAGTTCCGCTGCCGACAGCGCCGTGAGCGCCGTTGTGCCGAAAAAGCTGAGCGGTGCCCCGTGGCCCATGTGCTGATCCACCACCATGCCGAGGATGCCACCCTTTCGCAGGTGGCGCAGCATTCCCTTCATGCCGGTCGCGTCGCGCGGGAATATCGGCGTGCCGATCGCCTCCATTGCGGCAACGTAATGGGTATTGAAATACCGGTTCGACATCGGCCGATAGAGGCCGCCCACAGGGAACCCGCGCGCGCCGAGCGCCGCCCGGCTGGCGTCGTAGTTGCCGAAATGCCCGGTCACCAGCACGACCGGCCGGCCCTCGCGCCGGGCGGCGTCGAGCGCGGCCATGCCCGGGCCTTCCGGTTCGGCCGCGACCGCGCGGGCGGTGAACTCGGCGCCGGAATAGAGTTCGATCACCGTGCGGCCGAAGTTGTCGGGCACGGCGCGCACCAGACGGCGCACCTCTGCCTCGGGCAGATCGGGCCAGGCGAGCGCGAGGTTCTCGCGGATGCGCCGCGGCCAGCCGGCCACCGGCGCGGCGAGGCGCGACACGGCATGTCCGGCCAGCGGCACCCGCCGTTCATAGGGCAGCCGGAGAAGGCCGCCGATCAAGCCGCGCAGCAGACGGTCCTGCACCCAGTGGTCGGGGCGGAAGGATGCGGCTTCGGTCATGCGCGCGTGATAGGACGGGCGCCGGGGCAAGGCAAGCCGCGTCCGCCCGGCTGCCTTGCTATCGTCTGGCCGGGTGTGAATCGCAGTCGCTCCGACCGATCGTGTCGGCGCCGCCGGTCAAGAGAAAAAATCCGCCCTGCCATGTAAAAAAACCGTTGCGGGCTGACCAGACTTACGACAGGTTGATCCAGCGCCGGACAGAACCACAAGATGTGGTGCCAGGCGGCGAGGGACGGAAACAACACAGAACCGCACCGAGGACGGTGGCCGGGACGATGGTCGGCCACGCGAAGGCTGTTGCACGACAAGGGGCAGCGGCGTCGCCGGGCGGCAACCGGGCAGGCCCGGACAAGGACAGGAGACGGGGCAGATGAAGATCGAGCGCAGATTCACCACCGAAGAGACCGGCGCCTATGGCGCGATCGCCTTCGCGACGACCGTTTCGGAGATTCGCAATCCCGACGGCAAGGTCGTCTTTCGCAACGAGGCTGTCGAGGTGCCCGAGGGCTGGAGCCAGGTCGCCTCGGACGTGCTGGCCCAGAAGTACTTCCGCAAGGCCGGCGTGCCGACGCGCCTGAAACGGGTGCGCGAGAAGGGCGTGCCGGAATTCCTGTGGCGGTCCGTCCCGGACGAATCCGCGCTTGCGGCCCTGCCCGCCACCGAGCGGTTCGGCGGCGAAACCAGCGCCAAACAGGTGTTCGACCGTCTTGCCGGTGCCTGGGCCTACTGGGGCTGGAAGGGCGGCTATTTCAGCACCGAAGCGGACGCCCGCGCCTATTTCGACGAGATGCGATTCATGCTGGCCCGCCAGATGGCGGCGCCCAATTCGCCGCAGTGGTTCAACACCGGGCTGCACTGGGCCTACGGCATCGACGGACCCAGCCAGGGGCACTTCTATGTGGACTGGCAGTCGGGCAAGCTCGTGAAGTCCGAAAGCGCCTATGAACATCCCCAGCCACACGCCTGCTTCATCCAGTCGGTCGCCGACGACCTGGTGAACGAAGGCGGCATCATGGATCTCTGGGTCCGCGAGGCGCGGCTGTTCAAATACGGTTCGGGCACCGGCACCAACTTCTCGTCCCTGCGGGGCGAGGGCGAAAAGCTGTCGGGCGGCGGCAAGTCCTCGGGCCTGATGGGGTTCCTGAAGATCGGCGACAGGGCGGCCGGCGCCATCAAGTCGGGCGGCACCACGCGGCGGGCGGCCAAGATGGTGATCTGCGACATGGATCACCCGGATATCGAGCAGTTCATCAACTGGAAGGTGATCGAAGAGCAGAAGGTCGCCTCGCTGGTCGCCGGGTCGAAGGCGCATGAAGCGCGGCTGAACGACATCTTCGCGGCCATCCGCGGCTGGGACGGCGACGCCGCCGACGCGACCGATCCGGCAAGGAACCCGGCGCTCAAGGCCGCCCTGCGGTCTGCGCGGAAGGCCATGATCCCGGATACCTATGTCAAGCGGGTGCTGGACTATGCGCGGCAGGGATACGGGTCGATCGAGTTCCCGACCTACGACACCGACTGGGACAGCGAGGCCTATGCCAGCGTCTCGGGTCAGAATTCCAACAACTCGGTCCGGGTCACCGACGCCTTCCTGAAGGCGGTTCGGGACGATGCCGACTGGGAACTGATCCGCCGCACCGACGGCAAGGTGGCAAAGATCGTCAAGGCGCGCGACCTGTGGGAACAGATCGGCCATGCCGCCTGGGCCTGCGCCGACCCGGGCATCCAGTTCCACGATACCGTCAACGCCTGGCATACCTGCCCGGCGGACGGGCCGATCCGGGGGTCCAATCCCTGCTCGGAATACATGTTCCTCGACGACACGGCCTGCAACCTGGCGTCGATGAATCTCCTGACCTTCTGGCGCGACGGGCGTTTCGATGCCGATGCCTATGTGCACGCCACCCGGCTGTGGACCGTGACGCTGGAAATCAGCGTCATGATGGCGCAGTTCCCCAGCCGCGAGATCGCGCAGCGGTCCTATGATTTCCGCACGCTCGGGCTGGGCTATGCCAACATCGGCGGGCTGCTGATGAACATGGGCCTGCCCTACGACAGCGCCGAGGGCCGGGCGTTGTGCGGGGCACTGACCGCGATCATGACCGGCGTCTCCTATGCGACCTCGGCCGAGATGGCGGCCGAGCTCGGGCCGTTCCCGGGCTATGCGAAGAACCGCGACCACATGCTGCGGGTGATCCGCAACCACCGGGCCGCGGCGCATGGAACGCCCTGCGAGGCGGTGAACGTCGCGCCGGTCCCGCTGGATCAGTCGAACTGCCCGGATCAACGGCTGGTCGCCCTTGCGAAATCCGCCTGGGACGAGGCGCTGTCGCTGGGCGAGCGGCACGGCTATCGCAATGCCCAGGCGACGGTGATCGCGCCCACCGGCACGATCGGGCTGGTGATGGACTGCGACACGACCGGGATCGAGCCCGACTTCGCGCTGGTGAAGTTCAAGAAGCTCGCCGGCGGCGGCTATTTCAAGATCATCAACCAGTCGGTGCCTGCGGCGCTGGAAAAGCTGGGCTACCGCCCGGCCGAGATCGCCGAGATCGTGGCCCATGCCGTCGGGCACGGCAGTCTGGGCCAGGCGCCGGGGATCAACCACACTTCGCTGATCGGCCACGGTTTCGGCCCGCGCGAGATCGAGAAGATCGAGGCCGCGCTGCCCTCGGCCTTCGACATCCGCTTCGTCTTCAACCAGTGGACCCTGGGCGAGGACTTCTGCCAGGGCACGCTGGGCATCCCGGCCGAGAAGCTGAACGACCCCGGCTTCGACCTTCTGCGGCACCTCGGCTTCACCCGGGCGCAGATCGAGGCGGCGAACGACCATGTCTGCGGGACGATGACGCTGGAGGGCGCGCCGCATCTGAAGCCCGAACATCTTCCGGTCTTCGACTGTGCCAATCCCTGCGGCAAGAAGGGCACCCGGTTCCTCTCGGTCGAAAGCCACATCCGCATGATGGCGGCGGCGCAGAGCTTCATCTCGGGCGCGATCAGCAAGACCATCAACATGCCCAACAACGCCACCATCGCCGAGGTGCTGGCGGCCTATGACCTGAGCCACAGCCTTGCGCTGAAGGCCAATGCGATCTACCGCGACGGCTCGAAGCTGAGCCAGCCGCTTGCGGCCGCCCTGGTCGAGGACGACGAAGAGGCCGAGGAAGTGCTGGCCACCGGCGCGCCGGCGGCAAAGGCGCAGGTCCTGGCCGAGAAGATCGTCGAGAAGGTGATCGTGCGCGAGATCGTGCGCAGCCATCGGGAAAAGCTGCCCGAGCGCCGCAAGGGCTATACCCAGAAGGCCATCGTCGGCGGCCACAAGGTCTATCTGCGGACCGGGGAATATGCCGACGGCAGTCTCGGCGAGATCTTCATCGACATGCACAAGGAAGGCGCGGGCTTCCGGGCGATGATGAACAACTTCGCAATCGCTGTGAGCGTCGGCCTGCAATACGGTGTTCCGCTTGAGGAATTCGTCGAAGCCTTTACCTTCACCCGGTTCGAGCCGGCCGGGATGGTGCAGGGCAACGACTCGATCAAGAACGCCACCTCGATCCTCGACTACATCTTCCGCGAACTGGCGGTCAGCTACCTCGACCGCACCGATCTGGCGCATGTGAAACCGCAGGGCGCAAGCTTTGACGAACTCGGCCGGGGTGAGGAGGAAGGCAAGCGCAACATCGCCGAGGTATCGGACGAGGCCGCCAGCCGCGGACTGGAGGTGCTGAAACAGATCAGCTCGACCGGCTACCTGCGCAAGCGTCTGCCGCAGGAACTGGTGGTGTTGCAGGGCGGCGTCTCGGGCAGCACGGCGCTGTCGGGCGGGGTTTCGGCGATGGCCATGGCGGCCGAGCCGGGTCACGTCGCGGTGGCGGCCGTGGCACTCGACGCCCGCGCCAAGGCCCGGATCCAGGGCTACGAGGGCGACCCCTGTGGCGAATGCGGCAACTACACGCTGGTGCGCAACGGCACCTGCATGAAATGCAACACCTGCGGCGCGACAAGCGGGTGCAGCTGAGACAGTCGCGGCGGGCAGATCGGCCGGATGCCGGCCTGCCCGTCCCCGGTGCCGGGCGAGGTCGGGGACCGTCGGCTTCGGCCGCGCCGAGCGCGTCCCTGCTCAGCCGGGAACGACCTGCCGGGTGATCATCGGATAGTGGAAATTGCCGCCCTCAAAGGCCGGAAAGCTGTGAAAATCGGCCCGCAACTCGTGCCGGACCGACGATTGCAGGGCTGCGGTCAGCGCTTCGGGACTGTCGAACATCACCCGGTTGCGCTGCATGTGGCGCACCTTCCGGGCCGGCAGGCGGCAGATCCAGTCCACCGGCGTCAGGATCTCGATGGCGCGGATCCCGGGGAAGCGGCGGAACAGAGGCGGGTGGCCGGCGATGTAGTGGGCGTGCCAGGCGTCGGGGTCGGCGGCCGGACCGGGGTAATGGACGACATAGGAACAAGGCCGCTCGCCGCGCGGCACCGGATCGTCCACCGGAAAGGTCCTGCGCCAGAACGCCTGTGCATCAGGGAGCGTGCCGCGCAGCGAGGTCACGGCGGCAAGCGCATCGGCCAGATGCGCGGCGGCCCCTTCGAGTTCCTCCAGCCGGTCGAACAGCAACTGCAGCCCCAGCGGCGGCGCTGCGCCGTCGTCAACATAGATGTCCCGCGCCGTCGCCGGGGTGAAGATCAGCGCCGTGCGCATTGCCGGCGTTTGCCCAAGCCGCGCGGCCAGGGCCTCGACCTCGGTCGGATCGGCAGGCCCCGCCCCCTGGAACATCACGACCAGCGCGAACATCGCTACCGCCCCACGATGATCGACGGCAGGTAGAGCGCAAGCGGCGGGAACACCGCCACGATCGCGATCAGCAGAAGCGTCAGCGCGACATAGGGCGCGGCGGCGAAGGCCATGGTGCGCAGCGTAGTGCCCTTCGGCGCCACACCGAGCACGATGTAGAGCAGCAGGCCGAACGGCGGGGTGGTGAAGCCCACCTCGTAGGCCAGCAACAGGATCAGCCCCATCCATACCGGGTCGAAGCCGTAGGCATAGGCGATCGGCATGAACAGCGGCAGGGTGATCAGCATCATCGACACCTGATCCATGAACATGCCGAGGACCAGCACCACCAGCACCATCATCACGAGGATGCCGTAGGGGCCAAGCTCGAAACCGGTGATCGCGCGGATGAACCCGTTCGAGGCGCCCGAGAAGGCGAAGATCTGGCTGAAGGTCGTCGAGGCGGTGATGATGAGGAAGGTCATCGCCGTGACCTTCATCGCGTCGTCCAGCGACCTCCAGATCACCGCCCAGCTGAACTTGCGATAGACGAACAGGAGCAGCAGCACCCCCATGCAGCCCAGCGCCGCGCTTTCGGTGGGCGTGGCGATGCCGAGGATGATGGTCCCCAC
>JBKBMT010000020.1:29892-41990 GCA_046295655.1 Gemmobacter sp. | reverse complement strand
TTGTGCTGCCCGACGAGCGGGACGCGGCGGCGCGGCTCGGGCCGCTGGTGTCGGGCCTAGGCGCGGCCACCCGGCCCGATCTGGCGCCCGAATCCGCAGGACGGATAAGCCCGGAGGACGGCGCCGGATTGCTGGACGCGGCAGGGCGCGAACGGCTGCTTGGCCGCTTGCGCCGGCGCGGAACCGAGGCCGCACTGCCCGCTGTCGTCGAGGATATCGAGCTGCTCGACGATACGCTGGCGCGGCTCCACCGCGAAGGCACATCGGCCACGCTGGACATGCCCGCGCTGATCATGGCCGAGGCGCTCGTGTCGCTCACCGAACGGCCGGCGATCCCGGTGGCATGGAGCACCGAGGCCAGTCCGCGCGTGCAGACCATCGACCCGAACCATCCGGAACTCGGTCGCTTTGCGGGCTCGGTCGCGCTGCTTCAGTCCCGGCTTCAGACCGCGCGGCTGGAGAGCGTGGGCCGGATCGACAGCGGCTGGCAGCATGTCGGCACCGGATTCGTGGTCGGCCCGGATCTCGTCCTGACCAACCGCCATGTTCTGGAAAGCTGCGCCGATCCCGTGCCGCGGCGTCATGCCCCTGCGGGATGGATCCTGCGCCCCCATGTCACCGTCAACTTCTCGCCCGGCGGCGACGAGGCGGCCCACCGCTTCGCCGTGACGGATGTGGTGCTGGCTGGCGATGCGCCGATCCTCGGCCGACCGATCGATTTCGACAACCTCGATCTTGCGCTGCTTCGGGTCGAAGCCTCGAACGCGGCCGGCACCGCCCTGCCGGGGCCGGTCGATGTGGTTCCTGCCGGGGCCGACTGGCGGCAGGGCCTTGCGACGCTCTATCTGGTCGGTTTCCCGGCGCCGCCCGGCTATCTGCCGCAGGACGAGGAAGGGCGGATCCGGCGCGACGTGGTGGACAGGCTCGTGCAGCTGTTCGGCATCGGGTTTCATCGCAAGTTCTTCAGCCCGGGTTCGGTCATGGGGGCCGGCCACAAATGGGTGTTCGACCACGATGCCACGACGCTCGGCGGCAACTCCGGCTCGCTGGTCGGGCGCCTCGTCAATGACTGCGCGGCGGTCGGGCTGCACTTTGCGGGCGACTGGCTGCGGGCGAACCACGCCCACGATCTCGCGGCTGTGCGCGCCGGCCACGCAGCCCTTGACGCGCGGCTCTGATGCGGGGCGGGGCGCCGCTGCCCGGGGTGGCACGGGTGCTGGCCGCTCACGTCACCGGGGCGCGCCCGGCCGTGGCAGCGGTGTTCGACCGCTTCTGCCAGCCGGCGGCGGAACCCGAGTATCTCGACTTCAAGATGATCGCCCTGGGCGCGCCGGACGATGCCGCGGCGCTGGCCCGCGCCTTTGCCCATGCCGAGGCTGCCGGATTCCTGCCCGACCTTGCCGCCGAACTTGACGGACTCGGGCTGCTCGACCTGTCGGGGGCGGCTGCGGCGCTGGGTGCGACCGGCCGGCTCGCGCTGCTGCCGCAGGATGCGTCGGGCCGGCACCTTGCACCCCAGGCATGGGTGGAGGGCATGACGGTCTGGGCCGACATGGCAACCGCGACGCGCGGGCTGTTGCGGGCGCTCAGGCGGGTCTGCTCGGTCTGGATCGACGGACAGTGCCTCGGGACCGGCTTTCTGGTCGGGCCGCAGACGGTTCTGACGAACTGGCATGTGGTCTGCGATCTGCAGGACCCGGCCACCGGCACTGCGATCCGCGGGTCGGAGGCGCGGCTTCACTGTCTGTTCGATCACGTGCGCCTTGCCAGCGAGATTGCCCATCGTGCGGTGCCGGACTGGGTGGTGGATTTCAGTCCTATGGCACCGGGCCCGCGACCGCAGGGCGGAACATATCCCGACATGACCGCGCTGCGTCCCGGCCTGCTGGATTTCTGCGCGATCCGGCTGGAGGGCGCGCCGGGCCGGCAGAGGGGGTGGTTCGACCTGTCACGGGCAGCCGGCCTGGCCGGGGCGAAGCAGCCCTTCTTCGTGGTCCAGCACCCGGACCGCAACCAGCAAAGCGTCGCGCTCAGCCAGCACACCGTTTTCGATCCGCCGGGCGGGCCCTTCATCGCCCATCTGGCCGCCACGCTTCCGGGGTCGTCGGGCGGGCTCTGCCTGAACCAGGACATGCAGCCCGTCGCGCTGCATCAGGGCGAGGTCACCCAGGGCGGCGCCTTCCTGCACAACCGCGCGATCTGGCTTCGGGCGATCCACCAGGCCGCGGCGCAGCTGGACGCGGTCGAGCCGATCCACGACCGGGTCTGGCGGACGCGCAGCGGGCAGAAGGCGATCCTGGGCCGCACCGCGATCCAGCGACACCTCTTCGCGGCAGAGCAGGGGGACGCACCGCCGATCGGCGTGGTGTCGGGCCCCCGCGCCAGCGGCAAGACCTTCACGCTCGACCTTCTGGAGGCATGCTGTGCCGAAGGGCGGCACATCTTCGTCCGGCTGGAGGTCGAGGATATTGGCACCGATGCACGCGCGCTCGCCGAGGAGATCCTGCGCCGGGCCGGCGTCGAGCCGGCCGTCGCGACAGCCATGCCGCGACCGCAGGACGCGGCCAGCACCGAGGCAGCCTGGATCGCCGGGGATCTGATGCGCGCCTTCCGCCAGGCGCTGGGCGCGCATCTGGGCGCCGGCGGGGCGCAGGCATTGCAACTCTGGCTGTCGATCGACGGGATAGGCCCGCGCAAGCTGCCGAAGACCGGCGCGCGGGATTTCCTTGACGCTCTCTACGGTCAGGTCCGGTCGATCCCGGGCCTGCGCATCCTGCTTCTCGGGCTCGACGGGCCGCCACCTGCCGGCGATCCCTCGACCATCTGGTACGACCGGCTGGGCAACCCCGACGATATCGAGCCTGCGGCGCTGGAAACCCTGGTCGGATCCATCCTCGCCGAGCGGGGCATAGCGCTTGATCAGGCCGAGGTTGCGCATCTGTCCGACATTGCGCGTCGCGCGGCCGGCCTCGTCTCCGGGCGTCGGGCCGGGCCTCTGCTGGGTCGCCTCGCGCGGGTGCTGAACGAGGTCTTCCTGCCGGCCGGACAGGCGAGGCGGCCATGACCGGCGAACCCGATCCTGCCCTGCTCACAAGGCTTGCGCTGCTTGGCGTCTTCGACCCGCAGACCGATGCGCCCGGGGAGCCGCTGGCAAGTCTCGCGCGGCTGAGCGACGAGGTCGAGACCGAGGGGCGCTGGCTCTGGACGCTGAAACCGGCGGTGTTGCTCGTCGCACTCGGAGCGCTGCCGCCACCGGGCCCGGCGCGCCAGCGGCTGCTCGACGGGCTCGGGGCCAGCGCGTCGGCACCCGAGGGCAGCGCGCTGCGACGGCTGCTGGCCCAGCGACCGGATGCGGGGCTGCGCCGACTCATCGGCGGAAGGCTGGACGATCCGGCAGATCCGCTGCGGCTGCTGCACGCGCTCCAGCGGCTTCAGGCGGCGGGGGTCGAACTTGCCGGATGGGTGGCCGAGACCGGGCTGGAGACGGTGCTTCGACAGGCGGTTCTGCGCGCCAGCCGCAGGCAGGGTCGGCGCGCGGGCGTCGCGCATCCGTTCCGCGGCCGGGGTCGCGAGCTGAAGGCCATGCTTCGCTTCGTCAGCGAGGGAGATGATCGGGTCTTTGCGCCGGACGGCATCGTGAGGCAGATCGCGCCGGCCCCGCCGACCGAACCGCCGCTGCCGGTTCTGGTCATCGCCGGGGTTGGCGGCATCGGCAAGTCGGCGCTGAGCGAGGTGTTCCGCAGCCGGGTCGAAGCCGCGAAACAGGCGCTGCTGGTCGACTTCGATCTGGACGAGGCGGTGCTTCGGGCCGGCGATCCGACCGCCCTGACCCGCGAGGCGCTGCGACAGCTGGCGCTTGCCATGCCCGAACTCGACGAGCGCCTCTCGGCGCTGCGCGGCCGTCTGCGGCTGTCGTCTGCCGACCGGATCCTGCCCCATGTGGATACTGCGGTTCTGGGTGCCCTGTCGGAACTGCGCGGGATCCTTGCCGGTGCCGGCCGGGAGGGCCGGCCGCTTCTGGTGCTGATCGACACCTTCGAGGAGGCGATGGTGATCGGATCCCAGCGGCTGCGCGCGATTGCTGCCTGGGTCACGCTGCTGCGCGATCAGGCAGGGTTCGGGCCGATCCGGCTCTTGCTTTCGGGCCGGGCGACCGAACGGTTTGCGCAACGACCCGACGACCTGCTGCTGGACGCGGATCACCCGCTCGATCGGCTGGGGCCGGTCGGGCTCATCACCTTGGGCGACCTGCATCCGAGCTCCGGGGCGGCCATGCTGCGCGACCGGCTGGCGGCGCAGGGCGCCGGGCCGTCCGTGCTTGACCTCGCGGGCCGGCTGGTTGCGGCCTTCGGCGCCAATCCCCTGGTGATCGAGATCCTTGCGCGCTATGCCGCCGGTCGGGATGCGACGGAGCTTGTGGCGTTGATCGGCGACGATGCCGCGGCTGGCGCCGGTTTCGATGCCGAGATGCGCCAGAGGTTCCTCTATGCCCGCATCCTGGAACGGATCCACGACCAAGACCTGCGCGCCCTTGCGAACCCCGGGCTGGTTCTGCGCCGACTGACCCCGACGGCTGTGGCCGCCATCCTGGCCGAGCCCTGCGGCCTGGCCCCGCTGCCGCTGCCCGACGGGACGGCCGAAGAGCTGTTCGAGCGTCTCGCGGGCCAGGTCTGGCTGGTGCAGCCTGTGCCGGGCGACCGGGACGCGCTCATGCACCGGCCGGACCTGCGGCGCCTGATGCTGCCTCTGATCCTGTCCGAAGGTGCCGCCGCAGCCGTGCTCGAGAACGCGATCGGCTGGCACGAGAGGCGGGCGCCCGACGATCCGTCTGCGGGGCTGGAGGCGCTTTACTATCGTGCGCTGGCAGGGCAGGTGCCGCTTCCCGACCTGCCGGAGATGCTGCGCGCGCTGGCAGACCATCTTGGACCCGATGCCGCCGATCTGCCCGAGGTGGCGCAGGCGCAGCTGAACGAAGCCACCGGCCGCACCCTGACAAGGCGCGAGATCGCGTTGCTGCCCGAGGCTGCGGCGGCGCGGGCGCGGCGCAGGCGGGGCAGGGGGCAGCTTTCCGCAGGTGCGACGCGGACCCTGCTCGAGGAGGCATCGGATCACCGCCCGGCCCCGGCGCCGCCGGAGGGGGATCTTCCATCTCCCGAGCTGGTCGTCGCCGCCTTCGCCGACTGCCGGTTCGAACGGGTCGCGGGCTGGGCGCCGGTGCTGGTCCGGGCGCTCTTCACCATGGCGCTGTCCGGACAGCCGCGGCTGGAAGGGCCCGAGACGCTGCCGGTCTGGCGTGGCGCGCGCGCGGGCCCCGGGCGTGGGCAGGGGCACGCGGCCGCGCTGCGGGCGGCGGTGGAGGACGGTCTTTCGGACCGGCCGCGGCTGGTCGCTGCGCTGCACAAATGGCCGCCCCATGGACCGGGTGCCCCCACGCAGCAGGCGGTGCTTTTGCCGCTGACACGCCTTGCCGGCCTCGACCCCGTCGAGACGCTGGGTCCGGACGCTCTGGATCCCCCGCCCGACAGCACGCGCGAGATCACGGTGCTGAACCTGATGGAGCTGCGCCAGCGGCTCGCACTGCTTCCGGCCTTCCCCGACCTCGGCCTCCGGATCTATGCAACGCTCTTCCCGACCCTCGCCGCGCCGGTGCTGCACGCGCTGCGGGAGGGCCGTCACTGGCTTGCGATACGCCCGGAACTCGACCCGAGGCACCCGCTGAACGGTATCGCCCACGCCCGGCAGGCGGTCTCGCTTGCCGATCTGGAAGAGGCCGAGGCCGCATTGCGTGGTCTGTTCTTCTCGGTGGTGCCGCGCGCGACGCCGTGGCCCGAGATGCTGCTGCCCGGGCGTCTGACCGAATTCCTGCCAGCGGCGCAGACCGTTCTGGAACGCGAGCCGCCCGAACGTCTGGCCCGAAGGGTCGGGGTGCTGGCCGAGGATCATCCCTGGTGGCCGCGGGAACTCGCGCCCGAGGCGGTGGCCGCCGGCCACGACGAGTTGCGCATGGCCTGCCTGGTCTACGCCGACCGGGCGGGCGTTCTGGAACGTCTGCTGCCGCAGTCAACCGCGACGCCGGATGCGCGCCAGTTGCGGATGCTGATCCGAGGCTTCCGCAACGTCTGGATGCCGCCGTCTCAGGCCGACGGGGCCGGCGCCGCGATGTAGTGGGCCATGCGTTCGGCATGATGGGCCGTGCGCACCAGCCAGCGCATTGCATCCGTCCGGTCGAACATGCGGCTTACCGTCACCATCCCGGCGTGTTCGGCCAGCAGCGTGGCCCGTCGGTGCTGGCGGGCGCGCCGTTCGATCAGGCCGGCGACGCGCTGCGCCTGATCGGGGTCGAGCCTGCCGGTGGCCAGCCGATCAAGCATTGCAGCCAGCGCCTGTGCGGGACGGTGCAGGTTCCGGTCCTCGGCAATGGCGGCATGTGCCGGCCGCTGCGCCGCCCTTTCGGTCATCCGCTGCACATGATCAAGAAGATGCAGAATGGCCGAATAGCGTGCCGCAGCATCCCGCCGGTCGGGCGGGATCGGGATCCGGGCCAGATATTCCTCCAGCACGGCGACCGTCTCGCGGTTCTGCTCCGGCAGTGCGGACAGGCCGCGCAGATCGCGCCGCAGTCCGAGCGCGTCGGAAAGCGCGCGCGCCGTATTCCGTGCGAGTTCGTGGGCAACCGCTTCGGCTGCCCCCAGTGCTACGGGCGGTTCGCTCAGAAGCACCGGATCGAGCCGTGCGGCCAGCCCTTCGCGGCGTTCGGGGACAAGCCGCATCACGGCCTGCGCGAAGGCGTGGGTGAAGGGCAGGAACAGCATCGTGCCCGCCAGATTGAACGCGGTGTGGAACAGCACCAGCGCGGTCTGGTCGTCCGATCCAAGCAAGGTGGCATGCAGGAGGGGCGTGACCAGGTCGAGCAGCGGAAATGCGAGTATCGCCGTCGCGCCGTTGAAAAGCAGGTTCGCCAGCGCCGCCCGCAGCGATTCGCGGCCTCCGCCGAGTGCGGCGATGAAGCCCTTGACAGTGGTCCCGAGGTTCATCCCGATCACCATCGCCGCCGCCTGTGCGAACGTGATCGAACCCGAACCGAGAAGGACGAGTGCCATTGCGACCCCCGCCGAGGAACTTTGCGTCAGCACAGTGACGGCGAATCCGATCGAGGCAAGCTGGATGCGGCCCAAGATGGTGTCGCCGGGGAGCGTGTCGGGTGTCAGGATGTCGTCCGCGTCTGCCATGCCGGTCTGCATCATGTCGATCCCGATGAACAGCAGGCAAAGGCCGGACAGCCCGCGGCCCACCCGCGCGGTTTGTCCGCCGGCAAGCAGCGCCATCAGCGACGTGACGAACAGGGCGGGCAGGGCGATCTGGCCAAGCTGAAGCTTGAAGCCAAGAAAGTTGACGATCCAGCCGGTCACCGTGGTTCCGATGTTCGCGCCGTAGATCACGCCGAGGGCCTGCGGAAAGCTCAGCAGGCCGGCGCCGACGAAACCGATCGTCATCACCGTCGTGGCGCTTGACGACTGGATCGCCGCCGTCACGGCGGCGCCGGTCGCCACCCCGCGAAGCGGTGTCGTCGTGATCCGCGCCAGCCAGCCGCGCATGCTTTCGCCGGCCGCCTCGCGCAGCGCGTCGGTCATCGCCTTCATGCCGAACAGGAACAGCCCGATCCCGCCCAGCATCGTCAGGATACCCGCGGTCATTCCGGTGCCTTGCATCCCATGCAGGGCAGGATTGCACCCCGGGTGCGGGGCCGCAAGACCGCAGGGATTGAGCCTGCGCCGCGGCCGGCTAATGTGCACCTGCCCGGGGGCATACCGCCCGCGCGGAACAAGCGGACTGCCCCGATGCCCCGACTGGGTCCGAACACTGCCGGCGCCATGCTGTCGCTTGCGGCCTTTGCCGTCTTTGCCAGCCACGATGCGTTGATCAAGGCGCTGTCGGCGCGCTATTCGGTCATCCAGATCGTGTTCTGCATCGCGCTGTTCGGCTGTCCGCTGCTTCTGGCCATGCTGGCGCGCGATCCGGCGCCCGAGACATTGCGCCCCCGACACCCGCGGCTGATGCTCCTGCGTGCCGCGACGGTGGCGGGGTCGTTCCTGTTCGGCTTCTATGCCTTCTCGGTGCTGCCGATGGCGCAGGTCTATGCGATCCTGTTCGCCACGCCGCTGCTTGTCACCTTGTTCGCCGTGCCGGTGCTGGGCGAGCCGGTCGGGCCGCGTCGCATCCTCGCGGTGATCGCCGGTTTCGCCGGCGTGCTGATCGTCCTGCGCCCGGGCGCCGAGCCGATCGCGCCCGGGCATGTTGCCGCACTGGCGGCAGCGGTCTGCGGCGCGGTCACCTCGGTCGTGGCGCGCAAGGTCGGGGGGACCGAGCGGCCCGCAGTGCTGATGCTCTATGGAATGGCCGGCAACTTCGTGCTCATGGGACTGGCGATACCGTTCGTCTATGTGCCGATGCCGGGGCCGGACATGGCGGTGATGATCGCGATCGCCCTGCTGGGATTCCTGGCCATGCGCCTGATCATTGCGGCCTATCGCCTGGCCGAGGCGGCGATCGTCGCGCCGATGCAGTATTCCCAGATCCTCTGGGCGGTCTTCTTCGGCGCGATGTTCTTTGACGAATGGCCCGATGCGGCAACCTTCGGTGGCGCCGCGGTGGTGATCGGCTCGGGTCTCTACATCGTGCTGCGCGAGACCCGCGTCGCCGCCGTTGCGCCGGTCACGCGCGGCACACCGCGACCCGAAGCCGCGCCCCCGGAGGGCTGAACATCCTGCCCTCTTGCCATGGGGCAGCAAAGGCGATACCTGACCGGCCACGATCGGAGTGTAGCGCAGCCTGGTAGCGCACCTGCTTCGGGAGCAGGGGGTCGGAGGTTCGAATCCTCTCACTCCGACCATTTCACGAACTTGTCCCGAACCGAACTGTCCGAAGCGCCCCTGGCCCGGACCCCGGAAAGAAGTCCGCATCATCACGCCGGACGACCGGGATCGTGACACCCGGGCACGGCGCGCTCAGCCACGGCCGGGATCGTGTCAGTGTCGGGAACAAGGCCAACCATGTCTGGCACGACACGCCCGGTGCGCTGGTGTCGGCTGTCGGCGTTTCCGCCCGGACGACCTGCGCCTGCGTCGGGCGCGCTTGCCCGTGCCGGGACCGACCGGTATCACGCAAGGAAGATCCTTGTCCCGAGCCATGGGCAACCGGCGGCGGTCGGATCTCTCACGCAGCGGGCGGCCGATGGTTCGTTACACGCTCGATCAGTTGCAGGCCTTCCTGACGGTCGTCCGGCTGGGCGGAGTGGGCAAGGCGGCGCAGGCGCTGAACCTGACGCAGCCCGCGGTCACTGCGCGGATACGCAATCTGGAGCAGGCGATCGGCGCGCCGCTGTTCGAGCGCGGCGCGGGCGGGATGCGGCTGACCAAGCGCGGCGAGCTGCTGGTCGGCTATGCCGAGGCGCATGACCGACTGGCCCGGAACATCCAGCGCGACGTGATGGATCCGGCTGGTGTCGAGGGGCGGCTGCGGCTGGGCGTGTCCGAAACCATCGCCCAGAGCTGGCTGCCGGCGCTGATCACGCGGCTGCACCAGCATTATCCGCGCCTGGAGATCGAGTTCAACGTCGATGTCTCGGTGGTGTTGAGGGCGGCACTGCTGGCGCGCAAGATCGATCTGGCGATCCTGCTTGGCCCGGTGTCGGACCACTCGGTGGACAATGTCGAACTGCCCGGCTTCACGCTGCAATGGTATGCCGCCGCGGCGGCGCCAGTGCCCGATGACCCTGCCGACTACCTGCGCAAGCCGGTTCTGAGCTACGCGCGCAGCACGCGGCCCTACCGCGAGCTGAAGGCCGAGTTGCAGAAGCGCCATGGCGAGCGGGTGGCGATCTTTCCGTCATCGTCGCTGTCGGCCTGCTTTCGCCTTGTCGCCAGCGATCTGGGCGTCGCGGCCCTGCCCGAGGCTCTGGCCCGGGAATGGGTCGAGACCGGCAGGCTGAGGGCTTTCGATCCGGGCTGGCGGCCCAGCCCGCTGCATTTCACCGCCAGCTTCCTGGCCGAGGGCCGCCGCCATGTCGAGGAACAGGCCGCCCGGATCGCCTGCGAGGTGGCCAACGAATTTGCATCGACATAAGGAATCTCTATTACTATTCGAACAAACAATCAATTTGCTTGACGGGGCCGGAGCCGGCATCGTTGCGGGGTCACGAACGAGGCCGCGATGAACCCGTCTCATGCCGCCCTGAAGTCTGCAAACCTGCAAGATGTCCGACAGACGATCCGCGACGGTCGCTATCGCGGCCATACCGCGGGCCTTTGTCCGGGCCGGCTTCAGGCAAATCTGGTCATCCTGCCCGAGATCTATGCGCTCGACTTCATGCGGTTCTGCCAGCGCAACCCGAGGGCCTGTCCGCTGGTCGGCGTCTCCGACACCGGCAGCCCGCGGATCGAGACGCTGGGGGAGTTCGACCTGCGCACCGATCTGCCGGCCTACAACATCTATCGCGACGGGGCGCTGGCCGACAGCGTGACGGATCTGCGCGGACTCTGGCGCAACGACCTTGTCGCCTTTGCACTCGGCTGTTCGTTCACCTTCGAGACGGCCCTGCGCGAGGCCGGGATCGGCCTGTGGCACATCGAGAACGACCGGACGGTGCCGATGTTCCGCAGCACGATCCGGGCCCGGCCCGCGGGCCCCTTCGCGGGGCCGATGGTGGTCAGCATGCGCACGATCCCCGCCGCCCGGGTGCCGGATGCGCGCGCCATTTCGGCACGCTTTCCCCATGCCCATGGCGCCCCTGTCCATGCCGGCGATCCGGCGCGGATCGGCATCGCGGATCTGGCCCGCCCCGACTGGGGCGACGCCGCACCGCTGCCGAAGGACCATGTGCCGGTGTTCTGGGCCTGCGGCGTCACGCCCCAGGCCGCCATCGCCGCCGCGCGCCCCACGCTGTGCATCACCCACAAGCCCGGGCACATGCTGATCACCGACATTCCGGACGGGGTCGAGGCGCTGGACATCCTCGATTTCGACCCCGCAGACACAACCCAGCAGGAGAGCACCGCATGAAACGCACCCTCACGATCCTGGCCGCCACGACCGCGCTGGCCGCACCGCTGCAGGCCGAAACCCTGTCCGTCGTCGGTTCCTGGTCGGGCCTGCCCTTGCACATCCGCTACGAGGCGCCGTTCTGGTCCGAGATCCTGCCCGCGGCCTCGGGCGGGGCGCTCGAGGTGGCGCTGACGACGCACAACCAGATGAACCTCGGTCTCGGCGACATCTATCCGCTGCTGGGGCAGGGGGTATATGACGTCGCCATGACGGTCGCCGATTACGCCGTTGCCGATGCCCCCGAACTGGAAGGACTCGACGTGCCGATGCTGGCGATGACCGCCGACGAGGCCCGCGCAATGGTCGATGCCGCCCGCCCGATGGTGGCCGACATCTTCGCCGCGCGCTTCAACAGCCACGTCCTGGCGATCGCGCCCTATCCGCCGCAGATCGTGTTCTGCAACCGACCGATCACCGGCCTTGACGACCTGCGCGGGCTGAAGGTTCGCGGCTCGGGCCGGATGACACAGATCTTTCTCGAGGCACTGGGCGCCGAAAGCGTCAGCGTCGGCTTCGGCGAGGTTCCCGGCGCGCTGCAACGCGGGGTGATCGACTGCGGGGTCACGGGCGGTGGGTCGGGCTACAGCGCCGGCTGGTGGGAGGTCTCGACCCATCTCATGCCGATCCCGCTGGGCGGCTGGGATTCGGTCGTGACCGCGATCAACCTCGACCGCTGGAACAGCCTGTCCCCGGAGCTGCAGGAGCTGATCGCCACCCGCATCGCCGAGGATTTCGAGGCGCCGGTCTGGGCCAGCGCCGAGGGTGCGCTGGCCAACGACATCGCCTGCCTGACCGGAAATGGCGCCTGCGCCTCGGGCGACGCACGCAACATGATCCTGGTCGAAGTGTCGGACGAGGACATGGCCCGGGCCCGCGACGTGGTGGTCAACCAGGTGCTGCCCGACTGGGCCGCGCGGTGCGAAGCGGGGTTTGCGGGTTGCACCGCGCTGTGGAACGATACGATCGGCAAGGCCCGGGGCCTGACCATCCAATGACCG
>JBKBMT010000020.1:8675-29882 GCA_046295655.1 Gemmobacter sp. | reverse complement strand
AAGCGAGGTTTGGCCTGATGGCACGGATCGTCCTGCACTGGCTGCGTCGGATCAACCGCGCGATCGCTCTGGTGATCGGGATCGCGCTGCTGGCCTGTGCAGGCTACGTGGTGCTCGACATCCTGCTGCGCCGTGCCGGGATGCCGCTGCGCGGGGGCGAGGACATCGCAGGCTATGCGATGGCCATCGCAACCAGTTGGGGCATGGCCTATGCGCTCCGGGAACTCGGCCATGTCCGCATCGACATCCTGCGAAGCCGCCTGACCGGGCGGCTGCGCGCGACCCTCGATCTTGTCGCCCTGCTGGCGCTGGCGGGCACAGTCACCGCCATCGCGTTCCGCGCCTGGCCGGTGCTGGAACGCTCGATCCTGCACGGTTCGCGCTCGAACACGGCGTTGCAGACCCCTCTGGCCTGGGTGCAGGCGCCCTGGCTGGCGGGGTGGGTCTGGTTCGCTCTGGTGGCCTGGGCGACCTTCCTTTGTGCCTTGTGGCTGGTGCTGATGCGTGACGAGAAGGCGGCAGAAGCCGCCATCGGCATGACCGGCGAGGCCGAGGTGCACACATGATCGCGCCGCTGACCTTCGCACTGCTCGGTCTTCTGAGCCTGTCGATCCCGGTGGGTATCGTGCTGTTCCTGCTGGGCTTCGGGATCGACGCCTTCTTCACGCCGTTCCCGCTGATCCGGGGCCTGGGCAACATGGTCTGGTCGACCTCGAACAATTCGACCCTGATCGCCATTCCCTTCTTCGTCATGCTGGGCGAGATCCTCGTGCGGTCGGGCATCGCCGCGCGCACCTACGGCGCGCTGGACCGCTGGGTGTCCTGGCTGCCGGGCGGGCTGGTCCATGCCAATGTCGCGACCGCGACCCTGTTCTCGGCCACCTCGGGCAGTTCGGTTGCCACCGCCGCCACGGTCGCCACCGTCGCCATGCCTCAGGCCGACCGGCTGGGCTATGACCCGCGCCTGTTTGCCGGCGCCATCGCGGCCGGCGGCACGCTGGGGATCATGATCCCGCCCTCGATCAACCTGATCGTCTACGGCTTCCTGACGCAGACCTCGATCCCGCAGCTGTTCCTGGCCGGCATCGTCCCGGGGCTCTTGCTGGCGCTGGGCTTCATGGCGATCTCGGCGCTGCTCTGTGCCATCCGGCCCGACCTTGGCGGGCAGCGCCGCGTCTTCCCGCCGGCCGAGATGCTGCGGGCGCTGATCCAGCTCGGCCCCATCATGCTGCTGTTCGCGCTGATTGTCGGCTCGATCTACAAGGGCTGGGCCACACCGACCGAGGCCGCCGCCGTCGGTGTCGCCGGGGCGCTTGCCATCGCGGCGCTCTTCGGCTCGCTCTCCATCCCGATGCTGGCGCAGGCGCTGCTGGGCACGGTCAAGATCACCTGCATGATCATGCTGGTGGTGATCGGCGCCTCGTTTCTCAACTTCACACTGGCCAGCGCCGGGCTGGGGCGCGAGTTGCAGGCCTTCATGCAGGGGCTGGGGCTTACGCCGACGGGCACGATCCTGGTGGTTGTGCTGATCTACATCGTGCTGGGCTTCTTCATCGAGACGCTGTCGCTGATGGTGGTGACGATCCCGATCATCGTGCCACTGGTGCTGGCGCAGGGCTATGACGCCGTGTGGTTCGGGATTCTGATGATCCTCCTGATCGAGATGGCACTCATCACGCCGCCGGTGGGCCTGAACCTTTACGTCGTGCAGGGCGCGCGACGCAGCGGCACGATGGGCGAGGTCATGGTGGGCGCGCTGCCCTTCGTCCTGGTGATGCTCATCATGGCCATTGCGCTGATCGCGTTGCCCGAGATCGCCCTCTTCCTTCCCCAGACCCTGCGCTAGACAGGGCCCGATGTCCGCGACGGTTCGACCCTTCGGCCTCGACGCAGTGCTGGTCAGCTTCGGCGAAATCCTCAGCGAGGGCGCGAATCGCGCGGCCCTGGCGCTGCGCGGCGCGATCGAGGCGCAGGACCTGCCCGGCGTCGCCGAGGTCTCCACCGCACTGGTGTCGGTGGTGGTCCGCTTCGATCCGCTGCGCACCGACCCTGACGCACTGGCTGGATCGCTGCGCGCCCTGCTCGACAGCCGCGACTGGAGCGCGATGCCCCTGCCCGAGGGTCGCCGGCTGTGGGAGGTGCCGGCGGTTTTCGGCACCGATCTGGCCCCGCAGCTGGGCGAGGCGGCCGCGCTGGCCGGCCTCGACGCCGCGGGTGCAGTCGCCAGCCTGACCGCCGGCCCGCTGCGCGTGCTGACGATCGGTTTCGCCCCGGGCCAGCCCTATCTGGGCGAGCTTGACCCGGCCTGGAACATCCCGCGGCAAACCGACCTGACCCCGCAGGTGCCGCCCGGGGCCGTGACCGTGGCGATCCGGCAGATCGTGCTGTTCTCGGTCGCCTCGCCCACCGGCTGGCGCCATGTCGGGCAGACCGCGCTGCGCCTGTTCGATCCGGGGCGCAGGGATCCGTTCCTTTTGCGGCCGGGCGACGAGGTGCTGTTTCGCGCCGTCGATCGCGCCGGGCTGGAAGCCGCGCGTTCCTGCGGCGGGGCAAGGCTGATCCCGTGGCGCTGACCGTCCTGTCCGCCGGGCCTGCCGTGACCATTCAGGACATGGGCCGGCCCGGCTGGCTGGCGCAGGGTTTGTCGCGCGGCGGCGCGATGGATCGGCTGGCGCTGGTCGAAGCGGCGGCGCTGCTGGGCCAATCCGAGACCCTGGCCGCGCTCGAGATTCCGGGCAGTTTTCTGGCGCTGCGGGTCGAGCGCGCGGCCCGGCTGGCCCTGACCGGGGCGCCGATGCGGGCGACCTGCAACGGCGCGCCGCTGGCCTGGCACGCGACCCATGCCGTTCCGGCCGGCGCACGGGTCGAGGTCGCCGCGCCGACCGGCGGATTCGGCTATCTGTCCTTCGGCGGCGGGATCGAGGCGCCGATGATCCTGGGCAGCCGCAGCGCCCATCTGGCCGCGGGGATCGGCCGCCCCGTGGCGGCGGGCGACACCCTGCCCCTCGGCCAGGATCCGGGCGGGCGCATCGGCCAGCGGCTGGCGGTGCCCGACCGCTTCTCGGGCGGCAGGATCCGCTTTGCCGACGGCCCCCAGACCCGCCGCTTCGAACCCGAGACGCTGGAGCGGTTCCAGGCCACCAGCTTCACCCGCGACGCCCGCGGCAACCGGATGGGCCTGCGCCTGACCGGGGGCAGCTTTGCAGTGGCGGAGGGTCTGTCGATCCTGTCGGACGCGGTCCTGCCGGGCGACATCCAGATCACCGGCGACGGGACGCCCTGTGTGCTGCTGGCCGAGTGCCAGACCAGCGGCGGCTACCCCCGGATCGGACGGATCCTGCCGTGCGACCTGCCGCGCCTCGTTCAGGCACCGACCGGCGCCGAACTGGTGTTCGAGCGCATCGACGCGGCGGCGGCCCTGATGCTCGAACGCGCCGAGGCCGAACGGCGCGCCAGGTTGCGCATGGGCATTCTGCCGCTGATCCGCGACCCCGCCGCGATCCCGGATCTGCTGTCCTATCAGCTCGTCGGCGGTGTCACCCGCGGCGACGAGCTGGAGCGTGACGCCTGAAAGGCCGATCGACCCCGATGCGGTGACGCGCAAGAACTTCGGCCTCCGGCGGAGGTGTCGCAAACACGCCAGACAACCGACCGGGGTTCGGGCCACAACGGGACGGCACGACCGGGTCGGGGCAGTGCGCCCCGAGCCCCGGCTCCAGCGGGGCACTGTCCGAATGAACGAGCATCTTGCCCGCCATCGCCGGAAGATCGACCCCACGCGGGGCGACCGGCTGGGCGACGGTTCGGCCAACGACAACGACCGGGTCGAGATCGGCCCGACGCAGCTGGCCTTCGGGGAATGGGCCGCGGCCGGGCTGCGGCTGCCCGATCTGGCTGCCATGCGCGCCTATCGGCACCGGCGGCTGGTCGAGGCGATCGTCGCGCGGGACTACGGCGGGGTGCTTCTGTTCGATCCGCTGAACATCCGCTATGCCACCGACACAACCAACATGCAGCTCTGGAACAGCCACAACCCCTTTCGCGCCTGCATTGTGCTGGCGGACGGGCACATGGTGGTCTGGGAATACAGGCAGGCGCCGTTCCTCGTCTCCTTCAACCCGCTGGTGGCCGAACTGCGCACCGGCGCGTCGTTCTTCTACAACGTCTGCGGGGACCGAACCGCGCTCGATGCGCAGGATTTCGCAGCGCAGGTGGACGAGGTGGTGCGGGCACATGCCGGGTCGAACCGCAGGCTGGCGGTGGACAAGATCATGGTGCACGGGCTGCGGGCGCTGGAGCGGATCGGCTTCGAGGTCATGGAGGGCGAGGAACTGACCGAACGCGCCCGCGCGATCAAGGGCCCGGACGAGATCCTGGCCATGCGCTGCGCCCATCACGCCTGCGAAGCCGCCATCGCCGGGATGGAGCATTTCGCGCGGACCGAGGTGCCGAAGGGAGGCGTCAGCGAGGACGACATCTGGGCCGAGCTGCACCGGGGCAACATCCGGCGCGGCGGCGAGTGGATCGAGACGCGCCTGCTTGCCTCCGGGCCGCGGACCAACCCTTGGTTCCAGGAGTGCGGGCCGCGGATCGTTCAGGCCAACGAGATCGTCGCCTTCGACACCGATCTGATCGGTGCCTACGGGATCTGCATCGACATCTCGCGCACATGGTGGATCGGCGACCGTGCCCCGCGGTCCGACATGATTGCCGCGATGCGGCATGCCCGCGACCATCTAGACAGCCATTTCGAAAGGCTGCGGCCCGGCGTGACAGTCCGCGAACTGACCCATGGCGGACACGTTCTGGCCCCGCAATATCAGCGGCAGAAGTATTCCTGCAAGATGCACGGCGTGGGCCTGTGCGACGAATGGCCCTTCGTGCCCTATCCCGATGCCTGGGTCGAGGGTGCCTTCGATCTTGCGCTTAAGCCGGGCATGGTGCTGTGCATAGAGGCCCTGGTGAGCCCCGAGGCAGGCGATTTCTCGATCAAGCTCGAGGACCAGGTGCTGATCACGGCATCCGGGGCCGAGAACCTGACACGCTATCCGTTCGATCAGGCCCTGTGCGGCAGCATCTGAAGGCGTCCCGTCGGCTGAAGCCGCCGTTCCGTCGCTCCGGTCAGTCCCCGCGTCTCCAGCGGTGGAACCGTTCGACGACGGCCAGCAGACGCGGGTTCACATGTGCGCGGCGCCATTCTCCCGCAGCGAACTTGTTTGCCTCGGCAAGGGTCGGGTAGATGTGGATCGTCCCGAGGATCCGGTTCAGCCCCAGTCCGTGCTTCATCGCCAGCACGAACTCGGCAAGCAGATCGCCCGCGTGCTCGCCCACGATGGTGGCGCCAAGGATGCGGTCCTTGCCCGGCACGGTCAGCACCTTGACGAAGCCGCGCGCGCTGCCGTCGGCGATCGCGCGGTCGAGATCCCCGAGATCGTAGCGCGTGACTTCGTGCGCGACCCCCCGGGCCTTCGCCTCGTCCTCGGACAGACCGACGCGCGCGACCTCGGGGTCGGTGAAGGTCGCCCAGGGAATCACCCGATAATCGGCCCGGAACCGCCAGAGCGTGCCGAACAGGGCGTTGACGGTGGCGAACCAGGCCTGATGGCTGGCGGTATGGGTGAACTGGTAGGGGCCGGCCACATCGCCCGCCGCAAGGATGTTCGGATATAGCGTTTCCAGATACTCGTTGGTCTCGATCACCCGTTCGGTCTGGATTCCCAGCTCTTCAAGCCCGTAGCCGCGAAGCCGGGGCGCCCGGCCGACGGCTACCACCAACTCGTCGAAGGCGATGCGGCGCCGGGTTCGGGCGGCTTCCACCTCGATCCACTTTTCGGCGTCGGTGATGCCGCAGGACAGCGCCTTGTGGCCGGTCAGCACCGTCACCCCGTCGCGTTCCAGCGCGGCGCGCACCTCGGCCGCGGCATCCTCGTCCTCGCGCAGCATCAGGCGCGGGGCCATCTCGATCTGCGTCACGGCCGACCCGAGGCGCGCGAAGGCCTGGGACAGCTCGCAGCCGATGGGGCCACCGCCCAGCACGACCAGGCGCCGCGGCGCCTCGGGGCGGTTGCGCAGCGCCTCCCACATCGTGTCCGATGTCAGATAGCCCACCTTGTCCAGCCCCGGAAGCGGCGGCACGAACGGCGCGGCCCCCGTCGCCAGCACGATGGCGCGGCCGGTCAGCCGGTGCGTCGCGCCGTCGGGGGCACGGATCTCGACTGTCCAGGGGTCGATCAGCCGCGCATGTCCCTGCACCACATCGACGCCCAGCCCGGTATAGCGTTCCACGCTGTCGTGCGGCTCTATCTCGGCGATCACGCTATGGACCCGGTCCAGCACGGCGGCGAAGTCGATCCTCGGCACCTGCGGTGCCAGACCGTAGCGGTCGGCATGGCGCATCTGATGGGCAAGCTTGGCGGTTCGGATCAGCGCCTTGGACGGCACGCAGCCGTAGTTGAGACAGTCGCCGCCCATCCGGTGCGCCTCGATCAGCGTGACCTTCGCCCGGGTGGCGGCGGCGATATAGGCCGAGACCAGGCCGGCGGCGCCGGCGCCGATCACGATGAGGTTGCGGTCGAATCTGGCCGGGCGGCTCCACCGGGCATAGACCCGGCGGCGACGCAGAAGGTTCAGGAACATGCGCGCGATCCAGGGAAACAGGCCAAGCAGTGCGAAGGACAGGATGAGCGGCGGCGAGACGATCCCGGCAAGGCTGTCCAGCGCCCCGAGCTGGGTGCCGGCATTCACATAGACCGCGGTTCCGGCAAGCATTCCGACCTGGCTGACCGCATAGAAGGTCAGGGTCGGTATCGGTGTCAGACCCATGAGCAGGTTGACCGCGAAGAAGGGGACAACCGGGATCAGCCGCAGGGTGAACAGGTAGAACGGCCCGTCGCGCCTGAGCCCGCTGTCGATCGTCTCGGCCCGCGCGCCCAGCCGCTCGCGCACCCAGTCGCGCAGTAAGAACCGCGCGACGAGAAACGCCAGCGTCGCACCGATGGTCGAGGCGAAGGAGACGATGACCAGCCCCCACCAGAACCCGAACAGCGCCCCGGCCGCCAGGGTCAGCCAGACGGCCAGCGGCAGCGACAGGGCGGTGACGGCGACGTAGGCGGCAAAAAACAGGGCGGCGAAGGCGAAGGGGCGTGCGTCCCTTGCGGCCGCGATGCGATCCAGCTGCGCCCTCAGCGCCGACAGGTCGAGCGGCTGGTCGCGCATCCAGAGTGCCAGGATCAGCACGCCCAGCGCGATCACGACGAAGAATACCGGACGTTTCAAGCGCTTCCCTCGTTCTGGCGGGGCATTGGGGCGAGCCTTTGGCGGCACGGTCCATACCACTCGCGCTGTTCTTTCCTTCAGCCAGGTCGCTCGTGTCGGGTTTCCGTTACACCGACAAGGGCCGACGCTGTTCACACACGCGTCAGCACACCTGTCGCCGTTTCCGGGCATGACAAGCCCGTTTCCGCACTTTGCAGCTTGTCCGGACAGATGTCACCCGGCGGGCGCCGCAGTCGGACCTGCGCGCAACCTGTCCGCGCGAACGGACGAGAAACCTGTGGATTGCAGTCAGACGGCTTGCCATCATGGCCTTCCGGGGGACAGACGGCGCGCGCCCGGCGACATGCGGGCCCGGGCGCCAGGAAGCGCAGGAGCAAGAGTGATGCCGACAGTCCGGCTTTGCGTGTTCGACGCCTATGGGACGTTGTTCGATGTCGCCGCCGCCGCCCGGATCGCCGCCGCCGAGCCCGGAGCCGCCGGCTGGTCCCGGCGCTGGCCTGCGCTTTCCGCGAGCTGGCGGCGCAAGCAACTGGAATATACCTGGCTGCGGGCGGTGGCCGGGGCGCATGTCGATTTCTGGCAGGTCACGCAGGACGCGCTTGACTGGGCGATGGAGGCCGAGGGCTTGCAGGATCCGGGCCTCCGCCGCCGGCTTCTTGACCTCTATCGCGAACTCGCGGCCTTTCCCGAGGTTCCCGGGATGCTGGCCGCGCTCAGGGGCCGTGGCCTGCGTCTGGCGATCCTGTCGAACGGCGCGCCGGCGATGCTGGAGGCGGCCGTGGCCTCGGCCGGAATCGCACCGCATCTCGAGGCCATCCTGTCGGTCGAGGATGTCGGCGTGTTCAAGCCGCACCGCCGGGTCTATGCGCTGGTGGAACAGCACTTCGGGATCGCGCCGGCCGAGACCGCGTTCGTGTCCTCGAACGGCTGGGATGCCTGCGCCGCGGCGGCCTTCGGATTCCGGTCGATCTGGGTCAACCGCGAGGACGCCCCGCTGGACCGGTTGCACGGTCGTCCGGCCCATGTGCTGCGGGATCTGCGGCGGCTTCCGGCCCTGTTAGAACACGCTGTCTGAACCGGGACAGACAGGCGCCGCAGGTCAGTTCCGGTGGACCCGGATCTCTCGGTTGGTGGGACTTGGCCACTGGCACGGGCTGCGCCGTCCGCCCCCGCTCAGCCGCCCCATCGCGCCAGACAGTCTGCCAGCCGGTCCAGCCCGGTTTCCAGATTGGCCGCCGCCCCGCCGCCGGCACCCAGCCGGATGTGCCCCGGCATGCCGTAGGCGGCGCCCGGCAGAACGAAGGTGCGCCAGGGCGGGCCCAGCAGGCGTCGGGCAAAGGTCTCGCTGTCGATGCAGGGTGGCAGGCGCGCCAGCCCGATCAGTCCGGCCTCGGGCCGGACCCAGGAAAGCCCCGGGGTTTCGGCCACGAACCGGTCCAGCCGGCCGATGGCGCCGCGGCCTTCGGTCCGCACCGTCGCCAGCCGCGTCGCCAGGCGGGCAGGTTCCAGCGCGGCAAGGGCGATGTGCTCGCCCAGGATGTTCATGATCTCGCTTGCATTCTCGCGCAGGATCACGGCGTCCATCACCAGCCCCGGATCGCGGCAGATCAGCCACCCGGTGCGCAACCCCTGAAGCCCCAGCGCCTTCGATACGCTGCCCGTCGTGATCCCCCGTGGATACAGGCCGGCGACGGCAGGGGCGCGCGGTCGGTCCCATTCCAGCCCGGCATAGACCTCGTCCACCAGCAGCCAGGCGCCGACCCGGTCGGCGATCCGGACGACATCGGCCAACGCTGCCTGATCCAGCAGCGCGCCGGTCGGATTGTTCGGGTTGGTCAGGAAGATCAGCCGCGTCCGGTCGCATACCGCCGCAGCCAGCACGGCGGGATCGAATCGCCAGGCCTGTGCCTCGTCCCGCGGCACCACGCGCAGTTCTGCGCCCGTGGCCTGCGCCAGAACCGCCGCCTGCGGCCAGCCGGGCGCTTCCGTCACCACCACGTCGCCAGGTTCCAGCAGCTGACGCATCACCAGATAATTGGCCTCGGCCGCCCCGGCAGTGATCAGCACATCGTCCGGCGAACACTTGTCCGCCAGACCCGCCTGATCCAGCACGCGCCGGCGCAGGTCGGGAAGGCCCCGGAACGACCGGCCGTTCCAGTCGAGCGGCAGGTCGGGGTCGAGGTCGCCAAGAAACTCGCCAAGTCTTGGCGGTGCGGCCAGCGAAAGGCCGACAAAGGCCTCGGGTTCCGCATCGGCGGTTTCCAGAAGATAGCGGAACAGGGTGTGAAGCTTGACTTTCACGGTCGCGTCCTTTCACGCTGCGTCGGCAGAAAAGAGGGGCGGAGATGTTGCTCAGGGGCCGGCCGGCATGGCTTTCGGTGCTGGATTACGGGCTTTTCCGGGTGCATGCGGGTCCGCGGGACATCGGTATCATGGGCGCTGCGATCGGCACCGATGCCGGCGAGGTGGTGCTGGTCGATACCGGGTTTCCGGCCAAATACGCCCGAGATCCGGTAGCCGCTGCGGCCGAGGACCGGCTGGGCAGTTTCGGCACGGTGCTGTGCTGCACGCCCCGCAACCTGCCCGCCGCACAGCTCGCCCTCCTGGGGCTGAAGCCTGCCGATGTGACCGTGATGGTCCAGACCCACACCCATATCGACCATATCGGCGGGATCGCGGAATTCCCCCAGGCCGTTGCGGTGATCGCTGCCGCCGAACGCGCGCTGCCGCGCCCGCGCTACTGGACCGGGGGACAGCCGCCGGAGTGGCCTGATCGCGCCTGGCATCTGGTCGAGGATGACGGCGATCTCGGGCCGGGGCTGCGTCTGCTGCTGGTTCCCGGTCATGCAGCGGGGCAGCTTGCGCTGTTGGCCGAACTGCCGCAGAGCGGTCCGGTGCTCTGGACCTCCGACGCGATTTCGCGCCCGGCCGAGATCGACGAGGGTTTCGCGACCGCGGACGACCCCCCTGCCGCCCGGTCCAGCGCCGCCCGGCTGATGGCCCTGGCCCGCGACAGGGGCGCACGGGTCGTCTGGGGCCACGACCCCGCGCAATGGAGCGCGCTGCCGAAGGCGCCCCGCCGCTGGTGCTAGACGGACATCGTGCAAGGTTGTTCACCCTGAACCGGTTCGGAGCGCGATCGCCGATCCCGGCCCGCGAACCTCCGGTTCCGCGCCGCGTCCATCAGTCCGACCGAACTGCGTTTGATCGCTGACTGTCGATCGCCAACCCGTCCTCCTGTCCTGCGATCGTGCAAACCGGCCGCTTCCGTTGAGCGGCGCGGAAATTGCCGTGGATTTGCACGATTGTATATGATAATGAGCCGCGCATGGGAAGCTCGGCCAAGACCGACACGGCCTTTGACCTGTTGCAGCGCGACATCCTGTCGGGTGCGTTGCCGCCGGGCACACCGTTGCGAATCGCGGCACTGTCCGAACGCTACCGGGTCAGTGCGACCCCTCTGCGCGAGGCGCTGTCTCGGCTGGCGGAAAAGCAGCTTGCCGTTGCCGCGCCCAACTGCGGCTGGCGGGTGGCGCCGGTCTCGCTCGAGGAATTTGCCGACCTGCAGCACGCAAGGCTGGTGATCGAGACCGCACTGGTGCAGGAAGCCATCGCCCACGGCACGCTGGACTGGGAGGCCGGGATCGTTGCCGCCCACTACCGGCTGGCCCAGACCGGGTTGCCGGTGGGTGAGGCAGACACGCCCGAGACCCGGACGCGCTGGATCGAGGCCCACGACGCCTTTCATGCCGCGCTGCTGGCCGGCTCGCCCTCGATCTGGCTCCGTCACTTCCATGCGCTGACGGCGGTGCAGCTGCGGCGTCACTATCAGGCGCTGCTGTTTCGCCCGTCCGGCCAGCCCGTGCAGCTGTCCGATCCGCATCTTTCGGCGGCGCTGTCGGTGCCTCGCCATACCGCGCTCATGGAGGCCGTGCTGTCGCGCGACCCCGCCCGCGCGATTGCGGCGCTTGACGAACATATCGAGATCACGCTGGCAATCCACGAACAGGCCGCCGGCGCGACGGACGGGGCTGGTCCGCCCCGCGACACGACCGAGAAACGCTCAACAGAGAGGGTCTGAAACATGAAGAAGGCAATCGCATTCGCCCTTGGCCTTGCGCTGTCCGCCGGGGCTGCGCTGGCCGACAAGCTGGTGGTCGGCGCCTATCCGTCGAACCCGCCGTGGGAGTTCAAGAACGAACGGTCCGAGTTCGAGGGCTTCGAGGTGGACATGATCCGCGAAATCGCCAGCCGCATGGGCCGCGAGGTCGAGATCTCTGACATGGGCTTCCAGGCGCTGTTCGCCGCCACTGCCTCGGGCCGGATCGACGTGGCGATCTCGACCATCACCATCACCAACGACCGGCTGCAAAGCCAGTCGTTCACGCAAGGCTATTACGACGCGGACATGGCGCTGGTGTCGGTCGATGGCGGCGCGACCGGGCTGGCCGACATGCAGGGCAAGCCGGTGGGCGTGCTGGCGGCCTCGACCGGCGAGGCATGGGTGCGGGCCAACGAGGGCACCTACGGCTGGAGCGACATCCGCAGCTATCCCGATCAGCAGGGGCTGCTTCTGGACGTGCGTGCGGGACGGGTCGCCGGGGCGGTGTCGGACCTGACGGGCCTGATCTTCTCGGCCAAGCAGATGCCGGATCTGAAGATTGTCGAGGTGATTCCGACCGGCGACCGATACGGCATGATGATGCCCAAGGGCTCGCCGCTGCTGGAAGAGGTGAACGCCCATATCAGCGCCATGAAGGAAGACGGAACCATGGCCGCCATCTACGAACGCTGGTTCGGCCAGCCGCCGGCAGACGGGTCTGCCACGGTCACCGTCCTCGACATCCCGCAGGCGCAGTGACGTCACCACCCTGAACGCCCGGGCGGCCCGCCTGGGCCGCCCCTTTCTGCTGCCGGAGGCCGGGATGGGCTTTGTCGATACCTTCCTGAACATCGATGTGATGATCAGGGTCTTTCCGATGCTCTGGCGCGGCATCGGCAATACGCTGATGCTGGCCGCCGCAACGATCCTTGCCGGGTCGGTGGCGGGGGTGCTGCTGTGCATCATGCGGCTCTACGGCATCGCGCCGCTGCGCTGGCTGGCCATTGCGCTGATCGACATCTTCCGCGCCATCCCGATCCTCGTCCTGCTCATCGTGATCTACTACGCGCTGCCCTTCGCGGGCATCCGGCTCAGCGCCTTCACCTCGGCGACGCTGGCGCTTTCGCTGGTGTTCGCAGCCTTCACCGCCGAGGTGTTCCGCGCCGGGTTGCAGGCGATCCCGCGCGGGCAGATCGAGGCAGCCCGGGCGCTGGGCGTGCCGTTCCCGGTGATCCTGTGGAAGGTTCTTCTGCCGCAGGCGTTCCGCATAGCGATCCCGCCCCATACCTCGAATTCGGTCGCGATCGCCAAGGACACCTCGCTTGCCTCGGTCGTGGCCATGCCCGACCTGCTGAAGCAGGCGACCGATGCCCAGGCGCTGACCGCCAACCCCTCGCCTCTGATCGCCGCCGCGCTGATCTATCTGATCATCCTGCTGCCGGCCGTGCGTCTGGTCTCGTGGCTCGAGAACCGGTATCGCCATGTCTGACCGGGTACCTGACGGCGACGACGGTTCGGGCTGGCTGCTTTATCATTCCGTCGGACAGTATCCGGGCAAGGCGCATGGGATCGCCCGTGCCATGGCCGAATTCGCCGAGGTCTGGGGCGGGTTCGGGCATGACCAGTGGGGCTTCGCCCTTGGCCGGCGCGCGGCCTTCCTCGACCGATGGGCAGCCCTGATCGGGGTGTCGCCCGGGACCGTTACCGCGACCGAGAACGTGACCGTCGCGCTGCACGCGCTGGTCACCGCGCTGCCCGCGGGGCGGCTGCGCGGGCGACGCGTTCTGGTGGCAGAGGACTGCTTTCCGTCGCTGCATTTCCTGCTCGCGGGCCTCGCACCCCGGCTCGGCTTCACGCTCGAGACGGTGCGCCGCCGGCAGGGGGCGCACTGGGTCGAGGACGAGGACATCGCGGCTGGTTGGGGTGCGGACGTCGGTCTTGCGCTGCTGACCTGGATTTCATCGACCAGCTCGCACCGCTGCGACATTGCGCGGCTGGCGGCGCTGGGGCGCGCTGCGGGCAGTGTCGTGGTCGCCGACATCACCCAGGGCGCAGGGCTGCTTCCGTTCGATGCGACGGGTTGCGATGCGGTGGTCTCGACCTCGCTGAAGTGGCTCTGCGGGACGCCGGGGGCGGGCATCCTGCATGTCGCGCCGGCGTTGCTGCCCGACTGCGCGCCGGAGCTGCGCGGCTGGTTCAGCCAGCCCGACCCGTTCTCGTGGGATCTCGACCGTTTCGCCTTCGCACCCGACATCCGCCGGTTCGATCACGGCACCCCGGCGGTGGTCGGGGCGCTGGCCAGCCTGCCGGCGATGGAGTGGCACGCCGCGCAGGATCCGCACGCACTGGTGGCGCACAACCGCGCGCTCTGTGCCGATCTTCTGGACCTGGCCGACGCGCTGGGCCTCCCTGTCGTCTCGCCCCGCGATCCGGGCACGCGCGGTGGCAGTGTGATGCTGCGGCTGCCAGATCACGCGTCGCCGGCCCGCGTGCTGGATACGCTGCGGGCAGCCCGCCTGCACGCCGATGCGCGCGGTCCAGTGCTGCGGCTATCGCCGGGGGTGATGACTGCCCCGGCGGCGGTTGCACGGCTGGAGCAGGTTCTGGCCGGCCTTCTGCGGATCTAGCCGGCCGGTCCGGCCGGCACGCCGAGGTTGGACAGAACCCAGCCCGCCAGCTCGGCCATCAGTCCCGCTGCGGCCCGGTCGAAGCCCTCGACGACCGCCAGCGGCGACAGGTCGGCAACGGACGTTGTCGCGACGAACTGCCGACCGGCGATCACCCGCGCGTCGGATTCCCGCACCAGCCTTGCCGAAAGCCGCAGCCGGACCGTCGCGGTGCCGTCCTGTGCCTCGCCCTGAAAATCCAGGATCTCGCTGACCAGTGCCACATCGCCGAAGGATCCGAGCGGCTTGCGCCCGACGTGGCGGAAGCCGCCGGTTGCGTCCAGGCTGCGCAGCATGAGCGTCTGCACCAGCGCCGGGGTTTCCTCGGTCCAGCGGGCGCCGGGCAGATACTGTGCCTGCAACGGATTGGGCCGCAGCATGATCCGGTCGGTCTGGAAGCCGCCGCCGGCGCCGGGCAGTTCAACCACCAGCTCGCGCCCCGACGGTCGGCGTGCCACCGGCACCGCCGGCGTCGAGATCTCGTAGGCCTCGAGCGGCGTTGCTGCGCCGCCAAGCGCCGAGATCGCGGCGCAGCCGGGCAGGCCGGCGACCAGCAGAAGGGCAAACGTGGCAGGGCGGAGCAGGGTCATGGCGGATCCTCAGCGGCGGAACTCGGGGGTCTGGCGGCCAAGCAGGAGCCGCGCCGGATCGCGCTGCAACTGCGCCACCAGCCGGTCCAGGTTGCGGATCAGCCCGCGGGTCTCGGTCGCGAGCCGGGCATATTGCGGCAGGCCGTCGGCGGCAAAGGCACGCACAGCCGGCCCGGCGCCCTGGGCCACGCGCCCGACTTCGGCAAAGGCGGCGCTGGCAGCTTCGGAGGCCGCGCGCAGGTCGGCGGTCACCGCCGGCAAGTCGTCGGAGACCTGCGCGATGGCGGCATCCAGCCGGGCAATGGCGGCACGCAGGTCGGCGGCGATTGCGGCAGCCTCTGAGTTGATCACCCGGTCGGCGCCCTCGAAGGCCCGTTCGGCGGCCGACAGCGCCGACTGCCCGGTTTCCAGCGCCTCGTTGATCGCGGCCAGCGTTGCATTGGCATTGCCGAAGGTCTCGGTCACGCTGTCGATCGCACCGCCGGCCTGGTCTGCCAGCGTCCCGATCCGGCCCGAAGCCGAGGTGAGGTCGCGGCCGACGGTCTCGATGGTCTGTCGCGCGGTCCCGGTCGCGGCGCGGATGTCGGCGACCAGCGCGGGCAGATCGGTGTCGGTTGCCTGCGTGACCGAGGCGACGGCGCGGCGGGCATCGGCCAGAACCGCGCGGGCATCTGCCACCAGCGCCGCCCCGTCGCCGGCCACCAGCGCGTCGATCCGCGCCGCCGCGGCATCCACGCTGGTCAGCGTCTCGGTCGCGCGGGCCAGCATCGTGTCGGCGGCCGCGATGGTCGCCTCGATCTGCGCCAGTCTTGCGGTCGCCTCGGTTCCGGTTGCCGCGAAGCCCGCAATCATGCCGCGCGCCTCGGCGCCCAGGGTCTCGACCTCGCGGCGCAGGTCGCCGACACCGGCCTTCACCTCGGCCACCGTGTCGCGCAGGTCGGCTGCGAGGAAGCCGCGGATGTCATCGATTGCCCCGGTCGCCGTATCCAGCGTGCGGTTTCCGGTCTCCAGCGTGTCCTTTGCCTCGATCGCAAGCGCACCGAAACGTTCGACCGTGTCGTTTGCCGTGACAAGCAGTTGATCGGCAGAGGTCGATATCTGTTCGAGGATCTCGTTGAAGCGCGACACCTCGATGGCGAAGCCCGAGACCGAGGCCGCGACCACGGTAAAGTCCGAAAGCGCCTGCGCGAATTCGCCCGAGGCGCTTTCGACGTTGGTCAGGATGTTCTCCACCCGCTCCTTGTTCGCCTCGCTGAGCAGGGTGTTGACCCGCCCCATCGCCTCCACGAACTGCTCCAGCAGTTCGGGCGCGTCTTCGGTCAGGGTCTGGAGCACCGACCGGCCGGCCTGGATTTCCGGCGGAGGCTCCCCGGGAACGTATTGCAGCAGCGGCGCCTCGGGCGTCCCGGCGTCGATGCCGACAAAGGACACGCCGGTGACGCCCTGGGCCTCTATGCTGGCGCGGCTGTCGGCGCGGACCGGGGTGTTCATGGCCACTTCGAGCCGGACGAGGATCGTGCCGTCCTTCTCGGGCGCAAGCCGGACGTCCACCACCTGCCCGACGGGCAGTCCGCCGAACCGCACGTCCGCCGCCCGGCTGAGGCCCGACACGGAAGTGAAGCGCACATCGTAGTAGGCATGCTGGCGGTCCATCTCGACCTGGGCGAACCACAGGAAGAAGGCGAGCAGCCCGAGGAAGCCCGCAACCGTGAATGCGCCGATGAGGATGTAGTTCGCCCGTGTTTCCATCGTCTAGCCTTCTCCGGCCGTCGCCAGGGCCGCCCGTGCCCGAGGCCCGTGAAAGTATTCGCGAACCCAGGGATGGTCCACCTCCAGCATGTCGGCCATGGTTCCGGTCACGAGAACGCGCCTTTCCGCAAGGACCGCGATCCGGTCGCAGACCGCATGCAGCGTGTCCAGATCATGCGTGACCAGGAACACCGTGAGACCCAGGCTGTCGGACAGATCCCGCATCAGCCGGTCAAAGGCAGCAGCACCGATCGGGTCGAGCCCCGCGGTCGGTTCGTCGAGGAACAGGATCGCCGGATCGAGCGCCAGCGCCCGGGCAAGTCCCGCCCGCTTGCGCATCCCTCCCGACAGCTCCGACGGATACTTGTCGCCGGCGAACCATGGCAGACCCGAAAGCGCAATCTTCAGGTCCGCCATCTCGCGCCGAAGCTGCCGCGGCAGGTCCGGAACCGATCGCAGCGGCACCTCGACATTCTCGCGCACGGTCAGGGCCGAGAACAGGGCGCCGTCCTGGAACATGACGCCCCAACGCCGTTCCAGCGTCTGGCGCTCCGCCTCGGTCGCGTTCAGCACATCAGTGCCCAGCACCTCGATCATTCCGGCCTGCGGGCGGCGCAGCCCGGCGATGGTGCGCAGCAGGACGGATTTGCCGGTGCCGGAACCGCCGACCACGCCCAGGACCTCGCCCCGCCAGACATCGAGATCCAGGTTGTCGTGCACCACCTGCGCGCCGAACTGGTTGCGCAGCCCGCGGATGCGGATGACGGCCTCGCGCCCGGTCACAGCCCGACCTGCGCGAAGAAGACCGAGAACAGGGCGTCGGCGACGATGACCGCGAAGATCGCCGCGACCACCGAAGCCGAGGTCATGCGTCCCAGCGATTCGGCGTTGTTGCCGACCTGCATGCCGGCATGGCAGCCGATGATTCCGATTATGATCGCGAAGACCGGCGCCTTCACCATGCCCACGATCAGATGCGACACGTCGGTGTCCTCGACCAGCCGGATGCGGAACATGCCGGGCGATATGCCAAGCTCGATCCAGGCCATGATCGCCCCGCCGACCAGGCCCGAGACATTCGCGATCAGCCCGAGAATCGGCAGCATGAGAAGCAGCGCCAGCACCCGCGGCACCAGCAGCGCATGGCCGGGGTCGATGCCGAGCGTGCGCATCGCGTCGATCTCCTCGCGCATCTTCATGCTGCCGATGGCCGCGGTGAAGGCCGAGGCGGTGCGGCCCGCGACGATGATCGCGGTGAGCAGGATGCCCAGCTCGCGCAGGATCGAGACCGCGATCAGATCGACGACAAAGACCTCGGCACCGAACTGGCGCAGCTGGCTGGCGCCCTGAAAGGCCAGCACGACGCCGATCAGGAAGGCCATCAACGCCACGATCGGCACGGCGCGCACGCCCACATCGTGGCAATGGGCGACGAGTGCGGTCAGCCGGAACTCGCGCGGGCGGACCAGCGACTGCACCAGACGGGAGAGGAAGAGCCCGAGGAATCCCGCAAGCTCTGCCAGATAGCGGACCGCCCCGGCGGTGACGCGTCCAGCCGACTCCAGCCAGTCCGCAATGCCGCGCCGGCGCGGTCGCTCCGGGTCGGGCTGCGGCAGGGCGGCGGCAACCGTGGCGATCAGCCGCTCTGCCTCGACGCTCGCGCCGGTCAGGCGCAGGGTTCTGCCGGCTGCCTCGGCCTCGGCCTGAAGCTTCGCGACGATCCAGGCCCCTGCCGTGTCGATCCGGCCGACCTGGGAGCAGTCGATCGCGACGATGTCGCCGGCTTCGACGGTGGCAAGCTGGCGGCTGGCCTCGCCCAGCGTGGGCAGAACGAAGTCGCCGGCGAGCCGGAGCGCGGCACCATCGGCGTCGCGGCTGATCCTCGGCAGCGTCTTCCCTTCGTCCTTCAATCTGCGCTCCCAGGCAGGTCGATCCGGCAATTCGGTCGTCCTGACAATAGCGCGCCACGAGGTCAAGTCGCGGCGAGTGAGCGCGGAAATGGTTGCGCAGGGCCCCGCCCGCGTATTTCATCGGATGTGAACGCGATGCGGGGACGGGGATGGTTGCTGCGGCACGACGCTCCCTATCGATGGCCGGGGCGATTGCACTCATGCCTGCGGCGGCAGCAGCCTGTGCCCTGCCGCCCTCGATCGTGATGACCCTTCCGACCGGATATTACATGGCCGGAGCGGCCGCTGCCGTGGCGCTGACGGCGCTGGTTGCGGCCGTCGCGGGCAGACTGCCGGCGATGCGCGCCGTGACCATCCTGGAACGGCCGGTGCTGCTGCCGGTCGCGCTGTCGAGCTATCTGTCGTTCCTGTGCTTCCTGATGCTGGTCGGCGTCGGCTTCTGGGGGCCCCGCGACCCGATGCACAACCTGATGACGCTGGTGTTCTGGACCGTGATCTGGGTCGCGCTGCCGCTGGCGTCGATCCTGCTTGGGAACCTCTGGCGGTCGGTCAATCCCTGGACGGGTCCGGTGCGCGTTGCCAGGACGCTGATCCGCCGCACCGGCAGTATCGGTTTGTCCCGGCTGGGCCATGTGCCGGCGGTCGTCGGGCTTGCCGGTTTTTCGTGGTTCCAGATCGTTTCGATGTCGCCCGAGGATCCGCTGGTCCTTGCCCGCGTTGCGCTGGCCTACTGGCTGGTGATCTTCGTCCTAGCCGTGGCCGAGGGCGAGGACTGGCTCGAGAAGGGCGAATTCCTGACCGTCTATTTCGGCTTCCTCGCGCGGATCGCGCCGTTCTGGCTGCGGATCGAGGGGCGGCGGGCGCGGCTCTGCGCAGGCTGGCCGGGCACGCAGGTGCTGACCATGCCGCCGCTGACCGCGAGCCAGATCGCCTTTGTCACCCTGGCGCTGGCCGCGCTGACCTTCGACGGTCTGCGCGAGACCTTCTGGTGGCTGGCGCTGGTGGGAGAGAACCCCCTGGAATTCACTGGCCGCTCGGCGGTCATGGGCGTCAACACCGCCGGCCTGATCGGAGCCTGGGCCCTGACCGCGACGACGATCCTCGGCGCGCTCTGGCTGGGGCGGCGGATCTCGGGTGCGCGGCTCGAGGCCGGGCCGGTCATGCTGTCCTTCCTTGCGATCGCAGCGGGCTATCATGGCTCGCATTACCTGCTGATGCTTCTGACCGCCGGGCAATACACGGTGGCGGCGCTGAACGATCCCCTGTTCCGGGGCGACGCGCTGCTGGGCCTGCCGCCGTTCTGGATTTCCTACGGGTTCCTGACCGACCGCAGCACCATGATCCTGATCTGGAACCTGCAGTTCACGGCGATCCTCGGCGCGCATCTGCTGGCAGTGCTGCTGGCGCTGCATCTGTCCGACCGGTCGGCGCGCGGTATCGCGCATCTGCCGCTGACCGCGCTGATGGTCGGCTACACCGTGCTCGGCCTGTGGCTGCTCGCTTCGCCGTCCGGTGCGTGAGGACAAGAATCGAATGGACTTCTTGTTTGAGTGCGAACATTCTTCACCGAAGGCCCGGGCGCCTCAAAAGCCGCGGGCCAAACCAACAGCGGAGAGACAGCCATGACCTCGCGACTTCTCACCCCGACCCGCCGCACCGTGCTTGCCGGCCTCGCCGCAGGCAGCGCGGCTGCGGCCTTCCCGGGCTTCATCCAGGCGCAGTCCTCGGCACCGATCAAGCTCGGCTTCCAGCTGCACCGCACCGGCATCGGCGCAGCCTACGGCCGCTGGTACGAGCGCACAGCTCAGGCCGCGCTGAAGGTTCTGAACGAGGCCGGCGGCATCAACGGCCGCCCGGTGGAGATCGTGTTCGAGGATGACGGCACCGACCCGCGCCGCGGCGCCGAGGTGGTCGAGAAGCTGACCAGCCAGGCAGGCTGCGACCTGGTGTTCGGGCCGCTGTTCAGCCATGTGGTCATCGGATCGGCCCCGCGCGCGGGCGAGCTGAAGGTGCCCTATCTCGTCTGCTCCGAGGGCTATCACGTCGCCTCGGGCATGCTGAACCGCTGGACGCTCCAGCCCGGCATCACCGACGTGCGCGCACAGGTCTCGTCCATGGCCCCATGGGTGATGGAGAACCTCGGCAAGAAGGTGACGATGCTGTTCCCCGACTATGCCTTCGGCCACGACCACCGCGACTATTTCTCGGCCGCGGTCAAGGAAGCCGGCGGCGAGATCCTCGAACTCATCGCCATTCCGCCGACCGAGACCAGCTTCACCCGCTACTTCCCGCGGATCCCGCGCGACACCGAGGTGCTGTATCACGTCATGGTCGGTCCTGCGGTGCTGACCTTCGTCAAGGAACTTGGCGAGTTCTACGGGACCGGCGCGCGGCCCGAGATCTTCGGCTTCATCGACTCGCTCGAGGCGGTGGACATCGCCGCGCCGGGCCTGGAATTCCTCGAAGGCACCCATTTCTGGGAGGGGCATTGCCGCACCAAGCAGTCCGACGCGTCGGAGCACGAGACGTTCTATCGCGCCGCAGTCGGGGTGGACGACAACGGCGCTTCGGTTTCTGACGCACGCGACGTCTCGACCTATGCCCACATGTTCAGCTGCTGGGAAACGCTGTTCGTGATCAGGGACGCCATGCAGGTCTCGGGCTATCAGGGCCCGGCCGACCGTCAGAAGTTCGTCGAGGCCATCGAGGCGATGACGACCTTCGGCGAAAGCCGCGAGCATCCGCAGGGCGACAAGATCTTCAACGGGCGGACGCATCAGGTGTTCGGACATCAGAACATCAGCCGGGTGGAGGGCGGCAAGCTGATCCGGGTCCACCGCACGGCAATCGAGGAGTCCATGTATCCCGACGCGGTGGACTACACCCAGCAGTCGTTCTGACGGCGGCGGCCGGCC
>JBKBMT010000020.1:0-8665 GCA_046295655.1 Gemmobacter sp. | reverse complement strand
TTTCCCCCGCGGGGGGTCACAACCCCCCGCTGTCGTTCGCCGGGGGGCGGCGGGCCGCGCAGGGCGGCAGCGGACACAACCCGCTGCCGCCCGCCGTTCGCGCGCCGGGAAATGACGGGGCATGCACGTTGGATTTCGGACCGTTCCTTCTGCTGGCGCTGATGGAGGGCACCGTCATGGCGGCGGTGCTTGCTTTGACCGCCGTGGGTCTGAGCCTGGTGTTCGGCGTGATGCGGGTGGTCAACGTCGCGCATGGCGAGTTCTTCATGCTGGGCGCCGTGCTGGCCTGGTTCGTCACCACCTTCGTGCCGGGCCCGCCGTGGCTCGGTTTCGCCGCGGCGCTGCTGGTCGCGCCGCTGGTTGTCGGCGCCATCGCCGCGGCGGCCGATACGGTGATTCTGAAGCGGCTGAAATACGAACCCGAGGCAACCATCGTCGCGACCATCGGGCTGCTCTATATCCTTCAACAGGCGGCGCTGTCGCTCTACGGCCCCGATGCCCGACCGGTGGTCGCCCCCTTCACCTGGCGCGTCCAGTTCCCCTGGTTCGGCTATTCCGGCTACAAGATCGCCGTGGTTCTTGCCTCGGCGGCGATCCTGGTCGGGGTCTGGCTGTTCATGACCCGCTCGAAGGTCGGGCTGGTGATGCGCGCGACCCAGATCGACCGCGACACCGCCCGCGCCTTCGGCATCAACGTGGACCGGGTCTATGCGCTGGTCTTCGCGCTGGGGGCGGGGCTGGCCGCGATCGCGGCGGTCCTGATCGTCCCGATCCAGCAGGCGCATTACCTGATGGGGCACGATCCGCTGCTTCTGTCCTTCATCGTGGTCATCATCGGGGGGCTCGGCTCGTTGCGGGGCACGCTGGTGGCGGCGCTGCTGATCGGGCTCAGCGACGGGGTAATCTCGGTCTTCTTCTCGCCGACGCTGGCCAAGATCCTGGCGACGCTGTTCGTCGCACTGGTGCTGGTATTCCGACCGCAGGGCCTGTTCGGGGCGCGGGCATGAGCCGGATCCTTGTCCTGCATCTGGGCCTGATCGTGCTGCTGTTCCTGGCCCAGTTCGTGCTGCCGCCCTATCACCATACCAATTTCGCCCGGATCATGGTGCTGGCGGTCTATGCAATCGGCTACAACATCGCCTTCGGCTACACGGGGCTTCTCAGTCTCGGGCATGCGCTGTTCTTTGCGGCCGGCATGTATGCGACCGGCCTGACGATCCAGCTTGGCGGCTGGGATGCGCTGCTGGCGGTGCCGGCGGGGGTTCTGGCGGGAGGGGCGATGGCCGTGGCGGTGGGGTTGCTGGCACTGCGCACCGCCGGCGTGTCGTTCATGATCGTCACGCTGATGTTCGCCCAGGCCGGATATCTGACCGTTCTCTACCTCGGCCCCTGGACGCGCGGTGACGAGGGGTTCGTGATCGCCAGGGCGGCGCGGGCGCTGGGGCCGCTCGACCTGTCGGACGATACCACCCGGTACATGGCGGCGCTGGTCCTGTTCTCGGTGGCGCTGCTGGCCTGCCTGTGGCTCGTGCGCTCGCGCACCGGCCGGGTGCTGGTGGCCATGCGAGAGAACGAGGAACGCTCGCGGATGCTGGGCTATGACCCGTTCCGGGCAAAGCTGACGGCCCTGGGCATCTCGGGCCTCTATGCCGGGGCCTCGGGCGCCGCCTACGGTCTGATGTTCGGCTATGTGGGCGCATCTTTCGCCGAGATCGCGCATTCCATCCTTCCGCTACTGTGGGTGCTTCTGGGCGGCGCGGGCACGGTGATCGGCCCCTTCGTCGGCACTTTCCTCATGTTCTATCTGATCGACCTGTCGTCGGGCGTCACCACCGCGCATCTGCTGGTCGTCGGCGTGGCCCTGGTGCTGCTGGTGCTGTTCGCGCCGCAGGGGGTACTCGGCACCATAAGGGCGAGGGTTGCGCGGTGGCTGCCGTGACGCTTCTGGAAACCCGCGGCCTGACCCGGCATTTCGGCGGGCTGAAGGCGGTGGACGGTGTGGATTTCGACCTGACGCCGGGCGAGATCCATGCCCTGATCGGGCCGAACGGCGCGGGCAAGACCACCTTCGTCAGCCTGATCTGCGGCCGGGTGCCTGTGCAGTCCGGAACGATCCGGCTGGAGGGACGCGACATCACCCGGCTGCCTGCCCATGCCCGGGTGGCGCTGGGGATCGCCTACACGTTCCAGATCACCTCGATCTATGCCCGCCTTCCGGTTTTCGACAATGTGGCGCTGGCGGTGCAGCGGACCGGCGCCGCGGATCTGGACGAAAGCACCCGGGCCGCGCTCGCGCGGGTGGGGCTGGAGGCGATGGCCGATCAGGAGGCGGGGACGCTCGCCTATGGCCACCAGCGGCTGCTGGAGATCGCCATGGGCCTTGCGCTGCGGCCACGGCTGCTGATCCTCGACGAACCGACGCAGGGGCTGGCAGCGGGCGAGATCGAGGGGTTCAAGGCGCTGGTCCGCTCGCTGGTGCCCGAGACGACGGTGCTGCTGATCGAGCACAACATGGATGTGGTGATGGATCTTGCCCAGCGGATCACGGTGCTGGATTTCGGACGCAAACTTGCGGTCGGGACGCCGGCCGAGGTGCGGGCGGATGCGGCGGTGCAGGCCGCCTATCTGGGGGGCTGAATGCTGCGGCTGTCGGAGGTTCAGGGCGGATACGGGCCGGTCCGGGTGCTGAACGGGCTGGATTTCGAGGCGCGCGCCGGCGAAGTGACCTGCGTCATGGGCCGCAACGGCGCGGGCAAGAGCACGATGCTGCGCGCGATCATGGGCCAGATCGACGTGACCGGGGGTCGGATCGAACTGGATGGCGCCCCGATTCACGCCCTGCCGGCGCATGAGGTTCCGCGCCGCGGGATCGGCTATGTGCCTCAGGGACGGCGGCTGTTCGGGCCGCTGACGGTGGCAGAGAACATCGAGGTCGGGCTGATGACCCGCGACCGCGGAGCGTCAGTGCGGGAACGGGTGCTCGACCTGTTCCCGCGGCTGCGCGAACGGCTGGGCCAGCGCGCCTCGACGCTGTCGGGGGGCGAACAGCAGATGCTGGCCATCGCCCGTGCGCTGTGCCTCGAACCGAAGGTGTTGCTGCTGGACGAACCGACCGAGGGGTTGCAGCCGTCGATGATCGCGCTGATCCGGCAGACCGTGGCGGCGCTCAAGGCGACCGGCGTGGCGACGGTGCTGGTGGAACAGCGGGTCGATGCGGTGCTTCAGGTGGCCGACCGGGTGTCGTTCATGACCGGCGGCCGCGTGGCCGAAACGGTCGAGGCCCGGACCCTTGCTCCGACCGCCACGCAATTCGCGGCCTATGTCGGGGTATGACGCGCGGCGCCCGCCGGTTCGGCGGGCGGTCGCGGGGCGTCGCCCGCTGCGCAGGCGAGATGGCGGGCCGCGGTGATCGCGCGCTAACCGGTGGTGCCCCGCCGTCGCGCAATCAGCGCCTCATGCAGACCGGGTGCCGCGGCGATGACGCCGGGGGCGCGCAAGCCCTCTGCACCAAAGCGAAGCGGCCGGCCGTCCCGGTCGGTCACACGCGCGCCGGCGCGTTCGGCAATCAGGCTGGCCGCCGCGATATCCCATTCCCAGGCGTCGCGCATGGTGAGCATCCCGTCGAAACGCCCCTCGCCCACCAGACAGAGCCGCCAGGCCAGCGACGGCCGGAAGCTGCGGCGCACCCGGGGCACGCCGCCGGGCCAGTGTTCGGGGTCCATGCTGGGACGCGTCGCCAGGACCTCGGCACCGGCCTCGCCGCGCGCGCGGCTTGCTGCAAGGGGCGCGCCGTTCATCCGGGCAATCCCGTCCGCCGTCGCGGAATAGAGCGTCTCGCGCGCCGGCAGGAACACCGCAGCCTCGGTGATCCGACCGTCGCGCATCACCGCCACCGAAACGGCGAACCCGTCCTGCCCGTCCAGAAAGGCCCGCGTGCCGTCGATGGGATCGACGATGAAACCGGCGTCGCAGACCGCCGCCGCCTGTGCGCTTTCCTCGGACAGCCAACCATAGCCGGGCCGTGCCCCCCTCAGACGGGCCGACAGCAGCGCATCGACCGCCAGATCGGCCTCGCTGACCGGGCCGGCGCCGCCCGGCTTCTCCCAGACGCGGGGATTGCGCCGCCAGTGGCGCAGGGCTACTGCCCCGGCCTCGCGCACCGCCGTCTCGATCAGCGCCAGATCATCCCCCGGCAAGCGTCAGCCCCTCGACCAGAAGGCTTGGCACCCGGTGTGCCGCGTGTGGACGGGCATCGTTGGCGGGAAGGATCCGCCGCAGCATGTCACGCAGGTTTCCCGCCACGGTGCATTCGTTGACCGGATAGGCGATCTGACCGTTCTCGACCCAGAAACCCGAGGCCCCGCGCGAATAGTCGCCCGTGGTGGGATTGACCGTCGCGCCGAGGAACGAGGTGACCAGAAGGCCGCGGCCCATCGCGGCGATCAGATCGTCCCGGGCGGAGGTGCCGGGCGTCACCGTCACGTTCGAGACCGTCGGCGCCGGCGGGGCCGAAGTGCCCCGGGCCGCGTTCCCGGTGCTGGGCAGGCCCAGCTTGCGCCCGGTTCCCAGATCCAGCACCCATCCCTGCAGTATTCCGTCCGCGACCAGCGCCCGCTCCTGCACCGGGAGACCCTCGGCATCGAAGGGACGCGAGGCGGGGCCGCGCGGGCGCAGCGGTTGCTCGACAAGGTCGATACCGCGGGGCAGGACCGGCTGACCCAGTGCATCGCGCAGCCAGCTCGCGCCGCGGGCGATGGCGGTGCCGTTGATCGCCGAAAGCAGATGACCGATCAGGCTCGCTGCCACCCGTTCGTCATAGAGCACCGGAAACTGTCCGGTGGGCGGCCTGCGGGCCCCGGCGCGGGCAAGGGTGCGCTCGGCGGCCAGGGCGCCCACCGCCTCGGGCTCGGGAAGGTCCGCGCCGAAGACGCGCGACTCGGCGGCCCAGTCGCGTTCCATGGCGGTCCCCGCGCCGGTGATCGCGACGCAGGAAAGGCTGTGTGTGGTGCGCGCGTATCCGCCGGCGAACCCGTTGCTGGCGGCAAGGAACAGGCTGCGCCGCGACCAGGCGGCCGAGGCCTGATCGACCTGGGCGATGCCGGGCTTCAGGGCGGCCGCTTCGGTCCGCAGCGCCGCGGCAAGCATGGTGTCGGGCCGCGGTTCCGGCCCAGGGTCGCAGAGTTCCAGCCGCGCCGGATCGCGATCATGCGCCAGTTGGCCGGGATCAGCCAATCCCGCATGGGGATCGACAGGGGCCTCGCGCGCCATGGCCACCGCCCGTTCCGCCATGGTGCGGATCGTGTCGCGGGCGGTGTCGGACACCGAGACGCAGGCCTGCCGCTGCCCGACCAGCACCCGCAGCCCGAGGTCGATTCCGTCGGCCCGTTCGACATGTTCCAGGGCCCCCGCACGCACATCGACCGACATGGCCGTGCCGGCGACGACCAGCGCATCGGCGCCGTCTGCCCCGGCGGCCCGCGCGGCATCAAGCATTTCCGCGGCGAGCGTCTCGAGTTTCGGTCCCGTCCTGCCGGTCATGCGATCCGTCCTCCTGCACCGCCGCAGGAGGTAGTCCGCGCCGGGGGCCGGCACAAGGCCGCGGGCCGCCTACTGGATCCGCTGCCCGTTGGCGAGAACCGCGCCGTCCGGTGTGACCTCGATGCGCGATGTCAGAGTATCCTCGCCGGCACCGGGACGGCCGAACAGCCCCATCATCATCCGGGCGCCCATCGCCTGATCCTGCGGCAGCATTCCCATCGACACCAGACGGTCGATCAGCGCATTGCCCCCGACGAGGGTCAGGTCGACCGCCCCCGTGGGCCGCGGCATGCCGTCGAAGGTTTCCAGATCGTCATTGTCGAAGGTGAAGGCGCCCGCGCCGGTCAGTTCCGCTCCGATGGCCTTCACCCGCAGTTCGGTCAGGTCCACCGCCTCGACCGCGAAGGGCGGTGCGCCCGATTGCGCGGTTTCGGGCGAGAACAGGTCGGCCAGCACAAGAAGCTTGCCCCGCGCATCGAGGATCAGCGTTGCCGGATCGCGCGGCATCGCCCCCATCGGGTCGAACATGCCCCAGATGTCGTCGGGCAGCGCCAGGTCCACGACCCGCAACAACGCCTCGAAATCCGCCGGTTCGCCGGTCTCGGCCACCGGAAGCAGGATGCCGATGCCGTATTCGGCCGCGGTGACGTTGATCTCCGGCACCGGGATCGTGTCGCCCGACAGCGTCAGGTCCAGCCCCTTTGCGCCCACCTTGTACCGCAGCCGGTCGGCGTTCATGCCGATCCCGACCGTTGTCTCGGCGATCTCGCCGCGGATCGCCGTCTGGCCCTGGGCCTCCTCGGCGTCGATGGAGAACTGTGTCCGCCCGGCGCCATAGTCGCCTTCCATTCGGAAGCCGGCCGCGAAGGCACCGGAGAGTTCCTGGTAGGCGCCGAGGTTCTCGATCAGACGGCCCGAGAAGTCGCCCGCGATCGCCTCCATCTGGATCGCGACGGCGACCCTGCCGGCACCCTCCGGATTGGTCGCCTCCAGTTCGACATCGGCGCGGTCGGTGCGAACCGACGCCGACAGGTCCCGCCCGTCGGCGCCGCCGCTCATGTAAAAGCCGCTCAACCCGCCCATCTCGACGACGAAGGTCATCGGCACCGCCTCGTCCTTCACCGTCATCCGTTCCAGTTCCACTCGGAACTCCGGGGCAGTGTAATCGTAGCGCATGGCGCCGGGCCGGCCCGATGCGATCATGCCGAGGCCGGGCTGGCGCAGGGAAAGGGTCATTTCGACCGGGTCCTGGTCCGGGTTCTCGGTCCGCATGTCGATCCGGTACTCCGGGTCCATCGTGATCTCGACCGAACCGTCGCCGCGGTCCCGCATCCGCACCGTGCCGAGCGGCACGGTCGCACGGTTCCCCTCTGCGGCCATCTGCAGCAGCACACCCGACAACGTCAGGGTGTCGCCGCTGCGGGTCTCGCCGGCGACGGTCACCTGATAGCCCGCGGTATCGAGGATGCTGCGCCAGTTGTCCCAGACCTGTTCGGGCGTAACCTGGGCGACGGCAGGGGCCGCCGCGCACATCGCAACGAGGCTCGACAAGCAAAGAAGCTGCCGACGGAACATGGCAAATCCTTTCCGGAAAGAAAAATCGTCGCCAGCATCGGCGGTGTCGCGTCGCGGGTCAAGGGGGCAGGACGCGCAGGCAGGGCCGGCGCGGCAACGCAGCGTTTCCGAAAATGTGCGGCGCCGCGGCCGCGACCCGTCATCCGCGCGACCGGGGCCCGGACCGGCGGGCGACCGTGCGCACGAGCCTTGCCTGTTCCAGTTCGCCCAAGAGGGCACCGACGTCTCCTGCGATCCGGCGCTGGTCGACCTCGGGAAAGACCTCGGACAGGATCGACACCAACGCGGTGCCCCCGACGGGCCGCCCCAGCAACCGCCAGACGGCGGCAGCCAGCGGGTTGAGACGGAAGAACCGGCGCTCCTCGACCTGCCACAGAAAGCTGTCCCCGCCGATTTGGCGCAGGACGATCCGCGGTTCGCGGACGACGCGTCGGGACAGGTCCGCTGGCGGGGCCTGCGGGGCCGGAGGGGGCGCTGGCTCGGCAGGTGCGGGGTCGATCAGCGTGTCGATCGCGGTGTTCCCGGCGAACGTCCGCAGCAGAAGCTGTGCCGCGTCCTCGAGATCGGAAAAGACCAGGGTCAGGCACTGAAGCGATGCGGCCAGACCGGCGATCCGGTCGAAATGGTGCGGGACATCGCCGGGATCGGCGATGTTCTGTCGTATCAGATGACCGGCCGCGCCGGCAGTGTAGATCGGGTGAAGCCGCGGCGGGGTGTTCTCGCGCGGGTCGAGGACGTTCAGCGCGGCAAGCCGGCCGAGGGTGCCGCGCGGTGCCTGGCTGTCCAGCCGGACGAAGCCGTAGCGGCTGTCGCTGACGGTCAGCCCCGATTGCACCGCTGCCCGGAACCCCGAGCCGGTCATGGCGGGCAGCGGCAACCGCAGCCTCGGCTGGATGCCGAGCGCGACGGCCTGGCCGTCCGCGAGGATCGGCAATATGTCATCGCAGAAGAAGGTGACGCAGGGTTCAAGCCCCAGTCGGGTCACAAGCGTTGTCTTCCCGGCGCGAAACGGTCCGGTGAAGGCCACAAGCCGACCGCCGATCCGCACCGCGCCGCAATGCAGGCCCAGGACGCCGGGCCGTTCGTCGCAGAACGCCTGGACTAGGTCGGCGACCACGCCGCAGGTCGCGCCGGCAAGTCCCAGCCCGGAAAGGCTGTGGGCCGCCCAGCGCGACCGGAAGGCATAACGTTCGGTGCCCGAGCCGGTCACGCGCGAGGCCGGGCGCGCGCCGTCCGTGGCGGTCCCGGTGGCGACGATACCCCATTCCGGCATCACGGCGCGCAGGGCATCGGCCACCGGTCGGGCATTGCGCAGTTCCACCTCGTGCGCGACTCCATCTGCCCGAAGCCGGCTGCTATCGCGCAACGGGGCGCGCCGCTGACGCGCCCCCTCGGTTGTCGGCTTGCCGCGCGCAAGCCGCATGTCAGCGGTTTCCGGACCGACCCGAAGGCCCGGACGGGCGCGAGGCGCCGCGGCGTCCGCCTCCCCGGCCGCCGCCGCCATTGCCGCCGGACCGTCCGCCACCGCCGCGGCCCGAAATCCAGCCGCCGC
>JBKBMT010000019.1:0-44698 GCA_046295655.1 Gemmobacter sp. | reverse complement strand
CGGCCCGGTCGCTTTTCGTATCCGCCGTCACCGCGCGGATCTGCCGACCAAGCAGACCGCCAGCCTCGTTGATTTCCTGGATGCGGATCATCGCGGCATCCTGGGCCGGCTTGTCATAGGCTTCCATGAAGCCCGAGGCTGCGGTGGCGAAGCCCACGACTATGTCGTCGGCAAGCGCAGGGGCCGTTGCAAGCGCCGTGGTCGCAAGCGCCAGGCCAAGGGTTCGGATCTGTCTCATTGTCACACTCCCGTTGGTTGGTTCGTGGTTGACGATGGCGTGGCGGCATCCGCCACCCTGCCGCGCCTGGCACGGGGCCAGACGAGTTCCCGGTTGCCCATCATGCCGGACGGGCGGAACATCAGGATCGCGATCATGATCACGCCCAGCGCGATCTCCTGCATGCCGTTGGGGATCTTCAGGGCGATCCCGCCCATGTCCACGCCGCGTTCCAGCGCGCGCAGCATCTGGATCAGAAGCGACAGGACCAGAACGCCCAGGACCGCCCCCGACAGACTCGACATGCCACCGACGACCAGCATCGACAGCGCCATGAAGGTCATGGCAAGGTAGAACGTATCGGGGGTCACGACGCCCAGCGAGTGCGCGAACAGCGCACCGGCCAGCCCGGTGACCCAGCCCGAGACGACGAAGGCCACAAGCCGTTCGCGCGGGATGTCGATACCCGAGGCCTGTGCCGCCACCGGCTCGTCCCGGGCCGCGCGCAGCTTCAGCCCGGCGCGGCTGATGGCATGGGCCCAGGCGATGAAGATGCACAGGATCACCGCGATCACATAGGGCCACAGGTCCCGGACGATCGGGATGCCGACGACCGAGGATGTCGCGCCGGTCACGCTGGACCAGTTCGAATAGATCTTGTTGATCATCGCCAGCATGGCGAAGGTCGCGATCGAGGCGGCAATGCCCGAAAGCCGCATCAGCACCAGTCCGAACAGCAGTGCGAAGAAGGCCGCGAAGGTGGCGGCAATGGGGGCGGCCACCCAATAGGGCAGTTGCGTTCCGATCAGCCAGCCCGGCAGGCCGGGCAGCATCATGCCCTTCATCATCGGCGGCATCGTCAGCCAGGCGGCGGCATAGGCGCCGAGGCAGGTAAAGCCGATATGGCCGAAGGAAAGGACGCCGGAATTGCCGATGAAGATATAGAGTCCCACCACGAGCATCACCCGCAGCAGCACGTCGATGACGGTCTGGTTGAAGGGGCGCGATCCGTACCAGAAGGTAAAGACCGCAAGGGCGAGGATCAGCGCCGACAGGATGATCGGCGTGGCGATGGTGCGGCGGACGACCGAATCCCTGCGCAGCATGGTCACACCCTTTCCTTTGCCGCCCGGCCCGACAGCAGGCCCTGCGGCCGCCACAGCAGCACGAGGATCACCGCGCCATAGACGAAGGCATCGCGGAACGGCCGGGCCTCGAGCGGCAGGGCGAACTGCATCGCGACCGAAACGGCCCCCAGCAGGAACCCGGCCAGAACCGCGCCCGGCAGGCTGCCCAGCCCGCCGATCACCGTGGCGATGAAGGCCATCAGCATGATCGACGATCCCATCATGATGTCGGCCGTGCCGGTCTGGCTGCCGAGGATCAGGGCAATGGCCGCGGCCAGCGCGCCGGACATGGCGAAGGCGCCCATGATCACCCGGTTCGCGCGCACCCCCAGCATCCGCGCCATGGTGAAATTCTCGGCCGCTGCACGCATCTCCAGCCCGAACCGGGTGCGGCGCAGGAAGGCGACAAGGGCCAGCAGCACGGCGATGGTGACGAGGATCGTCACGACCTGCAGCAGCGGGATCCGCGCCCCCAGAACCTCGACCGGCTGGCTGAGGCCGGGCAGGATCTGCACCGATTTCGGCCGGCTGGAGAACAGCATGAGAAGGAAATAGCGGATCACGAAACCCAGCGCGAAGGAGGCGATCATCATCGTCGCCGGATTGGCGTGCCGGAAGCGGCGGAACACCACAAGTTCGGCCAGCACCGACAACCCCGCCCCGACGGCAAGCACGAAGGGGATCAGCAGGAACCACGGCAGCTGCCCGGCAAAGACGATCGGCACGACGTCGACCGACGGCCACAGCAGCGCGAAGATGCAGAAGGCGATCACGTCGCCATGGGCGAAGTTGACCAGCCGCATCACCCCGAAGATCAGCGCGATGCCCAGCGCGCCCAGCGCATAGAGCGAACCGAGCGACAGCGCGTCGAACAGGATCTGGAGCATACCCGGCATCAGTGATCCCCGTATCCGAAATAGGCGGACTGCATTGCCTCGGACTGGCCGAGCGCGCGGGCATCGCCGTCCAGCAGGATCTCTCCGCCCCGCATCAGCATCATCCGCCCCCCGACCATCATCGCCCGGGTCGAGGACTGTTCGACGATCAGCAGAGTCAGCGCGCGGTGCCGGCGCAACTCGATCAGACGTTCGTAAACCTGGTCGATGATGTTCGGCGCCAGCCCGAGGCTCGGCTCGTCGATGGCGATCAGGCGCGGGTTCGTCATCAGCGCCCGGCCGATCACCAGCATCTGCTGCTGTCCACCCGACAGCAGGCCGGCCTGGCTGTGGCGCCGGTCCTTCAGGATCGGGAAGGTGGCATAGACCGCCTCGAGGTCGGTGTCCCGGCGTGCGCGCCAGCCTCGCGTCGCCGCGTGCATCCCGGTGCCGACCAGAAGGTTTTCCTCGATGCTGAGCGACCCGAACACCTCGCGTCCCTCGGGCACCATCGAAAGCCCGAGCCGGGCGATCGTTTCGGGCGACCGGCCGGTGATATCGTGGTCGGCCAGGTCGATCCGCCCGCCCGCCGGCGCCACCGCGCCGGCGATGGCGCGCAGAAGCGAGGACTTGCCGGCACCGTTCGGCCCGGTGACGAAAAGGATCTCGCCCTCCTTCATCGTGAACGAGACGCTGCGCACCGCGGTCAGGCGACCGTAGCGGACTGTGACGTTCGACAGGGACAGAAGGCTCATCCTTCGATCTCCAGCACCGGCAGGTCGGTATCGACCGCGGTGCCCATGTAGGCGTGCCGCACCTTCTCGCTGCCTCGGATGGCGGCGGGGGGGCCCTGCTCGATGACGGCCCCGGAATCGAGCACCACGATGTGATCGCACAGCTCCAGGACCAGCCCGACGTTGTGTTCGATCAGCAGAACGCCACAGCCCATCTCGCCGGCGATCCGGCGGATCAGCGCGGCAAGATCTTCCGCCTCCTGCGCGCTCATTCCGGCGGCGGGTTCGTCCAGCAGCACGAATCCCGGCCGGCCCATCAGCGCCCGGCCGATGGCGACCCGGCGTTCGTCGGTATAGGGCAACGTACCCGCTATGCGATCCGCGAGGGGCGCGATCCCTATCCAGTCCAGCATCGCCCGGGCCTCGGCTATGGCCGCGGCGCGTCCCTGCCCGAGCCCGACGCCGGTGACCTCCAGGTTGTCGATCACCGGAAGGTCCCGGAACAGCCGCCCGCCCTGGAAGGTGCGGGCGATGCCCCGCCGACGGATCTCGTGCGGCCTCAGCTTCGGCAGGGCGGCGCCGTCCAGCATCACCGCCCCGTCGGTCGGCGCCTGAAACCCGGTCAGCACGTTGACCAGTGTGGTCTTGCCGGCGCCGTTCGGACCGATCAGCCCGACGATCCGCCCCGAGGCGACCGACAGGGTGACATCGGACAGGGCCCTGAGCCCTGCGAAGGCTACCGAAACCCTGTCGGCGCCCAGCGTCTTCATGCTGCCTTCGCCCTTTCCGCCACCGCCGCGCGGGTGATGAGATAGGATCCGCTGGGATCCAGCCGTGCGGTCCAGCCGGGTTCGATGACGATGGTCGTGGTCTCTTCCTCGATCACCGCCGGCCCGGCGATCCGTGCGCCCGCACCCAGCCGGCCGCCGTCGTAGATCGGGGTGCGGGTGCGGCTGCCGTCGGCGCTGAAGACCGCGTCGCGCCAGCCCTTCAGGGCCGTCTCCGGCTCGTCCCCCGGTTCCAGTTCCATCCGGGCGGGCTTGTCCACCACACCGTAGACGGTGCTTTCTATGTTCACCACCTCGACCGTCGAATGGCGTTCGGAATAGGTGTAGAGCTGTTCGTGCCGGCGATGGAACGCGTCGATGATCTGCCCGATCGTCTCGGCGTTGACGGGGAAATTGCCGATTTCGACCGTGCATTCGTGAACCTGCCCGACATAGCGCATGTCGAGACTGCGGCGGATCCGGATCCGGTCCTCGTCGAACCCGTCAGCCTTCAGATGGGCGATGCCCTGGTCCTCGATCTCGCCGAACAGGGCGTCGATCCGGGCATAGGCGGCGTCGTTGTCCAGCCGCAGCGGTGCGGTGGCCATGTAGTTGTACTTCACGTCCGAGATGATCTGACCGAAGGCGCAAAGCCCCGAGGCGAGCTTTGGCAACACGATGGTGCCGATCCCCATCGCATCGGCCAGCGCCGTGATATGGGCGGCCGTCGCCCCGCCGGCACCGACCAGCACGAAGTCGCGCGGGTCATAGCCCCGTTCCACCGTGACCCGGCGGATGCCGTTCACCATGTTCGCGTTGACGATGGTGAACATGCCATAGGCGGCACGCTCCACGCTCATGCCCAGCGGTTCGGCAAGATGCACGCGGATCGCTTCCTCGGCCTTGCGGTAGTCGAGCGGCAGGCGCCCGCCCACCAGTCCGTCGGGGTTGAGATAGCCGAGGATCAGGTTGGCGTCCGAAACGGTGGGCAGCGTGCCGCCCTGGCCATAACATGCCGGCCCCGGGTCGGACCCCGCCGATTGCGGACCCATCTGCATCAGCCCCATCTCGTCGATCCAGCCGATCGACCCGCCACCGGCGCCCAGCGTTTCCACCTGGATCATCGGCACCCCGATGCGATACCGCAGGAAGTCGATGTTCTTGTTGATGTTGGTCGATCCGTCCTTGGTCAGCGTGATGTCGAAGGACGTGCCGCCCATGTCCACCGTGATCACATCACGCTTCTCGAACGGCTCGCAGACATACTGACCTGCGGCCGGCGCCGAAGCCGGGCCCGAGTTGATGGCATAGACCGACCGGTCGGTCATCGCCTGGCCGATCGCAAGCCCGCCGTTCGACTGGAAGTAGCGCACCGGCTGCGTTGCCCCGAGACTGCGGAAGTAGGCATCGACCGCATCGACATAGCGCTTCATGATCGGCGCAAGATAGGCGTTGACGACGGCGGTCGAGGTGCGGGTGTATTCGCGCACCTGCGGATATAGTTCCGACCCCAGCGTCAGCACGGCGGCCGGCATCATCTCGCGCACGATCTCGGCGGCGCGGCGTTCGTGGTCGGGATGCAGGACAGACCAGACGAAGCTGACCGCCACTGTCTCGACCCCTTCGGCAAGGAACAGCTCGCAGGCTGCACGCACGTCCTCCTCGTGCAGCGGGGTGCGGACCTCGCCGGTCGACAGCACCCGCTCGCGGACCCCGCGGCGCAGGTAGCGCGGCACCAGCATGGTGGCGGGCGGGTATTCGGGATCGTAGCGGTACCCGTCCTCCTTGTGGCCCAGCCGGATCTCCAGGCTGTCCTCGTGACCGGCGGTGCAGATCAGGCCGGTCTTGGCGCCCTTGTGCTGGATCAGCGCGTTGAGGCCCACCGTGGTGCCGTTGATGCAAAGGTCGCAGTTCGACACGATCCGCCCGGGCGGAACACCCAGATCCTCGGCGATCAGTTCCAGACCGTTGCGGATCGCTGCGGTCGGGTCCTGGGGGGTGGACAGCGCCTTGTAGAGCCGCACCTTGCCCGACCGGTCTGCCAGCACGAAATCGGTGAAGGTGCCGCCGGCGTCGATGCCCAGACGATATTCGGTCTTCATCGCTCCGCCCTCCTTCACTCGGCCGCCACCGCACGCCGGCTGGCGCGCAGCTTTCGGGTTGCTTCCATGTCCACGCTCAGGCTCACCGGGTCCGAGATGACCACGCCGTAATCCTCCCGCGCGCCCTCGACCGAGACGAGGCCGTTGCGCACGTCCCACACAACCTTGTCCACCGCCCGTTCCATCGGGTCGCCATAGCCGCCGCCGCCGGGATTCATGTTGGTGATCCGGTCGCCGGGCTTGATGACCTCGATCACGTTCTCCCTTATGACCTTCGGCTCCGCACCGGCCCGGTTCAGCTCGAGTCGGCCGACCTTGCGATCGACCAGCGCCGAGGTGGCGCCGGCCGCGCCCATGGCCGGAATGCGCCGGCCCTCGCCGAAGGTGATGAACGTCATGTCGTCGTTCAGCGGCTCCACCTCCCAGGCGGTGCCGGATCCGCCGCGGAACTTGCCCGCGCCGCCCGAATCCTCCATCAGCGAATAGCGGTGGATGATGATCGGGTAGGAGTATTCCAGAAGCTCGACATCGCCCGAGGTCAGTGCCCCGAAACAGCATTCCGGCCCGCAGGCGTGCCAGCCGTCCTGGCTGGGCGTCGCACCGGCGCCCGAGATGATCGTGGCCAGCACCATGGTCACGTATTCCTCGTCGTGCCGCTTGTCCCAGCCCGCGATGTTCAGCCCGTTGGCATGGCCCCAGGAGGCCGAGACCTTTTCCGGCACCGCCTTCTCGAAGGCCAGTCGCACCGCGTCGGTCAGCGTCTCCATGGGCGTCGTGGTGCAGTTCATGTGCGGCGCGGGTTCCTTCGCGTTGCACAGCGTGCCCTTCGGCCCCATGTCCACCGTCACGCAGCGATAGAGCCCCTCGTTGTATGGGGGCGGCAACTGGGCGAACATCATCAGGCCCAGATAGACCCCGGAATAGCTGTTGCCCTCGTAGCTGTTGATGAAATAGGGCACCTGCGGCGGGCTGGAGATGGCGATGTGACAGGCGTCGCCCCTGATCGTCACCTTTGCCGTGATCTCGAAGTCGCCAAAGCCGTGGCCCGCATCCTCGAGGATGGCGGTGCCCTCGTAGGTGCCGTCGGGCACGCTGGCGATGAGGCTGCGCATCTGCCGTTCGGCCATGTCCAGAAGCGTGTCGATGCAGGCATCGACCTGTTCCTCGCCATACTTGTCCAGCATCGCGATCAGCGCGCGTTCGCCCACCTGGCAGGCGCCGATCAGGGCGTTGAAGTCGCCCTCCTGATCGCGGCGGGCGCGCATGTTGGTCAGGATGAAGTTCAGCACGTCCTTGCGCGGCACGCCGCGGTCCCAGACCTTGACCGGCGGAATGCGCAGGCATTCGGCATAGATTTCGGTGGCGTTGGGGTTGTAGCCCGCGGGCACCGGACCGCCGATGTCGGTCAGATGGCCCTTGCAGACGGTCCAGTACTTCAGCTTTCCGTTGTAGAACACCGGACGGTAGAAGCAGGTGTCGATCGCATGGCTGCCGCCCCAGGCCGGATCGTTGTGGATGATCAGGTCGCCTTCGCGGATGTCGCCCTCGAAGTATTTCGCCACCACCTTCATCGCCGGGATCAGGCTGCCCAGGTGGATGGGGATGTCCTGCCCCTGCAGGATCATCTCGGGCCGCGCGTTGAACAGCGCGGTGGAATAGTCGTGCGCCAGATTGAACACGCTCGACCGCGCGGTCTTTTCCAGGCTCAGCGTCATCTCGCGCTGCGTCGTCTCGAGTATCCCGCGCACCACCGAGAGCGTGATCGGATCGACCTCGGGCCGGGCGGCTGTCTGCCCCGTCATCGTCTGTCCTCCCCAGAGGGGCCATGCGGGGGAAGGACGCGCGGCAGTCCTGCCGCGGCGAATCGGATGGCTTCCCTGTCGCATGGCGTCTTCAGCACCATTGCCGCGGAAAGCGTAACGCCGCGCCGGCGGGCAGGTCTTTGCAGGGGGTGCACCGAATCTTGCGCCACAGTGCACCCAGGCCCCGATCGCGCAGCATTTCCTTTACACACGGGCCGAAGCATGGCCTGATTCCCGGTGCAGAGGGGACGGGGGCGATGCGGCACGGGATCACGACAATCACCACGCAGGGCGTCGATATCGCGGCGCGCAGCCGGCACTGGCACGATGCGATCGGACGCGCCTATTTCCCGCTGGACCTCACCTTCCGCCGGCCCGAAACCTTCGACGGCGACCTGACGATCTGGGATCTGGGCGGCAGCGTGTCGCTGTCGCGGCTGACCTCCGATGCGCTGCTCTACCGCCGGCTGCCGCGGCATTTCCGCGATCCGGGACCCGAGGAGTTCCTCGTCACCATTCCCGCCAGATCCGAGGTGCGCTTTGCCCAGTGCGGCAAGGAGATCCGCGCCAATCCGGGCGCCTTCTTCCTGGAACGCAGCCACGAACCCTATGAATTCAGCCATTCCGAGGCGGCGGACCTGTGGGTGATGAAACTGTCGGTGGACATGCTGGCGGGCCGGGTGCGGGCGCCGGACCGGTTCTGTTCGCTGGAATTCGATGCCACCAACGGGGCGAACGGGCTGTTCGTGGACATGGTCCACCTGATCCCGCAGCGCTATCACGCCATGACCGAGGAAACCCGGACCCTGGTCGGGCGGCAGCTGGTGGACCTGCTGGCGCTCGCCCTGCAATCCGATGAACGGCTGCTGACCTCGGGCGCGTCGTCGGTGCGCGCGGCGCATCTGACGCGGATCGAATCCTTCGTGCTGCGCAACCTTGCCGACCCTGACCTCGGCCCCGAAGCCGTGGCGGCGGGTTGCGGCATATCGGTGCGCTACCTGCACGAATTGCTGCGGGACACCAACCGGACGCTTGGGCAGTGGGTGCGCGAGATGCGGCTGGCGGCGGCGCACGACGATCTGACCAACCCCTCCGACAGCCGCTCGATCGGCGAGATTGCGTGGGCAAACGGGTTTTCCGATCAGGCGCAGTTCAGCAGGGCGTTCCGCGCCCGATACGGCCTCACCCCGCGCGAAGTGCGCGAGCACCGCTGACCGTGGCCGAAGCTGTCGCACCAACTGCCCCCGCCCCTCTCAGCGTCCAAGGTGCGATCGGACACGCGCCAGTGCCGCGGCCCGGTCATGCCGCGCCGCCAGGGCCTCATCCATCGTGACCTTCACGAACCGCGCCGGGCTGTGCGGCTGCAACTGTCCGATCAGGTCCATGTCGGCCGAGATCACGGTGCCGACCATCATGTAGCCGCCCCCCGACACGGCGTCGCGGTGCAGCACGATCGGTTCGGTCCCGCCCGGGACCTGGATCGAGCCGTAGGGATAGCAGGCATCGACGATGTTCGACGGATCCGATCCCGCGCCGAAGGGCTGCTTCCGCGGCACGAATTCCAGCGGGCTGCCGCCGCGGAAACGGTATCCGATCCGGTCGGCCTCGGGCGCCACCTTCCAGGTGTCCGCAAAGAACCGCTCGCCCGCCGCATCGGTAATCCGGTGCCAGTAAAGCCCCGGCAACATCCGCAACTCGGCCGGATTGCCCGGCATCCGGCGCAGGTCCGCTGGCACCGACCCGCCGCTCCGGCCCTGCGCAGCACCGACGGGCAGTTCATCGCCCGCCTTCAGCGCCCGGCCCTCGTGCCCGCCCAGCGCCCCCAGCGTGTAGGTTGACCGCGAGCCCAGCTTCTCGGGCACGTCGATACCACCGGACACCGCGATGTAGGCCCGCGCGCCGGACCTCAGGAACCCGAACGACAGCCGGTCGCCTGCCTTGACCGGGAAGCTTTCCCAGCACGGCCGCTCGTCTCCGTTCACCTTCGGCGGCAGGTCGCCGCCGGTCACGGCGACCGACGCCGGGGCGGTGAACTCCAGCTCCGGCCCCATGAACACGGCTTCAAGCACCGCAGCCCCCTCGTCGTTGCCGACCAGCATGTTGGCGGCGCGCAGGGCAAAGCGGTCCATCCCGCCCGACAGCGGAATCCCGAGGTGGTAGTATCCCGGCCGGCCCAGATCCTGCACCGTGGTGGACAGACCGGGAGCGATCACCTTAACGGCCATTGAGCGCCTCCATCAGCTTGGCGTTGGTGCCCTTCATGTCACGGTTGAACTCCGCCAGGCTGAAGGTGCAGTCGCGGATCTTCGGCTGGAACCGGTTGGCTGCCACCTCTTCCAGTGCCGCGTCATAGTCGTCGCGGCCGATCGGCTTCCATTTCACGATGTCGCCGGGGCGGAACAGGCACATCTCGTCCTGCAGATAGCTGATCTTCTGTTCCGGGTCGTAGATCGGCATCGGCGTGATGCCGAACATCTGGTATCCTCCTGCCCCGCGCACCGAATAGATGCACGAGAAGCAGCCACCGTGGCCCACCGTCAGCTTCGGCGTATCGGTGCGCGGGCGCAGGTATTTCGGCACTTCGAGCTGCCGGGACCGCTCGACCATCTGGTAAAGGAACGGCAGCCCGGCGACGAAGCCGACCATCGACACGAACCAGGGCTGGCTGGAATGGGCCTCGACAAACCTGTCCACTGTTCCCAGGTTGTTGATGCGCGCGGCATATTCCAGGTCGGTCGCGGTCGGGTCCTGATGGCGCTCGCGGAACCGCATCAGCGTCTCGTGCGTCCAGGGATCCTGATAGAAGACCGGAACCTCCATGATCCGCGTGCGGAGCGTCGCGTCGGACTTGGACGCCGCGCCCTCCATCGACTTCAGTTCGGCCAGAAGATCGTCGGGCCTTATCTTGTCCGGGTCGAACTTGATCTGGAAACTGGCGTTCGCCGGGCAGATCTCGGTGACGCCGCGGATCCCCGCCTCGCGCACCGCGTTGGTCATCGAAAGGCTGGTAAAGAACGCCTCCAGCGACATTTCCTCGGACACTTCGGCGAAGATGTGTTCATCCCCCCCGAAGGTGAACCTGATCGACATCGGCTGCCTCCTATCCCTCAGGTTTCGGTTTCGGGCTGAAGCCGCCCGGCATTCGCGTCCAGCCAGCCTTCCAGCCAGCGGGTATGGACATCCCCCGCCTGCACCGCCGGGTCGTCGGCGAGCGCAAGAAACAGCGGTCGGGTGGTCTTGAGCCCCTCGATCCGGGTCTCGGCCAGTGCACGGCGCAGCCGCGCAATGGCGGCCTCGCGCGTTTCGGCATGCACGATCAGCTTGGCCAGCAGCGAATCGTAGAAGGGTGGCACGGTGTAGCCCGGATAGAGCATCGAATCGAACCGCACCCCCGGCCCGCCGGGCAGGCGGATGGCGCCCGCGGTCCCCGGGAAGGGCGCGAAGTCCCGCGCCGGATCCTCGGCGTTCAGCCGCACCTCGATCGCGTGCCCCTTCACCGCGACGTCCCGCTGACGCAGCCTCAGCCTTTCGCCGCCTGCGATCCGCAGCATCTCGGCCACCAGGTCGATGCCGGTGATCATCTCGGTCACCGGATGCTCCACCTGGATGCGGGTGTTCATCTCGATGAAATAGTAGTGCCCCGTGGCGTCGTCGTAGAGGTATTCGACCGTCCCCGCCCCGGAATAGCCGACCGTCCGCGCCAGCCGGACGGCGCTTTCGCACAGCGACTCGCGAACCTTGTCGGGCAGGGCCGAGGACGGCGCCTCCTCCCACACCTTCTGCCGCCGACGCTGCAGCGAACATTCCCGTTCGTAGCAGTGGATCGCATCCGTGCCGTCGGCCAGCACCTGAACCTCGATGTGCCGGGCCCGGCCGATGACCTTTTCCATGTAGAGACCGCCGTCGCCGAACGCCGCCAGGGCCTCGGCCGCGGCCTGCGGGAAGGCCGCTTCGAACTCGGCCAGATTCTGCGCGATACGGATGCCGCGCCCCCCACCCCCGGCCGCCGCCTTGATCATGACCGGAAAGCCGGTGTCCATCAGGATGTGCCGCGCCTCCTCGATGCCGTCCACCCGACCCCGGGATCCGGGGACCACGGGCACCCCGGCGGCCTGCGCGGCCGACCGTGCCGCCACCTTGTCGCCCATCAGCCGGATCGCATCGCCCGATGGGCCGACGAACACCAGCCCGGCCGCCCCGACCGCATCGGCGAAATCGGCGTTCTCGGCCAGGAAGCCATAGCCGGGATGGACGCTGTCACAGCCGGTTTCCCGCGCCGCGTCCAGCAACGCCTGGACGTTCAGGTAGCTCTTCTTCGCCGCGGGCGGTCCGATGTGCACCGCCTGATCGGCAAGCTGGACATGCAGCGCCTCCCGGTCGGCATCCGAATGGACAGCGACCGTCCCGATGCCGAGATCGCGCGCGGCGCGGATGATCCGCACCGCAATCTCGCCGCGGTTGGCGACCAGAAGCCGCTTCAGCATGTCACTCCAGCTCCGCCAGCACGGCACCGGCCATCACCGGTTCCTCGTTGTCGGTCACGAACCGGATGTTCGAACCGGAAACCTCTGCCTTCACCTCGTGAAAGCTCTTCATCACCTCGATCAGCCCGATCACGTCGCCCACCGCCACCGAATCGCCGTCCGCCTTGTAGGGCGGCTTGTCCGGGGCGGGCGAGCGGTAGAAGGTGCCGGGCAGGGGCGAGAGGATCTGTGCCATGGTTCGGTCCTTTCAGGCGGTGTAGGGGGCGACGGCCTTGCGCACGGCACGGGCGATGTCCAGCGCATTGGGCGTGTCGGAGTGGATGCAGATCGAATCGCAGCGCACCGGAATGTCGCTGCCGTCGATGGCGGTGCCCTTGCCCTCGGTGATCGCGCGGACGCAGCGGCGCGCCATCTCGTCGGGGTCCTTGGCCTCGTGTTCGCGGGTCACGATCAGGCTGCCGTCGGGCCGATAGTCGAGGTCGCCGTAGAATTCGGCGATCATCCGGTGGCCCCGGGCGGGATAGATGGTCTCGTGCAGCGTGCCGGTCATTCCGAGGATCGGCACCCCGAACACATCGGCCGCATCGCAGATGGCGTGAGCGATCTCCTCCTGCCGCGCGGCCATGCCATAGAGGCTGCCGTGCGGCTTGATGTGGTGAAGCTCCATGCCCTCGGCCTTCAGGAACCCCGCGAGCGCGCCGATCTGGTAGATCAGGCAGTTCGCCATCTCCTCGCGCCCGATCTTCATCTCGCGCCGGCCGAACCCCTGCAGATCGGGCAGCGACGGATGCGCGCCGACCTTCACGCCATTGGCCTTGGCCAGCCGGACCGTCTCGCGCATGTGATTGAAATCGCTGGCATGGAACCCGCAGGCGACATTGGCGATATGGATCAGCGGCATCATGCCGGCGTCGTCGCCCATGCGCCACAGCCCGAAGCTTTCGCCCATGTCACAGTTGATCGTGACGGCCATCGGCACCCCCTGTCCTGATTGGCTGCGATGCTGTGACCTTGCGACAGCATTTGCAAATTCAAAATCTTGCTGCATGATATCGAAAAATCGGATACATCATGACCCTGACGCTCAAGCAGGTGCGCTATTTCATCGCCGCGGCCGAGACCGGCCAGATCAGTCAGGCGGCGATGGAGCTGAACATCTCGCAATCCGCCGTCACGGCCGCGATCCAGGCGCTGGAGACCGATCTGGGCGTGCGACTGCTGGAACGCGGCGCGCAGGGGGTGCGCCCGACCATCGAGGGGGCGCGCTTTCTCGATCACGCCCGCAACATCGCGGCGGCGGTCGAGGATGCGGTTCGCAGCCCGCTGGGTGCGGTGCGGCGGACCGAGGGACGGCTGCGGCTGGCCATGACCTATACGGTGGCCGGCTATTTCATGGCGCGTCATCTGATGCGCTTCCGCCGCGCCCATCCCGGCATCGAGCTCGACCTGCGCGAGATGCCCCGAACGGCGATCGAGCCGCGACTGGCCGAGGGCAGCATCGACCTGGCCGTGATGCTGGTGTCGAACCTCGCGGACCACGGCGGGCTGGACTGCGAAACCCTGTTCCGTTCGCAGCGCAGGCTCTGGCTGCCGGTCGATCACCCCTTGCTGGTGCAGGACAGGATCGGCCTCGCCGATGTCGCCGCGGAACCTTACGTCATGCTGACGGTCGACGAAGCCGGGGCCACCGCCGGGCGCTACTGGGCCGAGGCGGGCCTGTCACCGCAGGTGATCTTCGCCACATCTTCGGTCGAGGCGGTGCGGTCGCTGGTGGCGGCCGGCATGGGGGTCACGGTGCTGTCGGACATGGTCTATCGCCCCTGGTCGCTGGAGGGGCAGCGGATCGAACTGCGCAGTCTGTCCGATCCGGTCCCCAGCATGGACGTCGGCCTTGCCTGGGCGCGCGGGCGGCCATTGTCGGAACCTGCGGCGGTGTTTCGGGCCTTCATGTCCGTGGCGCTGGGCGGCGGGGGCTGACCGACCCGGTCAGAGCAGGAAGATCACCGCCAGCCCCGCCGGCAGCGCCGCCAGCCGCGCCCATTCGGCCCAGGCCACCCGCGCCGCACCGATCGCGGCGAAGGAGATCAGCCACAACCCGGCCGCCATCTGCGCCATCGCGATCAGCGCGGCCACCGGATCGGCACCGAGTTGCAGAAGCGCCGGATTGGCGATGAACCCCAGCGGCACGATGAACAGCCCGATCCCCAACCGCATCGCATTGCCCGCGACCGGCAGCCAGGGTGTCCGGGCGATGCCCGCGGCAATGAACACGTTGCCGCAGACCGGCGGTGTGATGGTGCACAGAAGCGCATACCAGAACACGAAGAGATGCGCATAAAGCTCGGGCACACCCAGCCCGACCAGCGCCGGCGCGGCGACGGCGGCGCAGATCACATAGGCTGCGGTCGTCGGCAGCTCCATTCCCAGCACCAGCCCCGCCAGCGCGGTCAGCAGCAGCGCGATCCACAGCGATCCGCCCGAAGCCGAAAGGATGGTCGAGGTCAGCTTGACCCCGAGCCCGGTCATGTTGAACACGCCGACGACGATGCCGGCACAGATGATCACCGCCGCGATGATCGCCACCTGCGTCGCCGCCACCACCAGCGCATTCACCGTCCGGTCCCACCAGCCCGCCAGCGACATCCGCCCGTCCGGCTCGAACACCAGCGAGAGCCAGGTCACCCCGGTCGCAAACACCGCCGCATAGGCCAGGGTATAGTCGGTGAACAGCAGCGTCCCCAGCAGGATCGAGAACGGCAGCAGGAAGAACGGCACCGAGCGCGCGACCAGCGGCCAGCCCGGCAGTGCCTCGCGCGGGATCGGGGCAAGGTCGTGGCGGACCGCATAGACATGCACCCCGAACCAGGCGGTCAGGAAGAAGAGAAGCGCGGGCAGAAGCGCCGCGACCATGATCTCGGCATAGGGAACGCGGATCAGCTCGACCATGACGAAGATCCCCGCACCCATGACCGGCGGCAGGATCTGCCCGCCGGTCGAGGCCACGGCCTCGGTAGCCGCCGCCAGCTGCGGCGGGTATCCGAGCCGCTTCATGGCGGGGATCGTCACCATCCCGGTCGTGGCCGTCTTCGCGGCCGCGACACCCGAGATCGAGCCGTAGAAGGCCGAGGACAGGATCGCCACCTTGGCGCCGCCTGCGCGCAGCCGACCGGCGATCTGGGTGGCGAATGCGATGAAACCGGTGCCGGCCTGCCCGGCGGCAATGAAGCCGCCGAGGATCACGAACATCGCGATCGTGTCCACCGAGGTTCCGGTCAGCGTGCCCCACAGCCCGCCTTCGGTGATCGTCAGCGTGCCCAGAAGATAGTCGGCCGGCATGCCGGCATGGCCGAAATACCCCGGGATCCGGTCACCGAAGAAGGCATAGGCCAGCACCAGGGCCGCGACCGCCGGCAGCACCGCCTTGATCGCCCGCCGCGCCATTTCCAGCACCACGAGGATCAGCACCCCCGCAACGGCGAACTGAAGCCAGCCCTGCAGCGCCCCGTACTGGCGCACCAGCGCGGGGCGGTTGAGCATGATGTAGAGGCAGGCCGCCGCCCCGACGGCGGCAAATGCATATCCGCTCAGCCGCAGCGCCCGCGGGGCGTCGGCGCGGTAGCCGACCAGGAACACGAAGGGCAGCGCCAGCAGCAGATGCGCGGGCCGGGTGATCAGGTTCGGGATCAGCCCGGCGAAGGCATTGTAGATGTGGAACCCCACGGACAGGGCCGCGAACAGCACCGCGACCCCGCCGTAGTCGATGCCGTCCACATGCGTGGACAGGCGGTAGCGCCGGTCGCTCACTCGGCGGGGCCTGCGATGCCCTGCGCCTCGTAGAAGGCGACGACGCCCGGATGCAGCGGCGCGCGCAGTTGCGACACGAGGTCGGGCGACACCCCGGCCCACCACGGGTTCTCGCCCGCCAGGCCTTCGCGCTGGGCCCAGAACTGCTCGACGATGAACAGCGCCGTGGCGTCGTCCATGTTCGTCGCATAGGCGCCGACCGGCACCGCCACCGTCGCAACGTCGCCATCGACCCCGGCATAGGTGCCCGCGGCGATCGTCACCGCCCCGGCGGCGGGGTTGGCGGCCATGATCGCCTCCTTCTCGGCATCCGAGAAGGACAGGATCCGGACCGCAGTCGTCGCCGCCAGTTCCTGCACCTGCGGCGTCGGGTGCGAGGAACAGGTGGCATAGCCGTCCGCCTGCCGGTTGCGCAAGGCCGCCGGCGCACCCGAAAGCTCCATCTCGGGGGTCGTGACCTTGCCGGTCAGGCCCAGCGCGTCGAACACTGCCGCGGTCTGGCGCGCGCAGAAGGTGCCGGTGCCTCCGGCGATGAAGGTCTTGCCCTCCAGATCGGCGACCTTCTCGATCCCGCTGTCGGCGCGGACCACGAAGTGAATGGTGATGAACGGCATCGGGAACAGGGTGCGGATGCCGGAATAGTCGCCGCCCTGGTTGAACGGCTCGCGCGCGTTGAAGGCATCGTCGATCAGGTTCGGCGGCGAGGTGAACAGGAAGGCGCCCGGGCGCCTCCCGGCTTCGGAGACGTTCTGCACCGAGCCCTGGCTTTCCTCGACCGTGGGCAGGATCGCGCCGCCGGATTCGCTGCGCAGCATCTCGGCCAGCTGCACCGTCATCACATAGTAGGACGACGTGGACGAGGCGCTTTTCAGCGTCACGCGGGTTTCGGCCGCGGCGGGCGCGGCCAGCATCGCGCCGGCCAGCGCGCCGGCAAGAACGGTTCGGATCGTCATCGCTTCCTCCCTGAAGTCTCTGCGCCCGACACTACGCGGCAGGGTCTGGGGCGCAACCGCAAATCAGACACCGAGTTCGGCCAGCCGCCGCTCCTGTCGCGCGATCAGCCTGTCCACCTCGGCCCGGGTGGCAGGGTTAAGCCCTGCGCCGGGACGGCGCAGGTCGGGATGGGCGATGACCCCGCGGCGGGCAAGGATGTATTTCCGCACCCCAAGGCCGATCCCGGGCTGCTGTTCGTAAAGCGCAAGCGGCAGGTAGGCGTCGAAGATGTCGCTGGCCCGGTCGGGGGTTCCCGCCCCGTGGCTGCGCACCACCCCGACCATCATCTCGGGATAGGCGAAGCCGGTCATTGCCCCGTCGGCGCCGCGGGCCATCTCCTCGGGCAGGAACAGCCCGCCGTTGCCGCACAGGATCGAGATGCGCCGGTCGAGCGCACCGGGCGTCCGCAGCGCCGCGATCTTGTCCAGCCCGGGCCAGTCCTCGTGCTTGAGGCAGACGCAGGTCGGGATCTCGGCGACGATGCGCCGCAGGACCGGCACCGAGATCTGCACGCCGGTCACGAGCGGATAGTCCTGGAGCACGAAGGGCACGTCGCCGATGGCCTCGGCCGCGTGATGGTAATAGGTCACGATCTGATCGTCGGTGCGCAGGCTTCCCGGCGGGGCGATCATCACCCCGGCCGCGCCGTCGTCCATCACCGCCGCGGTCAGTTCGGCGATCGACGCCAGCCCGGGCGCCGAGACGCCGACGACCACCGGAACCTGCGCCGCGACCCGGGCCAGAACCCGGCGAACGACGGCGCGGCTTTCGGCCTGCGTCAGCTTCGGCGCCTCGCCCATCACGCCCAGGACGGTCAGCCCGTCGGCCCCCGCATCCAGATAGAAATCCACCATCCGATCAATGCTGTGGTGATCCAGCGCGCCGTCGGGCAGGAATGGTGTGACGGCGATCACGAAGACCCCGCTGGCAGTTTCGTCCAGACGCGCCATCTGCCCTGTCCCCCACGCTTCCTGCCCAGATGACCGGAAGTCCGGCCCGCACGCAAGCGCTCAGCCGCGCAGCACCGCCTCGGCCTCGATCTCTACCCGATAGTCCCCGATCAGCCCGGCCACGACGACCAGCGTATTCGCCGGGCGGATCGCGCCGAAGACGCGTCCGTGGGCCTGCGACACGGCCACGGCATCGGCCGGATCGGTCAGGTAGATCCGGGTTCGCACCACGTCATCGACCCCGCCGCCCAGCGCCGCCAGTGCCCCGGCGATCCGGTCCAGGATGAAGGTGGCCTGCGCTGCGGCATCGCCCGGGGCCACAACCCTGTCGGCGCCGGCCGTGGCCGTTGTCCCCGAAATGACAATTCGGTCCCCCACCCGCTGCGCGCGGCAGTATCCCGCGACAGGTTCCCATTTCGATCCGCTTCCGACCCGCAGCGCCCCTGCGCGGTGGGGCACCGGCTGCGGCTCGAAGGCCCGCGGCATGCTGTCGAGATGGTGGCTCAGGTCGCCCGAGGCGGTCAGGAACGGCGGACGGCGATATTCGTCGCCGCAGTCGCCCGGAATCGGAGCGGTCTGGTCGAATGCTTCGGCCAGCCGCGCATGGTCCTCGTCATCGAGCGCGAAGCGGAACAGGCGCAGATTGTCTGCGGCGTGGCTGCGCTCGCCCAGCCGCGCGCCGACGATCACGCCGGCAACCCCGGGCTGGTCCAGCACCCAGCGCGTTGCGACATTGGCAATCGAGACGCCGTGCCGGCGCGCCACCGCTGCCGCCGCCCGGAGCACGGTCTGGAACGCGGCCCACCCCCCGGCGGCGTCGATGAAGCGCTTGTACTTCATCTTGGACCAGTCGGCGATGTCGTGCGGCTCGGCCGCACCCAGCCACCTTTCGGACAGGAACCCACCGCAGAGCGTGCCATAGCACAACAACCGCACGCCGGTCGCGGCGCAGACCTGCGCCAGCGCGCCGGTCGCGCGCCGGTCGATCAGCGAACAGACAACCTGGTTGGTCAGCAGCGGCACCCCGTCAGACAGCGCCAAATGCAGGTGCGCTGCGTCGAAATTTGTTACGCCGAGCTCTGCGATCAGCCCTTCGTCGCGCAGCCGCGCCAACTCGTGCAGTGCATCGAGCCAGGCCGGATGCTCGAAACTCCACCAGTGGAATTGCAGAAGATCGACCTTTCCGATCCCCAGACGGTCCAGCCGCTCCTCGACGCCAGCGCGCACGATCTGTGGCGTCATCGGCCCTGGCGCAGGGCACCATTTGGTGAAGGCGAGCGGCCTGCCCGGCCCGGACCATCGCGCCAGCAGCCGCCCCGCGATGCGTTCGGCAGAGCCGTAGTGATCGGCCATGTCGAAGGTGTCGAACCCGGCGTCGGCATAGGCGGCAAGAAGGTCGGCGCCGGTCTCGGGGTCGATCGCTGCACCGTCCTTCTCGATGTCGGCAACCTGCCACAGGCCGGTCAGGACGCGGCTGATCTCCAGCGCGGGCGACAGGCGCAGACGTTCGGGGCGAAGGGTCATGTCTGCCTCACGGTGCGGGGACGAGGACGCGGAAACTTCGCTCTATGTCGGCGGCCAGGGCGCGACGGGCGGCTGCCGCATCACCTGCGTGCAGGGCGGCCAGCAGTTCGCGGTGGTGGGAGTGTTCGGCAATCCGGCCCGCCTCGGGATGAGCGATGATGCGGTTCAGATAGGCGCCGTACTGCACCCACAGCGCCTCGACCAGCCGCAGCAGCACCTCGGACCCGCTGGCCCGGTAAAGCGTGAAGTGGAAGTCGTAGTTGGCCCTGAGGTCCGGCAGTCCGGGTGGACCCTGGCGCGGGCGATCCAGCACGGCCGCGAGTTCGGCCAGCGTCCCGGCCGTCATCGCCGCCATCGCCTGCCCCAGCACCAGAAGCTCCAGCGCCAGCCGCGCGGCTTTCAGATCCTCCATCCTTCGGGTGTCGAAGGGCGGCACCATCAGCGTCCGCGACGGCGTGTCGATCAGTGCGCCCTCGGCCACCAGGCGCCGGACGGCCTCGCGCACCGGTGTCATCGAGATGCCCAGCTGGTCGGCCAGCTGGCGCAGGCTGACCGTATCGCCCGGGGCAAAGGCGCCGCGGGTGAAGGCGTCGCGCAGCGCGAAATAGGCATCGTCGCGCAGCTTCACGGGGTCCAGTCGGGCGATCTGCGGGGCGGACATCCGGTACAGTACGGTTGACAGACTTAACTGTGACATAAGATAAAATATCACAGATCACAACGCCGACGAGGCTGCGATGGCGCAAGACGACGACCGGGGCTTCTGGCTCCACGATCTCCGGGTCGAGACCGTGCTGGACGGACGCACCCCCGTCTGCCGCCATGTCGAGGGTGAGGCGTTTGCGGTGGAGGGCGAGACACTCGTGTTCCCGGAAGGGGGCCGGGTGTCGATGTATGCCTTGGCGGCGCTGCTTCCGCTTCTTCCGGCAAAGCAGCGCCCGACCGACCCGGACGACTGGATGGCCACCGATGCCGAGGTCGCCTGCCCCGATCCGCATTGCGGCGGCCGGTTCCGGATCACCCGGACAGGGCGACGCTTCTTCCGCCACTCCGAGACCACCGGCCTGCCCGATGCCCGCGCGACGCCCTGGTGGCAAAAGGAGGAGGGTCGGGAATGACCGCTGTCGAGACCGCCGAACTGCGCCCCGGCCACCGTATCTCGCGGGTGATCCGGGGCGGCTGGCAGCTTGCCGGCGGACATGGCACGGTGGACCGGGACGCCGCGGTTGCCGACATGGCGGCGTTTCTGGATGCCGGGATCACCACCATCGACTGCGCCGACATCTACACCGGCGCGGAAGAGATGATCGGCACCTTCATTACCGACCTGCGCCGAAGCCGCGGCGCCGAAGCCGCTGAGCGGGTCATGGTTCATACCAAGCTGGTGCCCGACCTCGACCGGCTGGCCGATCTGACCGCGGCCGAGGTCGAGGCCATCGTGGACCGGTCGCTCCGGCGGCTGACGCTCGCGCGGCTGCCGCTGGTGCAGTTCTACTGGTGGGATCTGTCGCTTGGCCGCCCGGTGGCCGCGCTCGAGGCGCTGCGGCGGTGTCAGGAGAAGGGCAAGGTGGGGCATATCGGCGTCACCAACTGGGACGTGGCCGATACCGCGCCGATGGTGGATGTCGCCGACATCGTTTCGACCCAGGTCCAGTATTCGCTGCTCGACCGCCGCCCGGCGGCCACGCTGGCGCCCTGGGCCGCGGCGCGCAACATCGCCATCCTGTGCTACGGCACGCTCGCCGGCGGGTTCCTGACCGAGACCTGGCTGGGCCGGCCGGACCCCGGTTTCGCATTCGAGAACCGCGGGCTGGTGAAGTACCGGCTGATCATCGACGAGTTCGGCCCGTGGGAGCGGTTCCAGCGGCTTCTTGCCGTGCTGAAGGCGGTGGGCGACCGGCACGGCGTCGGGATTTCCACCGTCGCGACACGCTGGGTGCTGGATCAGCCCGGCGTGGCAGCCGCCATCGTCGGCGCGCGCTATGCCCGCCACCTGCCGCGCACGCTGGAGGTGTTCCGCCTTGCGCTGGACGCCGCCGACCGCGCCGCCATCGAAGCGATCCTGTCCGAGGCGCCGGGCCCCGCGGGCCCAGTGTTCGGGCTGGAGCGGGACCGGACAGGACGGCACGGGCGGATCATGAAATACAACCTGAACACCGGGGCCGATGCACCCGCGCCCCATGGCTGAGCCGATCCTGCAGATCCGCGGCCTGGCCCGCAGCTTCGGCGCCTTCCGGGCGGTGGACGGGGTAACGCTGGACATCCGGCGGGGGTCGATCACCGGGCTGATCGGGCCCAACGGCGCCGGCAAGACGACGCTGTTCAACCTGCTGACCGGCAGCCTCAAACCCGACGCCGGGCGCGTCCTGCTTGGCGGGCGCGACGTCACCGGCCTGCCGCCCGACCGTCTGTTCGCACTGGGCCTTGCGCGCAGCTTCCAGATCCCGCGCCCGTTTCCCCGCATGTCGGTGCTGGAGAACGTGATGACGGCGCCGATGGATCAGGCGGGCGAGCGGCTGTGGGGCCCGATCCTGTTTCCCGGCCGCGTCCGCGCCCAGGAACGGGCGATCCGCGCCCGCGCCATGGAGGTGCTGGATTTCGTGACGCTGGCCGACCTGGCCGACCACCCGGCCGGCAAGATCTCGGGCGGGCAGATGAAGCTTCTGGAACTTGCGCGCGTTCTGATGGGGGATCCGAAGCTCATCCTTCTCGACGAACCCGCAGCCGGCGTAAATCCGGTGCTGGCCCAGACCCTGATCGCGCGGATCGAGACGCTGAACCGGCAGGGCAAGACCTTTGTCATCATCGAGCACAACATGGACTTCGTCATGCGTCACTGCGACCCGGTGGTGGCGCTTGCCCAGGGCCGGATCGTGTTCCAGGGCACCGCCACCGAGGCACAGACAAGCCCGGTGCTGCTCGATGCCTATCTCGGGGCGGCCGCAGATGGCTGAGACCGCGCTCTCGGTCGAAGGGCTGGTCGCCGGCTACGGACCCGACCTGCCGATCCTGCACGGCGTGGCGCTCGAGGCGAAGGCCGGGGCGGTGACGGTGATCATCGGACCGAACGGGGCCGGAAAATCCACGCTGGTCAAGGCGGTGGCGGGGCTCGTGCCGGTATCGGCGGGTCGCATCCGCCACGAGGGCACGGACATCACCGGGCTGCGCCCGGACCGCCTGGCCGCCCATGGCATCGCCTATGTCCCGCAGACCGACAACGTGTTCCGCAGCCTCACAATCCGGCAGAACCTGGAGCTTGCGCTGCGCCGCGCGGGCCGGACAACCCCCGACCGGCTGGCCCCCCTGTTCGACCTGTTCCCGGTGCTTGCCGAGAAGGCGCGCGACCGTGCCTCGGCGCTGTCGGGCGGACAGCGGCAGTTCCTTGCCGTTGCCATGGCGCTTGCGGGCGATCCGCGCACCATCCTGATGGACGAGCCTTCGGCCGGCCTGTCGCCGAAGGCGGCCGCAGAGGTTCTGGCGATGGCGCGCAGACTGGCCGCGCAGGGCACCACGATCGTGCTGGTCGAGCAGAACGTGAAACAGGCCCTGTCCATCGCCGATCACTGCTGGATCCTCGCCGAGGGACGCAACCAGATAGACGGGCCGGCTGACCGGCTGACCGGTGATCCGGTGGTGGCCGAGATCTATCTGGGCGGACGGAGGCTCAGCGCCTGATGCTGCAGGGGGTGGTGGACGGCATCCTGGTGGGTTCGGTCCTGTCGCTGGGGGCGATCGGGCTGACGCTGGTGATGCACATGCTGCGCTTCGCCAATTTCTCGCATGCCGAACTGCTGTCGATCGGCGCCTATTCGGCGCTGGTCTTCGATGCCGTCTTCGCGGGCCTGCTGCCGGTGCTGGGCGACCGGATCGCGCCCCTGTCGATGACCTGGGCGCTGGCCCTGGCACTGGTCGCCTCGATGATCGTCACGGGCCTGTCGGCGGTCGCCTTCGACCGGCTGGTGTTCCGCCGGGTGCGGGCCAAGGGCGACGACCTCTCGATGGTCTTTGCCTCTTTCGGGGTCGCGCTGATCGTGCGCAGCGCGCTGGGCCTTGCCTTCGGCCTGCACACGCAGCTCTATTCCCGCGACATCGTCTTTGCGGTGATGGTCAGCCGCGACCCGCTGCTGCTGGTGAAACCCGATCAGGTGTTCGTGGTGATCGCGGCGGTGACGATCATGGCGGCGCTGCATCTGGTGCTGACCCGGACGACCTTTGGCTTTGCCCTGCGCGCGGTGGCCGAGAACCCCGGGCTTGCGCAGGTGAACGGGGTGAACCTGACGCGCATGATCGTCGCGGTCTGGATCCTCGGCGGGGCACTGGCGGCAGCGGCGGGGGTGTTCTACGGGCTGACAAACCAGATCACCCCGCACATGGGACGCGATCTGGTGCTGCCGATCTTCGCTGCCACCATCGCAGGCGGCATCGGCAGCGTGCACGGCGCGGTGCTGGGCGGGTTCCTGGTCGGGCTGGCGGCCAACCTCGCGCTCATGATCCTGCCGTCGGGCTACAGCCCGGCGGTGCCGTTCCTGATCATCATCGCGGTGCTGCTGCTGCGTCCCCACGGCCTGTTCGGCGAGGCGCGGCCGTCATGATGGGGATGATCGCCTATGCGGTGTTCTTCGCCACGGTGGCCGCAATCCTGGCCATCGCGGTGCTGGGGCTGAACCTGCAATGGGGCAACACGGGCCTCTTCAACGGCGGCGTCGTCGCCTTCTTCGGCGCCGGCGCCTACGGCACGCTTCTGCTGGGCGGCACGCCCCAGCCCGACCATCTGGGCGGCTTCGGCCTGATCTGGCCGCTCGCCCTCCTCGGCGGCATGGCGGCGGCGGGGGTGCTGGCCTGGATCGTCGGCATCCTCACCCTGCGGCTGCGGCAGGACTATCTGGCGATCGCCACCTTCGGTGTCGCGGTCGCGTTCGAGAACCTGGTGCGCAATGCCGAATGGCTGGCCGGCGGGGCAAAGGGGCTGCGCGGGTTCGAGCGGCCGCTGCACGCGGCGCTTGGCGACGGCTTTCTCTACAACCTGTTCTATTTCGGGATCGTGCTGATCCTTCTGGCCGCCACCTACGCCTTCCTCGCCCGGCTGGTCGCCTCGCCGTTCGGCCGGCTGCTGCGGGCGATCCGCGAGGACGAGACGGCGGCCCGAAGCCTTGGCAAGAGTCCCGCGCGCGTGCGCCTTGTCGCCTTCGTGACCGGATCGGTCATCATGGGGCTTGCCGGTGGGCTTTATGGTTCGTTCTATGCCTTCGTCAGTCCGCAGGACGTGCTGCCCACGCTCACCTTCCAGCTGTGGGCCATGCTGATCGTGGGAGGGGCTGGAAACATGCGCGGCGCCGTCGCCGGTGCGTTCCTGATCTGGGCAGCCTGGACGCTCAGCGGCTGGGGTCTGTCGCGCTTTGCCCCTGCGGAATGGCAGCTTTACACCGGCTCGATCCAGTTCATCCTGATCGGGTTCGTGATCGTGGGCATGTTGATGTGGCGGCCGCAGGGGCTGTTGCCCGAGCGGCTGGTGGTCTCGCAATCGGGGCGGGTGACCCCGCAGTAATCAGGAAAGCAGGGAGAGAACGATGAGACGGACGACGACCGCAGCAATGGCCCTGGCGCTGGGCCTCGGCTTCGCCGCAACCGCGCAGGCGCAGGACTGCACCACCAAGATCGGCGCCGTGCTGCCGATCTCGGTGGACTGGGGCCGGCCCATCGCCGAGACGGCGCAATGGGTGGTCGATCAGGTGAACGAGGTCGGGGGCGCGGCAGGCTGCCGGATCGAGATGGTCCTGCGCGACGACCAGACCGACCCCAAGGTGGGCGTCGATGCCGCCAAGGCGCTGGTCGAACTGGACGGCGTGCAGCTTCTGCTGGGTTCGGTGGCCTCGGGCGTGTCGATGCCGATCCTGACCTCGGTCACGGTGCCGGCGGGAGTGATGCAGATGTCGTGCTGCTCGTCCTCGACCGCCTTTACCCGCGTCGCCGAGGAAGGCCGAACCAACGGGCTGTGGTTCCGCACCTTCGCCACCACGGGCGTGCAGGCCGCGGTCGCCGCCAAGGCGGCGCGGGACAAGGGGTGGAAGTCGGTTGCCATCCTCTACAAGAACGATGACTGGGGCCAGGACATCGGTCGGATCGCGGCGGGCTTCTTTCAGGCGGCGGGCATCGAGGTCAAGGCCCAGGTCGCCATCAACGACGGCCAGCCCTCGTTCCGCGCCGAGGTGACCGAGGCGCTGGCCAGCCAGCCCGAGGCGCTGTATCTGGCGCTCTATCCCAACGAGGGCACGGCGGTCGTCCGCGAATGGATCGGGCTTGGCGGCACGCAGAACATGATCGTGGCCAACTCGCTGAAATCCGACGACTTCCGCACCAATGTCGGATTGCAGTATCTGGGCAGCACGCTGGGCACCGATACCGCTTCGCCCCGCACCGACAGTGCGGCGGCGTTCGTGGAGCGCTTCCGCCAGCGTTTCGGACGCGATCCGTCCGGCCCCGGCCTCGCCAACAGCTATGACGCGACGATGATCGCGCTTCTGGCGATGGAGGCGGCAGGCCCCGGCGCGACGGGCGCGCAGATCGCCGCCCAGGTGCCCCGCGTGACCGACCCGGCCGGCACCCCGATCAGCGCCGACGGCTTCGGCTTCACCATGGCGCGCGACATCCTCGGCTCGGGCGGGACGGTGATGTATCAGGGCGCGACCGGAAACGTGCAGTTCGACGACAATGGCGACGTCTCCGCCCCGGCAGTGATCTGGTCCTTCGCCGAAGGCGGGATCACCGAGGTCGAGTATCTGTCGCTGGAAGAGGTCGCGGACTTCATCGCCGCGCTGAACTGACCCCTGTGCCCGGCGGGGCAGACCCGCCGGGCAGCCCGGCGCGGGTCACAGGTCGCGGATCCAGAATTGCAGCGGCTTCTCGGTCTCGGCCGCCTCGCCAAGATCCTTCCAGGAGAAGCGCGCCACCACGCCCTGCAAGGGGGCATAGCCCCGGCCGCGCCAGAACGGATCGAGCGGGCTGTAGCCGGCCGGCCGCGCCGGGTGGTCCGCGGGCCGTATCACCGCGCAGAAGGCGCATTGCGCGAATCCCAGTCGGCGGGCATGGGCCTCGCGCAGGTCGAAGAAGCGGTGCCCTATGCCCTGCCCGCGCCAGTCCGGCAGCAGCACCGATTCGGCGCAGTAGAAGACCCGGTCAAGCGCGATCCCCGTGCCCGCGAAGGCCGCGGCGAAATCGTCGGCGTGATCCGACAGCGGCGTGCCGGTTGCCGCGCCGACGAGGCGCGTGCCGTCGAAGGCACCGACGAGGATCGCCCCGGACGAATCGCGATACGAGGCGACATAGCGGCGTTCATAGTCCATGTCGCCATCGTAGAGATACGGATAGGCCCGGAACACGGCGATGCGCAGCCGCGCCACATCGTCCAGCGCCGCCTCCAGCGCCGGGCCGGTCAGCGCCTCGACGCGGATGGTCACGTCGACACCTGCCGGATCCAGTCGGCCAGGTTGTAGAAGGTGGTGATCCGGGCGATCCGGCCGTCGCGGATGTCGAAGAAGGCGCCGGCAGGAAGCGTGTAGGTCTGCCCCCGCGCCTCGGGCAGGCCGGGATCGGTCTGCAGATAGGTGCCGTGGACGATGAACTCGGCCGCGGCGCGGGTGCCGTCGTCGGTGGCGAAGATCACGATGTCGCGCAGTTGTTCGGCATAGCTGACGCCCATGTGGGCGCAGAATTCGGCGAACGCCTCCCGCCCCCGCCGGATTCCGCCCTCGTTCACCCGATGCTCCACATCTTCGGTTACGCAGGCGAGCATCCCCGCGGCATCGCCGGCATTGAATGCGGCGTAGTAGCGGGCGATCAGGGCTTCGGCGGTGCGTCGGGTCATGAGGGCTCCGGAACGGTCGCCGAAGGGAAGCATGGCGACGGTGGGGGTGCAAGGGCGCGGATCGGTCGTGCCGGATGCAGACGACAGATCGCCGGTCCGGCCGCGCGCAATCCGATCAGCACCGAATCTGCCCCGACAGCAACAATCCGCGGCCGATCACCCGGGCGGCCCGAACCGCTCCAGCATGCGGGTGCGGATCTGGTCGCGTGCCTGCCGGTAGGCGGCAAGCCTCGCCTCGCGCCCCTCGCCGATGGCAGTGGGGTCGATGATCGGCCAGAACTCGACCTCGGTATGATAGCGCCCGGTCAGGTCGAGGGCCAGACGCTGGCTGGCGGGCGAGAGAGCGACGATCAGATCGAACTGCGACAGGTGATCGCCCAGTTCCTGCATCTCGTCGAAGCTGCGCGAGCGGTGGCGGGCCAGTTCGATGCCAAGCTCCTTGCAGACCGCGATGGCAAAGCCGTCGATCTCCATGTCGTTCCGCACCCCCGCCGACTGGACATAGGCGCGCTGGCCGTAAAGCGCCTTCATCAGCCCCTCGGCCATGGGCGAGCGGACGGCGTTGTGGTCGCAGCAGAAAAGGACCGACGAGGGGAAACGGGCCACGCGTCAGCCCCAGTGCAGGACGCAGATCAGGGTGAACAGGCGACGGGCGGTATCGATATCGACCTCGGCCTTGCCTTCCAGCCGTTCCTGAAGCACCCGCGCACCTTCGTTGTGGATGCCGCGGCGGGCCATGTCGATGGCCTCGATCTGGCTGGGCGGCAGGCGCTTGACCGCGTCGAAGTAGCTTTCGCAGATCTGGAAGTAGTCCTTCACCACCTGCCGGAACGGCCCGAGCGACAGGTGGAACTCGCCCACCGGGGCCTGATCCTCGGTGGCAATGCCGAACACCAGCCGCCCCTCGCGGATCGAGAGACCCAGCCGGTAGGGGCCGGGGGGAATGCTGCGGCCGTCCCGGGCAGGCAGCGCAAAGCTGTTGTCCTCGAGCAGATCGAAGATCGCCACCCGCCGTTCCTGCTCGATCGCGGGCGTGGGCGGAGCAAGGTTGGAATCGTCGATCTCGATATGGCAGATGCGGTTCATGGGGCACTCGAGGGCATCGGTGCCGGCTTGATGCACGACGCCCGGGGAGGGATCAAGCACCCGAACCCCAAGGTATCCGAGAGTTACCTCGGCGCATCAGGCGCGGCGGACCGGTCGGGTTGGTTAAGCCGGTCGAGGCGTGCCCGGACGCTGAGCCCATGCGCCGAGAGGCTTTCGCTGATCGCCAGGCGTTCGGCTGCGGGGCCGATGGCCGCCAGCGCTGCCGGGCTCATCCGCGCCAGCGTGGTCCGCTTGAGGAAATCCAGCACGCTCAGCCCCGAGGAAAAACGCGCCGACCGGGCTGTGGGCAGCACATGGTTCGGCCCGCCGACATAGTCGCCGATCGCCTCGGGCGTCCAGTGCCCCAGGAAGATTGCCCCGGCATGGCCGATCTGCTCGGCCAGTGCCTCGGGGTCGGCCACGCACAGTTCCAGATGCTCGGGCGCGATGCGGTCGGCCAGCGCCGCCGCCTCGTCAAGATCGCGCACCACGATCACCGCACCGTGGGCCCGCCAGCTTTGCCCGGCGATGACCGAACGCGGCAGGCTTTGCAGCCGGTGCTCGACCGCGCGCATGACTGCCCGACCGAAGGCGGCATCCGGGGTGATCAGGATCGCCTGCGCGCTTTCGTCGTGTTCCGCCTGGCTGAGCAGATCCAGTGCGATCCAGTCCGGGTCGGTGCCGCCGTCGGCGATGACCAGGATTTCGGACGGGCCGGCGATCATGTCGATGCCAACCTGTCCGAACACCCGGCGCTTGGCGGCGGCGACATAGGCATTGCCCGGCCCGGTGATCTTGTCCACCGGCGCCACCGTTTCGGTCCCGTAGGCCAGCGCCGCGATGGCCTGTGCGCCACCGAACCGCCAGACCGTATCCACCCCCGACAGCCGGGCGGCAAGCAGGACCAGCGGATTGACTGCCCCGCCGGGTGTCGGACAGGCAATCACCAGCTGCCCGACACCGGCGACCCGGGCGGGGATGGCGTTCATCAGGACCGACGAGGGGTAGGAGGCAAGTCCGCCCGGCACATAGAGCCCGGCCGAGGCCACCGGCCGCCAGCGCCAGCCCAGCGTCGCCCCCGCCGCATCGGTCCAGCTGTCGTCAGCCGGCAGCTGGCGTTCGTGATACGCGCGGATCCTGTCGGCGGCGAGTTCCAGCGCGGCGCGGTCGTCGGGATCCACCGCGGCGCAGGCCGCCTCGATCTCGGCCTCGGTAAAGGCCAGCGTCGGCGGCGTCAGTTCCAGCCGGTCGAAGCGGCGGGTCAGCTCGATCAGCGCCGCATCGCCGCGCGCCCGCACATCGGCGATGATCCCGGCGACCGCCGCATCGACATCCGGCGCGTCCTCGCGCTTCATCGCCAGAAGCGCGCGGAAACGGGCCTCGAAATCCGGCGCGGCGGTGGACAGAAGCTGTGCCATGTCACCCTCGGTTGCTGCCGCTCCTTAGCGGCAGGGTGGGCGGTGCTCAAGGCGCCGCTTGCCGCAATGCCTCAGTCCGGATGACGAGGCATCCGGCGCGATGGCGCGACGTAGGGACGGGTCACGTCCCGCAAGGCAACGTCCAGGCATTCGACCTCGAGCCGCACCGCCCCGTCGCCCGCGAGCGTCAGCGTGATCGCGCCGGTCCCGTCCTCGGCCGGTTGCCAGTCGATCGACAGCAGCGACAGCACCGTGTCGGCATCGCGCCGGTCGAGCCCCTGCACCGCCACCCGTGTCACATCCGACACGACAAGCAGCGTGCGAACCCGCTCGAACGGGCGGCCCTGGCGTTCGGCGGCGGTGCGATCCTCCCAGCGGAAGCGGTTGACCAGCAGCGCAAACCGGCGCGACCGGCGATCATAGCGCATCTCGGCGGCGGGAAAGACCGCATCCTGAACGAGCGCCGACAGCACCGGCAGATCCTCGGGCGTCTCGGCCCTCAACCGCAGCGGCGCCTCGGCGCCGTCTTCGAACCGTGCGTCACTGCTCATCTGTCCTGCACCCGTTCGATGCTGGCGCCGCAGGCACCCAGCTTTGCCTCCACCGCCTCGTAACCGCGGTCGAGGTGATAGACCCGGCGCACCAGGGTCTCGCCCTCGGCCGCCAGTGCGGCAAGGATCAGGCTGACCGAGGCGCGCAGGTCGGTCGCCATGACCGGCGCGCCCTTCAGTCGCTCCACCCCCGTCACGGTCGCCGTGCCGCCGTGCACCTCGATCCGGGCACCCATCCGGCCAAGCTCCGGCGCATGCATGAAACGGTTCTCGAAGATCCGTTCCTCCAGCACCGAAACACCCTCGGCGGTGCACATGAGGGCCATCATCTGCGCCTGCAGATCGGTCGGAAAGCCGGGAAAGGGTGCCGTTACCACATCCACCGCGCGCGCGGGGCCGTTGCGCCGGGCAACCCGCAGCCCGCGCGGCGTTTCCTCGACCGAGATTCCGGCGGCATCCAGCCGTTCCGCGAAAGCCGCCACCAGATCCAGCCGGCCGCCCAGGCATTCCACGCTGCCACCCGCAATGGCCGGAGCAAGCATGTAGGTGCCAAGCTCGATGCGGTCGGCGACCACGCGATGGGTCGCGCCGTGCAGGCTGTCGCGGCCCTCGACGGTGATCGTCCCGGTGCCCTCGCCTTCGATCGCCGCACCCATGGCGCGCAGGCAGCGGGCCAGGTCCACGATCTCGGGTTCGCGCGCGGCATTGCGCAGCACCGTGGTTCCCCGTGCCAGCGTGGCGGCCATCAGCGCGTTCTCGGTCGCCCCGACCGAAACGAAGGGAAACTCGATCTCCGCACCCCGCAGTCCGCCCGCGGGCGCTGTGGCATGGACATAGCCTTCGCGCAGATCCAGCGCGGCGCCCATCGCCTCGAGCGCGCGCAGGTGCAGGTCCACAGGCCGGGCGCCGATGGCACAGCCGCCGGGCAGCGACACCTCGGCCCGACCGAACCGCGCCAGCAGCGGCCCGAGCACCAGGATCGACGCGCGCATCTTGCGCACGATGTCATAGTCGGCGTGCTGGCTGGTGACGTCGTGGGACGACAGCGCCAGAACCCGCCCGGCCTGCAACGCCTGAACCTCGGCCCCCAACGACTGCAGAAGCTGGCCCATGGTGCGGATGTCCGACAGACGCGGCGCGTTGGTCAGCGTCAGCGGATCGTCGGTCAAGAGCGTGGCCGGCATCAGCGTGAGGCAGGCATTCTTCGCCCCGGCAATCGGGATCTCGCCGTTCAGCGCGGCGCCGCCCTTGACCAGTATCGCGTCCATCAGTTCCTGTCGCCCGTCTGGGTGTCCTGCCTGCCCGTCGTCGCGCCGGTGTCATCCGTCGTCGCCGTGCGCTCCGCCGCCTTCCTGACCCGCGACTGCGCCTTGCGCCGCGCGAGGTTCGCGCGCAACGCTGCTGCGCGGCGCGCGGCGCGGGTGTCGGTATCCGGGCCCTTGCCTGCCATGGCCTTTCCTACAGCGCCGGCCGGGGGCAGTCCAGCGCTGCCGGGCGTCCGCGAATGGGGCTTGCACGGTTCGGGCTTTGCCGCTAATGCCTCGCCCGTCCCGCCGCCGACGTGCGGCGCCGCGCGTTCGGGCTGCCGTAGCTCAGTGGTAGAGCACTCCCTTGGTAAGGGAGAGGTCGTGAGTTCAATCCTCACCGGCAGCACCACGACACGCCCGGACGCGGCCAGCCGTGAGGGTGACTTGACCACCGGCCCGAACCCTCTTGCCACCTCCCCCCGTCCTGCGGCCGGGCGGGCCTCGATCGCTGCGGCTGCGCGGATCGGCGCCGTCTTCGATGCCGCGGGACCCTGGCTGACCATGGCCGCAACCGCCGGACTGGTGGTTGCGATCGCGGCCCTGGCCCTCGGTCAGCCCGCGGTCGAGACCGCGGGGCTGGTGGCCGTCTATGCCGCAGGCGGGGTGCCCGCCGCGCTGCGGGCAGGCGCGACACTCTGGCGGCGGCGGATCCTCGACATCGACCTGCTCATGGTCCTGGCGGCGGTCGCCGCGGCTGCCGTTGGCGAGCCGCTGGAGGGGGCGATCCTGCTCGTGCTGTTCAGCATCGCCGGAACGCTGGAACATCACGCCATGGGCCGGGCGCGCCGGGCGGTCGAGGCGCTGATGGACCTTCGACCCGCCGTCGCGTTGCGCCGCACCCCCGAGGGAGGCACCGAAGAGGTGGCGGCGGCGGCATTGCGGCCGGGCGACGTGGTGGTGGTGCGGCCCGGAGCGCGGGTGCCGGTGGACGGCATCATCCTGTCGGGCCGCGCCGCCCTGGACGAATCCGCCGTCACGGGGGAATCGCTGCCGGTGTCGAAAAGCCGGGGCGCGCAGGTGTTCGAGGCGACGGTGAACCTGGACGGGGTTCTGGACGTGGAGGCGCGGCGCAGCGCCGAGGACAGCACGGTCGCCCGCATGGTCGCGCTGGTTACCGAGGCGCAGGCGGCGAAGGCCCCGGCCGAACGGTTCAGCGCCTGGTTCGGCCAGCGCTATACCGTCGGCGTCCTGGCCGGATCTCTGGTCGCGCTGGGCGTGCTTCTGGCGATCGGCCGCGGATGGGACGATGCGCTGTACCGGGCGGCGACGCTCTTGGTCGCCGCCAGTCCCTGCGCCATCGTCATCAGCGTCCCGGCCGCGATCCTGTCGGCGCTGTCCGCGGCGGCACGGGGCGGAGTGCTGTTCAAGGGCGGCGCGGCGCTGGAAACCCTAGGGGCGGTGCGGCAGTTCGCCTTCGACAAGACCGGAACGCTGACCACCGGCAAGGCTGGCCTGTCGGCCGCCGTGGCGCTGGACGGAGACGAGACGACGCTGCTGGCACGGCTTGCCGGGCTGGAGGCGCAGTCGGAACATCCGTCCGCCGCCGCGATCCGGGCCGAGGCACGGCGGCGTGGGATCGAGCCGCTCAGGGTGGACGAGATCACCAGCTACCCCTCCGAAGGGATTGCCGGGCGGATCGCCGGGCAGCGGCTCTGGGCCGGAAACATACGCATGGCGGCGCGGATGGGCGCGCCCGCGGATCATCCCGCCCTTGCGGCACTGAACGGCGGGGCGCAGTCGGTCATCCTGGCCGGCCTTGACGACCGCCTGCTGGGCGCTGTGGCGATTGCCGATGCCCCGCGCGACAGCGCGCGCGCCGGCATCGCCGCGCTGCGCGATGCCGGGATCGGGCGCATCGTCATGCTGACCGGCGATCGCCGGGCGGTGGCCGAACGCATCGGGGCCGGCCTCGGCTTTCGCGCCGACGAGATTGCCGCCGGAATGCTGCCCGAACAGAAGCTCGAACATCTGCGCGAGATGCGGAAGGCCGGGCCGGTTGCCTTTGTCGGCGACGGCGTGAACGATGCGGCAGGTCTTGCCGGTGCGGATGTCGGCATCGCGATGGGCGTCGCCGGCAGCGAGGTGGCGCTGGAAGCGGCCGATGTGGCGCTGATGTCCGACGATCTGTCGCGGCTCGCGCAGGTCCATGCGCTGGCGCGACGCACCAACCGGGTGATCCGCCAGAACCTCGTCTTTGCTGTCGTCGCGATGATCGTGCTGGTGATCGGCGCGTTGTTCTTCGATCTGCCGCTGCCTCTGGCCGTGATCGGTCACGAAGGCGGGACGCTTCTGGTGGTGTTGAACGGGCTGAGGCTTCTGGCGGTCCCTGTCGGTTCGCCGGCGCCGCACACCTGAGGGAGCGTCGGTGCGCGGCGCCGGGCTGGTCGCCGGCCCGTTCAGGCCGCGACCGCGGTGCGCAGGTCGATCCCGAGGGCGGCAAGAACGGCCGGTCCCGCGATTCCGTCCACGGGCAGCATGGCCCTGCGCTGAAACTCCATCACCGAGAGCCGGGTCAGCCGGCCGAAACACCCGTCCATCTCCAGCCCCAATCCCAGCCGCCGGTTCAACGCGCCCTGGAGTTCGGACACATCGGACGACCGGTCGCCGAGGGTCAGCCCGGAATCCGGTGCCGGACGCAGCGCCTTGCCCAGCACGCCCTCTGCCGCCCATTGCCGGACCAGCTGTTCGGAGGCTTCGAAATGCGCCGGTTCGGCCCGCGCAAAGGCCGCCCCCCAGAACCAGCCGTGCCGGTTGAACACCGGCCAGAGCGCCGTCAGTTCCGGCCGCATGGCGCCCTCCCCGTGGTCGATCAGGCGGCCGTCGAGTGTGAGATCGATGGCGATGCCCCAGGCATGGTTGGAAATGACCGACTGCGATCCGGCAACCATCCGGCAGCACAACATGCCGGCATGGCCAAGCCGGCGGTAGAGCCGCGGCAGATCGGCGCGGATATCGGCCATGATCTCCAGCAGCGACCGGATCGCAGGGCGCAGTCCGGTCGCCATGAACGGGCCGAGATCGGCCGTCTCCATCCGGGCCAGCACGGCGGGATTGTCCGGCGCGCGACACCGCTGGTCGATGACCGCGGCCGGCAGTCCGACCAGTGCAAGCATCGTTGCGTTGCGTGCCGGCCGGATCGTCCCGTTCGCCCTCAGCCTGTCGAACTCTCGGCACTCGGCAAATGCAGCTGAACAGGTCTGTATCGTCATCGTCCATCCCCCGGTGGTGTGTCGCGGCGTCCCGCGGCCACTGCGGACGCCCTGTCCCTGAAAAGACTGCCACCCCGGCGTGAAGGTTAAAGGAAAAGCCCGGGAATGCGGCGTGCAGAGAGCGTGAAAAAACCGCGAAAAGCGCCGCAGGGCTCGCGCCATGGCGGCCGGACTGTGGCAGCATGGGTCATCGCCAGACAGGAGCGGCCGATGCAGCAGGCATGGACAGAGATCCGCTTCGACCCGTCCCACGGACCCCGCGCCGCCTGGGAGGCGATGCAGGAGGGGGCTGCGGCAGACGCCCGGTCGGTGACGGCCTTCCTGCAACTCGACCCGGGCGAGGGCGACCCGCTTTCGGCGATCGCGGCGCTTCAGGGGTTTGCGGCGGCGCATCTTTCGCCGTCGGAGCGCGCGATGCTGACGACCGAGGCCCGGCTGATCGCCGCGGCGGATCCTGCGGCGCCGCGTGACCTGCGTGCGGTCGTGGTGATCCCGCGCGCAGGTCTGACGGCGCTTCCCGCGGGCTGGCGCGTGCGGCACGTCGGGCCGCCGACCACTGCGGGCGGCGACGGGGCCGCCGTGGTTGCGACCGCGGCAGTGCAGTCCTGGCCGCTGCCGGCCCCCGGTGCCGAACCGGGCCCACCCATCGCCGCGACGATCGACGACGGCATCGCCTTTCTGAACGCAAGGTTCCGCGACAGCACGGACCGGACCCGGTTTCGCGCCGTCTGGTTGCAGCCGACCGGCCCCGGGCCGGATGGCGTTCCGGTCAAGGGGCGCGTCCTGGACCGGGCCGGGATCGACGCGATCCTGCAGTCCGACGCCGAGGAAAGCGACGCCTATCGCGTCGCGAATGCTGGGCTTGCCCCGGCCGGCAGCCGGCGCAGCGTCCTGCGCGGGGCCAGTCACGGCACCCATGTACTGGATCTGGCCGCTGGGACCGACCCGCGCGATCCGGCGTCGTCGCCGCTGCACGGGGTGGAGCTTCTGGCGGTCCAGTTGCCCCCGGCGGCAATCGCCGACACCTCGGGCCGGCGGCTGGAGACGCATCTGGTGCAGGGATTGCGCTGGATCGTCTCGGAGGCGCTGCGCGCCGCCGAAGGCGCCGGCGCGCGCCCGCTGGTCCTGACGACAAGCCTCGGGTCGCTGGCCGGGCCGGGCGACGGCAGCGATTTCCTTGCCGACTGGCTGCGCCACGAGATCGACCGATATGCGCGTCTGTGCCGCGGCCGGGCGCGCTTGCGGATCGTCGCCGCCTACGGAAACGCGCGCCGGTCCCGGCTGGTCGCACGCGCAGAGATCCCGGCGGACAGATCGTTGCGCCTCGACTGGCGGCTGCCGCCCGACGACCACAGCCCGAGCTTTGCCGAACTTCACGCCCCGCGGTCCTGCGCCGGGCGCCTGCGGCTGACCCTGCGACAGCCGGACGGAGCCACGGTCCTGGAGGACCTCGACTGGCCCGGGCCCGGGCAGGCGCAGGTGCTGGCCGATCGCCTTGGCCGGCCGATCCTTGCGGTGTTCGGCGCCGGCGATGCCGTCCGGGCCGAGGTGATGGTGGCCATGGCCAAGACCGATCCCGACGACGGCGGGCCGGCCGCCCCCGCCGGCTGCTGGCAGATCCAGGTCTCCGCCCAGCCCTGCGCCCCGGTTGCTGTCGCGGTGAAGATCCAGCGCGACGATACACCGGCAGGCTATCCGACGCTGGGCAGGCAATCGTGGCTCGACCATCCCGATGCCTGGCGGGACGACCCCGAAACCGGAGGGCTGGGCGCCCCGTCGCCGGCCTGCCCCGTCACCCGGGCCGGAACGGCGGTCTCCTTCGCCGGCGCGGCGCATCGGGACATCCTGTTCGTGGGCGCCCTCGGACCGCGTGCCGGCGCACCGGCCCAGGACGGCCCGGCGCCCTATTCCGCCGAAGGGCTGGGCACGGCGGCACCGGCGGGGCACAGCCGCGGCCCGGATCTGGCTGCGCGCGGGGACGATTCGCGGCTGCTCGGCGGCATCCGCGGCGCCGGCGTGCTGTCGGGATCGGTCCGGAGGCTCTCTGGCACCTCGGCAGCCGCTCCGCAGGTCGCCCGTGCGCTGATCCGTCTGCTGCTGACCGATCCGGCCCTCGACGATCCGCGCAGCGCGCTGACCGGCAACGCCGACCCCTCAGCGACCCCCGATGCGCGGTTGGGCTACGGTCCGCTGGTGGCGCCGCTGCCCTGAGGCGGACCGGGCTCAGGCCCATTCCGCCGCGGCGGCAGCCCACAGGGCCGGCAGGATATGCCAGTCCTTTGGCGCGGCGACGGGCGCCTTCGGCCCCGACCACCCGGCAGGGGCATCGGCGCCCAGGGCGTCGCGGAACCCGGACAGGGTGAAGGGGCCGCACCAGTCATCGCCCCGCGCCGCCCAGCACGGCAAGCTGCCGCCGCCGAGGCAGTGCGCAACGAAGCCCAGGCCGGTGGCCAGACCGAGCAGACCGCCATGGGCGCTGTCGGTCGGGTAGTGCACCCCCGCGACCGTCCGGTTGTCGGCGATCCGGGTCGCCAGACGGAACAGCATCAGCACCGGATCGGCGCGCTGCGGCCCGTTGCCGGACTGCTGCGCCGGGTCGGCCGTCAGCCGCGCCAGAACCGCGGCCGGAATGTCGGCAGCCGGGGTTGCGGGCGACAGGACCAGGGCGGCCAGCACCGTGGCGATGGCGAAAGCCTCGGTTGCATGGCCGCTGGGATAGGCGCTGTGCCCGGGGGTCGCTATCACCGGCTGGACCTGGGGCGACAGATCGTGTGGCCGGACCACCGAACAGAAGTGCTTCATCCGCATCTCCTGCGCGGTGACTGTCCCGTAGGCCGCATTCAGAAGCTCGAGCGTCCAGCGCTTGCGGCCCGGATCGAGCCGCTGCTGCGCACCGAAGAACGACAGCAGATCGTCGCGCTGAACCAGGATCTCGGGCAGACGGTCGGCGCGCAGGTCCATGGCAGCGCGGACCTGCTGCATGGGCTCGCCGATCAGATGCGCGACGGTCGGCGGGGTCAGCGTCAGGCGCTTGCCGGAACCCTGCATCAGCGCGAATGCACCCGATCCGTCCGGCTCGACCGAAAACAGCGACATGGCTTCGTGATGGAGGACAGCCGCCCGGGCATCCGGCTGAAGTCCGCGCAGATGGGCCCAAGGCGTCGCCGGTCCGCCCGCCGGCGCCGTTCCTGTGCCGTCCCAGTAGCCGGTCAGCGCCTCGGCGGTCAGCGCCATGGCGGTGGCCAGAAGCGGAGAGCCGGCACCGGGGGCCGCGCCGTGATGTCCGTGGTGACCATGATGACCATGATGGCCGTGATGACCATGGTGGCCGTGATGGCCATGGTGGCCGAGAAGCGGCATGCTGCGTCCCCCCTTGTCCCGACTGATGCGGTTCGGCTTCAGAGTGCCGCAGGGGAAGGCCTGCGCAAACCCCCGTCAGCACGGGCCATCCGGCTTTGACGCGGTTTTCACGCGGATTGCCTTGTGTCCGGGCTGGGTTAACATGGAACCGGGCGGACGGACGGGACCGCCGCGCAGGCGAGCAGGAGGCCGCATCCGCTCGCGGGCCGGGGAGGCGATGCGTGATCCGCATTCGGATGGTGGGAGATTTCGCGGTAGAGGGCCCCGGGGGGCACGACCTGACCCCGCGCGGCGCCAAGTCGCGTGCGCTGCTGGCGCTGCTGTGCCGCACGCCGGGCCGGCGCCGTCCGCGCCGGTGGCTCGAGGCGCGGCTGTGGTCGGATCGGGGGCAGGAACAGGCGAGCGGAAGCCTGCGTCAGTCGCTGGTGGAGATCCGCCGAGCGCTGGGGAACGAGGCCGGCATCCTGCTGGCCGACCGCGACAGCGTGGCGCTGGGCGAGGTCAGCACCGATCTGGACGACGATACCGAGACAGCGCGGCTACACCTTGCCGCCGGGCGCGAATTCCTCGAAGGGCTGGATATCCGCGACGAAGCCTTCGAGGCCTGGCTGCGCGAGGAACGCGGTCGGATCCGGGCCGATCCTGCGCTGAACATGGATGGTGCAGAGCGCGGCGGCGCGCGGGACCTGCCCGAGGCGCGTGCGGCGATCCCGCTGCTGATCCGAATGGGCGAGGTGCCGTCCGGGCTGGGCGGCTTCGTCGCCGTCGCGCTCGCTGATGCGATCGCCCGGATGGTCACGGAATTCGCCGCGGTCGATGTGTTCGGCCAGAACGGGGCACTCGCGCGGATGGACACGATGGCGGGCGGTCTGGTGCTGGCCGTGCAGGCCGCGCCGGACGACGATCGTCTGCATGTGATGGTAGCCCTCGGGACACTGGGCAGCAGCCAGATCCTGTGGTCGCGTCAGGCGACCTTGACGCTGGGAGAGACGGACGCGCTTTCGGGCGGCACGCTTCCTGCCCTGACCTTCCAGGCTGCCGAGGCCGCACAGGCCGCGCTGCCGCGGCTGGCCGCGGCCTCGCGGGTGCCGGACCATGCGGCCGAGGCACTGCTCAGCCAGTCGGTGCGCGACATGTTCACCTTCGATGCCGATCGGCTGCGCCGCGCCGACCGCCAGATCGAGCGCGCGCTTGGGCTTCGGGAAACCGGGCGGGCCCATGCCTGGCGCGGTCTGCTGCGGCAGATCATGGCGATCGAACGGACCGAGACGGAACTCGACCGGCTGCGCGCCGAAGCGGACGAGGCATCGCGCAAGGCGCTGGAGCTTGACGGGGCGAATCCGCTGGTCCTCGCGCTGGTGAGCCAGGTCAGGGTGATGCTGGACCGAGACGGAGAGGTGGGGGCGGTCCTTGCCCGCGATGCCATGGCGCTCAGCCCCGACAACGCCTTTTCCCATGCCGCGGCCGCGGGTGCGGCGCTTCAGGCCGGGCAGACCGAGGCGGCACGGCAGCATGCCGGGCGCGGCGGGCAGATCGCCGGCCGGACCGCAATACGCCACTGGTGGGATTCGCTGTCCGGGCTTGCCGCACTGGCGGGCGGCGATCTGGAGGCCGCCATCGCCCATTACGAGGCGGCCCATGCCCGCGCCCCCAGTTTTCGCGCTGCCCTGCGCCACCTGGTGTTTCTCTATCTTGCGACCGGACAGCGCGAGAAGGCCGACCGAGCCCGCGTCAGGCTGTGTCGGCTGGAGCCCGACTTCAGCCTTGAACGGGTGCGCGAGGATCCGGCCTATCCGGCCGCGACACTCCGGCGGATGCGGCTTCTGGGGCCGGCGTCGGGCGAGATCTGACCGCTTCCGTTTTCCGCTGCGGCGCTTCACACTCATCCCGCATCGGAAGGGGAGGCGACAATGGCACAACGGGTCGTGATCCGGGCCCACGGCGGGCCGGAGGTTCTGGAAGTCGAGCAAGCCGCGGTGGGCGAACCGGGCGCCGGCCAGATCCGTATCCGCCATCTCGCCATAGGGCTGAACTTCATCGACATCTACCAGCGCAGCGGGCTTTACCCGATGCAGCTGCCCGCCGGGCTCGGGATGGAAGCGGCCGGGGTGGTCGAGGCGGTGGGCGCGGGCGTCACGCATCTGAAGCCGGGCGACCGCGCCGCCTATGCCAGCCAGCCGCCCGGCGCCTATGCCGAGGCGCGGGTGATGCCTGCCGCGGCCGTATGTAAACTGCCCGAGGGGATCGATTTCGAGACCGGGGCAGCGATGATGCTGAAGGGCCTGACGGTGCAGTATCTGTTCCACCGAACCGTGCCGCTGCCCCGCGGCAGCACGGTGCTGTTTCACGCCGCAGCCGGGGGCGTCGGGTTGATCGCATGCCAGTGGGCGCGGTCCGAGGGGATACACCTGATCGCGACGGCAGGCACGGACGAGAAATGCGCGCTGGCGCTGGAACACGGTGCCGAACATGCGATCAACTATCGCACTGGCGACTGGGTGGCCGAAGTGCGCCGTCTGACCGACGGCCGCGGTGTGGATGCGGTGATGGATTCGGTCGGCGCCTCGACCTTCGACGGATCGCTCGACTGTCTGCGGCCGGTCGGCATGATGATCTCTTTCGGCAATGCCTCCGGGCCGGTGCCGCCGCTGAACCTGGCCACGCTTGCGGCCAAGGGGTCACTGCAGATCACCCGGCCGACACTGTTCACCCACATAGCACGACATGAGGATGCCCAGACCATGGCCCGGCACCTGTTCGACAAGGTGCTGTCGGGGGCGGTGAGGATCCGCATCGACCAGCGCTATCCGCTGGCCGGCGTGGCCGAGGCGCACCGCGTGCTCGAGGCGCGGGCGACGACCGGGGCAACGGTGCTGCTGCCCTAGGCCGCTACCGGCAGCGGATCGCGGCGTTCGCGCACCGGCAGATGCACGAGCGCCGACAGCGCCCCGACGCCGACCCCGACCCACCAGACGGCGGTATAGTCGCCGGTGATGTCATACATCCGCCCGCCCAGCCAGACCCCCAGGAAGCCGCCGATCTGGTGGCTGAGGAACACGAAGCCGTAAAGCGTGCCCATGTAGCGGATGCCCCAGATATGCGCGACAAGGCCCGAAGTCAGCGGCACAGTCGCAAGCCAGAGCGCACCCATGATCGCCGAGAATACCAGAACCGTCGCAGGCGTGATCGGCAGCAGGATGAACACCGCCGCGGCCACCGTCCGGCCGGTATAGATTGCCGCGAGAAGATACTTGCGGTGTTGTCTGACAGACGGTTTGGCACAAAGCGGCGGAAGCGGCCGGGTGAGGGCGGAAGGGCGCGGATGGGTTTTAGATCAGAGGGTTAGATGCGGATTGCCGGGTGCGGGAGAGAGGAGGGGGGTTTTGCACAAACGGGCAAATCGGGCGGCGGCGAGGGCGGATTGAGGGCGCAGGGGGCCGGGGCAGACCGGACGTTTAAACCCCTTGTAACACGGCGAAAATCCCGGCGCGGCAGGGCGTGGGAAGAGGGGAAACGCGGCCTCGGAGGGGTGCCGAACTGGGAACTGGCGTTCCAAGTTCGCGCGGCCGTTCCAAGTTCGCCGCAAGCCATTGACATATAAGGAAAGAGCGGTCGGAAACCGGGGCGAAACCCGGGCGCGAACTGGGAACTGACTTTCGCGGTTTCCGGGGGCGACGAGCTGCGATGCGACGGCTCGGCCGATCATGAAATCATGAAGTCATGAAGCCATGAAGTCAGGGCGGGCCCTGCTCTCCTACGTCTTTGGGCGCGATCTTGGATCGTCGTCCGAGAACCGGATCGGGTAGCAGGGCGGAGGCGGTGCGACAGGCGGGGAGGTGGCTGACACGACCGCTGGCAGGTCGCGGCCGCAGTGGCGGCAGGCGGTCGCCGCGAGCGGCACGGTGCTGCGACAATGCGGGCAGGCGCGGCCGTGGGGCCCGGCGACCGCGAGGATCAGGCCGGCGATCAGCGGGCTGACCAGGAGCGCGAGCACGCGCTACAGCCAGCCCCGCCGATCCCAGCGGTCGGCCCAGAAGCCGACGATGACCGCGAGCACCAGCCAGATCAGCACCATCTCCATCGCTCACCTCTCCCACAGATGCCCCGACCAGACAACCTGGCCGTGGATCTTCAGAAGCTCGAGGTCGCCGCCGCTACGGATCTCGAGACCGTAGCCGGTGTTCTCGGACCGGATCAGCAGCACCTCGCCGACGCGCTCGATGTATTTCACGCGGGTGTCGCCGGTGACGTCGGTGAAGGCGAAGGCGCGGCCGGGGCGCGGCGTGCGGCGGCCGCGGTCGATCAGCGCGAGATCGCCGTCGCTGAGCCGGGGCGCCATGCTGTCGCCGCGGATGCCCACCAGGACCGCCCGGCGCGGCGGCACGCCGATGCGCGCCAGCCAGTCGCGGCGGAAGGCCAGGCGCCCGAGCTCGTCGCCCCCGGCCGCCGATGCCCCGTCGCCGGCCGACAGCTCCACATCCAGCCGCGGGATCGCCGCATAGTCGGCATCCGCGATGCGCAGCACCGGCTCGGCGTCCGCGGCGCGGGGCGGGCCGAAATGGAAGTCGAGGCGCAGAACCTCGGCCAGGGCCGCCAAGTTCTCGACCGAGGGCAGGCCGTACCTCTTACGCTTGATGTTCGTGATCAGGTGGGGGTTGCCGACAGCGCGCATCGAGGCCTCGGCGTCCGTCAAGCCAGTCTTCTTCAGCCCTTGACTGATCGCGTCGAGGATCTCGCGCTTTTCCATACTGGCAAATGTGCCAAATTCGGCTTCCATCCGCAATTCCACTTGACTTGGCATGTATGCCATCATTTATGATGGCATGAGCGCCAATCTAGACATAGGAAACATACTTTTTCTCGCCGAGAGATACCGCGCGCATCGCAACCTCGCGCTGAGCACGGTGAGCCTCTATGCGACCGGCCGGGGTGCATTTCTGAGCAAGCTGGCACGCGGAGACGCGTCCATGACGCTGCATCGACGGGACCGCATCTTCGCTTGGTTCGGCGCCAACTGGCCCTCCGACCTCGAATGGCCGCGCCATATCCCCCGCCCGCCGAAGACGAAGGAGGCCGCGTGATGGCTAGGGTCGCAGAACGGCCTTCCAGCCCGGCTGCATCGGGATCCAGCCCCGGTCCAGCAGGTTGGCCCATGTGGCACGCCTATGTGGCGGAAATCCCAGCAGGGTGGCGGGCGCTTCGGCCTGCCTGCTCGCAGCGCCGCCCGCGCCTGGTGGATCAGGTTCGCCAGATACTCTCGCTGTCGCAAATCAAGGGTTTCAAAGGCTTCGGGCCGGAATTCTTCTGTGTCGTCCGGGAGCAGATGCGCGAGCAGCGCTGCAAGAATATCTTGCCGGTGTCCGGCCGGAAGCGGCCGACCTGACCCCAGAGGGTCGGTACCTGCGAGATGCGCCAGGGCGTCCAGCCTATGGAGTGCTGCCGCTGGCAGCATCCAGTGCATCGTGGCCGGGTCCAGCACGACAGGGCGAATGCGTGGTTCTTCTGCCATGCGTTGCCTTCCCCCACCGGCCCGGTCGCGATCCCGTCGCCCCGATCATGATGTTCGTGGACGGGGTCTGTGTCTACCGCTCGGCGGAGGCCGCGTGATGGCGCCGTCCGGAAGCATGGATGCCCGGGACTGGCGGGACGCGCTGGAGGGGATCGTGTCGAGCGCTTCACGGAGGTCGGTCCCATGACCCCCCTCGATCTCGAGGCCCTGGACCTGCCGGCGCTGCGCGCGCTCGACGCCGTGCTGCGCGCCGCGATCGCGGCGCTGGCGGCTCTGCCCCCCCCACGAGGACGGGTTGGCGGTGTCGCTGTATCTCGACGCCGACGGGGTGTCGGCGGTCCTGAGCCTGACCTTTCCACCGCTCGCAACCAGAGGAGACGAGCCATGACGAAGACCCTGACGAAGGCCGACCTGGCCGAACGGATGGCGACGGCGGCCTTCATGAGCAAGGCCGATGCCAACCGGGCGCTGGATGCCGCGATCGCGGCGATCCTGTCCGCCACCGGGCAGGGCGCGAAGGTGCGGCTGCACGGGTTCGGCACGTTCGAGCTCCGCCGCATGGCCGGCCGCACGGGACGCAACCCGCAGACCGGCGCGCCGGTCGAGATCGCGCCGAGCGAGCGCCTGGCGTTCCGCGCCGGGTCGGCCGCGAAGCTGCGGGGGGTCTGATGGGGCGCTTCTGGCGCCGCCTCGCCCGGCTGGAGGCCAGCCGGGCGGGGGACATCCTGGCGGGGATCGGGCTTCTGGTCGCCGCCTGGGTGGGGTTCGTGATCGCAGGCACGCTGGCAGGAGGGACGCCATGACGGCGATGGAGGCTTTCGACCGGGAGCGGTTCGAGCGGGCGCGGCTGCTGCTGCGCCGCGCGCAGATGGAGGGCGAGACGATGCGGACCGGCCCGACCCAGCCGGTCCGCGACATGGCGACCGACGCCTATTGCCGCACGGTCGACCAGCTGGTCGAGGTTCTGGGAGACCTGGAGACGCGGGGGGTTCTGGGCGCGCTGGTGCAGCCGGCCGCC